>JAFGDZ010000081.1 GCA_016931855.1 Bacteroidales bacterium
ATTGGCATTAAAGGGAAACGCAAGATTATCGGGTGGAATAACGACTATGTTTTTAAGGTTTTAAAAAATTAGATGCGTTTGCCCTGTGTTAAAACTGATTTGTTTGGCTAAACGTGAGCTGACATGTTTTTACGTAATGAGATACAGTGGCCAACACTTCCCACCAAGTTTTTGTTGCCTGTAATATGCCACTAAATATTTCAACACTAATGGGTGTGCAACGCAACTTGTCATCAAGCAAATTTGTGCCAATTCGCTAAATCTGAATCATCAGTGTTCCATTTAGTATAGATAGATAAAGGAAAATAGCTAACTTTGCGCTCAATTTGCAGAGGTAAAAATGGCAGAAAATAGCATTCTGCGTAGGCTTGAGGGCTTACGCCATAAGTTTGAAGAGATAGGACAGCAGATTACCGACCCTGCTGTAATGGCCGACATGAAGAGGTTTGTGGCTCTTAATAAGGAGTACCGCGAGCTAGAGCCAATTGTTGAGGCCTACGATAAGTATAAAAATATTCTAAGCAATATCAATTCATCAAAGGAGATACTTGCTACCGAGAAGGATGAAGAGATGCGCGAGATGGCCAAAATTGAGGTTGACACCCTTGAGAATCAGCAATCTGAATTAGAGGAGGAGATCAAATTCCTATTAATTCCTGCCGACCCTCAGGATGGCAAGAATGCCGTACTAGAGATTCGTGCTGGAACAGGTGGCGATGAGGCAAGTATCTTTGCTGGCGACCTCTACCGCATGTACACCAAGTTTATTGAGACAAAGGGTTGGAAGTATGATGTTAGCGATTTCTCCGAAGGAACAGCAGGCGGTTACAAGGAGGTTATCCTAAACGTTAAGGGTAACGGCGTTTATGGTGTGCTTAAGTACGAGTCTGGCGTGCACCGCGTACAGCGCGTACCCCAAACCGAAACCCAGGGGCGTGTTCACACCTCTGCAGCAACCGTTGCAGTGCTTCCCGAAGCTGAGGAGTTTGATATTGACCTGCGAATGGAGGATATCCGGAAGGATACTTTCTGCGCATCGGGACCTGGCGGACAGAGCGTTAACACCACCTACTCTGCAATCCGCTTAACCCACATCCCATCGGGTATTGTGGTGCAGTGTCAGGATCAGAAGTCGCAGCTAAAGAACTTTGATAAGGCCTTAGGCGAACTTCGTACCCGTTTGTACAACCTTGAATACCAGAAGTACCTAGACGAAATCTCGTCCAAACGTAAAACCATGGTTTCTACTGGCGACCGTTCGGCAAAGATTCGTACATATAACTACCCACAGGGACGCGTTACCGACCACCGCATTAACCTTACCCTATACAACCTTTCGGCAGTAATGGATGGCGATATAGGCGAGATTATTGATAAGCTGCAAATGGCCGAGAACGCGGAACGATTAAGAGCAAGCGAAGAGTAAAATCTGCAACCATATGACTCCCGAACAACTATTTACCCAGATATGTCGCAAGAAGAGCTTTCTTTGTGTAGGGCTCGATAGCGATTTGAACAAGATTCCCGAGCATTTGCTTTCAAAGCCCGATCCGCTATTTGAGTTCAACAAGGGAATAGTTGATGCTACGGCCGATTTGGCTGTCTCATTCAAAGCTAACCTTGCTTTTTACGAGTTGCACGGGGCATCGGGATGGAATAGCCTTGTGAAAACCTTTAAGTACATTCGTAAGAACTACCCCGATATTTTCCTTATTGCCGATGCAAAGCGTGGCGATATAGCAAATACCGCTAGGATGTACGCAAAAACCTTTTTTCAAAGCCTAGATTGCGATGCGGTAACCATATCGCCATACATGGGACAGGATACCGTAACCCCATTCCTCGATTTTGACAACAAATGGGTAATCCTTTTGGCGCTTACTTCAAACGATAGCTTCCATGATTTCCAGATGATGGAGAATGCAGCAACTGGACGCAAGCTATTCGAGGAAGTTGTGCTAAAATCTATGCACTGGGGATCCGATAGCAACATGATGTACGTTGTAGGGGCAACCCGAGCCGAGCAGTTTAGGGAGGTGCGCAAGTTGGCTCCAGACCATTTTCTTCTGGTTCCAGGAGTTGGCGAACAGGGTGGAAGCCTACGCGATGTGGCAAAGAACGGAATGAATTCCCGTTGCGGGTTACTTGTAAACTCATCGCGTGGAATTATTTATGCCGATATAACCGCTAAGTATGCCGAGGCTGCGCGCCATCGCGCACAAAAGCTACAACAGGAGATGGAAGTGCTACTTAAGGAGGCGGAACTAATTTAGACCCATCACAATAACATACGCAAAGGGGCTATCCATACGGGTAGCCCCTTTGCGTATGTGTCTATTTGCAAACAAAGTAAGTGCTGTCACTTATAGTAAAATAGGTGAAATGAGCTATTCCCTAGGATGTAAATTTACGGCAACTTTGCATCATAGTTTTTGAGTATAGTAATTGAGGCTTGAGAACAACTGCTAAGAAGCTCCTGATGCTTGCATCAGGGGCTTTTTGGCATTTATGGAGGATTTGCACCATCTTTAACAGCTATACTCTTGTTGGTATAAGCCCATTGCTTCTTGGTAGAATGGAACTAGTATAAGTGCTAACCCCTATTAAAAATAGCCATTTCACGCTATTCCTAGCTTTACAAATTACTTACACCTTTGTTCCGAGTTTTGGTTAGTAATTGAGGTGTATAAACCTCCTTGTAAAAAAAACGGCAAGAACAGGCGTAAAGAGTTGCTCTTGATTTCTGTAACGAGAACAGCAGTAATACCCTATTTGCTTGTAATTCAACACTGCTTAAGTAGCCGGAGTATCCATTGGATGCTCCGGCTACTTGTTTTTATAGGCCTCAAGTAAGTGTTGGCACTTAAATCAATATAGGCGAATAACGCTATTTCAGCCATGGGTTATACTCTACAACTTTGCAAGAAGAGGAAAAATGTAGGTTTTATTCTCTGCCCTTCGTTTCGCAAACAAGGTTAACAAGCGTGAAAGTTGGTTAAAAAGTACTTGTAAGTTTTTGAAACGATGCGGCATTAGTAAAACATAACGAGATAGGGTTAAGCTCTCCCAGCCACCCCCTGTCCACGATGTAAATAGCGAAGTTGGATTTTTAGCCACTTCATAATTATTAACTTCTAAACCTAATTGTTTATGAAAAGGACCTTTGTGTTCGTTGTTCTGTTTGCAATGTTGGGCTTGCAGCTGGCATTTGCACAAACAAAACAGATCACAGGTACCGTTACATCGGCTGACGATGGACTTGGTATCCCTGGCGTATCTGTAATTATTAAAGGAACTACAGTTGGTACAACTACCGACATTGATGGTAAGTATTCATTAAGTGTTCCTGGTAGTGATGCAATCATCGTTTATAGCTTTATTGGGCTAAAAACCGTTGAAATGCCTGCAACACAGAGCGTAATTAACGTTGTAATGCAGTCTGACAGCCAAGAGCTTGATGAAGTAGTAGTTGTTGGTTATGGTGTTGTAAAGAAAAGTGAGCTTACTGGTTCTGTTGCTTCAGTAAAGCCAGAAGAGCTAACAGGAAAACCTGTGGCATCGGTTGCTCAAGCGCTACAAGGAAAAGTTGCTGGGGTACAGGTTGTAAGTACTAGCGGACGTTCTGGTGATATGACTGAGATAAGCATTCGTGGTAATGGTTCTCTTTCTGCATCAAACAGCGTATTGTACGTAATCGACGGTGTGCCACAAACTTCGATGGGAAGTATTTCTCCAAATGATATAGAGAGCGTAGAAGTGCTTAAAGATGCTGCTTCTGCTGCTATTTATGGATCTCGTGCATCAAATGGTGTTGTGCTAATTCAAACAAAGAGAGGGAAGTATTCTGCAAAATCAACTATTGATGTAGTATCTTCTCTTGGAATTCAGACTTTAGTAAAAAAGCCAACCCTACTAAATGCATCTCAGTATAAGAGGGTTCATGATGTTGCTAGGGAAAATTTCATAAGTGATATAGCCGCTGGTATCGTTGGTCCTCCTAAGGATCCAAACGTTTTAACACCCATGGCTGAATCTCCTTATGATACTGATTGGATTGATCTAGTAACAAGGGACTTTGCTAAGGTGCAAAGCCATCAGGTAAGTTTTGGTGGAGGAAATGAGGATACTAGGTTCTATCTTTCTGGGTCAATCTTCGATCAGCAAGGAATAATCAAGATGGATCAGTACCGTAAATACAGAACCAGGGCAAATGTTGATCACAAGTTTAACAAATACGTTAAAATTGGTGTTCAGTCTTATTTCTCTGTTTCAGAGTCGGTACCAATGGCTGATGATAACAATATGTACCAACCATGGTCTGCTGCTCACAATGCGCACCCAAATGTTAGCCCTACCGACGATAACGGTAAGTTAACTCGTGGTTCTTTTGTTAACCCTCTAATGGCATTTGAGCGACAAATAACCGACAAATGGCAGGAATTAGGTGGTTCTTTCTATTTTGATGTAACCCCAATTTCTGGATTGGTATGGCATTCAGCATATTCTGGTGATGTTGCTGTAAATAGATACAATAGATTTGATGCCCCAAATACCAAGCGTGGTGAGAATGGTGGTGGTGCTCCTACTGGTCACGGTTATTACTCTACTGAGAATAATAGAAGTTTCCAAATTGAGAATACTATAACCTATTCAGGAAATCTGTTTGAACAGAAACTACGTTATTCTATCTTAGGAGGACACTCTTTCCAAAAATCATTGTTTGAGGATTCATATGTTGCTGGAGAAAACTTCCCATCTAATGATTTATCGTGGTTAACTTCGGCTGGTTTAATTAACATGGGTAGAAGCTATACTTATAGCACCGCTCTTGAATCATATTTTTCTCGCGTACAGTTATCTTGGAATGAGCGTTATATGTTAATGTTCTCTATTCGTGGTGATGGTTCGTCTAAATTCAATAAGGATAATAGATGGGGCTTCTTCCCTGCCGCTTCTATAGGTTGGAATGTGTCTAAGGAGGACTTTTTCCAGTCATCTTTAATTAGCAACCTTAAATTAAGGGCTTCTTATGGTTTAACTGGAAACCAGTCAGGCATTAGTTATGCTACAGGATTAAACCTACTTGGTTCTGGTTCAGATTTCAATCACAACGGTAATCCAGGTTTAGGCACAACCGACCTATATAACCCAGATCTTCATTGGGAGAAGGGTTACTCAATGAATGCTGGGTTTGACTTAGGTATGTTTAACAATAGGTTAAACCTGATTGTTGACGTTTACAGCAAAACATCTAAGGATCTTCTGTATAGAACCAATGTGCCTCAAGAAAGTGGTTACCCCACAATGATGTCTAATGATGGTGGTGAGATCTCTAATAAAGGTATCGAGGTTACTGCCGACTTCAGCATTATAAAGACTAAAGAGCTAAGTTGGTCTATCAATGCTAACTTCTCATACAACCATAATGAGGTAGTGAAGTTAGGTGCAGCCAATGGTTATTATGTTACTAGCTTTGCATCTGTTGTTATGGAGGGAGAAAGCCTTGGTTCTTTCTACTTCCCAGAAGCAATTGGTGTAGCAAGCAAGCCTTATGAGTATAAAGACAAGGACGGTAACGTTGTTAGCACTGTTCAGCCAGGCGATATGATTTATGCCGACCTAAACGGTGATGGTTTAATTGATGACAAGGATCGTAAGGTGTTCTCTGGCGCCATTGCTCCAATTTATGGTGGCTTTGGTACAAGAGTAGCTTATAAAGGATTTGATTTAGCAATAATCTCTCAGTACTCTATTGGGAAGAAGGTTTACGCTATGTATAAAGAAGATGCCTTAAACGGTGGAGCTGTAGGTAGTCCTTCTTTTGGTAATAACATGATTGATGATATGCTAGACTATTGGACTCCAACCAATACGAATGCCGCAAATCCAAGACCTCATCTAAGTTCAGAGATTTCTGCTTGGAACTTAAAACGTTCATCTCGTTTCTTAGAAGATGCCGATTATTTGAGAGTTTCTGAGATTACTCTTGGTTATACCTTTACCTCTAACTTAAAGCTACCTTACGTTAAGAATTGCCGGTTATATGTTCAGGCACGTAACCCATTTACTTTTACTAAGTACAAAGGCCTAGACCCAGAGGTTCAGTACATTGATCCAGATCGTGAAGACAATAAGGTTTCTGCAGGGTACGATAATAACGGTATTCCTAATATGAAAACCTTCTCTGTTGGATTAAATCTTAACTTCTAAACTACAAATAGGATGAAAACAAATAAAATACTTTGCCTCTTTTTGGGACTTTCTTTACTTGGCTTTTCTTCTTGCGAAGATGAGTTAAATATCAGGTCTGAGGCATCTCTTGATGCAACAACAACTCTATCTACAGAGGACGTGGACAAGTTGTTGACAGCTGTTTACAATCGGATGATGGAACCATCTAGTTATGCTTACTTTAACATTATGACCACTGAGATAATGTCTGATAACTATAGACCTATCAAGTTCCAGTGGTTTCAAGTGCAAAACCTATACGAGCATAATGTTCCTGCTGATGATATTCTTTTGAGCTATGGCTACTTTGGATATTTCAGAGCCATTGAGCGTATTCATACAGTTATGAGAGTTCCTTCTGCGTCAACAGCTCAAATAGCTATGGCTAGGTATTGTAGAGCCCTAAGCTACTTGCGTTTATACGACAGTTTTGAAAGAGTACCATTAGTAGATGAGAATTACGATAATAAGCCAATTGCTCCCTCTTCAAAGGAGGATGTACTTGACTTTATTGTTAAAGATTTAGAGTTTGCTATGGCAAATAGCCCTGCTTTTAATGCTAAAAATGCAGAAGTTAGTCAGTGCACGCCAACACAGGAAGCTGCAAAGGCTTTACTTGCTAGGGTGTATAGGATACAAGGCGATCTACCTTCTGCTGGGGCACTTGCCGAAGAGTTAATTACTTCTGGTAAATTCTCTCTAGCGGTTAATCCTTCAGAGTATAGAGGGGAAACCATTATGCGTTTTGCAGGAAATAAAGGAGAAGAGAACGGTAGTTGGGGATGGATTATGAGTCCTCAAGCTGCAACTTGGAACTGTTTTGCTGCAGCAGATGAACTAGTTGCTTTAGTTAAGGGTGATGATACCCGTGCTAGTTTATTTAGATACAACACTGAGCACGGAGCTTATTTCTCAACAAAGTATACCACTGACGATGATTCTGATTTATTAGTATCAAGAATTGCAGAGATGTATTTGATTTCTGCTGAAGCGGGTAATGCCAATAGACTAACCGAGTTCCAATCAGTTAGAAAATCTGCGCTAGCTCTTGATCAGGAACGTCGTTTAGAACTGTCTTTTGAATGGGTGCGCTGGCAAGATATGAAACTAGCAGGAGAAACTTATGTTCTTCCTTACCCTCAACGAGCGGTTGACTCCAATCATCTTTTGAAAAATTAGTCTTTTTTGATTAACGGAAAAGGAGCTGTCTTTTAGGCAGCTCCTTTTGTTTTTTTTTATTCTGCTTGTCTAATTATGTTACTAACAGTATGTTAATTTGCGCTCCTGATCTGTAATCCTTCTTTTAGACGGATACTTTGTAATCTATGTTATATAGCCTATTTATTGAATTAAACCTTCTTTAAATTTGTCGTCTTAAATACTAACAGAATATCTGTCAGTGTAGTTGATTCTGTGATGAATAAAGATATCTTAGTATGTGTAAAATTAATTCTAGATCCAGTTATCTAATTGTTTTTTTACTACTATTTGTTTTCTCTGGCAAACCTGCAAAAAGTACACCCTTTGATGTAAAGAATCCTCCTTTTGTCTTCCCTTTTGCACAAATGTCGCAAAGCGATTTGAGTGGGGGCGGTTACTCTGAACTGGATTCTACTAATCAGTTACAAATTATAAGAGAGCATTCCGTACTAAAGGCTATTGCTGACCTTAGGTATAACGATGCCCTTGCTTACTTATATACCTGCTTGGCTATTTCTGGTGACGAGAAGGATACATTGGGCTTACAGATGGCCTACTCTTATCTTTCAATTGTAGCTCAGGTATCAGGGAATACAGATGAATCGCTCAGATTTGCTTTGATGTGTGACTCCCTTGAGAACACAAAGAGCAACAAAGAGTATCATGTTGCATTTAAGGCAATATTGGGTAGCGCCCTATACTTTACCGGAGATACTTCCAGAGCTTATGAACTCCTTTACCCAATATCTGAGGTGGTTCCTAAGGGGGCTGAACTTAGCTATATCCATATTTATGCGCTAAATACTTTAGGGCAGCTGTACCTTGCTGAGAAAGACTTAGACTCTGCCGAACTCGTATTTAAATTGGTTGCCGAGAGTGGGAACCGTATTGCAAAGGGAATACAGATTGATGCTAACTTTAGCATTGCCAAAATATACTTTAAAAGGCGGCAACCTAGGGTTGCTCATTCCTACCTTCAGGTAGCACACGACGATGCGGTAAAAACCTCCAACCACCATTTCCTGTCAAGAATATACACTTTAAAGGCGCGCTACCTTCTTACGGCTAAAAAGTACAAAGGATCTGCGCTTTACTTTGCTAAGGCCGATAGCGTTGTCACAATTGCAAATAGTAAGAATACTAGCGAGGGGGTTAAGTCGTTAATAGCCAATTATAAAGCGTCCAATAGGGAGCGCAAAATGATTATTGAGAAGCAACGAGCCGAGATTGATAATCTTAAGCTATCTAGAAAAGTAATGCGGTTGTCCTTTTACCTTCTTTCCCTTATTCTTCTTTTGAGCCTTGTTGCTATAGGCTTTATGATTTACGATAGGAGGAAGGTTAGCTTTATCAACTCACTACTAAAGGAAATTGCCGAGAAGAAGCAGGATCTGCTATCAAGTTTCGTTCGTGCACAGGAGTCTGAGCGTAAGCGGTTTGCCCGCGATTTGCACGATGGTATCGGAAGCATGATTGCGCTGCTTAAAATGTCCCTTGCCTACAAAATATCTAAACAGGAGATGGTATCAATTGCGGAGCAGGAGGTTTTTCTTCGTCAAGTTGATGATATCTACCTTAATCTACGCGACGTTGCCTTTAACCTTATGCCCATTGTACTTGTTAAGGAAGGGTTAAACGCTGCTTGCAGCGCTCTTGTAGAGAGGCTTAATGTGGTAAACAATGTATTCTCCTTTAATGCCTTGACTTTGAGTTCGCGCTTGCCATCCGACATAGAGTATGCTCTATTTAGGGTTACACAGGAGATTACCACAAATATTGTTAAGCATGCTAACGCCTCGTGGGCACTAGTAGAGTTTACAAATGATAGCTCTACTATTGGGCTTCAAATCTCCTATGAGGGCAAGGGTTTTAATCCCGAGGAACTTAAAACATCAACTGGTTATGGTTGGCGTAACATTAGGGTTAGGCTGGAGCAGGTTGGTGGTAGCATTGTTGTTGATTCGGCTCAAGGGGAATCCGTAACTACCTATATTATAGAGGTTCCATTTTCCGGTAGAAGAATAAGTTCTTATCTTGCTGTAAACTAATTTATTATAGTTATACTTTTAGGCTGTTATTCAATAATACTTAAGTAAGAAAAAACATGCAATGGAAAAGAAGCAGGTAAAAATAGCGCTGGTTGACGATCACGTCCTGTTTGCCCAGGGTTTACAGTCTATGCTCACCTCATGCGGATATGTGGTGGTTGGTGTAGGTGCTAACGTTGAGCAGGGTTATTGCTTGGTTAAAAACAATGCTGTTGATATTGTTTTTTGCGACGTGCAAATGCCCAAAGAGGGTGGTGGCATTCTGGTTGAAAGGCTTCGTGCGGAGTTTCCCCGGGTTCGCATTGCCATGCTAAGCATGTGCGAGGATGCTGCAACTATCCGCGAGATGTTAGACCTTGGCATTGATGCTTACCTTGTTAAATCATCAACAATAGATACTATCCAGCGGGCTATTGCTTATATACTTGAGGGTAAGCGTTATATATCAGAGGAGATTGCCTCTATTCTGATGGAAAAAACTGAGTCTAAATCCAGCAGAGCGCTTCTTACTGCTCGCGAAAAGGAGATTCTTAGGCTTATGCTAAATGAGCTGGCCAACAAGGAAATTGCCGATAAGCTGTTCATTAGTGAGCGTACCGTTGAGGCGCACCGTCGAAATATTTACCGTAAAACCAATACCTCATCCATTATTGGGTTAATGAAGTGGTCCGTAGAGCATAATGTTATAGATTTGCACTAGTTAACAACACATTTGGTATGAGTGGGGTTAAATATCAACAACATTGCCGCTTTTTCGCTCCTGTATTCTCTGTGGAACCGATTTAATAATCTCATCCGTTAAGCTGTCAATAAGCCTTTTCTTTACCTGTTCTCTATGGGTAACAACGCTTACCTCTCTAAGTGGTGCTGGGCCTGCAAAAGGGCGTACGTGTTGCTGCTGATTGGCTGTTAGCCCATCAATGGCAAGTTCGGGTATAATGGTTACTCCTTGGCTCTGCTCCACCAGTCTAATGAGCGTTTCAATGCTTCCTGCCTCGTACTCAAAATTCGATGTGCCGCTCTCTTTCTTCAGCTCGCAAAGCTTTAGTATTTGGGAGCGGAAACAGTGCCCTTCCTCCAAAAGCCAGAGCCTATTGGGGTTTATATCGCCAGGCAGAATGTACTCCTTACTAAATATTTGCTCATCCTTTCCCACATAGGCGTAGAACTCTTCATAAAAAAGAGGGCGTTCTTTAAGTGAGTTATCGTAAAGGGGCGTTACTAGTAGCCCCGCATCAATCTTGCCCCGCTTTAGCTCATCTACAATTTGGTCGGTTACCATCTCGGTTAGCTTTAGCGTAACGCCTGGGTACTTTGTGGTAAAGCTTTTTAGGAATAGCGGCAGCAGGTAGGGGGCTAGCGTTGGTATTATGCCCAGCCTAAGCGTACCGGCAATAACCCCTTTCTCCTCCATGGCCATTTGCTTTAGCTTCTCGGCTTCGGCAAGTATGCGGCGGGCTTGGGCAATCATGCACTCGCCAATGGGTGTAGGTACTACGGGCTGCTTGCTGCGGTCAAAAAGGCGAACCTCTAGCTCATCTTCCAGCTTTTGAATCATGGTGCTCAGCGTGGGCTGGGTAACAAAGCACGCCTCGGCCGCTTTGGCAAAATGCCTGTGATTCTCTACGGCAATAATGTACTCTAGCTGCTGTAAATTCATTTTTTGCTGATGATTTTTGGGGTTATTATCCTAATTCCTTGTTCAGAATTCTGACTGTTGTTGTATAAATACTTGAAATACAAATGTAATAGATTTTATAGATGATGTGATATAAAATATCAGTTTGATAAATATGTTAAGGTTAACCACCTTTGTATTGTTCAAAAATCACAGTAAAAACATTAAACTTTTATAGATATGAAAACCACATCACGAATTGGATTAAACGTTGAAAAATCGGCTCAACTTGCCGACAAGTTAAATGCTCTACTTGCAAACTACCAGCTGCTTTACATGAATGCCCGTGGGTACCACTGGAACATAAAGGGCGAGAAGTTTTTTGAGCTTCACCTAAAGTTCGAGGAGCTTTACACCGACCTTCAGGTTAAGATTGATGAGGTTGCCGAGCGTATTCTTACCCTTGCGCACTCGCCGCTACACAGCTACACCGATTACCTAAAGCGCTCTAGCGTTAAGGAGAACACTAATGTCTCCGATGGGAAGGTGGCTCTACAGAACATTCTCGACTCCTTTGAGGTGATTATCACTCTACAGCGCGATATTCTTGACCTCTCTGCCGATGCTAACGATGAGGGTACCAACGCCCTAATGAGCGACTATATCCGTGAGCAGGAGAAGCTTGTATGGATGTACTCTGCATACCTAGGTAAATAATTAGAATTCAATGCAGATTGATTAAGGTGCTTTCCTCTGTAAAACCACTGACAGGGTTAAAAACGCTGTCAGTGATTGGGAAACAACCAAAACGAAAAAAATTGTAAAACGTTAAATAACATAACTAACCATGGAAACACAAGAACTAACCGTAATGCCTCGTATTGGCGATATCGCCCCAGATTTTAGCGCTGTAACCACCAAAGGGAATATTAAGATGTCCGACTTTGCCAAGGACAAGTGGATTGTAATGTTCTCTCATCCTGCCGATTTCACGCCTGTTTGCACCACCGAGATGAGCGGCTTTGCCCTTCGCAAGCAGGAGTTTACCGACCTAAACGCGGAGCTGCTTGGCCTTAGCATCGACAGCATACACGCTCACCTAGGATGGGTGGCCAACGTTAAGGAGAAAACTGGCGTTTACTTTGATTTCCCAATCATTGCCGACCTGGACATGAAGGTGTCTAAGCTTTACGGAATGCTTCAGCCAAACGAGAGCGAAACGGCTGCTGTACGTGCGGTGTTCTTTATCGACCCAAACAAAAAAATCCGCCTAATAATGTACTACCCATTAAATGTGGGGCGTAACATGGACGAGATTCTCCGCTCCCTTAAGGCGCTGCAAACTGCCGATAAGTTTAAAGTGGCGCTGCCGCTTGATTGGAAACCTGGCGAAAAGGTTATTCTCCCTGCTCCTAGAACCCTTGATGAGATGGAGGCTCGTATGGCCGACAATAGCCTAGAAAAGGTAGATTTTTACCTTGCTAAAAAGAGTTTATAGAAAAAGGGGCGCAAGCCCCTTTCTCTTTTTGGTGCTTGGCAAAACCAAGCTATGTTAACTTAGGGTTTTACTGGTTGGCGGGTTCCTCCTCCGTTAAGTGGCTAAGCTGCGCTTTAAGCTTATCAACGTGCCTGCCATACATCTTTTTAACGTAGAATTTAACAAAGTACACGTAGGCTACAACAAAGGCTGCAACAAAAAGCACATTAAAAATCCACACCGCAGGATGAATGCTTGCAAGGTTTGCGCGGTTTAAAATGGCTGAATCTCCTGCTCCTATTTGGAATCCGTATATCATGGAGGGGATAATAAGTATTAAACCTAGGTATAAATTTATATTGCGGTAAAAAACTATGAACCGTTCAGTTTTACTAATTAGCTCGGTAAGGCTTTCCTTAAGGTCGCTTCCAACTAGGTTAATGCTCCTAATTTTCTGGAACTTGATTAGGTAGTATGATACAAGCGTTAGGAAAAGTATCCCTAGAGATAGTAGAAAAATGGCGCCGTACACATTAGACCAATCGTATATTGCATAAGCAATAAGCAGCGGGGATATTATAAAGCCAGATATAATTTCAACGCAGAACGATTTTTTCAACTTTGTGAAAACTGTATTTGGCTCCTTACTCTTGGCAAGGGTTTTCTCAATCATTACAGCAAGATCTGCGTTTGCGCTGGAGTCCATTTTCCCCCAAGCATCACTCAGATTGTCAAATTCGTTATTACTGCTCATGACTGTATATAGTTTGAAGTTTCTTCTTTATTCTGTGGATTTTCACTCCGGCATTAGATGTGCTAATACCAATAATTTCGGCAATCTCCTCTGTGCTATGATTCTCTAGGTAGAGGGTGATTATTGCCTTCTCGGCATCGTCAAGCTGCGAAATTGCCCAGTGTAGGCGCTGTATCTGCTCATCGGTGTTTTCGCCATCGGGAGTGTAATCCTCCTTTTGGTACTGTGCCATGTTGCGCTGCCTACGGTCATCGTTCCTAAGCTGCGTACATGCGGTGTTTAGGGCTACCTTATATATAAAAGTCGATGGCTTAGATTCGCCCCTAAAGTTTCCAAAGCTTCGCCAAAGCTGGTACAGAATCTCCTGAAAAAGATCCTGCCTGTCGGATTCATTACGCGTGTAAACCCTACATACTTTGTTTATTATGCGCTCGTGCTCCTTTACTAGCTGAGTAAACGCGAGCTTATCTGCTTCTGGCATGCTTCTGCTTAACTTTTCTACTTCCATTAGTATGGCTTGTTTCCGTTTTTTTACAGATTAAAGATTTTTTTCAATGATATTTTTGTAAGTAACAGGATTACAGTAAGGTGTGACTTTGGTTGGTTGCATTTTCTAATCACACCTTTATGGAAATCCGTAAGGTGCTGAACTATATAGCAAATAGGCTTAAAACGATTAGTACATACCCCCAATCCTTTTCCAGAAAGTGTTATGAAAATCTACACCCTGGATGTTTGGAAATCTATGAGCGTAGGAACTGTCTGTACTATTGGGCATTGCATGAATAGGAACGTTGGGCTTATAAATATCGGGAACCTCAGGGTGAAACTGCACGCCAACCACATTGGGGTATTCGGTGTGCGTAACGGCTTCTACTATTTTCCCATCCATTGATGTAGCAACAGGTATAAAACCTTTGCCCATGCGCTCAATGGCTTGGTGATGTGAGCTCCAAACCATAGGCGTTTCGTCGCTTTGCAAATCGTTAAGGTTTGATTCTTTGGTGAAGCGTATTCTATGAAAGCTGCCCCACGAGAGGTCTCCATCAACACCAAAGTTTGTGAAGTAGTTTCTGTGCTGATTATCCGCAGGTAGTTGTAGCACATCCTCTGCTGTTTGGCACTGGTACAGCTCGGTGGGGATATCCTGAACCATCGTTCCGCCGGTTGCCACATTCATGCTCTGCATGCCTAGGCAAATGCCTAGAATTCGGTACTCTTTTTTCTGCTCAAGCAGCGGTGCAAATGTGGAATCCTGATATCCTCCTAAAAGGTGAAACAGAAACGATAGCTCCATGTAGTGTCTGTGCGCATCGGTAATAACGGTTAGCAAGTTAGTGGGCTCATTGTAGGTAGCAGGTGGCATATCTGGCCCGCCAAAAAAGATAATCCCTTCCGATTGTTTAAAGAGGCTTGTGAACTGCTCCGTGCAGCTGTTATGCTGGTAAAGCTGACTAGGATTTAGCACCTCGGTAATTGGCTGTAGCTCAACATTCAGAATTCCTTCGTTACGCAGAAAATCTGCCGTTTGCTGAAAGTTGTAGGCTTGCTTTGTGTGGTAAACTCCAATGGCCTTGTAGTGAGCGGGTAATGTAAATATCCCATTCTCCGTAAGGTATTTAAAGGTTTTGATGTTATTAACAGTTGGGTTCATTAAAACTATGTACCGCTGTTGGCTGCTATCATCGGGTTGTTTATCCTTGACTGGCTGGCTACAGGCAGTGAGCACAATAAGCGCAATGAGTAGGGTGGTTATCTTTTTCATTGATTGGGTATAGTGGTGGGTTTATAATCCTTTAGCCTACTTTTTCAGGAGCCCCATATTTAAGTCGTATCCTCCTTTTTGGGCGCCAGAAATAACAAACACGCTTTGAAAATGGGTTATATGCTCAATACCAGCAAGTTTCTCCTCTAAAAATACCTTGAACTGGTCCATGTCGCTAACCATAACCTTAAGCAGCGAGTCGTAGTTTCCCGAAATGTAGTAAAACTCCATTACTTCGGGTAGCGATAGTACCGTTTTTTGAAACGATTCCACAACATCTTTGGAGTGGCTCTTAAGCGATACCATGAGGAATATGGTGAGCTTACGTTCAATTTTCTCAGCGTTTAGCACTGCCGAGTACTTCTCAATATACCCTTCTTTCTCCAGCTTCTTTACCCTTTCGTATGCCGGGGTAGTTGAAAGGTGAAGCCTTTCTGCTAGTTCCTTTGTGGTAATGCGGGCATCGTTCTGTAGAATAGAAAGAATCTTAATATCAGTGGCATCCAGTTTCATTGCAGCAAATTTTTCTGTTTTAATTCCCTAAAGTCAGGCTTTTTCGAATAAATGGTAATAAAAAATCAAATCTGTAGAATAGAAATCTAAAAATAAATCATATTAAAGAAAAAACAGCATAAAACGGCAATATTTGTAGAACATAATTCTATTAGTTCGGCACGAATAATCTAGCTTATATGAAAGAGATTCGATGGCATGGTAGAGGAGGACAAGGTGGTTTTACTGTATCTCGCTTATTGGGCATTGCTGCTGCAATATTTGAGGGTAAACACGCTTTGGCATTCCCTGCGTTTGGCCCTGAGCGTAGAGGCGCTCCCGTTTTGGCCTTCACCAAAATATCTGATGAGAAAATTCGCGATAGAAGCGAAATCCAATCCTGCGATTACGTTGTGGTTATGGACGAAACGCTTATTAATGCTGGTATTACATCGCGCGTTAAGCCTTCGTGCACATTTGTGGTAAACACTACCGATGCTGCGCGTTACAAGGAACTGGATGGGTTTAAGGTGGTTGCCGTTGATGCAACATCGCTAGCTCTTGAGGTGCTTAAGCGTCCAATTACCAACACGGCCATGTATGGTGCGCTGGTTGCGGCTTCGGGCTTTGTTAGCCTTGAGTCGGCTTTAAAGAGCATCGAGCACGAGATGAAACCAAGCCTTGTTGGTCCAAATCAGGAGATTGTTCGTCGAGTTTATGAACTAGTAAAATCGCAAGCCCTATGAGTCGTCCTGTAAAGCAAAACTTTATTCGCCCAAGCCATATAGAGGGATTCCCTGTGGGCCCTCAGTTTACCGCGGGTCATCTTGCCGATACCAATGCCGGTTGGCGAACTTTTAGGCCTGTGGTAAATCACGATACCTGCATTTACTGCCTCCGCTGTTACCTGGTTTGTCCCGATGGTACAATCTTTAAGGATAACGGCAAAATTGCGGTTGACTACGATTACTGCAAGGGATGTGGCGTTTGCGCCCACGAGTGCCCTAAGAATGCAATTGAAATGGTTAAGGAACAGCTTTAATGGAGGGCATAAAATGAGCAAAAAAAGAGAATTTATTTCTGGTGATGAGGCTGTTGCCATTGGCGTAAAGCTATCCAGACCTCATGTAATAGCAGCATATCCTATTACCCCGCAAACCATTACCGTTGAGCGACTATCGGAGATGGTTGAGCGCGGCGAGCTGAATGCCGAGTACATGCACGTTGAGTCGGAGCACTCGGCTATATCCGCAGCCATGGGAGCAAGCGCAGTTGGCGCGCGTACCTTTACCGCATCATCATCGCAAGGTTTGCTGTACATGACCGAGGGGCTACACTACGCCAGCGGTGGCCGTTTCCCTGTGGTTATGATGAATGCTAACCGTTCCGTTGCGCTCCCTTGGAGCATCTATGGCGACCAGCGCGACTCGCTTTCGCTACTTGATTCTGGCTGGATTCAGGTTTACGTTGAGGATGCGCAGGAGGCTTTGGATATGATGATTCAGGCCTTTCGTATTGCCGAGCATCCCGATGTGCTAACCCCAATGATGGTTAACCTTGATGGGTTTATCCTTACCCACACCTACGAGATTGTGGAGATACCAGAGCAGAGCCAAGTTGATGCCTTCTTGCCTCCGTTCCAAACCCCAAATAAAATGTGCTTCAACAATCCCAAGAACATGGGATTCAGCTCGCAGCCAAACGATAATACCGAGTTTAAGTATCAGCAAAACCTAGCGGTACTTAACGCGGTTAAGGTTCTTGAGCAGGCCGATACCGATTTTGCCACCATGTTTGGCCGTAAGTACAACGGTATGGTTGATGAGTACCAAAGTGCCGATGCCGAGGTGCTGCTAGTTACCCTAGGTAGCGTAACGGGTACCGTTCGCGATGTGGTTGACGAGATGCGCGCCGAAGGACATAAAGTGGGCGTTATTAAAATTCGCTACATGCGTCCTTTCCCCGAGGAGCAACTTCAAAGCCTAACCGCTAAAGCTAAGGCCATTGGCGTGCTAGAAAAGGATATCTCCTTTGGATATGAGGGTACCGTTTATACCAACGTAAACAGCGCGCTAGCAAAGGTTGGGAACACCGTACCAAAGCTGAACTTTGTGGGCGGTTTGGGCGGTCGTGATATCTCTAAAGCCGATATCCGCAACATGTTCCTTAAGCTACAACGCGTTGCTGCAGGCGAAGCCTATAAAACCGTAGATTTCTTTAACCTTAACGTTGAAACCAATGAGTAGCGCAAATACACTTACAAGGATAACCCCAAAGAATATCACCGATCAGGAGTTCTTCTACGGACACAAGGCGTGTGCTGGTTGCGGCGGAAGTCTTGCGGTAAGGCTAGCCCTTAAGGTGCTGGGCGAGCGCACATATGCTGCATTCCCTGCAGGTTGTATGGCTGCTGTTGGATTTATCTATCCACAAATGGCCTTTACAAACAACGCCATAATTACCACTTTTCCTGGGGTTGCAAGCATGGCCTCTGGTATTGCGGTTGGCGCAAAGGCCTTGGGCATTCAGAACTTTAAAACGGTTGCCTTTGCAGGCGATGGCGGCACAGCCGATATTGGGCTTCAGGCTCTTTCGGGCATGATTGACCGTGGCGACGATGTGCTATACATCTGCTACGATAACGAGGCCTACATGAACACGGGTATCCAAAAGAGCGGGCTAACCCCATTTGGAACCCAAACCACAACCACACCTGCGGGAAAGAATATCCACGGCTCCAAAACTCAAAAGAAGAACCTTTTTGAGATTATTGCTGCGCACGATATCCCTTATGCAGCAACGGCAAGCATTGGATATCCTCAGGATTATATCGATAAGGTACAAAAAGCCGCACAGGTAAAGGGGCCAGCGTTTATTCACGTTTACGCATCGTGCCCAACGGGCTGGGGAACCCCCACCGAAACCTCGGTTGAGATTGCGAAGGAAGCCGTTGATTGCGGTCTGTTCTTCCTTGCCGAGTACGAGAATGGCGATTATAGGCTAACCCGCAATCCAAAGCAGTTTGCGTCGGTTGCCGATTATCTTAAAAAACAAGGCCGATTTAAGCATCTTAGCGATGCTGATATTGCCTCCATCGAGGCTCATCGCGACCATAAGTGGGAGCGCATGCGCCGCATGTGGAATCATCAGTAAACACTTGCCTTTCGAAAAACAATAAACGGATCAATTGGTAGAAGGGGCTGGAACTTAGGTTCTGGCCTCTTTGTTTTAGGGAAAGAGGCTTGTCGGGGTGGCGGGATTCGAACTCGCGACCTCGTCGTCCCGAACGACGCGCGCTAACCGGACTGCGCTACACCCCGATGCTCACTTTTTATTGGAATAGCTCCTGCTAGGAACACCCAAAATTATCACTTTTTTGCTGTCGCTATTCTCCATCACCATATGTTTTTTTAACTTGGGGTTTGTTGGTTACCAAACCAACGTAAAGCATGTAAAAAGCAATTAAATAACTATACCCCATGTCCGAAGAGCTTGTTCACTTTTACTGGCAATACGCTCATCATAACCTAAATGGGTTAGCCACGCAATCGGGGCAAACCGTAAAGGTTGTTCACCCAGGTGAGCACAACGTAAACTCTGGTCCCGATTTTTTTAATGCAAAGGTTGATATTGGCGGAACGCTATGGGCTGGTAACGTGGAGATTCACGTTAAGGGTTCCGACTGGTATAGGCACTCTCACCATCTGGATTCGGCCTACGATAGCGTAATACTTCACCTTGTGGTGGAGGATGATGAGATGGCTCGCAATACGCATGGACATGCGGTTGAAACGCTTGTAATTCCATTTCCTGAGCGTATGCAGGGCATTTACGATAGTTTAATTCAGTCAACACAGTGGATTCCCTGTGGCGAGCAGCTTATGCTGGCCGATGAGTTTTTTACGCAGTTCTGGTTATCGAATCTTGTTACAGAAAGGCTAAGTGTAAAAAGTGAGGGCGTGCTAACTTTGGTAAAGCAAGAAAATGGAAGTTGGGAAGAGGCTTTTTACCAATCGGTATGTCGCAGCATAGGTCTAAAAATAAACGCGTTACCCTTTGAGTTGCTTGCTAAGGCTACCCCGTTAAAGTATTTGGCAAAGCACAAATCAAGTTTATTCCAGCTGGAATCCATGCTGTTTGGTCAATCGGGCTTGCTAGCCAAGTGCGAGGCCGATCCATATGTTGATGCCATGCGCAAGGAGTACACTCACCTTGCACAAAAGTTCGGGCTAAAACCAATCGATGTAAATCTTTGGAAGTTCCTACGCTTAAGGCCATCATCGTTCCCAACCGTGCGCATAGCACAATTAGCAAGGTTAATTCATGGCTCATCGGGTCTGTTCTCAAAGGCAATGGAGCTAACGCCCAGCTCTAAGTTCAGCACTTTGTTCAGCGTTTCGGGCTCTGAGTATTGGAAAACGCATTACGTACTAGGAAAAGAAGCTGCCGAGAGTGAGAAGCGGCTAGGAAAAGCGGCCATAAACAACATCCTCATAAACTCTGTTATCCCTTTCATGTTTGCATACGGGCAGCATACGGGACAGCAGCAGCTAAAGGATAATGCGGTTGGCTTGCTAGAGCACCTACCCTCCGAAGAGAACTCCGTAACTAAGGGTTTTGAGCAGCTAAACGTTAAATCGGAGAATGCGTTCTTTTCGCAAGCGCTTATTCATCTTAAAGGAAGCTACTGCGACCAGAAGAAGTGTCTTTACTGCCGTTTTGGAGCAAGAATTCTGTTAAAAAGTTAATTTTTTTATGATTCCGTTCCTAAAGGGTTGCATCCATTATCATTAAGGTAAAAAATGGGATAGGGTTGGGCTTTATGCCATCCCGTTAGTGCAGCTCTTACTAAAGGAGTAACTGGAATAGTATAATTATTATTAACAGCATAAGGCTCATTAAATCAGTTGTATGTCCAATAAAGTAAGTCATTGAGTGCTAAAAAAAGTAGGGTATAGGCTTTGATTTTCAAAAAAGGTGTTAACTTTGCCGCCTAAATATAGACCCACTAATTATCAGTGCTATGAATTATCTTACAGCTGAGAAGAAAGAAGAACTTTTTAAGGAGTACGGAAAGTCTAATATCGACACTGGTTCTCCAGAAGGCCAGGTTGCGTTATTTTCCTACCGTATTAACCACCTAACCGAGCATTTAAAAACGCACAGAAAGGACTATGGAACACAACGTTCCCTTCTGAAGTTGGTGGGTAAGCGGAGGCGTTTGCTCGATTATCTAAAAGATAGGGATATTGAAAGATATCGTGCTATTGTAAAAGCGCTAAACCTAAGAAAGTAACCACACAAAAAAGGCAATTCTTACAATTGCCTTTTTTTGTAATTTTATAGCGGTATATTATCAGAGGAGAGTTCCGGGCTTCCTCTGATTTGCTGTTTCACCCCGACAAGATTTTATGCTTATTCACCTTATAAGTTAAGTTTATGTTTAATGTTGTTCAAAAAACAATTGACCTTGGCGATGGACGTACCATTACCATTGAGACTGGCAAGCTAGCCAGACAGGCTGATGGGGCAGTTGTTATCCGTATGGGGAAAACCATGCTCCTTGCAACCGTTGTTAGCGCAAAGGATGCTAAAGAGGACGTGGATTTTATGCCCCTAAGCGTTGATTACAAAGAGAAGTTTGCCGCAAGCGGCCGTTTTCCCGGTGGATTCATGAAAAGGGAGGCAAGGCCTTCAGATTACGAAGTTCTTGTTGCTCGTTTGGTTGACCGCGCGTTACGTCCTCTTTTTCCTGAGGACTACCATGCAGATACCTTCGTTTCTATTAATCTTATTTCTGCAGAAAAAGATATTATGCCAGATGCTCTTGCAGGTTTGGCGGCATCAGCAGCAATTGCTGTTTCAGACATACCTTTCCATGGCCCAATATCAGAGGTTCGCGTTGCACGTATTGGTGGCAAACTGATGATTAACCCAACCTTTGATCAGGTTGCTGAGGCTGACCTTGAGCTTGTTGTTGGTGCTACATATGACAATATTCTTATGGTTGAGGGTGAGATGAACGAGGTTTCTGAGGCAGAAATGCTTGAGGCCATTAAGTTTGCTCACGAAGCTATTAAAAAACAGTGCCTTGTTCAGGTTGAACTGGCAAAGGAATTGGGTATTGTTAAACGTACCTATTGCCACGAAACAAATAATGAGGAGCTTAAGAAAAGAGTTTGGG
This sequence comes from Bacteroidales bacterium, assembly GCA_016931855.1. Classification (GTDB taxonomy): domain Bacteria; phylum Bacteroidota; class Bacteroidia; order Bacteroidales; family Tenuifilaceae; genus UBA5206. The sequence continues at coordinate 21,770 of JAFGDZ010000081.1, forward strand.
ACTTCTGCTACGATAAGGTTTACGAAGTAGCTAAGTCAATGCTTTCTAAGCATGAGCGCTCTGCTGCATTCGATGCCATTAAGGAACAGTTTGTTGAAACGCTAACTGAGGAGGAGCGCGCTTCTATGGGAACCCTTGTTGGTCGCTACTACCATGCAGTTGAGAAAGAGGCCATGCGTAAGATGATTCTTAACGAAGGCGTTCGTCTTGACGGTCGTAAAACCAACCAGATTCGCCCAATTACTTGCGAGATTGATTTCCTTCCAATGGCTCACGGTTCAGCGCTATTCACCCGTGGCGAAACCCAGTCGCTAACCACTGTTACTCTAGGTACAAAACTAGACGAGAAGGTTATTGACGAGGTGCTAGTTCGTGGAACAGAAAAATTTGTATTGCACTATAATTTCCCCCCATTCTCAACTGGCGACGCTAGACCATCGCGTGGTGTTAGCCGTCGTGAGATTGGTCACGGAAACCTTGCACACCGTGCGCTTAAGCGCATGGTTCCTAGCGGACAAGAAAATCCTTATGCAGTTCGTGTTGTTAGCGATATCCTTGAGTCAAACGGATCATCGTCTATGGCAACCGTTTGCGCAGGCACACTTGCCCTTATGGATGCCGGTATCCCAATCCGCAAACCTGTTTCAGGTATTGCCATGGGACTAATTACTGAGGCTGGTGCTCAGCGTTTCGCTGTTCTTTCCGATATTCTTGGCGACGAGGATCACCTTGGCGACATGGACTTTAAGGTTACAGGAACCCGCGATGGTATTACCGCAACCCAAATGGACATTAAGGTTGATGGACTATCGTATGAGGTTCTTGCAAAGGCTCTTGATCAAGCTCGTGAGGGTCGTATGCACATCCTTAATATTATGACATCTACCATTGCCGAGCCACGTACCGATCTGAAACCTCATGCACCACGCATTGAGCAGTTTAATATCCCACGCGATTCTATTGGTGCTGTTATTGGCCCTGGTGGAAAAGTAATACAGGAAATCCAGCGCGAAACCGGCGCTACCATTAACATCGAAGAGGTTAACAACCAAGGAATAGTTAGCGTGTTTGCCGATAACGGTGAGGCTCGTGATGCCGCTGTTAAATGGGTTAGAAGCATTGTTGCAATTCCTGAGGTAGGCGAAATTTACAAGGGTAAAGTAAAATCAATTGTGGCATTTGGTGCCTTTGTTGAGATTCTGCCTGGTAAAGATGCCCTTCTTCATATTTCTGAGATTTCATGGGAGCGCGTTGCAAAAGTTGAGGACGTTCTTAAGGAAGGCGATATTATTGAAGTTAAGCTTATCGAGGTTGATAAGAAAACGGGTAAGTATAAACTTTCAAGAAGAGTCCTGCTGCCTAAGCCTGCAAAGGAGTAGTAGCTACACAAAACAATACCATTCAAAACGAGCGTTCAGCAACTGGACGCTCGTTTTCTTGTTTCATCAATAAGCCAGAATTGCACTTTTTTATAAAAACTATAACTATTTATTCTAAAAGCCGTATCTTCCATATTGCAAATACAAGCCGCTTGGCTGTTCCATAATTAAAAACAATATTGTATTTTTGTTGGTGGTCTATACTGTAACCCAGAAAATCCGAACTCTATGAAAAAGCTAATCCCTGTGCTCATGGGTGCTGTGCTAATAGTTTTTGCATCTTGCAATAGAAGTGGTGTAAACTATCCAGAAACAAAAAAAGTTGATGTTGTTGACAACTACTTTGGTGTCAAGGTTAGCGATCCATACCGTTGGTTAGAAGATGACACTGCCCCTGAAGTTGCAGAGTGGGTAAAGGCTCAAAATACCGTAACAAATGAGTACTTAGCAGCAATCCCGTTTCGTGATAAAGTAAAGAATCGCCTATCGGAGATATGGAACTACAATAGTATGGGCGTTCCGTTCTCAGAGGGAGGCAAGTACTTCTTCTTTAAAAAGGAAGGCCTTCAAAATCAGAGTGTATTGTACTATCAGAATACACTGGAAGATGAACCAAAGGTTCTGTTAGATCCAAACACCCTTTCGGCTGATGGTACCGTCTCCTTGGGCGGTTTGGCTGTTTCAACGGAAGGGCAATACCTAGCCTATGCATTAGCCGATGGCGGCTCGGACTGGCGCACAATAAAGGTAAAGAACATTAACTCTGGCGAAAACCTAACCGACGAGTTGCGCTGGGTTAAGTTCTCCTCAATAAGCTGGCATAAAAACGGGTTCTTCTATAGTCGCTACGATGCCCCAAAGCAGGGGAAAGCCCTGTCGAATATCAATGAGTATCACAAGGTTTACTACCATATTCTTGGTACTCCACAGGATCAAGATAAACTTATTTTCGAGAATAAGGAGTATCCTTTGCGGAACTACTCTGCGCAGGTTACCCGCGATGGGAAGTTCCTTATTGTTTACGAAACCGAATCAACTCAAGGAAATTCCCTGTATATACGCAACTTGAATGAAAACAATGCTTTTATTCAGCTAACTACAAGCTTCGACTATACATACCAAGTTATTGATCATATTGATGGGAACCTTATAGTTCACACAAACTACAAGGCTCCAAAGTACAAACTTGTAAAAATAAATGTTAATACTCTTGATATTGGGAATTGGCGCGATATTATCCCTGAAAAGAAAGATGTTCTTGAGTCATGTGAAATAGTTGGGGGAAAGATTGTTGCCAGTTACATTGTTGACGCTAAAAGTAAGGTTGAGGTTTACGACCTTCAGGGCGAAAAAGTTCATCAAATAGAGTTCCCAACTATAGGAACCATGTCTGGTTTGGGTGGAAATCCTAATGATAGCATTGCATTCTATTCATTTACTTCATTTACTGTGCCCTCAGTAGTTTTTAAGTATAATATTAACACCAACGTTTCTACTGAATTCTTTAGACCTGCCATTGATTTTGATTTTGATGCTTACGAGACCAAGCAGGTTTTCTACAAGAGCAAAGATGGTACCGATGTACCCATGTTTATTGTACACAAAAAAGGCATTGAGCTTAACGGAGAGAACCCTACATTACTATATGGATATGGCGGATTTAATATTAGCCTAACCCCAACATTTAGCACCAGCCGCTTAGTCTGGTTGGAGAATGGCGGAGTGTTTGCTTTGGCAAATATCAGAGGCGGCGGCGAGTACGGTGAAAATTGGTACAGGTCTGGAACAAAGCTAAATAAACAGAATGTGTTTGATGATTTTATTGCTGCGGCCGAGTATCTAATTGCCAAAAAATACACCTCGTCTAAAAAACTAGCAGTACAGGGCGGTTCAAACGGAGGTTTGCTTGTTGGTGCGGTAGTTAATCAGCGTCCAGACTTATTCCGAGTTGCAATACCTCAGGTTGGCGTAATGGACATGCTACGTTTCCATAAGTTTACCATTGGCTGGGCTTGGGTTAACGATTATGGCTCTAGTGAAGACTCAATACATTTTGAGAATCTATATAGCTATTCCCCTTTGCACAACGTTAGGTCTGGGGTTCGTTACCCTGCAGTTATGGTTACAACTGCCGACCACGACGACAGAGTGGTTCCAGCGCACTCATTTAAGTACATTGCTACCTTGCAGGAAAAAAATAGAAACGGCCGTTACCCCGCCCTAATTCGGATTCAAACACGGGCAGGTCACGGTGCAGGTACTCCTACTGCGGTTGTAATAGAGGAATACACTGATATCTATTCCTTCATTATGAAAAATATGGAGGTTGAACCCGCATACTAATCATAATTTGATGCTGGTTTTATAGCAATATACTGCCCTTAAAATACCCAATAGGTTGCTGTAACCTATTGGGTATCTTTTAATAAATGCCTTGTAGGGCTGTTTTGGTTTATAGTTTTATAAAATTGAAAGGAGTTGGGAGATTGCTAACTCCTTTTTTATTCTTTTAGCAATGGCACTTAGGTACTTGGTTATTGAAGGGAATATTGGGGCGGGAAAAACCACTCTTTCCCGCATGTTGGCGGAGAAGTTTAATGCAAAACTTGTTTTAGAACAATTTGCCGACAATCCATTCCTGCCAAAGTTTTATAAAAATCAGGAACGTTATAGCTTCCCCCTCGAGCTCTCGTTCTTAGCCGAGCGATACAAGCAACTTAATCAGGAGTTACGTTCAGGATCTCTTTTTCAGCCATTAATTATAGCCGATTACTTTTTTATGAAATCGCTAATCTTTGCGCGTAACACCCTTGCTGAGGATGAGTACCACCTATACCGGCAAATTTTTGAAATAATTTACCAGTCTATACCTAAGCCCGACTTATATGTTTACCTACACCTGCCTGTAGATAAACTTATTGGTAATATTAAGCAGCGCGGTAGAGATTATGAGCAAACAATCTCTGCCAGTTATTTAGATAACATCCAACGAGGTTATTTTGATTTCTTTAAACAGCATCCAGAGTATGCATTTCTAGTGCTGGATACATCAAACTTGGACTTTGTTGCAAATCCCTCCGATTTTAATAAAATAGCGGAAGCTATTTTTAATCAGCACTATAAAAAAGGGATAAACCGTTTGTCTTTTTAGGTAAACGCATTATTTTTGATGGTAAACTTTTTCTTTTGAGAAAAGAATAGTAAGTTTGTAACTTGTTAACGCAAAGCGTGAAAAACCAAATTAAATACTAAGCGAACTATGAAAAAACTCAGGTTACACTTTTTGGCAGTTGTTTCTGTTGCCGCATTAATCCTAAGCGGTTGCGGTGGCGCCGACAAGATGAAGGAATTACCACAGGGAACAAGTTTTACCCTTACTCCAAATCCTCTTGAGGTACATGGTAATAAGGTAAAAGGTACTATTGAAGGTACTTTCCCTGCGAAATATTTCAACAAAAAAGCCACCCTTGAAATAACTCCAGTTGTTGTTTATGAAGGTGGCGAGTTTGCTCTTCCTGTTAAAGTTCTTCAAGGACAAGACGTAGAGGCAAACAACCAGGTTATTAGCTACGATGCAGGAGGATCTTTCAAACAAGAGTTTGAGTTTGACTACAAAGATGAGATGCTAAAATCTGAAGTTGAACTTCGTATGGTTATTTCTTATAAAGACAAGAAAATACCTTTCGATGTAGCTCAAAAGATTGGTGCGGGTGTTATTGCAACATCTAAGCTAGTTAATTTTGATCCTAAGCCAGTGATGATGAAGGACAAGTTCCAGCGCGTTATTACTGAGAACCAAGAGGCTCAAATTAACTTCGTAATTCAGCGTTCTGATATCCGTCGCTCTGAACTTACTAAGGAAGAGGTTACAATGATGGAGAAGTTTATTGCTGAGGTTGTTAAGGCTGAAAACAAAGAACTTAAAGGTGTTGCTGTTTCTGCTTACGCATCTCCAGATGGCCCTGAGACTCTTAACGACAAACTTTCAAAAGAACGTGGTAAGAACACAGAGAACTGGTTAGGTGGCGTTTTCAAAAAAGCTAAAGCCGAAGGAAAACCTGCTGATTACGTTTCTTCTGAGGTTATTACCGAAGACTGGGATGGTTTCAAAAAACTAGTTGAAGCTTCTTCTATTGAAGACAAGGAGCTAATTCTTCGCGTTCTTTCAATGCATTCTGATCCAGTTGTACGTGAGCGTGAGATTAAGAACCTAAGCAAAGTTTACACCGTTCTTGCTGAGAAAATTCTTCCTGAACTTCGTCGTTCTAAGCTAATTGCAAAGGTTGACAAAATTGGTTTAAGCGATGAGCAACTTATTGAGGCCGTTAATTCAAATTCTTACGATAGCCTTAATGTTGAAGAGATGCTATATGCAGCAACTCTAATCAGCGATAATGCTAAGAAGATTGAGGTTTACAACAAGGCTGGTGAGAAGTTTAACTGCGCTCGTGGTTATAACAACGCTGCGGCTCTTTACATTAAAGCTAATGACCTAAGTGCTGCTAAGGCTGCTCTTGATAAAGCAGATGCAGCTATGGCTAACATTCCTGCAGTTATTAACAACCGTGGTTGTGTTGCCCTAATGGAAGGTAACCTTGAAGAGGCTGAAGGGTTGTTTACCCGTGCAGCTGATGCAGGTCCAGAAGTTAAGTACAACCTTGGTATCATTAGCATTGTTAAAGGTCTTTACCCTGCTGCTGTTGAGTATCTTGGTGGTACCGACACCTTTAACCAAGGACTAGCTCTTCTTCTTGCTGGTAAAACTGATGCTGCTAAGAATACCTTCCAAAAGGTTGACGAGGCTAAAGCTTCTTACGGTCTAGCTATTATTGGCGCTCGTATGCAAGACGAAACCCTTCTATTTAATAGCCTTCGTACCGCTATTGGTAAAGATGAGTCGCTTAAAGCTCGTGCTCTAAAAGATATGGAGTTCCGTAACTATCTAGCAAACGCAGCTTTTAAAGCTATTGTTGAGTAGTTTAAATATTGTTAAGTAGAAAGGGCGGTTTTTACCGCCCTTTTTTTGTGCCCTATGGGTTAGGGTCTTATTTTGCTAAAGAAGTCCCATAGTACTATGGCGGCAGTAACGCTAATGTTGAATGAGTGCTTTGTGCCAAACTGAGGAATCTCAATGCACTCATTGGATAGGTTAACCACTTCTTGGCTCACTCCTTTAACCTCATTGCCAAAAACCAATGCGTACTTTTTGCTATTGGCTGGGGCATAATCAATTAAATTAATACTTTTCTCCGTTTGCTCTAACGATATAACCGTATATCCATTTGCCGCTAAATGCCTAATAGCATCTGCTGTATGCTCAAAGTATTGCCAGGGTACAGCATCCTCTGCTCCAAGAGCCGTTTTGTGAATATCTCTGTGAGGAGGAGTTCCAGATATTCCACATAAGTAAATTCTCTCTACGCCAAGAGCATCGGAAGTTCTAAAAACCGAACCAATATTATTTAGGCTTCTAATATTATCAAGCACAACAGCAACAGGTAGTTTGGAGGTTTGCTTGTACTCTTCAGGCGTAAGCCTATTAAGCTCATCGTTAGCTAATTTTCTGTTTTCAGTCATTGCTTATTGTTCTTATACCCTATTTCGTTCCATTTTTTTTGTAAATTGGATGCAAACCTAACCAAAATTTTAGAAATGAACATTCACGAGTATCAGGCAAAATCCATATTACGCGAAGCAGGTGTACCAGTGCCTGCTGGTGATGTTGCATTTACAGTTGAAGAGGCCGTTGGCTGCGCAATGCGTATTATGAGCGAAACGGGAACGGATACCATTGCAGTAAAAGCACAGATACATGCGGGAGGACGAGGGAAAGGTGGTGGTGTAAAAATAGCCAAAAGTATTGAGGAGGTTGCTGTATTTGCAGAGCAGATACTCGGCATGAACCTAATTACACATCAAACTGGACCCAAAGGCAAACTTGTTAGAAAGCTATTAGTTGAGCAGGGAATATACCAAAAAGGGGTTTCTGAGGTAAAGGAGTTTTATATGAGTATTCTTTTGAATAGGGCATCAGGGACAAATATGATTATGTACTCTCCGCAAGGCGGAATGGACATTGAAGCGGTTGCTGCTAATACCCCCGAACTTATTTTTAAAGAGGAGATAGACCCACTTGGTATTCAGTCCTTTCAGGCACGCCGTATTGCTTTTAACCTTGGGCTTAGCGGAAAGGCATTCTCGCAAATGGTGAAGTTTGTTATAGCGCTCTATGGCGCCTACTTAAAGGCCGATGCATCGCTGTTTGAGATTAACCCTGTTGTAAAAAACTCTAGTGATGATATTTTTGCAGCCGATGCTAAGGTTAACGTTGATGATAATGCGCTTTTTCGCCACTCTATTATTGAGGCGATGCGCGATCGGGATGAGGAAGATCCGGCTGAACTTGAAGCATCAGATAATAACTTGAACTTTGTAAAGCTAGATGGGAATGTGGGGTGTATGGTAAATGGAGCAGGGCTAGCAATGGCTACTATGGATATTATTAAGCTATCGGGTGGAGATCCTGCTAACTTCTTGGATGTTGGAGGTGGAGCAAATGCCAAAACGGTTGCGGCTGGATTTAGAATTATTCTTAAGGATCCCAATGTAAAGGCCATTCTTGTAAATATTTTTGGAGGCATAGTTAGGTGCGATAGGGTTGCTCAAGGCATAGTTGATGCCTATAAAGAGGTTGGGAACATATCCGTTCCGGTAATTGTACGCCTACAGGGAACCAATGCCAATGAGGGGAAAGAGCTTATAGATGGCTCTGGTTTAAAGGTATCTACCGCAACAACCCTGCAGGAGGCCGCCCATTTAGTTAAAAGTGTTGTATAGATTTGAGCAGATGTTGAAAACACAAAAGCCCACCAGTAAAGTGGGCTTTTGCGCTATTTTAAGGTTGCTCTTAAGGCTTTTCTTTGGTTGAGCAGGTACTTGCTCCGCAAGCCGTGTAAAGCCCACAAAAGCCTAAGAATGCTGTTGCGAATGGAATTATTGCTAGCAAGCCCCACCAGCTTTGGTAAACAATACCAAGAACGGCGATAATAGCACCAATGGCAATTCGAATTATCTTATCCGTTTTACCAACATTTTTTTTTAGCATATTAACAGGATTAGCGGTTACTTAAACTAATAGCACATGAAGTTTTGCAAATAGGTGCTATTGTACTGATAAAGAGTAACGTTAAATTCCGCTAATTGTTCAATGCGCTTCTACCAGCTAACGCTTTTACGCGAAACGGGCATGGTCATGCATCGGGCGCCACCGCCTCCGCGGGGAAGCTCGCTACCATCAATGGTTACAACGTACTTGCTGTAGCTATTTAGATCGATACGGTTATTTAGAACATCTTTGGCTCTAATAATTTCATAGCCATGCTTGTTCATCTCCTCCATGGTGTGGATATTGCGGGCATAGCCAATAACCTTACCAGGGGCAATGGCTACAAAATTTGCCCCGCTGTGCCATTGTTCACGTTCCTGTGTCCATTGATCCTTGGTTCCGCCACAGAAAATAGGTTGTAAATCCATGCCTAACGCTTTAAGGGCTACAAGCATGTTGTCAACCGTTTTAATTTCGAGTACTTTGCCGTTTTCAATGGTAATTTGTACCGTTTGGAAACGGTTAGGCAGCAGCATTACAGGATCAAAAACCATACACTGATTTTTATCCAGCAGCGTGAAAACCATATCAAGATGTATGAATGATTCGGGAGAATCGGGTAGCTCCTGAACAATAATATGGCGTTTCTTCTTCTCCTGTTGAGCCATTAACCGACTTGTAATAAAGTCGATTCCATGCGTTGTGGTGCGAGTTCCATTGCCAATAAGTAAAATGTCGTCGCGGGCAATAAGTACATCCCCCCCCTCTATGGAAACGTTCCCATTTAGGTTAAACGAGTGTGGGTTAACGGTGTTAGCGCTTACAAGGCTTGAGTGGTTAAAGATGGCCTCCATTATTAGCGATTCCCTGTCGCGCACCCTATTGGCCATTGGGGCTATTAGCACCTCATCGAGCATTGATACCGAGGCGTCTCTGGTAAAGTAAAAGTTGTATAGGGGGCGTAGTGAGAATCTTTCGTGGCTAAGAAAGTTGGTTAGATTGTTACGCTTTAGTGGTACTCCCTCAATTAGTTGCCTTGCTAGTTCCTTTGCTGGGAGCTCAAGGAGCTCATCAACTAGGTACATCACGTTTTCATTCCGGCAAATAGTTGTAACCATTTCATCTTTGGCATGATCTTTCTCCAGTACACTGGTTAGTAGATCCATTACCTGAAATGTTTTTGTTACTTTTGATAGTACGCCGCTTAGCTGTGCGTACTCCTTTTTGGCTACAGCAAGGTTTAGAATATCACTGTAAAGAGCCCTTTGCGCATTTTGAGGGGTCATGTTTTCTACTTCCGCTCCTGGGGTGTGTAGAATTACTCCTTCAAGTTCTCCAATCTCTGAACGAACGTTCACTTCCATTTTTGTTTCCATACGATTTTGGCTAGATTTTGTCTAGAATTCCAAATTTGGGCTCAAAGATACTGCTTTTAAAGAATTCGTTAGGTGTTGTTTTTATGTTTAATGAAATGCTTTTAGGTATTGCAGCGTTGCTGTATTTTACTATTATAGGTATGCTTTAGTATATTTTGGCTGGTTTGCCGCTGCTTTTTGGTTGATTTGCTTGGCCGTTTGGGTGTGCAAATTTGTTAGATTACAACATGGTGCCGTTCGCCACGCTATTAGCGGTGCTTGTCAAAAGTAAAGTAGTGGTATTGAAATCCTTTTTATATTTGGTCAAGCAGTTTATAGCTTAATGATCTCCGGTGGTTAACAAAAAGAGCGGCTCGATTCTATCGGGTCGCTCTTTCTTATATGGGGGTGCGGTGGTCTAAAATAGGGAGTACTTAACTGTAAGTCCTCCATTGCCCATATACATGTTGTTGCTGGTTACAGTACCAATAGGGAGCTGAATAAAGGGCTCAATGGTTATTGCATTTTTTCTGAACGGGATTTCGTATCCAACCGAAAGGTTTACCAGCTTAAACAGGTCTATTCTTTTAAAGGCTCCATACTCCTCGCTAACATTGTAGCTCCTATTAAGGGTTACTTGTTCCCATGAGCTGTTTAGCTCATTATAAACATTTTCATTCCGTTGGATACTGTAGCTCTGCTCAAAGGTTTGCTGTATATATGCCAACGAGGAAAAACCAGTTGATATAGATAGTTTATGCTTTCTACTTTGAAATAGGGTAAACGTTACGTTAAGAGGTATCTCTAGAGAGACCACTTTGATTCTTCCCTGGGTACTGGTAATGTTTGTGGCAGCATCGCCGGTTGTAATATCGCCCGCAAGGTAATCGGCATTGCTGTTCTGAGGGATGGATGGAAGGTTAAAGTCCTGTACATTTATTTTCATGCCTGGGCTTAGGGCAATTTTCCTGTTGATTTTATGATGGGAGAACACACCAACGGATATCCCTGGTGAGTTGGCTTTAACATCCTCCATAATGGTTAGCATTGACGATATTCCAACCTCTAGTCCATTCTTTCTCGACGCCTCGCTAGGCTGAGCCATCTCGGTAACGTCTGCAAAGAATCCATTAGCCTTTTGTGTTTCTATACTAGGCAGCATTTGTAGGTGTTGCTTAGTTGTATCGCTGCTTTCATCTGTTCGTTTTTTATTGGGTAGCTGTTGCAGTGTGGCTGTATCCATATCAGCAATAGGAGCATTGTTTGTGAGTGCAACCAGTTCCAAGGAGCTATTGCTGTAGCGGTTACTTGCTACCAGAGGTGAGGGGTGTTTCACCTTAGTTGGTTGGCTTGGCGTAACGGTGCGCTTAATGGGGGTACTGGTTTTGGGTGATTCAGATTTGCTACGTATGGTTACATTGGAGAACCGTAGCTTGGAGTGCTCTATTAGCTCCTGGTTGATTACCCACCCCAAGCCCAGCAATAGAGCTACTGACGCAGCCTTTGCGTAGAAGGGAAGTGCTACCATAAGCATCCCTTTTTTGGATTTAGCTTGGTTTAGCCTTGGTTTAAGAGCATGCAATCCCTCGTTGGCCAAGCTGTCGTTGTTTAGCTCGCCAAAAACGGAGTTTATCCTTTCTACTAATTTCTGGTTAAACGGCTTCATAGCAACTCTTTGTATTGTTGATCGTGGCAAAGTATAGTTCTTTAAGCATCTTTTTGGCTCTAGTTAAATTTGCTCTTGATGTTGATGTGGCTATACCCAGCATTTCCCCAATTTCTTCGTGCGAGTAGCCCTCAACCTCGTATAGATTAAAGGTTACCCGGTATGGGGCAGGGAGCTGGTTAAATAGCTGCAAAATATCCTCTGCATCAATATTTACAAGCACATCGGGTTCGTCGCCCTCCGTGTCGGGGATGGTATCAATGGGTATCACCGATTGGTGCTTGTTGTTTCGCCGGTAGTTATCAACGGCGGTGTTGATTATAATTCTGCGCAGCCACCCCTTAAATGGCCTGTAGGTATCGTAATCGGATATGCTGTTAAAGGCCTTAAGGAAGCTGTCGTTTACCACCTCCATAGCATCTTCTCGTGTGGTAGTATATCTGAGCCCTATGGCCATCGCAAACGAGAAATAGCGCTTGTATAGCATCTCCTGATGCTTGGGGTTGCCTTGCGAGCAGCCCAGCGCCAAATCGGCATCGGTTAGAGTGCTATTTTTTAGGCTTAAAAACCGCATTGTATGTTATATGGTGGTGCAAATTTAGACTAAAGAATGCGTTGTGTTATTTAAAAAGAAAGCCAAACTGCACTTCCATCCTGTTAAAATTGTGCGAGAGCTCCCTGTAAGCCTTTTGGTTTTGGGTTGCTCCCCAAATGGTGTATGTTTCGTTAGTTACCGCGTGCTGATACTGATAGCCTACACTTACCGTTAGTGCCGATTTTTTGAAAACAAAGCTAGCTAGCCCAACCGATGCGCTAAGCATTACTCCACCCCTTGTGTTGGTGCTTGTGGGCCTTCCGTAGTAGTAAGGAACGCTATGGGTTACCTCCGAGTTGCTAAGGGAGAAGCCGTAACCTGCCCGGAGCAAAACGTAGGGACTTAGCTTTGTGTTGAGCGGGAAGTACTGTAGAGTTGCAAATATGGGGAGCAGAGTTGGGCCAAGGTTCTCAATGCCAACACCAACCCCGTAGCTTACTCCGCTGCTTGTTTGGTACGCGTTAACAACCTTAAGGCTAACGCCATCGTTGCTAATGCTGTTCTCTTTGCCCGAGAGAATGCTAAGCGATATACTTGTGAACATCCCTTTATCCTTGGGCCGCTTTGTTACCACAAGTTGATTATTGGGTAGCGGCTCAGCAGCAATTACTTGTAGGCTATCTGCTGTTTGGGAAACGATGGTTCCGTGTATGTAGGAACCATCGTTAAGCCTAACAACTACGCTCTTTCCTGTTTGTGAAAACCCAACTAAAACTGTGAACAGGAAACCGATTGTGGCCGATAGGTATTTGTTCATCCTACTTTTTTTGGGTTGATATGGGTATTGTGCTTAGTAGCTTAATATCCTGCGGATTGCTATAGTCGTACTGGTAAATTCCACCAGTTCCAATAAGCATTAGCACTCCGTTGTAAGGGATAACGTCAAATGTGTTGATATTGGTAAAGTGCGCTAGCTGGTTTTGGATTATGGCCAATGGATCTTCCCGGTTGTAAACCTTTAATCCCGCATCGCCATCGCAAATAAACAGCAGGTCTTCGTCAATCCCAAGTCCATGTGGGTTAAACATGGGGTACTGCTTAACAAGGAATGGCGTTGTTATGCTGGATATGTCTATCACCTCAAGTACATTGGCTGCGTTGTTACACTGGTTCCCGCTGCGCAGGGTAACGTAGGCGTACTGTCCGTCAACAACAACGGGGTCGCAGGCGGTAACGTGGTTATACTCCGATACTAGCTCTGGTTTACTAGCGGTACCGATGCTGTAAATAAGCAAGCCGTTATTGGTGCCAACAAACAGATGGCTCTGGTGCTTAAAAAGCGTTTCCATAAAGCGGGATGTACCAATGCTATCTACCCTAACTGGCGTTGATGGGGTTGATATCTCAAATGTTTCTAACGAGTAGGGGGTTGCAATGGTGTACAGGTGGTTTTCGCTTAGCATAAACCTAGCCATTGACCCAGCAATGCCGGTGCCGCCAGATAGTGCCCCGTTTGCCGTTACAACGGTAAAGTCAAGTTCGTCCCTCCACCAAGGGGTGTAATTAACGGTGTACTCATCGGTAATGCTTTTGGTTTCCCAATCAACAACAATCCCTTTTGCTTTATCTACTTGTACACAGGGAAAGTAGAAATCGCCAATGGGAACAACTTCTGGGAAAACGTTCTCCACTCTACCTATTTCAATAGGATTTTGTACGTCGCTAATATCAAAAACAACAAGGTCTATAAAGCTATCGGCAAAGAGCTTATCCCCTTTAATGGCCATATCAACATTCCCAATGATATTGTAGAATGCAATTTTAATGGGGGATGCTGGGTTGCTGTTATCAATTACGTGAATGCCTTTTTCCCTCTCGTTTACAAATAGGTAGTTGTCCTTAAAGTAGATTTTCCCTGGGGTTACCATTTCCTGAGGCTCCGATACTTTAAAGCTGCTCCGGAACTCGTTGTACGACATGTACACGGGAACATTAGCATTGTACGTAATGGTTTCTGTAGTGGTATCGGTGCAGGAGGCTATTCCAATAGCAGCAATTATGAGTAGTAGTGGTTTAAACATCAACCTTATCATGGCTTATGGGTTTAGTTTTAGGTTACGTGATTCCTTTTTTTGAATGCATTCATATACCCATTACGCAGCTTGTTTGTAAAACGCTGCATGCCTTTTTGTTTTTTGTTTAGGGGCAAAAAAAAGAGGCTCCCAAGGGAACCTCTTCTCTGTTTTATTTACGTTAGCGGCTATAGGTACTCCTCAATTGGAGCACATGTGCACACTAGGTTTCTATCGCCGTAGCCTGAGTCAATTTTACCAACTGCAGGCCAGAACTTGTTTCCAGCAATCCATGGAAGAGGGAAGGCTGCCTTCTGGCGGCTGTATGCGTGGTTCCACTCATCGGCAGTAACCTCTGCTGCGGTGTGTGGTGCATTCTTAAGCACGTTATCAACCTTATCGGCTTTTCCGTTCTTAATATCCTCAAGCTCGTTCTTAATAGCAATCATGGTATCGCAGAAACGGTCAAGTTCTTGTAAGGATTCGCTCTCGGTAGGCTCAACCATAAGGGTTTCGTGAACTGGGAACGAAAGGGTAGGAGCATGGAACCCAAAGTCCATTAAGCGGCGTGCAATATCGCCAGTCTCAACGTCGTAGCATTGCTTAAAGTGACGACAGTCAAGAATCATCTCGTGAGCTACACGGCCAGTTTCGCCGGTGTAAAGCACCTCGTAGTAGCCTTTTAGCTTAGCGGCCATGTAGTTGGCGTTAAGAATGGCCATCTCGGTAGAGCGCTTTAGCCCCTCAAAGCCTAGCATTCTGATATAGCCATAGGTAATGGGTAGTACGCTTGCGCTTCCGTATGGAGCTGCAGCAACTGCGGTTATAGCTTTATCTCCACCAGTTTTTACAACTGGGTGCGAAGGTAGAAGCTCTGCAAGATGCTTAGCAACGCAAATTGGACCAACGCCAGGGCCACCACCACCATGAGGTATTGCAAAGGTTTTGTGTAGGTTAAGGTGGCAAACATCGGCGCCAATGGTGCCAGGGTTGGTTAGCCCAACCTGTGCGTTCATGTTAGCCCCGTCCATGTAAACCTGTCCGCCATACTGGTGAATAATATCCATCATCTCCTTAATACGATACTCAAATACACCGTGAGTTGATGGGTAGGTTACCATAAATGCCGATAGGTTATCCTTGTGCTGTTCTGCTTTTGCGCGAAGGTCGTCAATGTTGATGTTTCCCTTTTCGTCGCAGGCAACAATAACAATCTCCATTCCCGCCATAGCGGCACTTGCAGGGTTGGTTCCGTGTGCCGACGATGGAATAAGCACCACGTTACGGTGAGCCTCGCCACGGTTAATGTGGTACTGGCGAATAACCATTAAGCCTGCATACTCCCCAGCAGCGCCAGAGTTTGGCTGAAGCGAGGTGGCTGCAAAACCTGTTATTACAGCAAGATCCTGCTCAAGCTCGTGTATTAGCTCAAGGTATCCTTGTGCTTGGTTGGCTGGTACAAATGGGTGAATGTTTCCAAATTCCATCCAGCTAAGTGGAAGCATTTCGGCAGCTGCGTTAAGCTTCATGGTGCAGCTTCCTAGCGAAATCATGCTGTGGGTTAAGGAGATATCCTTACGCTCTAGCTTCTTAATGTAGCGCATCATTTCCGACTCCGAGTGGAACATGTTGAATACCTTCTCGGTTAGGAACGCTGATTTACGCTGTAGCTCTGCAGGGATTTTGTTCTCGCAAGCAATTTCCTTTACGCAAGGGGCGGCTTTGCCTGCTGCCTCGGCAAACGCTGCAAGTAGGTTATTGATATCGTTAGTAGAGGTAACCTCGTCAAAGCTTAGTCCAACCTTACCATTCTCCTTGTAGTTAACGTTGATTCCTTTGGCAAGTAACTTAGCCTTTAAGTCGGCAACCTTAACGTTTGAAGGAAGCTCAACCTCTATGGTATCGAAGAAATTCTCAACGGTTTGCTTGTAACCCAGTTTGGTTAGCTCGTTAGCAACGGCAACGGCAGCGCTGTGTGCGTGTTTGGCAATACGTTTAATGCCTTCTGGTCCGTGGTAAACGGCAAACATACCTGCCATGGTAGCAAGAAGAGCCTGAGCGGTACATATGTTAGAGGTTGCGCGTTCGCGTTTAATGTGCTGCTCGCGGGTTTGCAGAGCCATGCGTAAGGCTTTATTGCCGTGGCGGTCAACAGAAACGCCAATAATACGGCCAGGCATGTTGCGCTTGTACTCATCTTTGGTTGCAAAGAAACCAGCGTGTGGGCCACCAAATCCCATTGGAACTCCAAAGCGCTGGGTTGAGCCAGCAACAATATCGGCACCCCACTCACCTGGAGGGGTTATAAGGGCTAGCGATAGCAAATCGGCAACGGCAGTAACCAGTACCCCAGCCTCGTGAGCTTTTGCGGTGAAAGCGCTGTAGTTGCGAACGGTACCCTTTGCGCTTGGGTATTGAACAACTGCACCAAACTCTTTACCGGTAAACTGGTACTCCTTGTAGCAACCAGTAACAACCTCAATGCCCATAGGTACGGCACGGGTTTTAATAACCTCAAGGTTTTGGGCAAAGATATCGGAATCAACAAAAACTACGTTTTTACCTTCCTTTACGGCTTGGCGGCTGCGTAGGCTAAACATCATAAGCATGGCTTCCGATGCAGCGGTTGACTCGTCGAGCAGCGATGCGTTGGCAATTTCCATCCCAGTTAAATTCATAACCACGGTTTGGAAGTTTAGCAGCGCCTCAAGACGACCCTGACTAATCTCTGCTTGGTATGGGGTGTATGATGTGTACCAGCTTGGGTTCTCAAAAATGTTACGAATAATTACCGCTGGGGAATAGGTGCCATAGTAGCCCGAACCTATAAATGAACGGTAAACCTTATTTTTTGAAGCAATTTCACGAATCCGGCCTAGGTACTCAAACTCCGTTAGAGGCTCAGGGAGGTTAAGCGGCTTCTGTAAATGGATTGATGAAGGTACTGTTTGGTTGATTAGCTCATCGAGTGACGATACCCCGATTGTTTTAAGCATTTCGTCAATCTCTTGATCGCGAGGACCAATGTGACGAGTAACAAATTTATCGGCTGCCATTATGAAACGTATTTTTTGTTTGTACTTGGTACTTAATATTAAAAGATGGTGTAAAAGTAAGGAATTAACAAATTAGATATTCAGCTAAACGAAAGCTTAATGCCCTATTTTACAACATTAAATTACCTAAATATTTGCAAGAAACGGATTCTTTGTCTTCTCAAAGCCAATGGTTGACGAGTCGCCGTGGCCAGAGTACACGGTAACATCATCGGGAAGCACAAGCAGGCGTTGGGCAATACTCTCAATTATGGTATCAAAATCGCCCCCGGGTAGGTCGGTACGGCCAATAGAACTCTTAAAAAGCGTATCGCCAGCAAACAGCACTTTTTGCTGGGCGTGGTAAAAGCATATGCCGCCCAAGGAGTGACCAGGCGTGTGAATTACCTGTAGGGTGCTATTGCCAAAGGTTATGGTATCGCCATGCTCAACCGTTGTGTCGATGCTTGGTGCCGACTCAAGCGCAAGGCCAAATGCCATAGCGTGCTGAACGGCTGTTTGCAAAAGAAGCTGATCTTCGGCGTGCGCAATACTCTCGGCACCAAAGGTCTCCTTAGCAAAATCAATCCCAAGGATATGGTCAATGTGGCAATGCGTATTAAGGGTATATTTAACCTTTAGCCCATTCTCCCTAACGAAGTTGGTAAGGGCGTTCTGCTCGTTTACCGAGTAGCACCCAGGGTCAATAATAACAGCCTCTTTGGTCTCATCAAAGAGAATAAATGTGTTCTCCTGAAACGGATTGAAAACGAATTGGTTAATTGATATCATAGCGCAAATATTTTCTACTGATTGGTACCCTTAAGCATAGGAACAAAACTAAAGCTTCCATGGTAGGTTACCTCCACGTTTTTTTCGTTAATTTTTTCTACAAGGCTCATGGTTTGGCTGTTGCTATCGCCTACAGGTATTACCATTTTACCGCCAATGGCTAGCTGCTCAACCAGTTTAGCCGGAATTTCGGGGGCGCCAGCCGTTACAATAATTTTATTGTAGGGGCCGTAGCTGGGCATTCCGGCATAGCCATCGCCATAAAAAAAGTGGGGATGGTAGCCCATGCGCTCAAGCAGCGCTTTGGATTTTAGGAACAGCTCCCGTTGCCGCTCAATGGTAAAAACCTTTGCGCCCATTTCCAGTAACACGGCGGTTTGGTAGCCCGATCCTGTTCCAACCTCAAGCACCTTATCCATGGGCTGTATGCAAAGCAGCTGGCTCTGAAAGGCTACTGTGTAGGGTTGCGATATGGTTTGCCCTGCGCCAATGGGGAAGGCGGAGTCCTTGTAGGCAAAGTTGATAAAGCTGCTTTCCATAAAAAGGTGGCGCGGAACCTTACCAATGGCATTTAGCACCCGTTGGTCGGTTATTCCCTTGCCCTTAATCTCCTCAACAAGTTTTTGCCGTAACCCTTTATGGCGAAATGTATCCTGCATGATAAGATGCTAGATGTTAAGTTTAGGTTGTTAGATATGCGTTGTTGTGTATCGGTTTAAGCCTACTGTAGTACTGATTATGCTGTCACACTACTCACATACAAAGATAGCACGAGTTAACCAATAAATGAAGCGGAATGGGCTGTTAGGGTTTTCAACAACAATCGTTGATAAAAACAACGAGTATAACTTGTGCCGTACATGTAAATGGTGGTAATTTTGCCAATAATAAGCACCACCTTACTTAAACTGCACTAGAGCTATGCGCATAGGTTTCTTTTTAGACTCAGAACAGGATGTGCCCTTCTTTAACGCTGCGTGTACCGAGATGGGGGTTACTATGGCTGGGCATACATTTCATGGTGCTGGTTCAGATGCTGGTTTCGATGGGTTTACTGTTGCCACCGAGCTGCTGGGGAACTTAGATGTTGCTGTGGTTTCTGTTGGCTCTGGCTGTGGCATTGATACCGCAACAAGGTTGCTCCGCAAAGGGATTGACCTTTTTATTACCGATATAAGCGCCTGCTCTGCATACGATTTGGCTCTGCTACGCGATTTGGCTCAGGAAATTGGTTGCTTGGTTGGGGTAAACCGACCATTGGGCTTGGCAAGGGGGCTGGTTGTGCCTCTGGGTAAAATGTTTCCGCTAGTTGCCGATGTGCGGCGTGAGATAATGTGGATACCCAATGAGCGGGTGTTCCAAGAGGTTCTTCTCTCCGACCTTTCGGCTGCGCTGCTGCTAAATCAGGGCGGCATTAAGAAGCTTCGCGTTGCAGGAATGCCCTACCAGAGCAAAACCCCCGTACAGCTAAACCTCTGGGTTGAGTTTGAGAATGCTAGCACAATGGTTTACTCGTTGGCGCACTCCTGTGTGCAGGAAAAACTGGGAATACGCATAACCTTTGCCGATGGAACCGTGGCAAGTGCCGATGCCAACCACCCATTCTTCTCGGTTTCTGTTGATGATGATTATCGTAAAGCGGTTTGCAAGCAAAACCTTAGCGCTTTTGTTTCCCATGTAGAAACAGGTAAAGGAGCCATTTTCGACCTCGACAAAGGAATAGAAACCCTTTCCCTTGCAGAACAGGTTGTTAATAAACTGGTATCGGTACTCTAACAAAAAAACGTTCAATTTTAGTTGGGATTAGCAATAAGCGCTCAAGTATTGGGTTATTTGCTTAAATTCGCTCCCCTTACTAATTTTTATTCAGCTAATAGTGAATAATCGCTCGCAGATTGCGCTATACCTTACTGCCGATGTGCTAGGATCGGCTCTTGCTTGGATAGCCTTTAACATATACCGTAAGTGGATTATTGAGCCACAGCTTTTTGGCGAGAAGCTACCACTTGAACTCGATCTCCGCTTTGTTGTTGGATTAATTTTCGTTGTAGCTTTCTGGTTCATGCTTTTTAGCGTAGCAGGTTTTTACAAGGATGTTTTTCGTCGCTCGCGGCTAAAGGAGCTGGGAGCATCAATAGGCATAACCATTATAGGTGTTGTGCTTATCTTTTTCCTTCTACTGCTTGATGATTACATTGCCACATACCGGAACTATTACCAGCTGCTAGGCTCCCTATTTGTGCTGCAGTTTAGCCTCACCTATTTCCCCCGATTAGCTGTAACCTCGCGTACCATACGCCGAATTCATCAGCGTAAATTCTGGTTCCCAACGCTTATTGTAGGCAATGGTACCCGGGCTCAAAAGCTGTATCAGGAGCTGGAGGCGCAGGAAAAATCGCAGGGGAACAGAATCGTTGGCTACCTAACGGTTAATGGCAATGCAGCGCATAATCCGTTTGGGGGTAAGGTGCCCTACCTAGGCGATGCTAAGCAGTTCCCTTCTATTATATCAACCGTTAAAATTGATGAGGTTATTGTTGCGTTGGAAGACACAGAGCCCAAGGAACTTATTCGGGTTATTAATGATTTGCTTGCCTTTGATGTTGCCGTAAAAGCCATTCCAAGCCTTTACGACCACCTTACGGGGAGAGTTAAAATGTCATCGATATTTGGGACTCCGCTGTTCCAAATATCATATGAGCTTATTCCGCTTTGGCAATGCGTTGTTAAGCAAACAATGGACTATGTGTTTTCATTTCTTGCACTGGTAACGCTATCGCCGTTAATACTTTTCCTTGCCGCTTTAATCAAGCTAACCACAAAAGGGCCAATAATTCACTTTCAGGAGCGGGTTGGCAAGCACGGCAAACCCTTTATGCTTTACAAGTTTAGGTCGATGTATGTTGATGCTGAAAGCGCAGGGCCAGCACTTTCCAGTAAGCGCGATCCGCGCGTAACCAAGCTAGGACGCTTTATGCGTAAAACCCGACTCGATGAGCTTCCTAACTTTGTAAATGTACTACTTGGCGATATGTCGTTGGTTGGCCCACGACCCGAGCGGCAGTTCTTTATCAATCAGATAGTAGAAAAAGCCCCGCACTACATTCACCTTCAAAAGGTAAAACCGGGCATAACCTCTTGGGGGCAAGTAAAGTATGGCTATGCCGAGAATGTGGACCAAATGGTGGAGCGCCTAAACTACGATTTGCTGTACCTTGAGAACATGTCGCTTTTTGTCGATCTTAAAATCATAATCTATACTCTTATCACCGTATTTAGGGGACGGGGCGTTTAGAACGCACCCTTCTTGTTGCCTAGCAAGGGGATGTTCCATAGTGGTTTGTATATGGATCCATTGGGCGTTAGCGTGCTCTGGTACATAGCAAGTCCTGTAACTTTGTGGGTTAGGAATTGTACGCATTCTACCCTATTCATAAAGAGCGAAAGCGCAGCAGGATTAGCCAGCTTAGTAACCCTACCCAACGTAATGTGAGGATTAAAGCCCCGCTGGTCTCGCTGGAAACCAAAGGTTTCGACCACGGTGCTTACCGCCTCATGGAGAGCCAAAAGAGGCTCGCACCTCTCAACACCAATCCAAATAACCTTAGGGTTGAATGCGGCACCAAAGGTTCCCATCCCTTTAATGCTTACGGGGAACGATGTTGCTACCGATATTTTCTGCGTTAGAGCCAATTTTAGTTCCCCAACCTGCTCCTCTGGTGTTGCGCCAAGGAAAAAAAGCGTAATATGCAGGGTTTGATCGTTTACCCAACGTATGCGATCGTCTTTTAGCAGCATCTTTAAATCGGCCCAGCTGTTGCGTAGGCCTATGCTAACAGGGATCTCAATGGCTATAAAAGTGCGAAGCATGCTCATTATGTGTGTTTTGTAGTGCACAAATCTAAATAATACGTTGTATAAATCCATTGCAAAACCAGTAGTGCGCATTGAATATTGCCTGTAGCAGTTCATTTTTTTATCTTTATGGATGAGTAATTGCTACGATTTAAACAAAAATCAATTTTAAAATAGATGACTATGAGCAAGAAACGTTTTGCAGTTGTGCTTTCGGGATGTGGCGTTTACGATGGCGCCGAGATTCACGAGGCCACCATGGCGCTGTACGCCATAGCCCGTAACGGAGGCGTTTACCATGTGTTTGCACCCGATATGGAGCAGCACCATGTAATTAATCACCTTACTGGCGCGGAGATGCCCGAGAAACGCAACGTGCTAGTAGAGGCGGCTCGCATTGCTCGTGGAAACGCCAAGCCATTATCGGAATTACGGGCAGAGGAGTTTGATGCCTTGCTTTTTCCTGGGGGCTTTGGTGCAGCCAAAAATCTATCCACATGGGCTTTTGATGGCCCATCAGCAAGAATTAATCCCGATGTTGAGCGTGTTATTGCCGATATGCACAACGCTAAAAAGCCCATAGGGGCGCTTTGCATAGCACCAGTACTCTTGGCTAGGCTGATTAAAGGCGCTACGGTTACCATTGGCTCCGACCCAGGAACGGCACAGGCCATTGAGCAGGTAGGGGCAAAGCACTCGGTTACCTCGCATGGGCAGGTTACCGTTGATATGGACAACATGCTGTTTACCACCCCTTGCTACATGCTTGATGCAACCATTGTAGATATTGCCAACGGCGCCGATGCTGTGGTTACTGAGATGATGCGCTACATTTAGGTTGAGAGCTGACCCTTAATCCGCATAGGGCTCAGGTTTAGCTGATGAATACAAATTTGAATAGCTGGTTACAGGCTAATTAGCTGCAGGCCTGTCCAGCTATTTTTTTAGAACGAAATGCTATTTAGGTGATGTTTACCGTAACGTGGAATTACAGCTGGCCGTGCTCATAGAGAACAATAAGCTCGTTAAGCATCTTATCTTCGCCTTCGGTATCGAACTCCGACTTGAGGTTTGACCCAAACACCCGGGCTACGGTTTGCCAGAAGAACGCAGGGGCGCTACCCTTTAGCTCCCTAAGTACTTGGTACGTTGTTTTGCCCGCTTGCCTATCAATTAGCTTAATAAGCAATCGTCCCTGCGAAATGGTTAGCTTAACCAGCTTGGGTTCAAACTCGGCACGCAGCTCTTTTTCGGCCTTGTTAATGTAATCCTTCCGTTCCTTTTCTGTTTTAAGCGTTTTTAGATGGGCATCCATATCGCTGAGCTTTTGCTGCGCCAACTTGGCATATGGGTAAACAATTTTTAGGTTTCTAATCATTCGCTGGTACTGCCTGTACTCCCTGTTGCTCCTAAATATGCGCTTAGGGAATACCGCTACCTCTTGAATTAGAACATTGGGTAGCGTGTCGCCATTTAGAATGGTAACCGGGAGTACTGTGTAGCCATCTACAGTTATGTGCGATTGCCCTTTTGCCCCATTAATATTAGTAATGGAGATAAGCAGAAGCAGAAGAACTGGTATGTAATACCTTTTAATCATGTACTTTTTGGCATGTATGTAATAGCTGCTGTTACCCAACTTTTGTTCCAAAATTAAACAGAGATTGTGTCTTTTTTTCTAATTGTACGTAAATCTCTTTGAATTGGGCTTTATTTTTTAGAATTTAACATCGAAATAAAATGATACTACTATGGAACAAGTGAACACCGAAGTAAGGTATGCTGGTTTTTGGCTTCGCTTTGCGGCATACCTAATAGACAGCTTAGTGATGTCTGCAGGAGGATTGATAATAGCAATCCCATTAATTTTTGGAATTGTAGGCTTTGCTGTAGGGTTAGATGATATAGATCGTCCCGAAGATTTTCTTGAGAGCGGCAAGTGGATGTACTTAGGTGGTATTATAGGGTTAATCCTTTTGGCTTCGCTTTTGGGCTTGGTTATGGGATGGTTGTACTATGCGCTGATGGAGTCATCTAAGCATGGTGGTACCTTAGGGAAAATTGCAGTAGGCATTAAGGTTGTTGATATGAACGGCAACAGGGTGTCTTTTGGCAAGGCTACAGGGCGGTATTTCTCTAGAATTGTTACCAATATGACCTTTTTGGTTGGTTTCATTATGGCTGGGTTTACCGATAAAAAACAAGCGTTGCATGATATAATAGCAAGCTGCCTAGTGGTTATTCGTTAACCTGTTAATACTTTTCTGCCTTTACGGTCAACATTTGGGAAATGCTAGCGTTTCTCAAGTTAAATCCCCTTTTACTTGTTGTCGATGGAGAAGAACAACCGAAGCTATTCAAATAACGATATTACAGTATTTTGGCGCCCAGGAGAGTGTGTGCATGCAACTACTTGTTACACAAAACTTATTCAGGTTTTTAATCCACGCAACAGGCCTTGGATTAATATGGATGGTGCTCCAACCGATAGAATAATAGACATTGTGAATCAGTGTCCTACAAGAGCGTTAACGTTTAAGTGGAATGATCCGGCAAGGAATGAGCAGGAGCAATCGCAGAAAGTTGAGCGCGAAGTAGATATTGATACAAGTACTGTTGATGCGTTTGGCAGCGAGCCCATTAAGGTTCAGGTGATGAAGAATGGGCCGCTACTAATATCGGGTAAGTTTAAGGTTATTGATACCGATGGGCAGGAAATGCGCTCTGTGCAGATTGCCTCGTTTTGCCGATGTGGCCAATCGAACAACATGCCCCACTGCGATGGAACCCATTTTAAAGTAGGCTTTAACGATTCGGAGGAACTTTAGCATGAGCGAGAAAAATAGTATTTCGGCAGAGATTAAGCTGGTTAAGGGTGGCCCAATTAAAATTACGGGGAATATTATTCTAACAAAGTCCGATGGGACACCCATTCCTGCACCCGCGGGGGATGTTTATATTTGCGCTTGTGGCCGTTCTAAGCAAAAGCCATTTTGCGATGGATCGCATAAGCAGGTTGTAATGGGACGCCCCTTGCTATAACAAAAAATGCTGCCACAAGGGCAGCATTTTTTGTATGCTATATTTCGGGGCAGGGAATTGCTCTAAACTTCTTCTTTCGGGCATGCCTTTTACTATTATCAATGTTATAGTTAATGCTTATCTCGTGGCTACCCCCTGTATTTGCTATTAGGTTACCAAGGGTCATATCGTAGCTGTAGCTAAAGGTAAAACGGTTATACTTTACCCCAAGTAAGTAGATTAGAGCATCGCTGTTAGAGTAGGTATTGCCAATGGGCATACCTCTGTACCAGAGCCCAACCATTACGGGAGCCTTAAAGTAGTAACCCCCAATATCGAGCTGGTTAATTTTGGACTCGCTTCGGAAGTTGAACGCTAGGTGTATTGTTTCGTTGTTTCTATTCCGGAATCGGCGCTTTGTAACAATCTTAACTCCTCCAAAAAGTGAGACTCGTAAATCGGGGTACTTAAAATCGGAGTTGAGTACGGGCGATAGGGACATTAGATGATCTACATTAACGCCAAACCACACATTCTCTGTGTAGCCCATTGCCGATACGGCAAAGTCAAAATGATTAACCCCTTGTTCTGGCAGTATTTCCGATGTTGTGCCAAGGAACTCATTCCCAAAAAACTGGTCGGCAAAGTTTATCTTACTATAGTTTGTTCTTCTGCTATAGTAGTATGCCGATAGCCCTGGTTGGATGTAGAGCTCGCTGGTTGCCCTAATTTTATAGCTGTACTGGTAGCCAATGTTCATGGTGGTCATTTTGCCCGATCCGGCATCATCTATTAGCACAAATAGCCCCATACCACTCTTGATGCCAGGGAAATAGTGATCGGCCGAGAATGACGATGAGATGTAGCTGCCCGGTAAGCTGGCCCACTGATCCCTATAGTTTAAAACAAATCGTGTGCCCAGCGTACTTCCTGCAAACGAGGGGGCTAGGTACAGCGGATTTGAGTAGAACTGGGAGAAATGAGGACTCTGGGCGCTACTTGTTAGCTGTGCCGATATAAAGAGTAGTATGATTAAAAGCCTTTTCATTGTACGGTTAGTTATCAATACGAAGTAGTAGTACATTTCCTACTTTTTGGAACTTATCGCCGCTGTTGTACCTTCCGGTTACTTTGTATATATATACGTCCTGAGGCAGTAACTTGTTCTTATAATATCCGTCCCAGCCAATTAAAATGTCGTTGGTTTCAAATATTAGAACTCCTGCTCTGTTGTATATTCTCATCTCAAATTCGGAGAGGGTGCCATTAATAACAATTGGGTAGAACACGTCGTTGGATCTATCTAGTGGGTCATAAACACCGCTACTCGACCCATTAGGATTAGGTGTAAACGCTTCGGGGAAGAAGAAGTCGCTACGCTTAATTACATGTACTGCGTTGGTAATGGTCATTGAATCGGTACATCCGTAGGTGTTTTTAACCGTTAGCGTAATGTTAAACCATCCCGTATCGGCATAGGTGTACGTAGGAGCAAACTTTTTAACCAGCGCGTTCCCGTCGCCAAAGTTCCAGAAGCTGGAGTCGGCATGGGTTGAGTAGTTGTAGCAGCTTATGTGCTGTCCTGGGGAGTACACCTCTTTTGGCGCTATGTCGAAGCTGGCAATTGGGTGACCGTGAACCGTAATCTTTTTCTCCTTAACCACGGTGTTGCCTAGCGGTGCAGTAGCAGTTAACCTTACGGTATAAACACCTGGGTCTTGGAAGGTATGTATAACGTTTGGTTGGGTTGATGTTCCGCCATCGCCAAAGTCCCAGCTGTATGGTTCTCCGCCAATTGAGGTATTCACAAAGTTTACTTCCAGCGGAGAGCAGCCAACGTAGGTTGACGGCTCAAAATCGGCCGTAGGCCAAACAATGTAGTTCACTGTAACAAGGTCTGTTGCTACGCAACCATTGTACTCAATGCTCCACTCAAAAACATTGGCGCCAGAACCTAATCCATTAATCCAAGTCTCAAAGTTACTGGGGTTATCAATGGTTGCTTGCCCTGCCGATAAGCGCCACGTACCTGTCCCAACAGCAGGTTTATTCCCAATTAGCTGAGCCGATGGGGTGTTTACCTCAAAGTCGGCACCGGCATTTACAAAGGCGTAGTTGCTGGTTATTACCACATCATCGGTCATGGTGCAGTTTAGGTTTGTTACAGTCCATCGGAATGTGTTTGCCCCAAACTTAATGTTACGAACCTGGGTTTGGTTTTGCGTTGGAGAAATAATGTTTGCATCGCCGCTAACTATGCTCCAAATTCCTGTTCCAATTGATGGGGGATCGGCAAATAGGCGGATAGAGTCGCCGCAAACATCTCTATCGTAACCAGCAAAAGGTGTGCTTGGTAGGTTGTTGGTTATTCTAACCTCGGAGGTCGATTGGCAACCGTCTTTATCAATAGTCCATGCAAGAATGTTAAGGCCTCTTGCTATTCCCGTAATCTCGGTATTGGGTAAGTTTCTGTTGGTAAAGGTTACAGAACCACTAACTATGGCCCAGGAGCCAATTCCTTCTAGCGGGGTGTTTCCGCCAAGTACTGTTGTTTCTGAGCATAGTATTTGATCGGCTCCTGCAATGGCTCTAGTAGGAATACTGCTTCTAATGATTACAGTGTCAGAAACATGACAATCGGAACTGGATACCGTCCATTTAAACGTGTTATCGCCTTTTCCTAGGTTTCTAACGGTTGTGTTGTACAGGTACCTATTATCAAATGTGCCAGTTCCTGTAATTATCGACCACTGTCCGGCTCCTAACGACGGTGGATTGGCCGATAGCGTTACTGTGTCGGAGCAGGCAATTTGGTCGTTGCCAGCAAATACATTTTCAGGTAGATTGCTGGTAATAACCACCTCGTCAAATGAAACGCAGCTTCCTTGGGTTATTGTCCACCTTAGGATGTTACGTCCCCCAGCAAGGTTTCTAACAGTGGTTCGGTAGTTGGTTGCATCGTCAAAGGTTGCCGAGCCGCTCATGGCGCTCCATGCACCAACTCCAAATAGCGGCTGGTTGGCCTGTAGGCTTGCTACTTTACCGCATATTGACTGATCCTCGCCAGCTAGTGCTTGGGTTGGCTGGTTGTTGGTAATAATTACATCGTCGAACGATACGCAGCCTCCGTTTTCAACTGTCCAACGGAATGTATTAGATCCTTTTGATAGGGTTCTAACCATGGTGTTGGGGCTGTTTCTATCGTCGAAGGTTGCTGAGCTGGCCGCAAGAATGCTCCATGTACCAATACCCGGTGTAGGATTAGATGCTAGAAGCTGGGTGTAGTCCTGACATAAGGTTTGGTCTGTACCTGCAGTGGCAAGCACAAAGTTATTGGAGATAATAACCTCATCGTGCTCAACGCATCCGTTCTTCTCAATTGTCCAACGAAAAATGTTGTCGCCTTGAGCAAGGTTTGTAACTGCGGAGGTATTAGAGTTAATGTCGGCAAATACTCCAGAGCCGTTCCTGATGGTCCAAGTACCAATTCCCTCAATGGCAGTGTTAGCGTTTAGCACAACATTGTTAACGCAAATGCTTTGGTCGTAACCTGCATCTGGGGTAGTTGGTTTATTGTTGATGATATTAACCCTATCGGTTGAGGTACAAGTTCCGTTGGTAATTGTATAAAGGAACGTATTGGTACCCGGTGCAAGTTGGGTTACGTAGTTTCCATCAAAGAGGCCTCGTCCTGCTTCAACGCTCCAAGTTCCTACACCGTAGGTTGGGGTGTTGGGAAGCAGTAGCGTGGAGTCAAAACAAATGGTTTGATCTTCACCAGCATAGGCAACCGTTGGGGTGTTGTTGGTAACAACAACAAAGTCCTCAGATATGCATCCGTTGTAATCAATAGTCCACTTTAGGTCATTTTTGCCTGGGCCTAGGTTTGTAATTAACGATGTGTTACTGTTTACGTTGGCAATATCCCCTGCGCCGCTATTCAGAGTCCATGTACCTATGCCATAAGCTGGAATATTTGCCGAAAGGTTTATTTGGTTGGTGCATAGCACCATATCGGCACCGGCATTTGCCTGTGTAGGCATGTTGTTGGTTATGGTTACCTCGTCGAATGACACCCCAAGAATAGAGGTTCTAACAGTCCATCTAAGGGTATTTACATCTGGCCCTAGGTTGGTTACCTTAGCATTGGGTTTGTACTTATCGTCGAATGTAGCCTGTCCCTGCACCACGCTCCACTCACCAACACCCACAGGAGGCTTAGAGGCATTAAGTGTGGTGTAGTTTACGCATAGCGTTTGGTCGGTTC
The DNA here is from genome assembly GCA_016931855.1 of Bacteroidales bacterium. GTDB lineage: Bacteria > Bacteroidota > Bacteroidia > Bacteroidales > Tenuifilaceae > UBA5206. The sequence goes on from JAFGDZ010000081.1 coordinate 50,852, forward strand.
CTGCGTTTGCAGCCTCAACAAGGATATTCTCAACAATAATGGTGTCGGTTAACGTACAGTTACCTCGGCTAACAGTCCAAACAACGATGTTTGTTCCAGGCATTAGGTCAACAATGCGCGTTTTGGGGTTTGTTGCATCAACAAACAAGCCGCCGCCGCTTATAACAGTCCAAAGTCCAGTAGTTCCAAGTTCTGGAATGTTTGCATCAAGATCTGTTTCATCAAAAGCAATAACTTGGTCTGGTCCAGCCTCGGGCTGAAGGGGGGCGCTGTTGGTAATGGTTACCTCGTCGAACGATATGCAACCCGCGTTATTTACCTGCCATGCAAACACGTTGCTTCCCTGGTTTAGCCCTGTTACCAAGCTAGTGGGTGAGTTGGGCTCTGCTATTGTTCCATAGCCATTTACAACTCTCCATGACGCTCCTGTTTGAGGTAGAAGCGCACTAAAGTTTGCTTCTTTTGAGCACACAACCTGATCGGTTCCTGCATTAACGCTAACCTTAAGGTTTACTATGTTCACCTCATCGTAGGCGGTGCATCCATTTTGTGTAACAGTCCACCTAAAGGTATTTAGCCCCGAAAGCAGATTGTTTACCTGTGTGTTGTACTGGTTTACATTTGATATTACTGCATCGCCCGATATTATGGTCCAGGTACCGCCAGCAACATCATTCCCTTCAAGTAGGGTGGAGTAGCTGCATATATTCTGGTCAACACCTGCGTAAGCCACTGGCATAGCATTAACTGTTATGGCAAGAGGTATGGAGGTAGTGCCGTTACCACAGCTGTTCTGTCCGTAAACGGTAATAGTTCCAGAAAGTGCATCGGCAGCATAATCAACCTGAATAGTCCTGGTTCCTTGCCCACCAACAATGGTTGCACCGTAAGGTACATCCCAAACATAGGTTTGGGCATTAGCAATTTCAGGAACAACATAAAGAACGCTTTGCGCACCTTGGCACACAGTGGTTAACCCTGTTATTGTAGCTGCTGCAGCTGGTGCTGGATTTACGGTTAGGGTCGATGGATTTGATATTTCATCGTTACATCCACCTGTAATTAAGCATCGGTAAATACCTTGATCTGCCGTAACGGCATTGTTTATAACCAGAACCGAGGTGGTTGTGCCTTCCTGTTTGCCTAATATATCACCAATATTAGCACCATCTTTTTGCCATTGGTAAGTAAGCCCATTTGGTGATGCCTCGACTTCGAAGAAAGCTACGCCACCTTCGCAAATAGTCATGTTTACTGGCTGTTTGGTAATTGATGTGGCGCTGTTTACAGTAAGGGTGGCCACAACGCTATTATCGTAGGTACAGTTATCGGTTACTCGGCAGGAATAGTTCCCTGCATCGGCTAGTTCAATGCTGTTTATGGTAAGGTTAGCCGAAGTTGCACCGCTTATTCTTGCTGTGTTGCTAATGGGCACTCCATTCTTATACCATTGGTAGCTAACTGCCGATAGGTTTACCTGCACCGAGAAGTACGCCGTTTGCGTTTCGCAACGGGTTAGGCTGATTGGCTCCGTGGTAATGGTAACCACTGGGTTTATTGTTACTACCGCAGGGTTACTTGTTATTGATGTGCATACGTTAGTTACAACGCACTGGAACGAGCCAGCATCGGCATTGGTAACATTGGTAATAACTAACTTGTTATCGGTTATACCGCTAATTCTAGGATCGCCAACAGGTATATTTACCCCATTCTTTTGCCATTGGTACGATGTGCCGTTGGCAACAACCTCAAGCACCAGAATATCGCCATTGCACTTGCTTTGCGTTAGTGGGTGCGATGTAATGGAAACGGCATCGTTTACTGTTAGCTGTGCTGTATTGCTATTGGCCACATTATTTGTACCTGTTACAACACACGAGTATATACCCGAGTGGCTAGTTGCTGCCGAAGCAATGACTAGGTTTGCTGTTTGTGCGCCAGTAATACCAGATCCATCAACTATATTGGCACCGTTAAACTGCCATTGGTAGCCCGTTACTGAGCCTGTTGTGGTAACAGAGAACGATACGGTTTCTCCTGCACATGCAGTTTGATCTGCAAGAGTATTGGTTATTGCTACGGGCTCATTTACGGCCAGTATGGCCATATTTGATGTTACATTTCCGCAGCTACCTGTTACAATGCAGCGGTACTGACCAACATCAGAAACTTGAACGCTAGCAATGCTATATGTGCTTGATATTGCCCCTGCTATATCCACGTTATCCTTTTGCCATTGATACGCTAGACCCGAACCCGTTGCTGCTACACTAAAGAATGCGGTTGCTCCCTGTAGCAAGGTTTGACTAGCGGGGTGCGCTGTAATTTTAGTGGAATCGGTAACGGCAAGAGTAACCGAGTTGCTTTCGGTGCTGCCGCAGGTGCTAAGTATTTCGCACTTGTAAATGCCCTCATCGGCATTGGTGGCAAAGTTTACCCTTAGCTCATTGGTTGTAGCACCAGTAATACGCCCATCGTTAGCAAGGTAGGTGTTGTTGTACATCCACTTGTATGTAAGGCTGGTTCCTGTTGCTAGAACAGAAATAATAGCCGTATTATCCTCGCAAACCGTTGTGTTTACTGGTTGATTGGATATGCTGATTCTTGGGTTAACAGTAAGGTTAGCCGGATTGCTTGTTGCTACTCCGCAGGTTGAACCTCCCGTTACGATGCATGTGTATGCCCCAGCATCGGTTGTTGCAACACCATTTATTGTTAGCGTGCTGTTTGTTGCGCCAGCAATGTTAACGTTGTTAAGCTGCCACTGATAGGTGATTGGTGCTACGCCTGTGGCGCTAACCATAAACTGTACGTTATCGCCTTCGCAAAGCGTTGTGCCTACGGGGTGCTGTGTTATTGTGGTTGTTGGGTTAACCCTTAGCTCTGCACTTTGTGTTGAGGCTATATTGCAGGTGCCCGTTATTTCGCACGAGTAGAACCCTGCATCGGTTAGCGCTGCGTTGGAAATTACCAACTTGCTGCTGTTTACTCCTGATATATTTCCGCCAGCAGTTAGGTTTGTCCCGTTCTTCTTCCACTGATATGTAACAACCGTTCCGCTAGTTGCAACATTTATTTCTGTTGATGTCCCCTCACAAATGGTTGTTAGAGCGGGTGGTTGAGTGGTTATAGCCACCAACCCGTTAACCGTTAGCACGGCTGGTGTTGTGCTTATGGTGCCACAGGTTCCTGTTACAACGCAGGTGTATGAGCCTGCATCGGCAGCGGTTAGCCCTGTAATGCGAAGTATATTGGTTGTGGCTCCCGATGCTATGGCGCCAGAACCCTGAGCACCATCGGTTATGTTTACTCCTGTTGCATCGCCAAGTTTCCATTGGTAGGTTAAGCCTGTACCTGTTGCTTGTACTGCAAAGGTAACCTCATCGCCAGAGCACTTGGTATCGCTTAGTGGCTGGGTGGTAATAACGGTTGTTGGGTTAACCGTAATGGTGGCGTTGTTACTTGTTAGCGATAGTCCACATGCATCGGTTACTGTACAGGTGTAGATTCCTGCATCGGATACCAGCGCGTTGGATATCACCAGCTGGCTGGATGTTACTCCCGTTATGTTTGCGCCTGTAATAGGTGCGCCATTCTTTAGCCATTGGTAGGTTAGCCCATCGCCAGAGGCATTCACCGTAATGGTGGTTGAGCCGTTTTGGCAAACAGGATTGGCCGATATTGTTGGTGCTGCACCAAGCGTTACAGGGATGTTTACGGTTAGTATGGCTGGGTCGCTGGTTAGCACTCCGCAATCGCCGCTAACAACGCAGGTGTAAGTACCCTCGTGGGTGGCCTTTACCAGCGGATTAAGTGTTAGGGTAGGAGTGGTTACCCCAATGCTAACACCGTTCCGTTGCCAGTCGTAGGTTAGGGTTGAGCCCGTTGCTGCAACGGTGAACACAACGCCATCGCCCTCGCACTTAGTTGCCGCAATGGGCTGGGTGGTGATAACGGTTGTTGGCCTAACCGTAAGCGTTGCCATGTTGCTGGTAATAGCTCCGCCGCATGCACTGGTAACGGTACAGGTGTAGGTTCCTGAGTTTGATGGAACTCCCGTTGATACTAGCAAGTCCTTTGTGGTTACTCCCGATATGTTGGGGTCGGTTATGGGTTGCCCATTCTTTTTCCAAAGGAATGATAGTCCTGTTCCCGTTACATCAAAGGTAAGCGTTGTTGTTTCTGTTTGGCAAATGGTTGTGGTGGCAGCGGGTTGCCCGTTTACAACGGTTGCTGCGTTTACACTTAGGGTTGCCCCGCTACTTGTGGCAATGCCACAGGTTCCGGTTACAACGCAGTGGTATGTTCCGTTATCGGCAGCAGTAATTGGACTTATAGTATAGCTGCTGCTAGTTGCTGCTGCAATAGGTGCGCTATTCTTAAACCATTGGTAGGTTAGTCCATTGCCCGTAGCAGTAACAGCAAAGGTATGGGTGTCGCCTTCGCACTTTGTACCCCCAACAGGGTTGGTTGCAACTATTGTGGTTGGGTTTACCGTTACTATTGATGCGGCGCTAATCTCAACGCCGTTAACAACGCAGGTGTATGCTCCGCTATGGCTTGGTTGCGCCGTGTTTATTGTTAGCGATGCGGTTTGTGCTCCGCTAATTCCCGAGCCGTTGGTAAGGTCGGTTGCATCCTGGCGCCATTGGTATGTATGTCCAGCACCCGATGTCTCAATAAAAATGGTGAACGACTCGTTCTGGCAAATGGTTACAGGGGTTACCGGTTGTGTGGTTATTACTGTTGATGTTAGAACGGTAAGGGTAGCTGTTTTGCTCTCCACATTGCCGCAGCTGCCAGTGATAACGCATTTGTAAATACCAGCATCATCGAGTTGGGCGTTAAGCACGCTAAGGTTTGGCGTATCAACACCAGCATAATCGGCTCCATTGGCAAGGGCCGTTGTGCCCTTGTACCACTGGTAGGTTAATCCGCTTCCCGATGCTGCAACGGTGAACACAGCCGTATTACCCACTAGCACCGATGTTGAAACGGGCTCAACATCAACCGCAGTATTTTCCTGTACGGTTAGAATAGCCGTATTATCATTATCGAACCCGCAGGTTCCCGATACGTTGCAATGGTATGCTCCATCATCGCTTAGCTGTAGCCCATTTATTGTGAGGCTAGCCGATTGGCTTCCGCCAATGCGCACATCATTGGTAAGCATTGTTGCACCCTTGTACCACTGGTAGGTTAGCCCTGTTCCTGCGGATGTAACTGCTAGGTTGGCATTGCCATTCTCGCAGGCGGTTACATCGCCTACAATGGCTGCGGTGGTGGTTACTCCGGCTGTAACGGTTGCCACATCGGACACAACGGTTTCGCAAATATTGGTTAGCTCACAGGTGTAGCTGCCTGCATCGGCTGCGTTAAATGGCGATATGGTGAGCGTTGGGCTGTTGGTACCAACGGGAGCCCCATTGTGTAGCCATTGGTATGTGGTTACTGTTCCTGTGGCAATAATGCTTAGGTTAAGCGTCCCGGCAGGACAAACGGTTATGCTCTGTGGCTGCTGGGTAATACCAATCCTCTCGTGTACCGTTAGGGTTGCTGCATTGGTAACCGTATTGCCACAAGTGCTTTGTACTTGTAGCCAGTAATCGCCAGCATCGGCGCTGGTTATGTTTCCTATTGATAGGGATTGAAGGGTTGCCCCGTTAATCCTTGCGCTGTTGCTTATGGGAGTTACCCCTTTAAACCACTGTAGCGCCATTGTTGAAGGGCCGCTTACGTTGGCTGTAAAGGTTACGGTGCTTCCCTCGCAGCTGGTTACTGCTGATGGTTGTGTGTTAACTACCACGTTATCATCAACAATAAGTTCTGCTGATGTGCTGGTAACAAAGCCGCACGAGTTGGTTACTATGCAACGGTATATTCCCTCATTTGCATCAGTAACAGCAACAAGATTAAGCGTTGGATTGGTTGCACCACCAATGTTTACCGTGTTTCGCTGCCATTGGTAGGTTAGCGCATCGCCAGTGGCCACAACGCTAAATGAAACATCGGTTCCATCGCAAACGGTTTGTGGGTCGGGACCAGCAGTTATTACTGGTTTTGCGGTTATATCCAGATACGCTCCTGTTGATGTTGCAGGTAATCCGCAGCTTCCGGTAACCACAACGTTGTAAGTTCCCTCATCGGAGAGCACGGTGTTGGCAATGGAAAGTGATATTGTGGTAGCGCCTGTAATGCGCCCGTCATCGGTAATTGGAATGTCGTTCTTTCTCCACTCGTAGCTAAGGTTAGAGCCTGTTGCTGTTATGCTGAATGTGGCATCGGTTCCCTCGCAGATGGAAATATCGGTTGGGTTGGTTATTGATGTTACCACACCTTGCGTAATGTTTGCATTGCTAGATTGTATTGAGCCGCAACCATTGGATACTATGCAGTAGTACGTGCCCACATCGCCAGCAGCAAAGGCTGCAATATTGTAGGCTGCCGCCGTTGCACCTGCGCCTAGCGATACGCCATTCTTATACCATTGGTACGATAGGTTTGTGCCCGTGGCCACGGTGTTAAGCGTTAGCGGTTCGCCTAGGCAAACGGCTTCGCTTTGGGGCTGTTGGGTTATTGCTACCGATGTTGATACGGATAGCGTACCCGCGTTGCTAACCTGACTGCCGCACTCGTTGGTAAGCAAGCAGCTGTACTGCGCGCCATTATCGGCAGCAGCAACGTTATTTAGCACCAGCGATGCCGAGGTTGCGCCAGCAATATCAACCCCATTCCGCCTCCATTGGTAGGTAACAGGCTGGTTGGCAGCAACGGTAAAAGTAGCGGTTGCTCCCTCGCAAACATTTGTGTTTGAGGGTTGGGTGGTAATGGTAAAGTTCTGAACCAATGCTAGGCTTGCGGTTTGGCTAAAGAAGGTTCCGCAACCATTGGTTATGGTCACTCGGTAGTCGCCTTGATTGGCAGCGCCAAACACAGGAATATCGTGAATAGGGCTATTAATTCCCACGGCTACAGAGCCTCCACCATTATCAAAGTACCATTGGTAAACCGGATTGGTTCCCGATGATAAGCTTACCGTTAGCTGCGTTGCGCTATTCTCACAAACGTTTTTACTTTGAGGATGAACCGATATAACAGGTGTAGTATCAATGGTAAGAATTCCCTGGTCGCTGGTTATTGTGCCTCCGCACGCACTGGTTACCTCGCAGGTGTAGCTGGCAGCGTCGGCAGCGGTTATGTTTGTTAGGGTTAGGGTTGATGTGGTTGCACCAGCACCCATGCTTACCCCGTTTTTATACCATTGGTAGGTTAGTCCGCTACCTGTTGCCGTTACCGAGAATGATACTGTGCTACCAACACACGCATGCTTTGCCGCTTCGGGTTGGGTGGTTATGGCGGTAGCTGGTGTTACGGTTAGCGTTGCTTCGTTGCTATAAACATTTCCGCAGTTGGTTGTGTTAACAAGGCAACGGTAGTTCCCATCATCGCCTGTAGTGGCAGTACTAAGGGTGTAGCTGGCATTAGTTGCTCCTGCAATGGGTACAAAGCCAGCGCCAATATCGCGTTGCCATTGGTAGCCTGTAATATCACCAGTAATTGCTACGCTAAAGGTTGCATCGCTACCAGCGCAAACGGCAGTGCTTGTGGGTTGGGTGGTAAATACAACTGGCTCATCAACAATAACTACAGCAGCAGGAGCGCTAATCACGGTTCCGCAAGTTCCAATAACCCTTACTGTGTAGTTTCCTTGGTAAGCGTTGGTTATCCCGTTTAGTAGCAAGTTGGCTGTGGTTGCGTTATTTACTATGGCTCCGTTGTTTAGCAAAACGCCACCTAGGTACCATTCGTACTGAAGCGCTGTACCTGAGGCCGCAACTGTTAGGTTAATGCTACTGCCCTCGCAAACAATACCTCCCGTTGGAGGGGTAGTAATTTGTGTTTGTGCTAGGATGGATAGGGTAACGGAGTTGGTTGTTGCTGTTGCCCCACATGGGCTGCTTATAACACAGTAGTATGTCCCAACATTTGCTGCGGCTACACCATTTACTGGCTGACTAGATGCCGTGCCAAGTGCTACCGGAACAATGGGGCCTGCACCATCCTGATCAAAGTACCACTGGTACGCTAAGTTTGTGCCTGTTGCCGTTGTGCTAAACGATACGTTACTACCCAAACAGGTTGTAATAGAAGTGGGTTGGGCGGTAATTACAATAGGCGCATCAACTACTAGCGTTGCCTGATTGCTCTGAACGGGCATCCCGCAATCGCCCGTAACAACACATGAGTAAAGGCCTGCATCGGCCGTAGTTAGGTTTTGAATGGTTAGTGTTGATGTGGTGCTTCCGGATACTTTTCCAGCAATATCAACAACATCGGCCGCGCCAATTTTCCATTGGTAGGTTCTGTTTAGACCTATTGATGCTACAGTAAATGTAACAGATTGGCCTGCGCACATCTCCTCATCAACGGGGTGGGTTGTGATTTGGGTTAGCGGGTTAACGTATAGTGTGGCCTCTGTTGTTACAAGAGGGCCACCGCAGGTTCCACTTGTTACGGTACAGTAAACCTTATGCCCATTGTCGGTGAGTGGAACATTGTTAAGAACCAGTACGTTATTGTCAATTCCAATGTTTACCCCGTTTTTTGTCCATTGGTAGTGAAGGTCGTCGCCTGTTGCTTCAACGGTGAACGTAGCAGAGCCGTTTTCGCAAATGGTGGTATTAGCTGGATGTGTGGTTATGTTTACAGTAGGAATAACAATTATTGTGGCGCTTCCTGCCATTGTTTGCGAACAGCCCGTAGTTGTATTTGTACCAATTGCCGTGTAAACCCCATTGTTTAGCTGATTCCCAAACGCTATGGCTACACCAGTATTCCCTGGTTGCACATTGGCGGGAACTACAGGGTTGCCATTTCGGTAAAGGGTGTAATCTATTCCAGTTGTTGAGTTGGCCAGCCCAATGGGTAAACCACCTGTTCCTTCGCAGAATGTTCCACCGCCGGAAACATTGTACTGAGTGGGCAACGGAAGTATTTCAACTGTTTTGGTCTCGGAATCAACACATCCCGATGAGTTTGTAAAGGTATAGGTTATGCTATAGGTTCCCACCAGTAGCGATGATGGGCTAAACGTTGCAGTGCCATTTCCATGGTCTGTTATTCCATCGCCAGAAAAAGTTCCTGCTGGTTCGTAATTTCCTGCTAGTGTAACGTTAGGTGCTCCAAAACAATATGCCAGATCGTTATTTAATCCAGAAAAATTGGCTACAGGGGTAGTGTTTACCTGCACAATTTGAGTTACAACGTTTGTACAGGTTATAAATGCATCAATGGCATCAACAAAGGTGTAGGTTATGGTGTGGGTTCCAACGCCTGCAGCAGCAGGATCAAACGTGGCTGTCCCATCTAGATTATCGGTAATCCCAGGGCCTGTGACCCTATTAATTGGATCTGCTGCAGCATCGTCGGGTCTATATGTGAAGTTATCAACTGGTGAGTTTAAACAGAATGCGGATGCGAGATCTTCAATAAAAATCTCTGTACCAACGCGTACTGTCTGGGTAATTGTTGCGGTACAGCTGTTGGCATCGGTATAGGTGTAGGTGATATCGTGGTAGCCTAGGTCTGCATAAATTGGGCTAAAAATGGCGGTACCATCGCCGTTATCTGTAATTCCAGGGCCTGTAAAAGTTCCGCTTGTATAAAAGGCCATTGTTACAGGATCTTGGGCTCGTATGGTATAATCGGGTTCCGTTTGGCACTGATTTATTTGGAGGCCATTTAGAGTAACCGATGGGGATGCTTGAACAATTAGGTTTGCTGAAGCGCTATTAGACTCTCCGTTGAGTGTGTAGGTTGCCGTAATGGAGTGGGTTCCTATCCCTGCCACAGCAGGATAAAATGTGCCCGATATAACCCCAGGCCCCGAAAATGTAAACGTTCCTCCTGCGGGGGTGCCCACATAGCCATCTATGGCAAAATTATTTCCTCCAACACAAAATGTTGTTTGCGATGGTGCAAAGGTTACCGCTGGGATTACGTGTACTGTAATAAATACATCATAGGCTCCTCCACCTGTTTTTATGTAGTGAATTTCATGTGTGCCAACGCCAGCAACACTTGGATTAAAAGTACCGCTGCCTCCACCCAAATCTATTACTCCAGGACCAGAGAAGGCTCCGCTTGCAGGGGTTGCCGTTAGAGCAACACTTGTTACAGTATGAATAAAAGAAGAGTTATTAGCGGGACTTGTAATGGATTGTCCGTTTACTATGCTCGAAATAAAAGAGAAAAGAGCAGTTATTAGAACAAAGAGTATGACCAATTTATTTTCTGATCTCATGGCGTTCTGGTTTAGCGACTAGGTAAAAGCAAGGTGGTTTAACAGAAAATGCTCCTTAGGGAATAGGATGCAATAAGAGTAATGACGGAGACCTTATAAACTAACGGTAAACATAACAGAAAGTTAAGCCTTATTGGAATGAATTCCCTATAAATTGGGTTGATATTTATCACCAACTCAAACCTGTTACTGGTATTTATAAAATACGAGTAACAGGTATGCATTTATTCTTTAACGTAAGTTGATATAACTAGTCTTATAAAATAGATACAGATACCATCTTTCCTAGCTTTTATAAGTTTAATTGTAGTACTATCGGTGTTAAATAAAAAAGCTGCCTATTTTTATAGACAGCCCTTTGTTTATTATTGGAAATCGGTTTACTATCTCCCCATTGCATCCTCTAGTACCATGCTCCAAACCTCGGTCATGGTTATTCCGTGGGCTGCCACTTGCTGGGGAACAATGCTTGCGTGGCTCATGCCTGGAACGGTGTTTATTTCAAGAAAGTAAATGTCGTTATCGCGTACAATGTAGTCAACGCGGGCAATACCATTGCAATCCAATGTGTTGTAAATTACCGATGATAGGTGCTGTATCCTTTTGGTTAGCTCGGGGCTAATGTGGGCGGGAGTAATCTCCTCGCTTTGGTTTAGGTACTTTGCTTCGTAATCAAAAAACTCGTTTTTGGTTATAATCTCGGTAACGGGAAGCACAATCTCCTGTTGCTTAGTTTTTATAACGCCACAGGTAAGCTCACGTCCACCAATAAACTCCTCTATTATAACCTGCCTATCCTCGGCAAAGGCGCTCTGTATGGCTACTTCAAGGTCTTCAACCTTTTTAACTTTACTAATGCCGTAGCTGCTACCGCTTTCGGCTGGTTTTACAAATAGCGGTAGCCCCAGCTTTGCAGCAATAGTCTCAACGTTGTAGGGTTGCCCCTTTTTTATAAAAACAGCTTTGGCTAGGTTTACCTGGGTCTCCTGTACCATTTGCTTGCAAAGCACCTTGTTGAATGTTGCGGCAGAGCTAAGCACGCCTCCTGTTGTGTAGGGAACGCCAACTAGCTCTAGGTATGCTTGCAGAATTCCATTCTCGCCAGGCGTACCGTGAATGGCTATTAGCGCGCAATCAAATGTTTGCTTTTCCCCATTAAGGGTAACCGAAAAATCGTTCTTATCAACAGGAATATCTCCCAATTGTGGGTGTTTTAGAGTCCAGCTTACGCCTTTAACCAGAATGGTAAAAGGCGTGTATTTGGCAGTATCTATCCACGTTGCAATTTGGGCTGCGCTTTTAAGCGATATTCCCTCTTCCGATGAGTTTCCACCAGCCAGTATGGCTATGCTTTTAATGGTATTTGTGCTCATAAAATAGCAATTTGTGTGGCAAAGATAAGCACTGGCTAAATACCTTATTCTGCGCTTATGCTTTTTGTTTTAGGGTAATGGGATTTTATGGTTTTACTCCTCAATCTCCCTTGAGCCTACGTAAATACGCCACTTCTCAATTAGCTGTTGCATATCTGCGGGTATCTCCGAGTCAAAAAACATCTCTTTCCCAGTTGTGGGGTGTGTAAACCCTAGCGATTTGGCGTGTAGCGCATGGCGTGGGCAAATGGTAAAGCAGTTATGTACAAACTGCTTGTACTTGGTAAAGGTTGTGCCTTTTACTATGAGGTTACCCCCGTAGCGGTCGTCGTTAAAAAGTGGGTGACCAATATGCTCAAAGTGCGCTCTAATTTGGTGGGTTCTGCCCGTTTCTAGCTTGCACTCAACAAGGTTTACGTAGCCAAGGGGCTCTATTACCTTCCAGTGGGTTATGGCGTGCTTGCCTTGGTCGCCATCGGGGAATACCTGCATCTTTTTACGGTCGCGGATACTGCGGCCAATGTGCCCGGTAATGGTTCCGTTAGGCTCATCCATATTGCCCCAAACCATCGCAACGTACTTGCGCGATGTGGTGCGGTCGAAAAACTGCTTGGCAAGTCGGTTGGTGGCAATCTCGCTTTTGCCAATTACCATTATTCCCGAGGTGTTCTTATCTATTCGGTGCACTAAGCCTGGCCTAACCTCGCCGCTGCTAAATAGGGGTACATCCTTAAGGTGGTACATCAGCGCGTTAACCAGTGTGCCGCTAAAGTTACCATGCCCTGGGTGTACTACCATGCCGGGCTCCTTGTTTATTACCACAACGTCGTTATCCTCGTAAACAATATTTAGCGGGATATTCTCTGGCAGTATTTCAACATCTCGGGGGGGGTAGGCCATTACTATGGAGATTGAGTCTCCTGGCTTTACCTTGTACGACGATTTTACGGCTTTGCCGTTAACTAGAATCGTTCCGGCATCGGCGGCATTTTGCACGCGGTTGCGCGATGCGTTTTGTATTTTGTTAACTAGGAACTTATCAATACGGAGTAGCGTTTGCCCTTTATCAACATCAAAATGAAAATGTTCAAATAGTTCCGATTGTTCGTCCGATGACTCCTCGTCTAGTTCATCATTGGCTGGGTAGCCTTCATTTAAATCTTTCATCGTAGAATAACAAGCTTTGCTGTTTTGGGGTGCCCACTCCGCATTAGGGCTTGAAGTATGTAGGTGCCTTGGCTTAGATGCTCAACGTTAACTTCTCCATTGTGTATTTGCTGTTCAAGTACTACCTGTCCCGATAGGTTGAATATGCGAATGAGATTAATGCTATTCGTAAAATCGCCAGCAATTTTTACTACTGTTGATGCGGGGTTAGGGTAAATAGATAGCTTTGTGTCCCTAACATCATCAATGGTTGTGGGGCTTTCGGTAAGCTCGCCAAACACAGGCCTAACCATTAGCGCTCCAGAGTGCTCGGTGGTTTGCCAGTAGCCGTAAAGGTTGTAGTATAGCTTGCTGTTTGGCTCATTATTTTTATCAAACCCCACATTTAACAGGTCTTTAGTGGTTTGCCCCCATCCCACAAAAAATTCGCCGTTAAGGGTAATGTCCTCGTCAATTTTGTAAAGCGTAAACTGGTTTAGGCTATCCCTAAATAGTGGTTTTACGCCAGTCTTCTCGTATAGCTTTTTTCCAGGGGTTCCGTTGTTGCTTTCCCATACGGTTAGCTTAAAAAACTGCTGATTGGAGTCCTTGTACGAGCGGTTAAAGTAAATTTTTACCCCTGTAAGCTTATCCGCAGTGTAGGTGTTGTACTTAAGCGCAACCATGCCGTTCTGCGATCCATCGCCGTAAAGGCCGTAGCCCATTTCGGAAGAACCATCGTCGTAAGCGTAGTAGTTTTTAAATTCCTGGGTGTACGTTGTGGTATCGTTTTGGCGAAAATGCTTGGTTTCCTCTTCAAAATCAGTAATTAGGTAGCTTTTAAAGGTGAATCTTGCGGAATCGTTCCACGCACTACTAAAATTGTAAACGTAGTAGCGGGTAAAATCAAAATCCTGAAATGCGTAAATGTTTTCTGCACCACCAGAAAAGGCATAGGTCTCGTTGGTGGAGTGGTTTAGCACCTCAAACCTACGGGTTACGTTCCATGTGGTGGGGCCAAGGTTACGATACGATATGGGGAACTCCAGCCTATTGGCTAGCTCTGCTTGCAGTACGCTGCTCTGCTTAACGTGCGACCAGGGTATAGATGTATAGTTGGTAAGTATAGATTTTATGGGCTTGCTTATGGCTATGTCGTTGGGTATGGTATCGGCCTCGTACCTGTTCCTATTAAGGTAAACAAGGTCTATGTGCCAGTTGTCGCCATTGGTACGGGCAGGATCCTGCGCATTTTCCGATATGGAGGCTAGGTTTCTAAATCTAAACCTAAAGCCGTCCTTTAGGTATTTCTCGTCGTAAACGGGTAGGGCAACGTTAAAGAACTTGCTTTTAATCTCGGTATCCTTCCTAATCCTTGTTTTATCCTCAAGCCTATTTGTTTCCGTTAGGGTATTATTAGAGCTGTTTGCAGACACTCTCCATGCATTAACCCATTGGTCGTTAGCTGTATCGTAAAAATCAACGGCTAAAGAGTCTGTCTCGCTTGCCGATCTACCTAGCCCTTGAGGCTGGTAGGCAAAGGAGAGGTATATAGTTAAATCGCCTGGGTAGCTAAGGTTAATGGGGTGCGATGTAAGCACATCGGCATTGCTTGACGTGGTGTTTATGTGCGAGTAAATTTCGCCCCGCAGGTTGATAATATCAAAGGAGGCTACACCAATGGAGGGTGGGTTTATGGCGTAGTTGCTGTTTACCAAAACGCCATTGGTTTCCCAGCGTGCCGCATCGGGTAGGGGATGCGGCTTTGCAAAATCGTCAAAAAAGGGAAGGGGTAAGCTTCCTTTTGCTGATTTTGCTTTAGCCTTTGAGGTGGGAGCTGCATGTGAGGGCATGGTTTCCAATGGAATTAGCACCTCTTGCCCCGCTGCCGAGGAGGTTATTAGTAGCAGTGCTACTACAACTTGATACCACTTTAACTGCCGCATTACTCTAGTACTTCCTCTATTGGTTCTTCTTCCAGAATCTTAATGTATGTTGAGTCGATGATGCCATCAACTTTGGGTTTTGGTATTCTTGACTCATTAAGCGTTAGCCACAGCTCTACTCGCGCTCCAAAGGATATGGAACGGGGTCCATCGTACGCAGGATACTGGCTATACACCTTAGCCTCAATGGAGTCCTTGTAGGTTTCAACGGTCTCGTCAAACCTAACCGGGCCAAGGTTTAGCGATGCCTCAATAAGAAGGTTCTTTGCCTCGTGAAGCTTTAACCCAATAAGCGGCGGAAGGGCTGTTTGCTCGCCTCTAAGGCCTCGGCCTAGCAGCAGGTCTATGGTAGAACCCTTAGGTATCATTTGCCCAGGCTCAACCTCGGAGCCATTGTGCCGCTGCTCCATTACGTTATTTACGGCTATATCGGCAATAAAATCTAGTTTGCCAATGGTAAGCCCCTGCAAGTCCAGCATAGCCTTTGCTTGTCGTAGGGTTACTCCAACAATGTTAGGCATCTCTACTTTTTGGGGGTTAAGGGCGTTAACTATGAAGAATATTTTACGATTCGATTTTACCATTGTGCCCGGTTCTGGGGTCTGCTCAATTATGGTTCCCGGGCGACGGGTCATTATAAAAACAGAATCGGTTATGCTAACCCTTAGGTCGTGTTTCCTTGCCAGCTGTGCAACCTCATTTTTGTTTAGCCCCACAAAATCGGGAACAGGATAGGTTCGCCCATGGCGCGTAAAAATGTTAAGAAAGAGAAAAACAAGGAAGAATGATACAACAGAGATGCCAAGTGCTATAAGGATATTCTTTACGTAAACATTTTTTAACATCGTGTTTAGCAGCGCATTAATTTTCTCCTTAAAACGGGGGCTATTATTTGACATATTCCTACTAGTTAACTGTTTAACTTATTGCTTCGAGCTTTTTTGCACTTTGCTAAGTTGCTCAATTATGTTGAAACGTAAAAGTACTAATTAAATTTTACTCGGTACCGATTAGATACTGTGAAACGGGGAAAACAATGCTGGAAACCATTATATTGCTTTATTGTTTCAACCCATTTTCTTTTAGTAGTATTTCTTAATTGCCCTATAGCAGGAGTCCCTTTCAATAGGAAGTTTGCCTACGCTGGAAATAAGCGATGTTAAATCATCAACCGTCATTATTGGTTTCTGATCCTCAACGCCTGCCATAGAGTAAATTTTTGTGGTATCGTCAATGGTACCATCAATATCGTTTACCCCAAAGCTAAGCGCCATTTTGGTTACCTCTTTCCCAAGCATGGGCCAGTACCCCTTAATGTGGTTGAAATTGTCGAGAAAGAGCCTTGCCACGGCAAATGTTCTTAGGTCGTCAACGGTGTTGGTCTCGCCAAGGTAGCTTAGCGGGTTGTTGGCTTTGCGGAATTTTAGGGGGATAAAGCAGTTAAACCCGTTGGTTTTGTCCTGCAGTTCCCTTAGCAGCTCCATGTGCATGGCTCTATGCCTAAAGCTTTCTATATGCCCGTAAAGCATGGTTGCGTTTGACGACACCCCCTCTAGGTGCGCTGCTTCGTGTATGGCTAGCCATTGCTCGGTTTTGGCCTTGTCGGGACAAATTCTTGCGCGAATTTCCGCATCAAATATCTCGGCTCCACCTCCAGGAATGGAGTCCAAACCATAGGCTTTTAGCTTGCGCATCCCCTCTCTGTAGCTAAGCTTTGCCTTTGTAAAAATAAAGTGCAGCTCAATGGCCGAGAAGGCCTTAACGTGCACTTGGGGTAGTGTTTGCTTAACGCGTTGCACCATTTTCCCGTAGTAATCTACGTCCCACTTAGGGTGCACTCCCCCAACAATATGTACCTCTGTAATGCCCCTTTCCTTAAATGTTGAAGAGAGTTCCTCTATTTGCCTAAGAGACATTTCCCAAGCGCCATCCTGTCCCAGCTCTCGTTGGTACGAGCAGAACTTGCATTTGTACACGCAGATATTGGTTGGCTCAATATGAAAGTTCTTGTTAAATGCCACCTCATCGCCATTTTTGCGGTAGTTAGCATACGATGCAAGCAGGGCAAGCAAGCTTAAGTTGGCTTGCTCAAAAAGGGTTACTGCATCGTTAACGGTTAGCCTTTCGGCAGCTAAAACTTTCTGAGCTATAGGTTCAATGTTACTTGGAAGCGTAGCAGAGAGGAGCAGCTCGCGCTGTGTATTGTGGTTTGTGAGGTACATTAGAGAATAGCTGGTTTGTAATTCTATGGTGGTTTTAGGCGCTAACTTCTATAAAATTATTTAAACATCTCCCTTTTTCTTCAAAAAAAAAGGCAGGTTTTCACCTGCCAACAAAGAAAATATGCCTTTACAAATTAACCTTTGTAGTAAGGTTCATCTGAAACGGTTAACTTTTTTCTTCCTTTAGCCCTACGCGATGCCAACACTCTTCTTCCGTTGTGGGTGGACATACGCTCTCTAAAACCGTGCTTGTTTTTTCTTTTCCTGTTGGAGGGTTGGAACGTTCTTTTCATTGGTGTAAGCTTTTATTTTGTACTCTATTATGATTTCCAGTTCACTAGGATGCTGCACATCCAAATTTTAAGACTGCAAAAGTAAACTTTTTTTCAAACGGAAAAAACAATTATGATAAAAAGTTGCTGTAAAATTACTTTGATAGGAATACAACTTCTTTTCCCTCAAAATAATCCTCTTCAAAGATATGCTTTATTTTCCAGCGTTTTACGCGCTTCCCAAAGGGGGACACCTCTTGGCTTATATCTCCTCCCTTAAGACAAATAAGCCCGTTTTCAAGGCTGTTTGCTCCTCCTGGGATAATTAAGTGGTTTGTCCATCCAAACAATGTGGGCAGCGGAGCAACTGCGCGGCTAACCACAAAGTCAAACTTTTCCTTCACCTCTTCGGCTCTAGCTTTTATGGCGGTAACATTTTTTAGGTCAAGCTCTTTTGCTACAGCATCGGCAACAACTATCTTTTTACCTATGGAGTCAATTAGGGTAAACTGGCAGCCAGGGAAAAGAATAGCAAGGGGAATTCCTGGAAAGCCACCTCCTGTGCCAATATCAACAATACGCGTTCCCTTGGCAAAGGATATAACCTTTGCAATGGCTAGGGAGTGGAGTACATGGTGAAGGTAAAGCATGTCAATATCTTTTCTTGATATTACGTTTATCTTCTCGTTCCACTCGCGGTATAGGCTGTTAAGCTGCGCAAGTTTCTCGCGCTGAGTTTTGTCCAGTTCTGGGAAGTAGCTTAGTATGCTTTGCATGATGTTTAGTTGTTGATGGAGGAAATTTGGTGGGCTGTTTATCTGGAATCTCCTTGTGGCGCAGTAGCCCCTTTGTGCTTGTTTCCATTAATGGTAAAACTGGCCTAATTGTACTGTTAATGCCGTTTGCGCTTTACAATCCCGATAATCTGAACCCTATTTATTCGGATTGTTTTTAAGGATATTAAAAAGAAGCTCTCTGGCTCTAAACAGTTGTGCCTTTACGGTACCTATTGGCAGATCCAACTCGGCGGCAATCTCCTCGTAGCTGTACTCCTTAAAGTAGCGAAGCTCAATTAGGTTTCGATACCTAGGTTTAAGTTTGGCTACTACGCTTTGTATTAGCTTAATGTTCTGCTCTTTAATAAGGTGCTCCTCGGGGTCAAGGGTGTTCGACTGTAAATTGGCTGTTGGCGAAGGAAGTAGCCCCTCGGAATCCTCTGGCTGGTGGTCTATTGAGATAAGGTTAGCCCTTTTCTTTCTAATAAAATCGATACAGTTATTCGAGGCTATTTTAAAGAGCCAAGTACTAAAAGCATAGTTAGGGGTGTACTGGTGAATGTTTTTAAACGCTTTGCCAAAGGCCTCTATGGTAAGATCCTCCGCATCGCTTTTGTTGTTCACCATTTTTAGCAGCATAAAGTATATGGCATCCCTATACCTATCGAGTAGCTCTGCGTAGGCCTTCTGGTCGCCATTTATTGCAGCCTCTACTAGAAGTAGGTCTAACTTTGCTTTTTCAGACAGGTTAGGGCTTATCTCCATTTGGTTTTTTGTGTGCTGAATTTGTTTGTAAGGACAATAGTACCAAATATTATGGGACTAATAAAATCGTAAACTAACGAAATTAGCAATATTTTTCTTTCCTTCAAACGTATCATCACCGCTTTTATTACGGATAGCCTAATGATTAGCCTAAGAGAAATAATGCCAGCAATAATTAGTGGATATGCCTGAAGCGCAATAAGCGCTATTGCGCTGCCGTAGAATAGGTAGCGCGAAAACAGCTCCGTTCCAAGGTACCACTTGCTTCCACTTTTGTACCTACTTCCTGTTGTTAAGTGTCTTCTCTTCTGGTTTAACCAGCTATTAAAGGTTCTCTTTGCGTAGGTTCTGGTATGTGCGCCGGGGTCAACAACAACAGTGGTGTTGTTGCTTGTTGCCACTTCGTTCACAAACAAATCGTCATCGCCCGATGCTAGCTGGCTATGCGACGCAAACCCCTTATTGCTAAAGAACAGATTGCGCTTGTAGGCAAGGTTTCGGCCTACACCCATGTAGGGTTTACGCACTAGTGCGGCGCCTAGGTATAGCATTGCAGTGTAAAGGGCATCAAGCCGTACTATTTTATTGGTAAGTCCCTTTTCGGGAATAAACCCGCCGTAGCCTAAAACCACCTCGTTATCCTGAGTAAACGCAACCGCCATGGTCGAAAGCCAGTTCTTGCTTTCGGGGCGGCAATCGGCATCTGTTAGTAGCAGCCAATCGTGCTTTGCTGCCTTAATGCCTATGGTTAGCGCTAATTTCTTTGTGTGTGTAAACTTTTCGTCCTGCTTAATAGTGGTAACCCTCAGGTGCTTATAGGTTCTCATTAGGCGCTCTAGCACCATGTCGGTATCATCAGATGAGCAGTCGTTAACCACAACAACCTCGTAGTTGGGGTAGCTCTGCTCAAGAACCAGCGGCAGGAAGGTACTCAAATTCGCCTCTTCGTCCCTAGCGCAAATAACAATAGACACTGGGGGCTGAATATTATTTGATGGATTCCCGTTGAAGTTTGCCACCTTTAGGAAAACGCCTAGGTAGTAGTATAGCTGAATTACTAGCCCAAGAAAAAGAACTCCAGCTAAAATGAGTTCGTAAATACTTAGTTGATAGAGGAAATCGCTCACAGGAAGTCTGTTTAAAATCACTACAATGTTATTAAAGTTTTTTGGGTTAAGCAAGATGGAAACAAATGAGGTAACTCATCGGTTTGCTATTTTACACTATCTTTGGCACCGAAAATATTTAATGAATGGATTTTACAGTTGAGATAACCGACCCCAATAGTAGTGCGCGTACCGGGAGAATTGTTACCGACCACGGGGTAATTGAAACGCCTATTTTTATGCCTGTTGGTACTGTTGGCAGCGTTAAAGGGATTAGCCACAGGGAACTTGAGCAGGATATTAATGCGGAAATAATTTTAGGCAATACCTATCATCTATACTTACGCCCAGGCCTTGAGGTAATGCGTGAAGCTGGCGGGTTGCATAAGTTTATTAGCTGGGATAGGCCAATACTTACCGATAGCGGTGGTTTTCAGGTTTTTTCGTTGGCCGCAAACCGCAAGCTAACCAAGGAGGGAGCTCATTTTCGCTCGCATATTGATGGATCAAAGCATTTTTTCTCTCCAGAAAACGTTATGGACATTCAGCGAACCATTGGTGCCGATATAATTATGGCATTTGATGAGTGTCCTCCAGGGACTGCGGAGTTTGATTATGCAAGAAAATCGCTCGATTTAACCGAGCAGTGGCTTGACAGGTGCATTGACCGTTTCGACTCAACGCAGCCACTTTATGGCCATAGCCAAACCCTTTTCCCCATTGTTCAAGGATGCGTTTACCCCGAGCTGCGCAAACGCGCTGCCGAGAATATTGCAGCCAAAGGTAGGGAGGGCAATGCCATTGGTGGGCTAAGCGTTGGTGAGCCTGCCGAGGTTATGTACCAAATGATTGAGGTTGTTAATGAGATACTACCAAAGGACAAACCCCGTTACCTAATGGGCGTTGGAACCCCCGATAATATTCTGGAGGGTATTGCTCGAGGAGTAGATATGTTCGACTGCGTAATGCCTACCCGTAATGGCCGTAACGGGATGCTATTTACCAGTGAAGGAATAATTAACATTAGAAATCAAAAATGGCGTAACGATTTTTCGCCAATTGATTCGTTAGGTATTACTTTTGCAGATAGCCGATACTCAAAAGCGTACCTTCGCCACCTGTTTATATCAAATGAAATGCTTGGCCCTCAAATAGCCAGCTTGCATAACTTAGGGTTTTACCTCTGGTTGGTGCGCCAAGCAAGGGAGCACATTAAGCAGGGCGATTTTACTGCGTGGAAAAATGCAATGGTTAAAAAGTTAACTGTAAGGTTATGACAAAATTGGGATTGAAGATAATTGACCTCTACATCATTCGTAAGTTCATAGGAACCTACTTTTACGCTATTCTACTTATTGTAGGTATTGCCGTTATTTTTGATGTTACTGAGAAGATAGACGATTTCATGGAGAAGGGCGCACCGCTTAAGGCCATTGTGTTTGACTACTACATGAACTTTATCCCCTACTTTGCCAACCTCTTTAGCTCGCTGTTCACCTTTATTGCGGTAATTTTCTTTACCTCAAAAATGGCGTACAATACTGAGATTATTTCCATACTAAGCGCTGGGGTTAGCTTTAGACGCATGATGTTTCCTTACTTTATTTCGGCATTCATCATTGCGCTGTTCTCCTTTGTGCTTAACAGCTTTATTATTCCCCCGGCAAATAGGGTGAGGCTCGATTTTGAGAATACCTACATCAAAAAGCCCTACACAAATACCGAAAGGCATATTCATAAGCAGGTTCGCCCAGGGGTTTTTATTTACATGGAGGCATTTAACTCATATAGCAATATCGGCTACAAGTTTTCCATGGAAAAGTTTGAGGATGGTGTGCTTAAGTCAAAGCTTATGTCAGATTACGTACGCTGGGACTCAACAAAGAACACGTGGACCGTTAACAGCTACTACATTAGAACCTACCTAGAGAATGGTGAACAGCTAATATCTGGAGCAAGGCTCGATACCAACATCTATGTTGTTCCAACTGACTTTACGCAACGGTTAAATGTTGTAGAGACCATGAATATATTTGAACTTAATAAGTTCATTGCCCAGCAACGGCTTCAGGGTGCCGATACGGTAGAGGTCTTTCTTATAGAGAAGTACGGTAGGTTTGCCTATCCTTTCTCAACGTTCATCCTAACGCTTATTGGGGTTGCGCTATCGTCACGTAAGGTGCGGGGCGGCATTGGATTACATATTGGCTTAGGTTTGGCTATTAGCTTCTCTTACATACTATTTATGCGCTTTTCAACCATGTTTGCGGTGAGTGGAAGCATGGATCCGCTACTAGCTGTTTGGATCCCAAACCTCCTTTTTGCCATAATTGCACTCGCATTGTACAAATTGGCTCCAAAATAGAACGAATTTCAACGGGGGATGTGATTAATTTTTCCATTCCCCCTCCTTTTTTGCTCTGAGTAAAACGAGTGTTTAAAAAATATCTATCAGATTAACAGATTGTTAGTGTTTTGTCTGTTAAAAGTTTAGCAATAATGTTCTATAATTACGATTGATTTCGTAAAGTTGCACTCGTAAATTAACGGTACTATAGTCCGTTTTTTACGATATTATTAAACTAATAGTTAACCTATGCCTTTACAAGGAAAAATTGAAGAGTTAAAAAAGCGTAAAGAAGAGGTTTTACAGGGTGGGGGAGAACAAGCCGTAGCTAAACAAGCAGCTATGGGTAAGTTAACAGCCCGTGAACGTATTATTACGCTACTCGACGAGGACTCATTCAATGAGTATGACATGTTCGTTGAGCACGAAGCCCGTGACTTTGGAATGGGCGGAAAAGTTCTTCATGGCGACGGAGTAATCATTGGTACTGGTACTATTTATGGTGCACCAGTAGCCATTTTTGCACAGGACTTTACTGTTGCTGGTGGTTCATTGGGATTTATGCATGCCCGAAAAATTACCAAGATTATGGACTATGCTCTCCGCATGAGAATTCCATTGATTGGTATTAACGACTCAGGTGGCGCTCGTATTCAAGAGGGTGTAAACTCATTAGCTGGTTACGGAGAAATTTTCTGGCGTAATACGCTCTCAAGCGGTATTATCCCTCAAATTTCAGTAATCCTAGGCCCTTGTGCAGGAGGAGCCGTTTACTCTCCTGCGCTAACCGATTTTGTTTTCGTGGTGGAAAACATATCGAAGATGTTTATTACTGGGCCAGAGGTTATTAAATCGGTGCTTGGCGAAGAGATTACCCAAGAGGAGCTTGGTGGAGCTAAAATTCACGCTCAAATTACTGGAAACGCACACTTCTTTGCCGATAGCGAGTTGGAGTGCTTTGAGCAAATTAAAAAGCTTATCACCTTTATTCCTTGGAATAACACCCGTAAAGCCCTTAAGTTTGAGCCTAAGGAGCCAAAGCCTATTTATAATATTGACGATATTGTACCGGGCGATCCTAAGCAGCCTTATGATGTGCGTAATGTTATTCGCGCCATTGT
Organism: Bacteroidales bacterium; assembly: GCA_016931855.1. Lineage (GTDB taxonomy): Bacteria > Bacteroidota > Bacteroidia > Bacteroidales > Tenuifilaceae > UBA5206. The sequence continues at coordinate 74,232 of JAFGDZ010000081.1, forward strand.
TGATGACTCCGATTTCTTTGAGGTTCAGGAAATGTGGGCGGGTAATATTGTTATTGGTTTTGGACGCTTAAAAGGTGAAACCGTTGGTTTTGTTGCCAACCAACCGCTGGTTATGGCTGGTGTACTTGATGTGGATAGCTCCGATAAAGCAGCGCGCTTTATTCGCTACTGCGATGCCTTCAGCATCCCTCTTTGTACTTTGGTTGACCTTCCTGGCTACCTTCCTGGCGTTGACCAAGAGCATGCTGGCGTTATTCGCCACGGGGCAAAGCTTCTTTACGCTTACAGCGAGGCTTCTGTACCCAAGATGACCGTTATTCTTCGCAAAGCATACGGAGGAGGGTACATTGCTATGAGCTCTCGCCATTTGCGTGCCGACTTTGTGTTTGCGTGGCCTGGTGCCGAGATTGCCGTTATGGGCCCAGAGGGTGCTGCTAACATTATCTTCCGTAAGGAGATTACCGAGGCTGAGAACCCCGACGAGATGCGCCGCCAAAAAGTAGAGGAGTATAAGGAGAAGTTCGCTAATCCTTACGTTGCTGCTGCTAAGGGCTATATCGATACAGTTATTGAACCAGAAGAAACCCGTAAGTTACTTCTTCATGCGTTGGAGGTGTCGAGCAACAAAGTGGCCGACCGTCCATTTAAAAAGCATGGTATTCCTCCATTCTAGAAATTAGATGCGAGTAAGTATTAAGATTATTAACTAACGAATCTTCTAAATCAATACTATATGGCTTTAAGTAGGCTAGATAATAAGCACCTTACCGCTTTTATTCCAGGTACAATTGTCGATGTAAAAGTTGAGGTTGGACAAGAGGTAAAGCAGGGTGATATCCTTGTAATTCTTGATGCAATGAAAATGCACAACAGAATTATTGCTCCTGTTGACTCAATAGTTAAGGAGGTGAATGTAAAACCCGGCGAAAGGGTTTGCAAAGGATTTGTAATGGTTGTACTAGAGTAGTGTTTACTCTTTATGATACGAAAAAGGGGACGTAAGTCCCCTTTTTTTGTGGTGCTAACTTTATGGCTCCCTACTTGCCAAAGTTTTCCCATCCCCAGGAGGCTAATGGAGTTTCTATTGGGGTTGTTAGGTCAAATAGTACGGTAAAAACCCGGTCGGTTCCCATTCGGCGCAGGTTATAGGTATAGGCTGTATCGTTAACTGTTACCCACCAAATGTTGGTAAAGGCAGCGGGTATTAGCTCAAGGGTTTGCTCATCGGCAGGGAATATTTGCATTGTGCCCGACCCAGAGTTGGTTGAGGTTCCTCCGTACATGGTGTCCTTGTCGGGGGAGCCATCCTCTAAGCGGTGGTCGTGCTTTAGCTCAATGCGGCCATCCTGCCGTTTAAAAATCCATGTTCTGGAACGGTCATCTCCTACGTTGAATGGGATTAGTATGGTTTGCTCATCGGCAAAAAGGACGTGCATTACCAACTTTTTCCCCGAAAAAGCATCGCCACCCGCAGCGGGGTCGGCAAGTTTTCCTTCAAAACTTTTCCCTTGCAGCGCTTTAAGGCTATTCCAAAAGGCTTCGGTTTGGGGCTTTATGTCATTTTTTACAGCGGTAGGTTCTTCCGTTTTTTGGGGTGTACTACACGCAGTAAGTAGTGCTACTGCTAGGAGAAGGTAAAGAATTTGTTTCATCTATTTTGATTTTGGTTAGGATATGGCTGTAATATAGGTATTGTAATTGAAATGGCCGTGCAGACTAGTACTTTACAGTAAAAACTCCTTATGCTTAAGCAAAAAGGGCTACCCTATATGCACAAAGTAATCTTGGTTGAAGTTTAGGGTGTGTGGCAGCTCCTTAAAAATGCCAAAAACAGTAGAGCCACTTCCCGACATGGCCGCGTAAACTGCACCCAAGCGGTACAGCTCTGTTTTAATGGCTTCAACTTCTGGGTGAAGGGGAAAAACAACCGTTTCAAAATCGTTGAAAACCGATTCTTTCCATGTATCAATGGATTGTACGCTTAGCTGCATTAGGGTGGTTGTGGCTGGCTTTGGTATAGATTGGGAGTAGGCCTTGCCCGTATTTACATGTATCTGGGGATTTACAAGCACAACGTGGTAGTGGCTTAGGTCTAGTTCTATTGGTTGCATTACCTCTCCTCGGCCTGTGGCAAAGGTTGGTTTGTTCTCAATAAAGAATGGGCAGTCGCTACCCAACTTTAGGGCAATCTCTAGCAATTGCTGGTGGCTAACAGGATTAGCTGCTAGCTGATTAAGCGCTTTTAGCGCAAATGCGCCATCGGCAGAGCCGCCGCCTAGTCCAGCTCCCATGGGGATTTGCTTGTGCAGATGAATCCTTACGTGGGGCAAACGGGTATGCTCCTTTAGCAGGTGGTACGCCTTTACGCACAGGTTGGATTCCCATGGGCCATCAACGGTAATGCCCGTTTGGGTAAACGTTAGCTCATGTTCGGAATCCTTTGCTGGAACAATTTCCAGAATATCGGTAAGCGATTGAACGGGGTAGAATACGGTTTCGATATCGTGGAAGCCATCGTTCCTCCGATTCACTATGTATAACCCGATATTTACTTTTGCGTTAGGGAATAGTACCATATTGCAAAGTTAAACGCGAAAAGGGAATTGTAAAGCGTATGCACATAAAAGAGGGTCTCAAATCAATGTGGTTTAATAATCATTAAATCAACCCAACCCAACCCAACCTTCTACAGGGTTAAACCCTTCTACTAAATCAATTGGTTACACACCAATGGTTACTCCCTAATATTAAAAAGCAGGCAGAAACGTTATTGTAGGGGGTGATATTATGATTATGTACAACCTCATATTGGCTAACATCGGCCTTATTTGTAAAAACATTGCTAATTTTGCTAATCTTTAAAATGCTGCCATAATGAAACAGTTTACAGTAGTTGCGATGCTATTTCTTTGTGCAACCCTATTTGCAAGTAGTGCAATGGCTCAGGGTATGCGCTTTGGGGTTTTTTTCGACCCACAAATATCATGGTTTAACTCCGACCATAAAGATTTTGACCCTAACGGCCCTGAGTTTGGCTACCGTATTGGGTTTACTGCCGATAATTTTTTTGCTGAGCGTTACGCCTTTTCCACAGGATTGTCCATTAATAGCCTTAGTGGTAACATTAGGTACGCTGCCGATGGTTACTCCCTTAAAACCAACGATGGGAAGTATAGTATTGCCAAAAATGCGAATGTAAAGGCACGAATTCAGTATTTAAGTGTACCACTGGAACTTAAGTTCAAAACCATTGAAATTGGGTATAATACCTTTTACGTTCACATGGGGTTAACGGCTCATGCTCGTTACAAGGCTTTTGCGTGGGAAAAGTGGAACGATATATCCAAAGAAACAGTAACCGCTCGTGCCGAGCCCTTTTTCCTGTCGTACCAAATTGGCGGAGGAATAGAGCACTCGCTGGGAGGCCCAACGGCTCTTCAGTTGGGCTTTATTTATAGCGGGGGAATTTCCAATGCATTCGATACGGGCAGTGGCAAAATCAGCCTTAGCAATGTTTCGCTTCGTTTGGGTATTATCTTTTAACATATTGACATGAAAATTGCTCTTGCTCAGCTAAACTACACCATTAACGATATTGTTGGCAATACCACCAAAATAGAGGATGCTATACAGCGCGCCAGATCTATGGGAGCCGAGTTGGTTGTGTTCTCGGAGCTATCGGTTTGCGGTTATCCACCTCACGATTTTCTGGAGAGCGAGGAGTTTATTCAACGCTGCAACCGTGCAGTTGAGCAAATAGCAAAGGGATGCGTTGGGATACATGCCATTGTAGGCGCACCGGTTCTAAATCTCAATCCGCAGGGTAAGCTGCTGTATAATGCGGCCTTGCTACTGGGGCAAGGGAAAGTACTAAGCCAGCACCATAAAGCGCTACTACCAACCTACGATATTTTTGATGAGTACCGCTACTTTGAGCCCGCATCAACCTTTGAGGTGGCCATAGTAAACGGAACGCGTGTAGCCATTACTGTTTGTGAGGATTTGTGGGACGACCAGCCCGTATCCAGAGGTTTTGCCCGCGGAAAGCTCTATAACCTATCGCCCATGGAGATGCTGGCAAAGCAGAATCCGGAGCTGGTGGTTAACATCTCGGCATCGCCATTTTCATGGGATGTGGAGCAGCGCAGAGCAAAGGTGTTTGCCCGTCATGCAATGCAGCACGCCTTACCTGTAGTCTCTGTAAACCAAGTTGGTGGTAATACCGATTTAATTTTTGATGGCGCATCAATGGCGTTTGCGCCCAATGGCAGCATCGCTATGCGCCTTAAGCGGTTTGAGGAGGATATTGTTCTTGTTGATACCAATGCGCTGGCACAGCAAAAAGCTGTTGAGCCAGCAGCTGCCAACGATAAAATAGCGCTTATTCACGATGCTCTTGTTATGGGTGTGCGCGATTACTTCCAGAAAATGGGCTTTAAAAAGGCTACCCTTGGGCTTTCTGGCGGATTAGACTCCGCAGTAACCCTAGCCATTGCTGCCAGTGCGCTGGGCTCCGAGAATATTAGGGTTTTGCTAATGCCCTCGCAGTACTCATCGCAGCACTCCATTGACGATGCAGTGGGGCTAGCCCAAAACCTCAACGTTAAGTACGATATTGTTGGCATTCAACCCGCATTTGATGCGCTAAAGTCTAGCCTATCGCCCCTTTTTGATGGGCTAAAGGAGGACTTAACCGAGGAGAACATGCAGGCAAGGGTTAGGGGTACGCTCCTTATGGCCATTAGCAACAAGTTTGGACACCTACTGCTAAACACCTCTAACAAAAGTGAAGCGGCAGTTGGTTACGGCACTCTTTACGGCGATATGAATGGCGCCCTTAGCGTACTTGGCGATGTGTACAAAACCGATGTGTTTAAGCTGGCTTGGTACATTAATCGCACTGCCGAGATAATTCCCGTTAATACCATAGTAAAACCACCATCGGCAGAGCTTAGGCCAGACCAAAAAGATTCCGATTCGCTACCCGAGTACGACCTATTAGACTCTGTGCTGTTCAGGTATATAGAGGAGCAGAAAAGTGTTTTGCAAATTATTTCTGAAGGGTTTGACGCTGCCACCGTTAAACGAATTGCCCGTTTGGTGAATCTAAATGAGTACAAACGCTTTCAGGCACCACCCTTTATTAGGGTTTCGGTAAAGGCGTTTGGCTTTGGACGAAGAATGCCACTTGTTGCTAAATACACTAATTAGTACCTATTTACAACTAATCAAAAGGCTTCCCAATTTATGCTTAAAATCATGTTTTAGAGCATAAAAAAATGTATTTTTGCAACCGAAATTAAAACCGAATGGGACATGGCTCAACATAACATTGATGTACAAAATTCATTCGAGGGGGTTTGCTCTCTATTTCACAATCTTCAACCAGGGGAGAAGGAACTAATTCGAAGGAACTTCACTTGTTCTTACTACCGAAAGGGTGAGATAATATATAAGGAGGGCGATAAGCCCTCCGGCTTGGTTTGCCTAACCAAGGGTAAGGTTAAGATTTTTAAGGAGGGTGTTGGTGGTCGCGACCAAATTATGCGTATGGCCAAACCTGTTGGGTTTATTGGATATCGCGCTCTTTTTGCTGATGAGAACTACATTGCCTCGGCACAGGCTCTTGAGGATTCAGTTATTTGCGTTATTGACCGCACCGTGCTTCTTGAAATCCTAAAGATGAACGCAGAGCTTACGCTTCATATTCTTCGCTCGGTAGCAACAGAACTTGGTTTCTCTAACAACCGTACTGTAACCCTAACTCAGAAGCATATTCGTGGGCGTTTAGCCGAATCGCTTATCTTCCTTCGCGATACCTACGGCTTTGAGGACGATGGGCAAACCATTAAGGTTTACCTTTCGCGCGAGGATCTTGCCAACCTATCTAACATGACCACCTCTAACGCAATTAGAACGCTTTCGGCGTTCTCAGAGGAGGGCGTTCTGGAGCTGGATGGGCGCAGAATTAAGGTTCTTGATGTTCACAAGCTAGAGCGCATTAGCGACCTTGGATAGCATTTAGTATCTGTTCTAATAAAAGAAAACCCGCTAATTGCGGGTTTTGCTTTTTTATATGGAATGCGTTTGGCCTGTATCGTGAAACGTTAGACGTGAACCGCGATTCGAAAAGAGTGTAGGATTGGTTATTGTCTGATTTTAGTAGCACGTAACTTGTAACCCGTCACCTCCAACATTTCCACAAACCCTACTCCTGCACATAAATCCTTTTAACCCGCTGCGATATGGATGTGAGTATCTCGTAGGGGATAGTGCCAATGGCATCGGCCATTTGTGTAATGGTGGGAGTATCGCCAAAAATGGTCACCTCGTCGCCCTCGTTGGCGCTTATGCCCGTAATATCTACCACACAGGTATCCATGCTTACGTTGCCAATAAAGGGAGCCAGTTTACCGTTTACAAGCACCTTCCCGTTGCCGTTGCCCAGCTTGCGGTTTAGCCCATCGGCGTAGCCAATGGGTAGGGTTGCGGTTGTGGTGCTGCGGCTTAGCTTACCCCGGCGGCTGTAACCAACGGTTTCGCCAGCGGCTAAGTGCTTAATTTGGGCTATATGCGTTTTTAGGGTGCTAACGGTTTGTATCTTCTCCTGATGCGTTGCGCTTACCCCGTAAAGGCCTATGCCCAGCCTAATCATATCAAAGTGCGCCTGAGGGAATCGCTCTATTCCTGTCGAGTTTAGTATGTGTCTAATGGGTTGATATCCAATTGATGATATTATCATCTGGCTCATGTTCTCGTACCTAGAAATCTGCTCAAGGGTAAAATCGTCGTGTTCGGGCTCATCGCTGGCGGCAAGGTGCGAGAATATGCTCTGCACCTTAACGGCGTTGGTAGAGGCTAGTCGCTTGGTAAGCGCATCAATCTCGTCCTCAACAAAGCCTACACGGTGCATGCCGGTGTCCAGCTTAATGTGGATAGGGTACTGGCTCATGCCGTTCTTCTCCACGGTAGCAATAAAGTCGTTTAGGCACGATATGCTGTAGATTTCTGGCTCAAGGTTGTGGCTAACCATTAGCTCGTAGCTTCCCCACGCGGGGTTTAGCACAATAATGGGTAGCGATATTCCGGCTTCGCGAAGCGCAATGCCCTCATCGGCAAAGGCCACGCCAAGGTAGTGAATGCGGTGGTACTGTAGCAGGCTGGCTATTTCGTACGACCCGCTGCCATACGAGAACGCCTTAACCATTACCATTACCTTAACATCGGGCTTAATAAGGCTGCGGAAGTAGTTAAGGTTGTTAACCATGGCGTTTAGGTTAACCTCAAGCACGGTGCGGTGCGCCTTTTTCTCCAACAGAGCTGATATGCGCTCAAAATGGAACGGACGGCTACCCTTTAGCAGTATTGCGGTGTTGGAGAGGCTTCGGCGCGAGAATCGCTCCATAAACTCCGCGGTGCTTTGGTAAAACTCCTTTGCACCAGTAAAAAGATGCGCGTGCTGCGATATTACAGGCCCAATTCCTATGATACTGGTTATGCCCCTATGGGAAAGGCCTTGGGCAATCTCTCGGTATAGCGCCTCGGGCTCGCTGCCGCTTTGGAGAATATCCGAAAGGATAACCAGCTTATGGGGATGCTGTTTCTGGCGTATCAAAAAATCTAGGGCGATGCTTAGCGAGCCAGTATCGGAGTTGTAGCTATCGTTAATTATGGTGCAGCTGTTAATCCCCTCCTTAAGCTCTAGTCGCATGGCTACAGGCGTTAGCTTGGCTAGGCGCAGCGGTATATCATCAAAATCGATACCTACAACTAGCATTAGGCACAGGCAGTGCATTGCGTTTTCCAGCGAGGCCGCATCAGAAAAAGGAATGGATACGTTTTGCTCCCTACCAAGGTATGTAACCCTAAAGGTTGTATCGCCATTGGTTTGCGATACGTTGCTAAGCACAACATCGGCTTCGGCACGTTGGCCCCAGGTAAAGGTTTTGCTGCCCTTTGTTTGGGCTGATATGGTTGTGCAAACCTCCTGATGGTTGGTGCAGTATATTAGCGTATCAACATTGGTAAACAGCTGAATTTTTTCGGCAGCCTTTGCCTCAATGGAGCTAAAATTCTCCTGATGCGCAAGGCCAATGTTGGTAAATATGCCAATGGTTGGGGCAACAATGGGGGCAAGGTTGGCCATTTCGTTGGGTTCCGAGATGCCGGCCTCAAAAATGCCGAGGGTATGGCTTGCATCCATCTGCAGCACCGATAGCGGAACGCCCACCTGAGAGTTGTAGCTTTTGGGGCTACGAATAATGCTAAAATCTGGGGCGAGTAGCTGCGCTGCCCACTCCTTTATAATGGTTTTCCCGTTACTTCCGGTTATTCCAACAACAGGATACGCAAATTTAGCTCTGTGCCATGCGGCCAGCTTTTGCAGGCCTAGCAGCGTGTTGTTGCAAATAATGAACGAAGCGGTTGGGAATTGGCTAAAATCAATGTTATGCTGGGATATAAGGAAGAGCTTAACCCCGCGGTTATTGTACAAGTCGGTGATATAGCTGTGCCCGTTGTGCTGCTTGCCGTTTATGGCAACAAAAAGGGCGTTTGGGGCAATGGCCGGTAGGCGGCTATCAATAAAAACTGAGCTTACAGCTGCTTCTCCATCGCCTTTAATGGTTGCTCCAATTGCGGTGGCTATATCGGTTAACTTGTAGTTGAACATTTGGTGTTAGTGAAAGGTGATTTGGATAATGCTACAATTTTGGCTCCTATAACTTCCAGCTAATTTCCCGTACTACCTTGGCTATGCTAGGTTACTTATCCTTTGCTGTATCTGCTTTGCGGGCATCGAGGAAGCAGCTGCGGCAAAGGGGTTCGTAAATATCGGTCTCGCCTAGAACAACCAGCTTTTCTCCTGCCGATTTACGGTGTGAGTACTGGGCCAAGTTTCCGCACTTTACACAAATGGCGTGTACCTTGGTTACGTACTCGGCACAGGCAAGTAGCGCTGGCATGGGGCCGAAGGGCTTTCCGCGGAAATCCATATCGAGACCCGCAACAATTACCCTAATGCCCTGGTCGGCAAGTGCGTTGCACACCTCAGCAAGGTTATTATCGAAGAACTGCGCCTCGTCAATGCCAATAACATCAACATCCGATGACATCAACAGGATATTTCCCGATGATGATACTGGGGTTGAGCGTATGGCGTTTGAATCGTGCGAAACCACATCGTGCTCCGAGTAGCGCGTATCAACAAGGGGTTTAAAAATTTCGACCCTTTGCTTTGCAAATTTTGCTCGCTTAAGCCTGCGGATTAGCTCCTCTGTTTTGCCAGAAAACATTGAGCCTGCAATTACTTCTATCCAACCTTTGCGGTTAGTGCTTACGGAATTCTCTAAAAAGTGCATCTACAATAAATAGGAGGGTAAACTGTTTTTACAAAAGTAATCAAAAAGTTACTTTTGATGCAGAATTATTTTAGGGGAGAGGGAGATGAGGAAGATGAGGGAGAGGAAGTAGAGGAAGTAGTAAGAGGAAGTAGTCGGAAGACAGCGGAAGTTATCGGAATACTGTAACTCGTAACTAATCACTAATTTTAGGAAGATGAGGAAGTGGAAGGAGATGAAGAAGTAACTGAAATCCCTAGTTTCGCAAATAAAAATTTGTGCAAATCCGTAACATCTGTTTAATCAGTGTTCTATATGTAACTCGTAACAAGTAACTAGTCACAATTCTTAGTAAGAAGAGGAAATTATCGGAATTCACAGTTTAGTAAATAAAAATTTGTGCAAATCCGTAATATCTGTTTAATCAGTGTTCTATATATAATCCGTAACATCTGTCTAATTTGTGTTCAATTCAAACATCAAACAATAATGACCAGCATTCAAAACTTGGAACAATTTGCCGATATGCTACAAGAGGCGCAAAAGCAGCTTGTAAAGGCAGCGGCAAAGGGCGAACTTTCGTTAATTGAGCGGGATATAGTTCTTGAGCGGTTAAGGCATGTTTACGAGGGGGTATCTCAACTTAAAAACGAGTCGGTTAGCATTACTGTTAGCGTTCCTCCTGTTCAGAATGTGAACGTTGAGGCGGCAAAGCCTGTTGATGTCCCTCCCATGCCCAAAGCGCCAGAGGTTAAGGCTGTTGTACCCGAGGTTGTGGCACCAGCGCCAAAACAAGAGGTTGCCAATGAGCCTGTAGCCTCAGTTACAGAGAAGGTAATAGAGAATGAGGTTGTACTGCCAGTAGAGCAGGAGGCTGCTCCTGTTGTAAAGGAGGAACCAGTTACTGAAATTGAGCATAAGGAGATTAAACAGCCAGCTGCTTTGGTGCAGGAAGAAAAGCCTGAGGTTGAAACAAATCCTGTGCAGCAGGAAACTGTGGGCGAGAAGTACCAAGGAACCCGTAAGTTTAGGAACGAGGTTCTCTATGGCGCCAATGGGAAACAGGATGTAGCCTCTAAGCTACAGAACAAGCCAATTACCGATTTGGCAAAATCAATAGGAATAAACGATAAGTTCTTCTTTACCAAGGAGCTGTTTGGTGGTGATTCTGAGCTGTACGGCAAAACCATTAAAACCCTTAACGGCTTTACCGATATTAACGATGCGCTGATATACATTGGGAACAACTTTGCTTGGGACGAGAACAGCGAGGCCGTTGCCCGCTTTGTGGACCTTATTCGCCGTAAATTACTTTAGAAATTATGAGCAAACTTTATATAGTACCAACGCCAATAGGCAACCTAGAGGATATAACGCTTAGAGCCATTAGGGTGCTTAAGGAGGCCTCAGTAGTTCTTGCAGAGGATACCCGCACCAGCAGCAAGCTGCTAAGCCATTATGAGATAAAGGTGCCGCTGATGTCGCACCACAAGTTCAACGAGCATAAAACCGTTGAGCAGGTGGCATCGCGTATTGAGGCGGGCGAGAGCGTAGCCCTTATCTCCGATGCGGGAACACCCGGTATATCCGACCCCGGATTCCTATTGGTGCGCACCTGCGTGGAGCGGGGCATTGAGGTTGAGTGCTTGCCCGGTGCAACGGCGTTTATCCCTGCGCTGGTTTGCAGCGGCTTGCCATGCGATAGGTTTCTGTTTGAGGGATTTCTGCCCCAGAAAAAGGGACGTACCAAGCGTGTTGAATCCCTAAAGGAAGAGGAGCGGACCATTGTTTTTTATGAATCGCCATACCGCCTAGTGAAGCTGCTTGAGCAGCTCGCTGGGGCATTTGGTGCAGAGCGTAGGGGTTGTGTATCGCGCGAAATATCTAAGCTGCATGAGGAGAACGCCCGCGGAACGCTTACGGAGCTCATAGCCCACTTCTCATCAAAAACCGTTAAGGGCGAGATTGTTGTTGTGGTTGAGGGGCTTCCCAAAAAGCGGAGGGACGAAGAGGATGGCGAAGGGGACGAATAAATCTTTTCAATTAGTATAAAAAAGGGTGCCCCGCAAGGCACCCTTTACTATTTACTGTTTCTTGAGTAAATCCCGAATCTCGGTAAGTAGCACTTCCTCCTTTGTTGGAGCTGGTGGAGCAGCAGGCTCGGCTGGTTTAGCCTCTTCTTTACGCTTAGCGGCATTCATGGCTTTTACCATCATAAAAATGGCCAGAGCAACAATTAGAAAATCGAAAATAACCTGAATAAAGCTGCCATAGTTCCAGGTAACTGCAGGGGCTGTTTCTGTTGCAGCCTTCATAACCAGCTTAAGGTCGGTAAAGTTTACACCTCCAATTATTAGTCCAAGGGGAGGCATAACTATATCGTTTACCATTGATGTTACAATCTTTCCGAATGCCGCACCAATAATGATACCTATAGCCATGTCGGTTACGTTACCTTTTAGAGCGAAAGTTTTGAACTCGTTTATAATTTTCATTGCTACTTGGGTTGGTTAGAACTAGAATTTATACGATAAGCCCACGCCAAAAATCTCCTTAAACTGCACTTTTGCAACTTTCTTATCAACAGTACCATCGTTGTTGTTATCAATATCAAACAGCACGTTGTTGTCGTAAATTAGGTGGGTCATTAGGTTTACGTTAATATACTTGTTAACCTTAAGGGCAATAAGGGTTTCCCAGTTTACCACAATGTTTTGTGGATCTTCAAGGTAGTTAGAGAAAAGGTCCAGCTTGGTGGTAAAGGTTACATTTTTAAGGATTGCTTGGGTAAAATCGTTCCTAGAGTATATCATCCTAATGTATCCCCCAAACTCACTTTTTGATTTATCGCCTGGGTCAACACCAAAAGCGCCTGCGTTAGAGAGGGACTCATCGTTAACAAGGGTTACCTTGCCTGTAATAGGTGCGGCAAAAACGCTAAGGTAAGCGTTTGGCTTGTAGTCCATACCAAGTGCTGCAACAAAGTATGCGGGTGCAAATATGTTTGATATCTTGGCCTTGGTGCCATCGTTGGCATAGTTATAACCACGGGTCATTTGGGTTTTTGCGTTAAATAGGGCTGCGTAGTAGAAGTTTTTGTAAGCTTTGCGGCCATATTTTGACAAGAGGTCAATTTTATCGTCGGTTTTTCTAAACTCATCGTTATCGCCTTGGTTAAGTACGCCGTAGCCTATATCTAGCGAGTTATCCCAAGCGTCTTTTTCACTTTTGTAGTTGGCAAAAACGCTGAACATACCGTTTATAGAAACAGATTTTTCGCCCCCCGCAGCCCAGTTTGTGAGCGAGGTTTGCGCAAGATTAAAGCCAATTACGCCGCCTTTTTTCCAGCCTTTAAGCGTATCGGCCGATTGGGCTTTTAACTTGCCCTCGGCATCGGTTACCTGTGCTAGCGAGCTGTAAAACAGCGCTGTTAATAGTAGTAGTACTGCAGTTGTTTTTGTTCTCATTTGATGGTTGTTATTTGTGGTTAGTTATAATTCTCGCTTTTTGTGAGAGGTGCAATTCTTAAGTAAAGTTAAGCTCTTTTTATTTACGAAACCACCCATTAGCTAGCGTTGAGGGTAATTGGCGTTGTTTTTTTGAGTAAAGCAGCTGTGGGATGAACCCTTTTTCCTTACTAAGTTAATGGTACATGTAAAACTTGAAAGGCAGCTTTAGGGCTGCCTTTCAAGTTTTGGAAATATGAGGTTTTAGGTTTAGGCAAAAATGATTTTTGCTATAAACAGTAGCGCTATAATGTACATGGTAATTGAAAGGTCGCGGAACTTCCCTGTTAGCATCTTAAGAAGCACGTAGCTAAGCATTCCAAATACAATCCCTTCTGCAATAGAGTAGGTTAGCGGCATTATAATAATGGTTAGGAATGCGGGTATGGCCTCAGTAAAATCGTTTAAATCGATTTTTTGTATTGGGCTAAGCATGAATAGTCCCACCATAATAAGCGCTGGAGCCGTGGCTGCACCAGGAATCATAATAAAAAGAGGTGCAAAGAATAGCGCAAGAAGGAACATTCCTGCAACGGTTAGCGATGTAAGTCCTGTACGGCCTCCTTCCGATACACCCGATGCGCTCTCTACGTAGGTTGTTACGGTGCTTGTTCCAAGCATGGCGCCAACGGTTGTTCCAACTGCATCGGCAAAAAGTGCTTGTTTGGCGCGGGGTACGTTGCCTTTTGCATCAAGCATTCCTGCTTTTGACGAAACGCCCACTAGTGTGCCCACCGTATCAAACATATCAACAAAAAGGAAGGTGAATAGCACTACGGCCATATCAACAGTAAAAATTTTTGAGAACTCAAACTGGAAGAAGACACTATCTATAGATGGAGGCATGCTAACCAGCTTAATTCCTTCTGGTAGGTGGGTAACCCCAAGCGGTATTCCTATTAGGGTTGATGCAACAATTCCTATTAGTAATGCGCCTTTAACTTTTAGGGCAAGTAGCACTCCTGTTAAGATTAGGCCGGTTAAGGCAACTAGTGCTGGCGCTGAGGTAATATCGCCAAGGGATACTAAGGTTGCATCGTTGGCGGCTACAATACCTGCATTGTGTAATCCGATGAATGCTATAAACAGTCCAATACCTGCCGAAACGGAGTGCTTCATGTTTAGCGGTATGCTGTTAACTATAATTTCGCGTATGTTAAATGCTGTGAGGAGTAGGAATATAATACCCTCAATAAAAACTGCAGTTAGCGCAAACTGCCAGCTGTAGCCCATTCCGAGTACTACGGTAAAGGCAAAGAATGCGTTTAAGCCCATACCTGGAGCCAATGCAAAGGGGAGCTTGGCTACAAACGCCATTATTAGCGTGGCCACAATAGAGGCTAAAGCGGTAGCAGTAAATACTGCTCCTTTATCCATGCCGGTTGCACTTAAAATATCGGGGTTTACGGCTAGGATATAGGCCATGGTCATAAACGTGGTAATACCTGCCAATATCTCTGTGCGATAGCTGGTTTTGTTAGCCTTTAGCTGGAAGAATTTTTCTAGCATAGCAAGTGGGAATTAAGGATTAGTGTTTAGTGTTTAGTGTTTTGTCCTTTAACCTTTAACTTTTCTCCTTTAATTTTTCTCATTCAACCCCTCTGGCGTAGGAATTTTAAAAATTTTCTGGCCTAGGAAGTCCTCTATTCTATCGAAAGAGCGCTTGTCCTTCTTATGAACAAAGGTAAGGGCTACGCCGTCGGATTGGGCACGTGCTGTACGGCCAATGCGGTGTACGTAGTCCTCTGGGTCGGAGGGGACATCAAAGTTTACCACAAGGTCAATATCCTCAATGTCAATTCCTCTCGAAATAATGTCGGTGGCTACAAGTACCTGTATGCTCCTGTTTTTGAACATTCTAAGAACCTCTTCGCGCTCCTTCTGGTCTAAATCGGAATGGATTGCTTTGGCTACTATATCGGTTTGCTCAATGGCTTTAAGAATGGCCTTAACCTTTACTTTTGTTGATGCAAAAACGATAACGCTTTTTACGTCTGCTTTGCCAACTAGCAGCGACTCTAGCAGCGATATTTTAAGATGCTCCTCTACCACGTACACGGCTTGAAGCACGTTTTCGGCAGGTTTTGATACCGAGATGTTAATCTCCTCTGGCGATTGCATAATCTTTTTGCCCATCTGCCTAATCTTGTCGGGCATAGTGGCCGAGAAGAGTAGCGTTTGCCGTTTCTGGGGCAGAAGGGCTACAATGCCCATTATGTCCTCGTAAAAACCCATGTCCAGCATGCGGTCGGCCTCATCAAGAATAAGGTGCTCAACGCGGTTTAGCTTAACGTAGCCCAGCTTTATGTGCTGTATAAGTCGCCCCGGGGTGGCAACAACAAACTCGGCTCCATTCTCAATGGATGTGCGTTGCTGGGACCAGTCGTTGGAGTCGTTCCCACCGTAAACGGCAATGGAGCTAACTGGCGCAAAGTAGCCAAAGCCTTCCAGCTGCTGGTCTATTTGAATAGCTAGCTCGCGGGTAGGAACAATTATCAGCGTGTTAATGTAGTTGAGCTTAATGGGCAATAGCGCCAATTTGTTTATAATAGGCAGCAGAAAAGCAGCTGTTTTGCCCGTTCCGGTTTGGGCGCAGCCAATTAAATCTTTTCCTTCTTGTATTATTGGTATGGCCTTTTCCTGAATTGGCGTGGGTGTAGAAAACCCGATGGCATTTATGCCATTCATCACATCGGGGTGAAAGTTGAATGAATCGAATGTCAATGTTTGATTCTTGTTAGTTAGCTTTACTTGGATTGTGCACCATTAACCTGTTGCTTAGGTTTTTGTGTAGTGCTTTACTTTGATGTAACAACTGCAAAATTAGCTTTTTAGTTTGAATTTGAATGGTATAACCCAATCCTCCTTCCCTTTTTTGATAGAATGTTAAATTTTTATTTCGAGTTTTTAGCCTAGCCGTAAGCTGCTTTGGCAAAAGAGGAACAACGGGTTGAGGGGGTTTTTGCATAACTTGTTCGTGTGCTGATAGTTTGACTCTTTTCTTATACTTCATCCCTTTTAGTACATTTGTGGTTTAGAATAAACAGATGTGTAATGAGTTTTTCACTTTTTGGTTTAGGTAGAAAGAGGTATAAGCATGTTTTCTTCGATCTGGATAGAACCCTCTGGGATTTTGAGCAGAACATGGTTGAGACCCTGCGCGATATTTTCCGTGAGCACAGCCTTGATAGGTCAATTCCTTCTTTTAACGATTTTCTGGAGTCCTTTACTACGCACAACGAGCGCATGTGGGAGGAGTACCGTAGGGGAAATCTGCGTAAGGAGATTCTGCGTTTTAAGCGGTTTGAGCTAACCCTTGCCGAGTATGGGATTAAGGATGTAACTCTGGCTAAAATTATTGGAGATCAGTACATTGAGATGTCGCCGCTAAAAACCGTGCTAATGCCTCACACAAAGGAGCTGCTGGCCTATTTGCATGGGAAGTATAACCTTTACATTATTACCAACGGCTTTAATGAGGTTCAAATGGTGAAGCTTACGCGCTCGGGCATTGCCGATTACTTTCAGCGTGTGGTAACCTCCGAAATGGCTGGGCATCATAAACCCAATGCAGAGGCGTTTGGTTACTCCCTATCGCAGGCAAATGCGCGTAAGAATGAGAGCATAATGATTGGCGACGATTTGGCTATTGATATTGTTGGAGCTAGGGATTTTGGTATGGATCAGATTTACTACAACCCCAAAGCAACGCCTCATAACGAGAAGATAACCTACGAGGTTAAGTCGTTACTCGAAGTTACAGAAATACTATAGTAGTTACATATAACCAGCTTTTAAGGCTTAAGAAAAATGTTTGCATGAAACATCCACATAAAGTACCATACCTAGTTTGCAGCGATGATGAGGGTAATCTTTTTGAAGATGAGTCGTTACAAGTAGCGGCACGGGTTGGCAATAGCGTTATTGCCCTTAAACCAACCGATTTTATTGAGCTCCCCTTTGGTAGCGATATGTTCCATTTGCCTGGGCGCATTCCGCTGGGAATAGACCCTGTAACCGGCGAGGTAAAGCAAAGCGAAATGGGCTATGCCTCGGCGGCATTTGTGGCTCCTGCGCACACGCAAACCCATTTGGCCGCATGGGTAACAGAACCCGGCGCACCCACGCTACCCCTATACGCTTATACCGCACTTGGTTGGCTCGATGATAAGTTTTACACCACTGCCGTAAGGGTTGATCCCGATAGGCGGCAGGATTGCGACCAGTTTAACCAGAATGCGGTGGAGCGTAGCGCCAAGCGTGAGGTTAAGGCTAATAAGAACAATAGGCTACTTGCGCATATTGCCCATTGCGCAACGGTGTACATTTGCCCTGCTGCCCGTAACTACTTCCTAAACCGCTGGGAGGCTCCGCTTCCAACATCGCCTACATGCAACTCCCAATGCTTAGGATGTATATCGTACCAGCCCAAGGAGCACCCAATAACATCAACCCAAAACCGCATAACCTTTGTGCCCACACCAGAGGAGATTGCCGAAATAGCAACGGGCCATTTTGCCATTGCGCCTAACCCTATTGTTAGCTTTGGGCAGGGATGCGAGGGCGAACCCATACTGCAGTGGAAAACCATTAAGGAGTCCATTATCCTTATGCGGCAGGCAACCACAAAGGGCGTAATAAACCTTAATAGCAATGCAAGCCTTCCCGATGCTGTAGATGAGCTTTGCAAGGCGGGGCTCGATAGCCTAAGGGTTAGCATGAATAGCGCTCGCGAAGAGCTTTATAACGCCTACTACAAGCCCCGCAACTACACCTTTTCCGATGTTAAGGAGAGCATGCGCGTTGCCCGCCGTAATGGCATTTGGGTCTCTATTAACTACTTTGTATTCCCAGGGGTAACCGATACCGAGGCGGAGTTTGAGGCGCTTTGCAATTTGATTGCCGACTGTAAAATTAACATGATACAGTGGCGCAACTTCAATATCGATCCCGAGTGGTTTTACGAGAACGTTAAGGTTCCCCATGGTGGAGAAGCAATGGGGGTACGGGCACTTATGGATAGAATTCGCGAAAAGTTCCCTCATATATACCATGGCTACTTTAATCCGGGCAAAGAGATTATTAACGATTACCTTCCACGGGTTAACACGTTAGACTGCTAAAACCCACAGGGGTAATGCCTGTAGGGCATATAAACCTTCGCCTATTGTACCTCTGGTTAAACTTTTCCTGTTGATATAGGTTTAACTATACAGTAAATGTGTAGCAAAAGCGCCACAATTTGTTGGGGCTTTTTGCTGCAATTAGCAGCTGAACATGGCTATTTTGCAGGCCTTGTAATATTGGCTTGTTTTTTGAAAGCAGGTGCTATGCTTAGCGTTAACAACTAGTGCAAATTTTTGGTGGATGCCGAAAAACCTTACGAGTAGGCGCAACTAATTTTTTTGAGATGAAGTTCATTAAGCTATTCTTTGCATCGGCATTTTTACTGTCGATGGTGAGTGCAGCAAATGCTCAAATTTTTGTTGGGGGCAGTTTTAACTTTTCTTCTGAGATGCCTAAAACCACTGCTGGCTCAACAACAACTGATGGAGATCGTGAAACTAATTTCACTTTAGCGCCAAGTGTTGGCTACTTTATGAGTGAAAAAATTGCTGTAGGGGCTAGCGTTAGCTATACCCTAGATAGAACCAAAGAGAGTGGTAGCCCTGAGACCATAGAGAGCAGAAGCATTTTTGGAATTGCTCCCTTTGCTCGTTACTATGCTTTGCAAATGGGAAATGTATCGGTGTTTGCTCAGGGAACCCTAGCCCTTGGTTTTGGTTCAGAGACAACAAAGGTTGATGGAACAAAAAGTGATGGCCCTTCAATTTTTGCATTGGGTTTGAGTATAGCTCCTGCCATTTCCTATGATTTAGGGGAGAAGCTATCGCTAGAGGCTCGTTTGGGTGGCCTTTATTTTTCTCACTACAAGGAGTCTGGAGACGTTGCTGGTACAGATGTTTCTGTTGCTACTAACTCTTGGGGGCTTAATGCTAACCTATCAAGTATTAGCTTTGGTGTAATTTACAAGCTATAGGCTCAGCTAAAGGCTTTAATAAAAAAGTTCGGAGTAGGTACTCCGAACTTTTTTTATGGTGATTTTGGTTCTTTATGCTGAGTTTGGTAAGAGTACAGCATAGCTCTATGCGCCTAAATCTTGGCTATTTCTGCAAAATGCGCTGCTTCAATTTCCCTATCGCACGGCTAAAACGGCACTTCGTTATCAAAGCTTTGGTTTGGCTTAATGTCAAAGGAAAAATCGTCGTGCCCATTGGTTTTAGGAGCCTCTTCGCTCATTTTTGAGCGGAAGGTAACCGAGGGAGGGCTATCGGCCGCACCCGCTTCCCCATAGGGTTGGTAGTCAACAAATTCAAGGTCAAGGAATCGGGCCTGCTCACTAATAAATCGCAGCCTAACATCGCCAACAGCACCGTTACGATGCTTTGCCACAATAATTTCGGCAACGCCCTGGGTGGAGTTTCCATCCTCATCCTCAAGTAATCCGTAGTACTCCGGACGGTGGATAAAGAGCACCATGTCGGCATCCTGCTCAATGGCACCCGACTCACGAAGATCCGATAGCTGCGGCTTCTTGTTGGTTCGCGACTCAACACCACGGTTTAGCTGCGATAGCGCAATAATGGGTACGTTTAGCTCCTTGGCAATAGCCTTTAGCGAACGCGAGATGGTACTAACCTCCTGCTCACGGTTGCCCTTGGTTTCTGGCGGCCCTGTCATAAGCTGTAGGTAGTCTATAACCACCATTCCTATGTCGTGCTGTGCTTTTAATCGGCGGCACTTTGCTCTAAACTCAAAAATGGAGAGGGCGGGGGTGTCGTCAATGTACACCTTTGCCTCGGTAAGGTTCTTTATTTTAACGGTGAGCTGCGCCCACTCGTGCGGGTCTAGCCTTCCTGAACGGATTTTCTCCGAAGATAATCCTGACTCACTGGCAATTAAACGGTTAACTAGCTGCACGGCACCCATCTCAAGGGAGAATACGGCAACGGGGGTATTATGGTCAACCGCCATGTTACGTGCCATTGAGAGCACAAAGGCGGTTTTACCCATTGCGGGGCGGGCGGCTATAATAATAAGGTCGGTGCGTTGCCATCCGTTGGTCATCCTATCCAGTTCGGTAAAGCCCGATGGTACTCCGCTTAACCCATCCTCACGCTTGCCTGCCTCTTCAATAAGGTGAAGCGCCTCCTTTACAAGCAGGTTAATTGGCTGGCTATCGCGCTTAATGTTCCCTTCGGCAACCTTAAACAGCTCCATTTCGGAGTAGTCTAGCAGGTCGTCAACATCAACGGTATCGTCAAATGCGCGTGTTTGAATATCGCTTGATACCCTAATTAGCTCCCTTTGAATATATTTTTGGGCAATAATTTTGGAGTGAAACTCAATGTGAGCGGCAGAACCCACGCGTGAGGTTAGCTGTGCAATAAAAACGGGGCCGCCTACCTCTTCAAGAAGGTTCTCTTTACGGAGCTCCTCGGTTACGGTAAGCATATCAATAGGCTCTAGCCTTCCGGAGAGATCCAGAATTGCTTTGAAAATTTTTTGGTGAGACTCCTTGTAAAAGCTCTCCACCTTAAGAATATCAACAATATCCAGCAGGGCATCCTTTTCAACCATTACTGCACCTAAAACAGCCTCTTCTAGCTCTACTGCTTGTGGTGGGATTTTTCCTAATTCAAGGCCTGCCAGCTGGGTTTTCTGCTGTCTTGAACCGCGTTTTTCTGCCATTTAAAAACTTTTTTTGCAAAGGTAACTTTTCGATTTATAATACGCTTGCAACAAAAATTTTTTTGGTGTAATGCTTTTTTGTTTGGCGCTATAACCTTGTATGTACAGCCGTTTGAATCTTGTTTGAATGGGGTTATCGGTTCTATTGCTATATTTGTGCCACGGGTTGGGATGTACCGTATTTTGGCCTTTGGAATTAATAGGATTGCTTCACACTAAAAAGATGTGTAATGAAACAATTAGCTGTACTTGCAGT
This sequence comes from Bacteroidales bacterium, assembly GCA_016931855.1. Taxonomy (GTDB): domain Bacteria; phylum Bacteroidota; class Bacteroidia; order Bacteroidales; family Tenuifilaceae; genus UBA5206. The sequence continues at coordinate 95,084 of JAFGDZ010000081.1, forward strand.
TGCTGTTGGTGTTTTGGTTGCATCATGCGGGCAACGGGGCGATGGAATCGACTTAAGCCAGTCGTCACTTCGTGTTGAGGTTAAGCGACTGGATAGCGCGCTATTCTCCATGCCAGTTGACAGTATAGATAGTTCAATTGCGCTGCTGCAGCAGGAGTATGGCACTTTTTTTACCCTTTTTACACAGGGGGTTATTGGCATTGGAACGCCAGAGAATACGGATTTTATTCCCTTACTCAAGAGCTTTGTTTCAAATAGCATGGTAAGGGATACTTACCTTGAGGTGCAGCGGGTTTTTACTGATAATCAAAAGCTTAACAGGCAGTTAACTGATGCTTTTAAGCGCTATCAGCACTACTTTCCCAACGCCTACGTGCCAGAGGTTTACGGTTTTGTATCGGGCTTTAACAACTCAATAGTACTAGCCGATAGCTGTATAGGTATTGGGTTTGATAGGTATTTGGGTCGCGATGCCGTTTACTATCCTCAGCTAGGCATTGCCCGGTATCTTATAAATAATATGCATCCAGAGAAAATTCCCTCCGATTGTATTAGGGCTTGGGCTATAGGAACATTTGCCTTTAACGACTCAATAAACAACCTTGTTAGCCACATGGTTTACGAGGGGATGCTAATGCACTTTACTAAGCGGTTGCTACCAACGGAGCCCGATAGTCTGATATTTGGGTTTACTCAGCAGCAGGTGGAGTGGTGCTATCAGAATGAGTCGCAGATGTGGACAACCCTTGTTGAGCAGAAGCTGCTTTTTGATACAAACGCATTCACCATTACAAAGCACATAAAGGAAGCCCCTTTTACGCATAGCTTTAGTAAGGAGTCGCCTGGAAAAGCCTCCGTTTGGCTGGGATACAAAATTGTTGAGGCATACGTAAAAGCTAACCCTAAGGTAACCCTAAAGGAGCTTATGGCTATTACCAATTATCAATCAATCCTTAACAAGTCGAAGTATAGGCCAACGTAGTTTGGTGTTTATGACGTTAACACATAGGGCATTGCGATAATAGAGTGCTACAGTTTAATGGCTATTGCTTTAACCTCTTGATTAAACCTGCGGGAGCGGGTATAGTTGGTTTGCTTTAGTAGGTACTCACTCCTGCGTCTCCCGCCAAAGTAAAACTTCTCTAGCATAATGGCTCCGCCAGCATAGCCTGTAATGTAGTATCCGTTTAGTATTCCTAGCACGCCTAGCCCAAGTGCGGTGGCGTTTAGCGTAAAGTTAAAGGCTCCCTCTAGCGGTTTGCCCGCGTAGGCAATGCCTGCACCCGGTATAAAGCTAATCCAGAATAGCTTATTCTCGCTCTTTAGCTTGGGTAAATTCCTCTTTGAGTACAGCATATTTAGGGTGGCTACTAGGCTATCCTTCTGGTTTTGGGAAAATGTTGATTTGGCTATAACATCACCCAACACGAGCTTTGCGTTGGCCCACTTATTCTGCTCATTTAGGGAAAGTGCTAAAAGGATGTCGTGCTTTGCCGAATAAAAAGGATTTTGCTGCTCTTTTAGCTGGCGAACTTCAAATTCGGCAAGCGTAAAGTCGCCATTCAGGTAGTAGCACAGCGCCTTCTCAAAGTGCACAATGTTTCTTGTAGAGTCGTTTAGAAAGAACAGAGGAATTCTTTGAAGGTTAGCAATAGCTGCGGTGTACTGTTTAAGTTGCTTTAGGCTGCTTGCTTTTTGCAAAAGGGCACTGTTCTTTAGCTGCGGGTTCTGTTCCAAGAAGTAAATACGCTCATACTCAATGGCTGCAAGAGTATAGTTTCCCGCAAGGTATAGGCTGTCGGCAAAATGCCCTGATGTGCTATTAGTTGAATACGTTACGAAGGGGAATGTGAATATGAAAAAGCACCCTGTAATTAATCGTTTTATCAAAGTCATCTTTGTACGCTTTAACGCTGTAAACACTTCCGTAAATATTAGCAGCATACGCTGCTGTAAAAAGGGAGCCCGAAACAATTGTTCCTGCACTTTTAGCTCCGCCCTTATTGTAGTTCTCTATGGTTATTACACCTAGAATGGCCGTTGTTAAAAGCGCCGAGATGCCCTCGCCAACCTTTCCTGCGTAAATTTTCCCCAGCCCAGGTACAATGGCCGAGAGCGTACCTGCCAGCAGTGGCGATTTGGGCTTAAAACTGGTAATTTCCTTTCCTAGTTTGCTCAGCGTTTCCTGGTGTTCTGCTAGGTTATAGTTCTCGTGGGTAAAGCTTTGCTCCAGCTTAGTAAAGGTCTCTAAATCGCGGGCAAGCAATGCAATTCCAGCAAGTTCAAGACTGGCCAGCTCTTTAAGTTCAACGGTTAGGCTGTTGGTTTGTGTAATTACCTCCTTAGCGCTATTGTAGCTGCCAATGTGGGAGTAGCTTAGCGCACTAAAGAAGCGGGCTTTGTGGTAGAACTCTGTGGTGCTAGGCACTTTCTCAAGAAAAATTGCGGAGCTATCTAGCTGCTTTAGGTTGTAAAAAGCCCACCCTTTAAGGTATAGGTAGTTAGGATCCTGCTTGTTATGTTTATACTCCTTGCTGTTAAGGAATGTAATGGCATCCTTGTACAGATCGTTCCGTATTAGGTAGCTGCCAAAGGTCATATTCTCCTGCTGGGAGAAAGACTGAGCCTTTGTACTAGTACCAAAGCATATTAGGGCAACGCTGTAGAGTAAAAATCGTAAAAATGACTGCATTATTAATAGGTGTAGTAGTCGGTTGATTCGTTCTTTTTGTGCGTGTGAGGGTCAACATCAATAAGGTTTATATCTGTTGCCGATATTCTGTCGCAACGCATAAGCCTATCGGTAGTAGAAAGGAAGGCCTTAATGCCGCCATAGGTGTGAAACAGGTGTTTCCCATACTCGGAGCAGCTGGGGTGGTAAAGGCACTGCGCCGATATTTGCGGCGATATAAATTTCTGATAGCCATACATAAATGGGCCTAGTAGCGCATTTGCCAGCGGCTTTCCTTTGCCAAACCCAAAGGTTACTTTGCGCTCGGCAAATTCGGGATTAGGGTTATTGGTGTCGGCAATTAGAGCTAGGTCGCTTGTGCCAAGTGAGTTTTGGCTACGCGCTTCGTTCGTAAAGAGTAGGAGAAACGCTAAGGCAATAGCTGCGCTTAGCGTAAACGGCAAGCGCTGGCTACTTTTTAACAACCTTTGCATTGGTAGGTATTTTAAAGTCTAGGAAACTGCGGTTAACCTGATTTCCCATAACAATGTTGGTGTAATCCTTACGGCTAATAATTGAATCGTTTTTGGCAACATAGGCAAACTCGGTTACCCGTGTAGGAACAACAACTCCGCCAATGGTTTTGTAGTTACTGTAAAAGGTCTTGTTGCTTACCTCATTCTTATCGTTATAGTAGGCCAAGTAAATGGGTACATAGTTCTCAAGCACAAGCTCAGCCTCAACAATTTGTGGTTGAAGGTTTACGGGGGCCTTCCATCGGGTTATGGTTAGGTTCCCCTCAAAGCGGCTGCTAATTAGATCGAAACCAACCGATTTTAGTCCCACGTCAGATGAGGTTCCCTGCGATATAAAGAAGTAGAATACATCGGTGTTAGCCGAGAAAAAATCGTTTTGGTTAAGTATAACCTGGTTGGTTTCGGGATAGTATGCCCTTACCTCTCCCGTTTCGTTTACAAGCATGTAGAAATTAGAGGGATACGTATAACAAGCCACCATTCGCCGTTCGGCTATGGAGTAGTAAACATTCGCCTTTACGTTTACCAATTTCCCTTTATGCGCCTTTTGTATTGTTAAGCTTGCCGATATGGGGTCGTTTTGTGCCAATGCCAAGTTGCTTCCCAAAATAATGAGTATAGCAGTGCTTAGTAGGAGTACTTTTCTCATGTAACCAGTCAATTTTAAGAACAAAGATTGCAATTTTTCTCAAATTATTTAGCGTAATGCACCCATATGCAGCTTTTAGACCATAATTATGCGGTGCTGACACAAAAAAACCCGGCTAGAGTTTAGGCTAGTCCGGGTTTAGGGTTTAAGCAGGCTGAGTTTTAGTTTAACTAAAACATGCGTATTACAGTACAGTTGTGCTAGCGTATATAGGTTTAGGTCTAGGTTGTTGCAAGGGATTAAGATTGGGGGATGCTTATCCCTTTTGCTAGCCAATACATTAAGAACTGTAACCTTTGGTTTATACTCGTTTATTCATTAGTTGGGAAAAAACAGTATAAAACTCAAGCCATACACATACTAGATGTCATTTTATGCCGAAAGGTTGCGTGAGGTTGATAACTTTTTTTTGATATTTATTGTTATGCCCTTATATACAAGTGTTTGCGTAATATCTTTTCTCCAGTACCTACGCAGCGTATTTGCTCGTTTACCAGTCGTTTACTGAGCATATAGTAAAAGTGCTTTTGCATAATAGGCTAATTCAAATACCCAAAATCATGAAAAGATATACCCTGCTGTTCCTATCCATTTTACTTGTGAATGCATTACTTGCTCAGGTTGATACGGCCGCCCGCACTAAAGTTATGACCCTAGGTGTTTTCCATTTTGCCTACAACAACCTCGATGTGGTTAAAACGGCAAAGGAAGACCAGGTCTCAGTTCTCGATGAGCCTTACCAATCGGAAATTATAGCCATAGCAAGGGCTATAGAGGAGTTTAAGCCAACAATTATTGCCATAGAGGTACAGCAGCCGAAGCAAAGGGTAATGGACTCTTTGTACCAATCGTATGTTGTAGGGAATCATGCCCTAAAGAGGAGCGAGGTGCAGCAGCTGGGCTTTAGAATAGGGAAAAGCGTAGGCATTCCCACCCTGTATTGTGTTGATGATTGGGGAGCGCATTACCCAAACGTAATGGCGCTATTTACCGACAGCCTGCGTGCCGATAGGTTCACCAGCTTTCAGCTGGCATCCCATAAAGCAACAAGGGCACCTCGCATAGGTAGCATAATTGGGGAATTGGAAAAGCGTAATAATCCGGTGGCAGTACAGGAGAGCCTTGCTGGTTACCTACAGGGTATCTTTTTGTATGAGGAGAAGCCGGGCGATTATGTAGGTGTCGATTTTCAATCGGGACGATGGTTTAATCGTAACCTGCGGATATTCAGGAACGTTCAGCGTATTCCCAAAAGTAGCAACGATAGGGTGCTGCTCATTATTGGTGCCGACCATATAAATCTTTTGAATTATTTTTTTGATGTATCGCATGAGTTTGAGCTCGTTTCGCCAATGCCCTATCTAAACAGGGCGCAGGAGATCATCAAAAGCAATCGCTAGCAGCGGTATTTGTGAAGGTGTGAATAAATCCTTTTAGCATCAGAGTTCTCATTCTCGCTAACTTTACTATATTTGGGTGAATCGTAAAAAGTATTCGTACGTGGAGGTATCTATTGATTTCTTGGATAGATTAATGAACGAGGAGCGCACCGCTCAGCACTCCCTTTACAGAATGTTCTCGTCCAGAATGTTTGGTATCTGCCTTAGGTATGCACCTAACCCCGATGTAGCCAAGGATATTCTTCAGGATGGTTTTGTAAAGGTGTTTACCTCCATTCACTCGTTTCGCTCCCAGGGTTCCTTTGAGGGATGGATGCGCAGAATAATGGTAAACACTGCCCTTGAGTACCATCGCCAGTACTCCTACAGTAAGGAGGTTACCCTTGATGTTGCCGAGGGGATAGATGGTGGCAGCCACGAAACGGAGCACGATTACACCTTCTTTTTAGACGTTGTAGCAAAACTTCCAGATCAGTATCGGCTTGTGTTTAACTTGTATGCCATTGAGGGGTATTCGCATAAGGAGATTGCAGCTATGCTTAGTATAACGGAGTCAACTAGTAAGTCCAACTTTTCTAGAGCCCGCTCCCTTTTGCGAAAAGAGCTTGAACGCTTGAACGTTTATAGCTATGATGAACTTTTATGAGCCTATAGAGAACCCTGAAGATAAAGTTATTGCTTCTTTATCTGCATTAGAGGTAAAGCCTCCAATGTTGGTGTGGCGCAATATTAGCTCCAGTTTGGACTCTAAGCGGCATAAAAAGCTGGCAAAGGGCGTTACCCTTGCCGCTGCCGCTGCTGTTAGCGCCATTGTGGGTATTGGTAGCATGTTACTTGCCGGTGCCGATTTACGGGTTGACAGCAGACCTCTGGAAATGGCACGCCTCAGCAGCAGCGAGCTGCCACATGTGCAGCTTAATGCAAATACAGCCTCGTTACCTAAGCCCCAAACAACCTATAGCGCACCGGTTACCAGTCAAATAGTACCCAATACGGCTACCTCTAATAGTGTAGGTAATAAGGCAATTGAGCCCCAGCCCCTTAGAATGGCGCTTTTGGAAAGCCGGCTACCAAAGGGAACCATAGCCCATAAACCCTTTCCATCCTTTTTGGTTAATGAGGTTAAGCTACCTGCTACGCAGGAGAAGCGGGCGCTGGCTCCTGTAAAGAATCCATGGCGCTTATCCTTTTCTGGAGCTCCCGTTTACGCATTCCATTCCGATGGTGCGTTTAATCAGTTTAAAACAGATAATGAGGCGGGGATCTGGTCCTGGGGATTCGATTTGCTTGTTGGCTACCAAACCCGTAAAGGGTTCTCATTGCATACAGGTATAGCCATTAGTCCCATAGGACAGCATGTTGGCGACGTGTTTTTGGTTGACCCTAACTACGGAACAGTTAAGGTTAAGAACTATAAAGGGGCAAGTACCAGTTTGGGGTATGTAACCCTTAGCAACACACAGCAACGCCTGTTCGATTATCCCGACATGGTAAAGGTGTCGGCCGAATCATTAAAAAAATCATCTGTTAATCTAGTTGCGGTGCAACAAACGCTATCGTACCTTGAAATTCCTGTGTTAGTTGCAAAATCGTTTGAGGGTAAGTACGGCAGCTTCTTCTTGCGCACGGGTATGTCGGTGGGCGTGCTTATTGGGAACAAAGCCGAGGTTTTTGGTGCGAATAATAGCCTAAATGGGAAAACCGTTGGCATTAATTACTATAGCTACTCCTGGATAGGCTCGTTAGGATTTGCCATTCCCGTTTACGGAAAGGTGAATTTGCTGGTTGAGCCCACATTCAAACTTTGGCTTGTACCCGTTAATGCTCCTCTGGGTGTAAGCTACCCCTTCTCAACAACAGTTAAAGCAGGTATTCTTATTCCGTTTTAAGCGGCATTGGTAATGCCAATTGCAGGTTTACCTAGTTGGGTGGTTGTAATGTTTAGCGCCCACATTCACCTCTTATCCCCAGTAATTTTTACTAACTTTGCGCCGCATTTTGCCAAGCCATTACCCTTTGTATTTTGAGAATACCGTATGCGTAAATACTTGCGTACTGTAGAACATTATGCAAAGGACTGTGTTTTGCAAGTAGTTCTCAGCTACCATTAAAGCCGTTTGTATGAATTGCCCAGTAAATTTCAGGAAGCATTTTTTTGCATTCCTCTCCGTTGTAAGTTTTGTTGTAGTAGTACTTGCCGTTATCTTTTTACCTTGGCGCGGAGGATGCGCCAGCTCCTCGAATCAGGCGTACATTAGCCCCGATTCCTCGGCATTTATTCCAGGTGTGTACCAGGTGCCCATTCCCGAAAAAATAACCTTTGCCGGAGAAGAGGTGCCGCTTCACTACTTTGATGTGAGGGAGAGCCTGGATCGGGAGCTGCAGGTTAATACCTTTTGGCACTCACAAACGGTGCTTCTGTTTAAGCGGGCAAACAGGTATTTCCCCGTTATTGAGGCCATACTAAAGGAGAACGGAATCCCCGCCGACTTTAAATACCTTGCTGTTGCCGAGAGCGCGCTTACGCAAGCCGTTTCCCCATCGCAAGCCGTGGGTTTTTGGCAAATACTTGAAGGTACGGGCAAGGAGCTGGGGCTGGAAATAAACAAGGAGGTTGATGAGCGGTACCACATCGAAAAATCGACTCATGCCGCTTGTATGTTCCTAAAAAAGAGCTACGCACAGTATGGCAACTGGACTATGGCTGCGGCATCGTACAACTTTGGTCGCAACGGCATTGCGCGTCAAATGGATAGGCAAATGAGCGATAGCTACTACGATATGGTTTTAGGCGAAGAAACAGGGCGCTACGTTTTTAGGATACTCGCTCTTAAGGCAATTTTTGAAAACCCTAACGCTTACGGATTCTTTCTAAATAAGACCGACCTGTATCCAGAGCTTCGCTTTAAAGAGGTTAGCGTTGATAGCTCCATTACTAGCATTGCGCAGTTTGCTGGTAGGTTTGATACTAACTATAAAATTATTAAGATACTAAACCCCTGGCTGCGCGATAATTTCCTGAGCAATAAGACCAAAAAAACGTATCAGATTAAAATTCCCAAAAAGAATTTCCGCGAGGTAGAGCAGTAGGTTTTACTCTCAAGTATTTTTTTCACTGCATATAGCCAACGGGTTAGAACAGATAAACAAAACAACAGCAATGAGCGTTCAAAAGGGCGAAGCCACCGAAATAGATGTACTTGGAGCAAGGGTTCATAACCTTAAAGATGTAGATGTTTCCATTCCTCGCAACAAGCTAACCGTTATTACGGGGCTTAGCGGTAGCGGAAAATCATCGTTGGCTTTCGATACCATTTTTGCCGAAGGGCAAAGGCGCTACATAGAAACCATGTCGGCATACGCCCGCCAGTTCTTAGGCACAATGGAGCGCCCCGATGTGGACAAGATAACCGGACTTAGCCCCGTTATCTCCATCGAGCAAAAAACAACAAACCGTAATCCCCGCTCAACGGTGGGTACCATAACCGAGATCTACGACTTTCTACGTTTGCTGTACGCCCGCGCTGGAATAGCCTACTCATCGGCCACAGGGGAGGAGATGGTGCGCTATACCGACGACCAAATTGTGAACCTTATTCTCGATACGTTTAACGGCAAAAAAACGGCCGTACTAGCACCTGTTGTACGCGGGCGAAAAGGGCACTACAAGGAGCTCTTTGAGCAGCTACGCCGTAAGGGGTACCTGCACGTTAGGGTCGATGGTGAGGTTATGGAGATGCGCCCAGGCATGAAGCTCGATAGGTACAAAATTCACCAAATTGAGCTTATGGTGGATAAGCTAAAGGTGGAGGACGAAACCCGTAAGCGCTTGTCCGACTCGGTGCTAACGGCTATGACCCAAGGCAAGGGAACCATTGTGGTGCTCGATATGGAGACCAACGACTCCCGTTACTTTAGCCGCCACTTAATGTGCCCATCAACAGGATTATCGTACGATGAGCCAGCGCCTTACACCTTCTCGTTTAACTCACCACAGGGCGCTTGTCCCCGTTGTAACGGCTTGGGAACGGTGAGCGAGGCCGACCTTTCGCGCATTATCCCCGATCCAAAAATCAGCATAAAAAAAGGGGGCATTGAGCCCTTGGGGTCATATAGGAATGCTTTAATATTCTGGCAGCTAGAAGCAATAGCAGGGAAGTACGGCTTTAGCCTTGCCGATCCTATTGCCGATATTCCAGAGGAGGCTCTTAACGTTATTCTGTACGGCTCAACAGAGCAGTTTAAGCTAAAGCACGAGTCCATTGGGCTGTCATCGTCGTACTTCCTATCCTTTGAGGGGGTTGTGAGCTACGTGCAGAACCACCAAAGCGAGGATTTGAGCGGAAAGGGGCAGCGCTGGGCCGACCAGTTTGTGCGTCAGGTTACCTGCCCTTCGTGCTGTGGGGCTCGCTTAAAGGAGGAATCGCTATTTTTTAGGATTGATGGGAAAAGCATTGCCCAAGTTGCCTCTATGGATATTGTGAGCCTTGCCCAGTGGTTAACTGGTGTTGAGGATAGGCTAACCAAGCGCCAGCGCGCCATTGCTACGGAGATTCTTAAGGAAATTCGTGAGCGGGTGGGCTTCCTTCTCGATGTTGGGTTATCGTACCTCTCCCTAAACCGTGCGGCCGCATCGCTGTCGGGTGGCGAGAGCCAGCGCATTCGCTTAGCCACACAAATTGGCTCAAAGCTGGTTAATGTGCTTTACATCCTGGATGAGCCTAGCATTGGCCTTCATCAGCGCGATAATGTTAGGCTAATAGAATCGCTAAAATCGCTTCGCGATACGGGCAACTCTGTTATTGTTGTTGAGCACGACGAGGAGATGATTCTTGCTGCCGATTATGTGGTTGACATGGGGCCTAAAGCTGGGCGACTGGGGGGGAAGGTTGTGGCCAGTGGTACCCCTCAGGAAATAGCTAAGTCCGACTCGCTAACCGCACAGTACCTAAGCGGCCGGCTGCAAATCCCTACGCCCAAATCGCGTCGTCAGGGTAATGGACTATTTATAAAGGTGATTGATGCGGCTGGGAATAACCTCAAAAACGTTTCTGTCGATTTCCCGTTGGGTAAGTTTATTTGCATAACAGGCGTATCGGGTAGCGGAAAATCTACTCTGATTAATGAAACGTTGCACCCAGCAATAGCCCAAAAGTTTTACCGCGCAATGCAGGAGCCCTTAGCGCACGAGCGTATTGAGGGGCTGGAGCATATCGATAAGGTTATTGAGGTGGACCAATCGCCGCTTGGCCGCACACCGCGCTCAAACCCATCAACCTACACAGGCGTTTTTACCGATATCCGGAAGCTGTTTGAGCTAACCCCCGAGGCCAAAATCAGGGGCTACAAATCGGGGCGATTCTCCTTTAACGTTAAGGGCGGACGCTGCGAAACCTGCAAGGGTGCTGGTGTGCAAACCATTGAGATGAACTTCCTTCCCGATGTGTACGTTAAGTGCCGCGACTGCAACGGTCAGCGCTACAACCGCGAAACTCTTGAGGTAAAGTATAAGGGTAAAAATATTAGTCAGGTGCTTGATTTAACAATAAACCAGGCAGTTGAGTTCTTTGAGAACATTCCCAATATCTACCAAAAAATTAAAACGTTACAAGATGTTGGTCTAGGTTACATTACTCTAGGACAGCCATCTACAACCCTCTCAGGGGGCGAGAGCCAGCGCGTTAAGCTTGCCGCCGAACTGGCAAAGCGCGATACTGGTAAAACCCTTTACATTCTGGACGAGCCTACAACAGGGTTGCACTTTGACGATGTTAGGGTGCTTCTAGATGTGCTTAACCGCCTAGTTGACAAGGGGAATACGGTTATTGTAATAGAGCATAACATGGATGTAATTAAGGTTGCCGACCATATTATTGATCTTGGCCCAGAGGGTGGCGCTGGAGGCGGAAAGCTTATTTGCACAGGCACCCCTGAGGAGATTATGAACGTGGAGGGAAGCTACACCGCAACCTATCTTAAACGCCACCTAGAAACTACTGGGCAGCTAAGAATGCAGTAGTTGAGGAAGTTGAGGAAGATGATGAAGTTGAGGAAGATAAGGAAGTTGATGAAGATAAGGAAGATAAGGGAGTTGAGGAAGTTAGAGGAATAAATGGTGTCATCGGAAGATATCGGGAGTCAACGGAAGTTCTCGGAATTCTGTAACTGGTAACTAGTAACTTGTCACTATTTAGAGGAATAGAAGGGAATCAACGGAAGAAATCGGGAGCCAACGGAAGTCCTCAGAATTCTGTAACTAGTAACTTGTCACTAAAAGGAGTCAACGGAATTGGCAATTTGTAATCTGCAACACTTAAACCTGTGTAAATCCGTAGCATTCGTCTAATCCGTGTTCCCCATCTAATTCGTGTTCCTATCAATAAATTTAACCCAAAAAAACAATGGAAATAAAACTAGTAATTAACGGTTCCAGCGGCTCTTTTAGAGCTATTGTTGATAATGTTGAGGCTGGTTTTATAAGCTTCGCATTGCGCCCTAACGCCAAAATTATACTGGAGCACACAGAGGTTTTCCCTGAGTTCTCGGGTAAAGGAATTGCCAAAAAATTAGTACTTTCAGCAGTTCGCTACGCTAAGGAGAACAACCTAGCTGTTGAACCCATTTGCGAGTACGCCCAAAAGGTTCTCGCAAGTATGTAGTGCTAGTTCATAACCTCTTGATGTTGTTAGGACTACAAAATATAAATAACCGAATAGCTGACGATATTTATGAGAAAAGAAGTTCAAATTATTTGTGAGAACACTGGCAATAGGCACATTCTGCAACCAGGCATGAGCCTTATGGAAATAGCTAAGCATCTTAAAATCGAGCTTAGCAATCCCATTCTTGGGGCAATGGTAAACAATGAGCTAAAGGAGCTGGAGTACGAAGTTTACTCACCCAAAAACATTCGTTTTATCGATATTACCCACGCAGAAGGGATGCGCATTTACCAGCGCTCACTGTTTTTTGTGCTGCAAAAAGCTGTTCGCGATATTCTGCCCAACGCAACGGTACGCTTTGAGCATGCCGTTTCTAAAGGTTTTTACTGCGAAATTGATGGATGCACCGTGCCAATAGAGCTGCCCCTTATTTTCCGCATTGGCGATAGAATGCGTGAGATTATTGCAGCCGACATGCCCTTTCGTCACGATAAGATGCTCACCACCGATGCCATTAAGCTCTTTGAGCAGCTGGGCTATACCGACAAGGCCAAGCTCTTCTCTTCTCGCCCAAAGCTCTACTCATCGGTTTACTTTTTGGATGATATGGCCGATTACTTCTTTGGTTGCCTAGCCCCATCAACAGGTTACCTAAAAGTGTTCGACCTTGTAAAGTACTACCAGGGGATGCTCCTAATGATACCCAAACGCCGTAAGCCCAATGAGCTGGAAGATATTGTTATACAGAACAAGATGTTCGATATTTTTCAGGAGTACAAGGATTGGGTCGATATTCTTGGCGTGGGAAGCATTGCCGCCATTAATGAGCAGGTTAAAGCAGGTGGCGCTAGCGAGCTAATTAAAATATCGGAGGCGCTGCACGAGAAAAAGGTTGGCCAAATTGCCGATATGATAACCAGTCGCAAAAACGGCGAAGGCGTGCGCCTTGTGCTTATCTCGGGGCCATCATCATCGGGAAAAACAACATTTGCCAAACGCCTATCCATTCAGCTTAAGGTTACGGGCCTAAAGCCATACACCATTTCGCTAGACAACTACTTTGTTGACCGCGAAAAAACCCCGCTCGACGAGCACGGCGAGTACGATTTTGAGAGCATACATGCCCTTGATATCGATAAGTTTAATGAGGATATGGTTCTACTTCTTAATGGCGAGGAGGTGGAGATACCCAAGTTTAGCTTTGAGCAGGGTAAGCGTTTTTACGATGGCACCAAAATGCAGATTGAACCCCATGGAATAATAATCCTTGAGGGAATTCATGCGCTAACCCCAGAGCTAACCCACAAAATACCCAATAAGCAGAAGTTCAAGGTTTACGTAAGCGCCCTTACCTCCCTATCTATAGATGGGATAAACCGCATCCCAACTACCGACAATAGGCTAATTCGCCGCATTACACGAGATTACAAGTATCGGGCTTACAGTGCCTTAGATACCATTCGCCGTTGGGAGAGCGTTCGTCGTGGCGAAGATCACAACATCTTCCCCTACCAAGAGGAGGCCGATGTAATGTTTAACTCGGCCCTGCTATTTGAATTGGGCGTGCTTAAGCGTTACGTTGAGCCAATACTAAGGGAGCTACCACCCAATGTGCCTGAGTATGCCGAGTCAACACGCTTGCTTAAGTTTTTAAGCAACATCAGCCCAATTCCCGATGAGGATATTCCACCAACATCCATTCTTAGGGAATTCCTAGGTGGGAGCACGTTCTCCTACAAGTAGAAATTAGCATAATAATGCATGCGCGGGAAGTGTAGCCAGTACATCTTCCCGTTTTTTTTACCTTAACACCCCGTTTCCTCACATAAGAATGGTTGGTACAAGCAAATATTGCGCATCCGTTGTTATAGTGTAATTCCAGAGGCTCATTTTCTCAGCAAATACGCCAAGGTTAATAACTTTTACATAATTGTTTATAAGTCATTGTATTGACTGATGCTATTAGCTTTTTAATAAATTAAATTTGATATGTGGTTGCTGTTTTAAAATTTAAAATTACCCTGTAACTAAACATTTACAGCCATTTGGTGATGTGGTATTACAATATTTTACTATACTTGTACTAAAATAACCGCAACCCGAACATAAGCTAATAAGTGCGGGCACTATGATGAGATCTTTCGTACTTCTTTTTAATATGCTAGGTGTACTTTTCCTCAACTTCATGTTGAGCGAAGATGTTTCCCTATCTATGGATGTTCCTACAGAGGTAAGTGCGGGTGCTGAATTTGATGTTGAAGTAACCCTCAAAAAAGGAGCACTAGCCAGTTTTGCAAGATTCCAGCAGGATTTACCGCTAGGTTTATCTGCGCAAGCTGTTGATCCTGCAAACTCAAACTTTACCTTCGAGAATCAAAAGGTAAAGTTTATTTGGCTCCGTTTACCAATGGAATCGGAATTTAAGGTAATGTACCGCGTTAGGGTTGATGAGCGCCTAAAAGGCCAGTTCGACCTTAAAGGGCTTTTCTCGTATATCGAAGGAAATGAGCGCAAGTCGGTTCCTGTAGGTTCAAATGCCATTGTTATTCGTCCCTCAAGCAAAATTAATCCTGAGCTTATTGTTGATATCAACGAGTTCCAGAACCTTGTTCCCGTTCAGCCACCAGTATCGCTGGTTGCAAGCAACGTACGTTGCATAAGGCAGCAGCCTTACGTTTCGGGCGACAATAACGATATGGTAGTTAACGTATTGGTTAGCAAGGGCAGCACGGAGAAATTCGCTAAAATAGAAGAGGCTGTTCCACAAGGATATAGAGCCGAAGCCATTGAAACCCGCGATGCCATATTTTCCTATAAAGATGGTACCGTTAAGTTCATTTGGATGAACCTCCCTGCAGAGCAGCGCTTTGTAGTGTCCTACAAGCTTATTCCAGATAATGGCGTAGGTGAGCCCAATCCAATAATTGACGGTAAATTTTCGTTCATACTTAACGACGCTACACAGGTAATAGATGTGGTGCAGAGAGAGGTTAACCTTGCATCGCCCGACGCCAAAACTATAGAGGGACTTATTTCATCGGTTCCTGCTCCAAACTTGAGCATCCCCACAGGGAAGCAGCCAACAAGTACCAGCTTTACTCCTAGCGCCGATGGTGGAGTTGAAATCCCTGTTGAGTACAAAAAAATAGAAGGCAAGCCTAGGCGCGCAACACAGCCTATTGCCGAAATGGTTAATATGCTTGAACCCGAGGAGGGCGTTTACTATAGAGTGCAAATTGCTGCGGGACACAAGCTGGTTAACGTGAAGCGTTACTTTGGAAAGTACAACATAAAAGAGGAGGTGCGAACCGAAGAGCATCAGGGTTGGTATAAGTATTCAATTGGCTCATTCCCTGAGTATAAACTAGCTCGCGACTATAGAGTTACTCTTTGGAATACCACCCCAATAAACGATGCCTTTGTTGCGGCTTATAATAATGGTAATCGTATTACGGTTCAGGAAGCGCTTATGATTACTAATCAGAAATGGTACCGCTAGTTTATTGAATTGGCCAAACAATGCAAAAGACAAACCTTACATACCGCATTTTAACCATTCTTGCCGTTCTTCTTTTTGCCTCGGTATTTACCGCACAGGCTCAGGAAGAAGAAAAGAACTATTGGGAAACTCAGCTCGAGGAAGAGGTGGAGGTGCTAAACCCTGTTTATAAGCCAGTAGTTTCATTTGGTGCAGGGGTGTTTAGCTTCCTGGGCGATGTAAAAAGCCCTGGAATGTCGCCTTTGGCTGGTCAGTTTGGCTATCGCGTAAACGTATCAACCCTTTTTGGAAAGAAAAACTTCTTTAAGCTCAACTTCTTTGTGATGATGGGAAATGTGCGGGGGCACAATTTCGACTACTCCTTGAAGTTTCAGCAGAACCCAGCTCTACTTCCTGTTGACGATAATAACGATCCCATATACTTCAACTCGGCATTTAGTACCGATTTTTACGAGTTCGGCGCTAATGTTGAGTATGGTTTTGGGCATTTTCTGAGTGCCGATAAAAAGTTTCGCCCATTTGTTTCCTTGGGTGTAGCTCCACTTCAGTTTACGCCTAAAGGCGATTTACGCAATACCTCTGGAGGATATTACCACTATTGGAGCGATGGCACAATACGCAACATTGCCCAAGCAGCGCCTAACAGTTGGTCTTCCACAATAATCAGTCGCGATGGCGATTATGAAACTGATCTCTCAAAGCAGGACTATTTTGGGCAAGGAGGGTATTCACAAACCACTGTGGTATTTCCGTTAGAATTTGGCTTTGACTTTTATTTATCCGATAGGGTGAGCTTACGTGTGGCCTCATCAATTCACTACGCTCTTTCCGATGATATTGATAATCTAAACCCAACAGCTGCAAAAAAGTATGGGATAAAGGATAATGGGTTTAACGACATGTTCTCCTTTACCTACTTTACCATTAATCTCGATTTGTGGTCCGATCCAAAGACTATGCTAATTGAGAAAATGTTTGCAGACTATGACTTTGATTACGTTCTCCTTTCCGATGAGGATAGCGACTTTGTTCTCGATGTGGCCGATGAGTGCCCCGGTACTCCGCTTGGAGTGGCTGTTGATACTCTTGGCTGTCCTTTCGACTCTGACGCTGACGGAATCTATGATTACATGGACGACGAAGTAGCCACCCCTGTTGGTGCTATTGTTGATGAGCGAGGCGTTCAGTTATCGGATGATGTGCTTGCCGAGATGTTTAACTTTGGTGACGCAGTTCTTAGGAAAGAGGTTCGCGTTATTCCTGTGGCTCCAATTTGGACCCGCAGCGTAACCTTTACTCCTGGTGTAATTCCTGATAAGTTTAAAGCTGTTGATGCCGATGCCGATGGGTATATCTCATTTGCAGAGCTTCTTGCAGCTATAGATAAGTACTTTGATCAGGAGTCCAAGTACTCCGTAGATGATGTGTATGAACTTAATGATTTCTTCTTTGCGCAGTAAATGCTATTTATCCCCCAATAAAAAAGCCCCTGAATAAGGGGCTTTTTACATTTATATATCAATGTCGTTTAGCTAAGATTTTAGTTTTCCTTATAACTACTCTTAGCTATTTCATAGTATTACTCTCGACCCCGACAATCCGATACCCTTTGTTAATCCTACCCTTTTAGGGCAGGACGTTAGCTGGTATAGCATGCCGTGGGCAATTCGCGTTGCTCATTACCCACGGTTATTGATATAGCGCCAATTTGTGGCTATATGTTAGCGGACGCATAAAGCCTGAAAGGCTTAAATCTCAATAACTCTAGGTGAAGCCGAGGGAGCAAGAAGGTACGCCTAAATGTGCCCCGAAGGGGTGCTACATTTGTGCCAAGGCTTTGAGGATGCACTACCTTTTGCATTGATTGTATGTAACTTGCTAGCCAGTCGATTAAGTGTTTAAACAAATACTAGAAAAGGACGACTAGCTATACGACATTGATTTATATATGGTATGCGCTAACGTTTCATATACCTGTCCATTTCCCGCTTTGTGTCCTTGGACTTAAGGTCTTCGCGCTTATCATGTAGCTTCTTACCGCGGGCAAGGCCAATTTCTAGCTTTGCAAGCCCTTTCTCGTTTACAAAAAGCTTAATAGCAACAATGGTTAAGCCCTTTTCCTGCGACTGGCGCTGAAGCTTATGTAGCTCTTTACCCGTAAGCAGTAGCTTTCTGGGACGCTTGGGCTCGTGGTTGTTGTAGGTGCCAAAGGTGTACTCGGCAATATGCATCCCCTTAACCCAAAGTTCCCCTTCAATAAAATGGCAGTAGCAGTCAACTAGGCTGGCCTTACTCTGCCTAATGGACTTAATCTCGGTTCCTGTTAGCACAATTCCAGCAACGTAGGTCTCAATTATCTCAAACTGAAAAAAGGCCTTTTTATTCTTTATAACGATTTTATTGTTTGCCATAGTGTTATGCTAAAGTTAAGCTGAAAAGAGGGCCCAGTAGTAGCTCAATTATAAATACAACCATTGCAAAAAGGAGGAAAATAATAAAAACGAATCCCACTTTGCGTTCGGGTTTTATGCTAAGCATTGGTGCCAATCCTTTGTAAAATATGTATAGGCTATAAATCCCAAGAAGCATAAAAAATACTTTGAACGTGGGCATGAATCGGGATATCGATGCCACTAGGAAGAATACCGATGCCGAAAAGGTAACTAGCTTAAGCGCCTTTGCCATATTTTTAGTGCCACCAAACGATGTTGAAAGCTCATTTGCGATATATGAAATGGCAACAACTCCCAGCAATCCATTCACAAAGGCGGCAATAAGATGCCTAATGGCAAACCATATATCTTGGTTAATGAGGAATACGCCAAGGAACGATACGGTGGAGCAAATAGCCATAAGCGGAATTAGGAACCCCCAAACAATTTGCGATTTTGATTCGGGTTCCGTAGCCTCGTTGTTCCATGCCGTTTCGGGTTCAACAACCGATTTGGCAATGCGCTTTAAATTGCTTGTGATATCTTTTATTGTGTATCGGCTCATGAAAGTCGTTGGTTTTAGGACAGTGTACAAAATTAGCTAATTTTACACCATATACTACAATTCTACTATTAAGGATGCCAGATAACCGCTACGAACTAATTACTATACTTGGCCCAACGGCAGTTGGTAAAACTGCTGTGGCTGCAAACTTGGCTTTAGCTATTGATGGGGAGATAATTAGCGCCGACTCAAGGCAGGTTTACCGCGGAATGGATATTGGTACGGGCAAGGATTTAGCCGATTACACTATCAATTCCATTTGCATACCCTATCACCTTATTGATATTGCTGATGCTGGCGATAAGTACAATGTGTTCAGGTTTCAGTCCGATTTTCTTTCGGCCTATAACCACATTAGGCACCTGGGCAAACAGCCTATTCTGTGTGGTGGAACGGGAATGTACATAGAGGCTGTAACCAAGGGGTATAAAATGGTTAGCGTTCCAGTTAACGAGCCGCTTAGAGCCGAACTTGATGCCAAATCGGACGAAGAGCTGGAGCAGATGCTCCGTTCCTTGAAGCAGGTGCATAACCGCTCCGATTTTGATACCCGCAAACGCACCATACGCGCAATAGAGATTGAGCTGCACCAGCAAAGCAGTGGGCATAGCTTTACGTTTCCAAGTATAAACAATATTTACTTTGGAATTGCTGTTGATAGGGAGATAAGGCGTAACCGCATAACCCAACGGCTAAAGGATAGGCTACGTGAGGGGATGATAGAGGAGGTGCAAGGTCTTATTAGTGCTGGTGTACCCGTTAGCACCCTTATATTCTATGGGCTGGAGTATAAATTTGTGGCCATGTACCTAGTTGGTGAGCTAACGTACAACGACATGTTCTCGCAGCTAAATGCCGCTATACATCAATTCGCTAAAAGGCAGATGACCTGGTTTAGAAAGATGGAGCGCAGCGGCGATACAATACATTGGATTGATGGTACTTTGCCGATGGATGAGAAAATAAATCAGATTATGAGCACTATACAGCAATACCGTTAAAATTTGTAACTTGTTAACTGCTAAGTAAAAAATCTTTTAATGACGACTCTTGGACGCGATATAGATGCCTTACTTAACTGCAATTCTGCTGGGAATATAAGCTTTATCGGTTTTTTCTCCACGCATAATGCCATAGAGGTAAAACCGGTGAACAGTTCCGTTTTTGCAAGCGGTGTTAGCGATGAGCTGTGGTGGTACTCCGCAGCCAATAATATTGCAGATTTCAAGCAGTTCCTAAAGGAGCTAAAGGGGCGTATTGCATATCTTGCCGTACTAACCAATGAGCAGCTGGCCGCTGTAAAAGAGCACTATAGCTTTGAGTGGACATTATCGTGCATGCGTTATATCCTCCCAAGTAATGTGTCTATTAGCAATATACAGGAGAATATTAACCCCAGCAAGCTTAAAGTTACCGATGCTAACACAGTATATCTCAACTCAAACTACAATACATACACCAATCCCGTGTACATTGCAGGGCAAATAGCCAATGGGCCATCGGTGGGAGTAAGGTCTAATGGGAAACTTGTTGGGTGGGCGCTAACGCACGACGATACCGCTTTGGGCATGCTCCACGTTATGGACGATTACAGGCGCAAAGGGATTGCTCGTGCTCTGGTTACTTCATTAATTGGGCAGATACGTGAAAAGGGATGCGTTCCATTTACCTATGTGGAGCATAGCAATGAGGCATCTAATACCTTGGTGCGCTCGTTAGGGTTTGTTCCCGATAGAAATGTACACTGGGTTAAAGTAAACCTTAAATAGGAATTGATATCAGAATAACTGTGTCTTTATAAAGAATGAACATTAACTAAATACAAATGGTAAACGCTATGAGAAAGGTAAACCTACTACTAATGGTTATGGCTTTTGCAGCAACGTTCCAAGGATGCCAGCAGGCAGACGACAAGGGGGCAAGCGCTCCCATTCAGATTAACAATGAGCTAACCGCCGACGAGATTAGCAAGGGAATCCTTAGCCCCGAAGTGCTTTGGAAGTTTGGCCGGGTATCTGGTGCCGAGGTGTCTCCTTGCGGGAAAATGGTGGTTTACGGCATTAGCCGTTACTCTGTACCCGACAATAAGGGTGTTACAAACCTTTTTATTGTTGATGTTGATGGTGGAGAACCCCGCCAGCTAACCGACAATGCCGGTAGCGAGTTCGATGCGCACTGGCGTCCCGATGGTAAGCGAATTGGTTTCATTTCAACCCGTGGCGGCTCAGCGCAAATATGGGAGATGAATCCCGATGGCACCAATATGGTTCAGGTTACCAACATTGAGGAAGGCATTAACACCTTTAAGTACGCTCCATCGGGAGATAGAATCCTTTACACCAAAGATGTTAAGTTTGTTAAGGTTACAGGTGCCGAGATTCATCCCGATATGCCAAAATCTACAATGAAAGTTTACGATAACCTTATGGCTCGCCACTGGGATCATTGGGAAGATGGTGCTTACAGCCACATCTTTGTTGCCGATTACACCAACGGTAAGGTTGGCGCTGGTAAGGATATTATGGAGGGCGAGATTTTTGAGGCTCCACTTTCTCCATACTTCGATGCTGCCGATATCACCTTTAGCCCTTGTGGAAAGATGATTGTGTACGCTTGCAAAAAGCAGTATGGAAGAGATTTTGCCGTTAGCACAAACGCCGATCTTTTCCTTTACAACATAGAAACTGGCGAAACCAAGAACCTAACCGAGGAGAACGTTGGTTACGATAAGTATCCTGCTTTCTCGCCCGATGGCAAAATGCTTGCATGGCAAAGCATGGAAACCCCAGGTTACGAGAGCGATAAGCACCGCCTATTTGTTATGGATTTGGCTACTGGAACCAAGCAGTACCTTACCAAAAACTTTGACCAGAACGCCGACCAAATTACCTGGAGCGCCGATGGTAAGTTTATCTACTTTATTAGCGGAATTAAGGGTACTGAGCAGCTTTACAAAATGGATCCTCAAACCCTTGAAATAGCCCAAATTACTACAGGTAAGCACAACTACTCCTGGTTTGGTTTTGGCAATGGTGCTTTAGTAGCTCAAAAAATGAGCATGAGCATGGCTGCAGAGCTTGTTCGTGTTGATGAGGCTACTGGTGCCGATACTCAGCTTACCTTTACCAATAAAAATATTTACGAGAATATTAAAATGGGCGAGGTTCAGGAGCGTTGGGTTAAAACAACCGATGGAAAGGACATGCTTGTTTGGGTTATTCTACCTCCTAACTTTGATGCTACCAAAAAATATCCAGCACTTCTTTACTGCCAGGGTGGGCCACAAAGCACCGTGGGACAGTTCTTTAGCTACCGCTGGAACTTCCAAATTATGGCTGCTCATGGCTATGTTGTTGTTGCTCCAAACCGTAGGGGTGTACCATCGTTTGGACAGGAGTGGAACGCCCAAATATCTGGCGACTATAGCGGTCAGAATATTAAGGATTACCTAAGTGCAATTGATGATGTTGCCAAAGAGTCATGGGTTGATGCCGACCGCTTAGGTGCCGTTGGTGCTAGCTATGGTGGGTATTCTGTGTACTACCTTGCAGGTATGCACAACAAGCGCTTTAAGGCATTTATTGCTCATAATGGCATGTATAACTTCGAGAGTTTTTATGCAGCTACCGAGGAGACCTTCTTCCCTAACCATGACTTTGGTGGTTCTTACTGGGATAAAGAGAATAAGGTTGCTCAGCGTACCTTTGCCAATAGCCCTCATAAGCTGGTTCAGAACTGGGATACCCCAATTATGGTTGTTGTTGGGGAGAACGACTTCCGTATTCCTTATACCGAAGGGCTACAGGCATTTAATGCAGCTCAGCTACGCGGAGTGCCTAGTAAGCTGCTTATGTTCCATAATGAGACGCACTTTGTAACCAAACCCCAGAACGCCATTATTTGGCAGCGTGAGTTCTTTGGATGGTTGGATCAATGGTTAAAAAAGTAACCTTTTGTTGATAATAGGAAGCCACTCAGTTTTGGGTGGCTTCTTTGTTTTATATGTTTGTGATGACACCGAATACCCTTATGTGCACCCATAATAGTGCTGTTCCCCTTTCTTATCTAACATCTCAGGTCTAACATCTTAAATCTATTTCCCCTTTTTGTTGGTACAGGATAAATATTAGCTTATTTTGCTATACCAAACCTATAACTAATTAATTGCTCATGCCCAGAGTAATTTACACTCAAATAATTAAGGCCTGTTTGCTTGCTCTTCTTTGCGGATTACTTGCAAGGTATGCTAAAGCAGAGCAACAGATTCCTGTTAGCATTGCAAGTCAACTGGAAAGAGGTTTGCCCTATCAGGAACAGCTAGATTTGCTAAACCATATAGCCGACTCGGTATTCTCCTTGAATTCCGAACTTGGAATAACCCTGGCACAGGAAGCCCTTAAGCTTGCTAAACGGAAGGGTACTGAGGACGATATTGAAGAGCAGTCGTTTAAAATGGCCACATTTTACTCCAACCTAAGCCTACACGGTAAAGCGCTTGAGTACTTTCGCTACTCCTTAGAGTACGCAAAGCAGCATGAGAATAGCCAATACCAAGCATCAATTCTTAGGCGAATTGGGAGTGCCTACTATTACATTGGTCATTACGATAAGAGCTTGGAAGCCAATATGGATGCTCTAGCCATATCAAAGGCACAATCCGACGAGGTTGGCTCTGCCTCAGCGTACAATAATATGGGGCTAATTTATCAGGTTAGGAGTGATTATGACCTTGCAATGGAGAGCTACACAAAGGCCGAGGTGCTGTTTGTTAAGCTTAACGATGGGGCTAATCGCTCCTTGGCGCTGCTTAACATTGGTAATATATACTACTTTAAGGGCGATTTGGACGAGGCGCTTAGCTACTATACCCGCTCTGTTGAAATATCAAAACCTATTGGTAAACTGGACAATCTGGCGCTGGCCTACCAAAATATGGCGCTTGTGCATGAGTTAAAGGGAAATCTTACAACCTCATTAAAGTACAGCATTGAGTCGTTGCAGCTATACCGCGAAACTAAGAATGAGTATGGAATAGCCAGCCTGTCTAACAACATTGGGAACTACTATATGGAACAGGCCGATTATGCTTTAGCCGAGAAGTATTTTAAAGAGGCCGTTGCAACATCAGAAAAAATTGGTTCTCTGTCGTTAAAGCAGATCTCCTACCTCTCCTTTTCTTACTACTTTGAGCAGCAGCAGAAGCACGATTCGGCACTTATATACTTTAGGAAGTCGGTTGAGTGTAAGGACAGCATATCAAATAGGGAAAGCGATCAGAAGATTGTTGAGCTGCAAACCCAGTTTGAGATGAGCAAAAAGGATGAGGAGAATACTAGGCTGCGAAAGCAATCGTGGAGCCTTTCCATTATTGGAACGGTAATCACCCTTTTGCTGCTTACGCTTTATCAAACTAAAATGCGGGCAAATAGGAAGCTAAGAGGATATAATGAGCAGGTACAGCAGCAGAATAGGGATCTAGAGGTTGCAAATTCTGCAAAAAATCGCTTTTTCTCCATTGTGGCGCACGACCTTAAAAATCCGTTGGCCTCGTTTATGGGCTATTTAGATGTGCTTAGGCAGAATGTGGCTGAGCTGCCGCGTCAAGATGTTGAACAGGAGCTTGGCCATTTATATATAATGGCCAATGGAATGAGCGACTTGCTTGAAAATCTTCTAAAATGGGCGCGTAACCAAACTGGCGCAATAGAATTTGCCCCAGAATACGTTGATATAAACCTTTTGCTTAACGATACGGTTAGGTTGCTGGAACCAAGCGCGCAGTCCAAGCAAATACGCCTTGAGAAACAAACTAACGATGAGCTGTTTGCAATGGCCGATAAAAACATGATAAGTACCGTAATTCGAAACCTAATTAGCAATGCCCTTAAGTTTACCTCAAAGAATGGGCTGGTTCTGGTTGGGGGTAGGTTAGAGAATGGCTCCGTTTGTGTTTGGGTGGAGGATAATGGAATAGGAATAGCGGACGAGGATCAGTCTAAGCTTTTTCAGCTCGATGCAAAAATTCAATCGTACGGCACGGCAAATGAGCCAGGCTCGGGTTTAGGATTAGTGCTGTGCCACGATTTTGTTGAGAAGCACCAAGGTGCAATTTCGTTCGAGAGTAAGGAAGGGAAAGGAAGCCGATTTGAGTTCCGAATACCATCTGCTAGTACCAAGTAGCAAAAAGGGCAGCAGTGCACAATTAGCATGCTGCCCTTTTCCTATTAGTAAACCCCTAGATAATTACCGATAGCGCAAGTAGAAAGTCGGTTGCCAGAACTACAACAACATTACTTCCCAGCGCAGGAATCATATGTTTTAAATCGTCGCCCTTTTGGACTGCTGTTACCGAAGCCTTAATGGCCAATGGAACAGGAAGTAGCGCAATGTAAACCCAGAAAGTTGTTATGCCAAGCAGAGGCATGGCTATTATGGATCCAAAGGTTAGCGCCATACCCGCAGCGTAAACCCAAGCTGCAACCTTACGCCCAAATAGAACCACAATGTGGCGCCTACCGCCTGCTGTATCGGCCTCAAGGTCGGGTAATTCGTTTATTAGTAGCAGTAGGGAGGTAAGTATTCCCGCTGGAATAGACATCCACCACACCTCTGTGGGTATAACCTGAGTAAATGGCATGCTAGGCGCTGCTGTTAGCGCAATATAGCTCCCAATTACCATTAATGAGCCTAGGGTTAGCCCGCTTAGCAGTTCCCCCAGAGCAAAGCGGGTAAGCACTCTTGTGTACGCAACAATCGTGATTCCGCCAACAAGGGCAAATACCAGTATCATTATATGAGAAACTATGGCAAAGTACAGCCCAACTGCGGCCGATATTAGTAGCGTAGCAATGGCAACGGCAAGCACTTGGTTTGGCTTGGTAAATCCGCTTACCAGCATACCGCTACCACCACTAAAGGGAGTACGTTGCGTGCTAAAGTCAATTTTTGTGCTGTAATCGGAGTATTCATTAAACAGGTTTACCGATATATGCGAGGCGATAGCCCCAATCATTAGAAGCACAATGTGCGTTATGCTGATACTTTCGTTAGCGGGTAGGTACTTATAGGCAAGGCTCACTCCTATGCCAACCAACAAAACAGCAAGTATTAAGAATGGAGCCCGCATTTGGGCTAGCCATACTTTTAGGTTATTATTTGTACTCATTCTACTTTAGTTTTTGTAGCAATTTAACATCCCAATATGCAAAAAGGTTCAATTTGCATGCGCCAAAAGTCGCCATAATTTTGGGAGCATGCCAAATAAATGGGCAAAAAAAAACCATCCGCGTAAGCGGATGGCTTGTGGGTATATAGCTTAGAACTAAGCCCACATAAAGAACTTCTCGTTGTTGGTGTACTTGTCGATGTTCTTGTTAACAATACCATCAACAATAATAACAATCCAGTCAATCATTGGAATGATACCAAAAATACCAAAACATGTGAAGGTGTAAATGGCCCACATGCTACCTTTTGTACCTAGGTAGTGACGGTGAATACCAAAACCACCAAGGAACCAGCAAAGAAGGAAAGCAATAACTGGATCGTTACCAGCATTGAATGAAGGCATGGTAGTAGTAGCATTTGCATTAACAGCGTCAAGGCTAATGTTGCTAATAGCAACCTCAGTTGCAGTTGCGAAAACCTGATCAACGTTTGCGTCGTTTACAAAGTAGCTGTTAGCTGCATTTGAAGCCATTACTGCACCTAGTACAATGGCTAAAACCATTAAAACTTTTTTCATTTGAAAAACTTGATTTGGGGTTAAACTTAAATCGAAGTTAGCTATAGTTTTTTAATTGGCAACAGGGGGTGTTGAAAAATCATTGCCGCATTTCATCAACAATACTTAGTAAATAGCCTTTTTGAGAAGATTCTAATCCCTTTTGTTGAGTTAACTTATTTGATAGAGAGTTACTTTCCTCTTTGATTGGTTTGCCTAGTTTTTTTAGAGTTTTTATTTTTTCTATAGATAAAATAGGGTTGCTTGGATAAATTTTACACATATTCTCTACAATGGTATAGGCAAGTTGAGGCTCTTCGCGTATCTCCATTCCAATTTTGTACCTAAAGTAGCACGATTCCTGTTGAAGTAGTAGATTTCCTCTTTTTTCACAGGCAATTAGCTGCGTGTAGCCAAGGGTTGGGTTGGGATCGGGGAATACAAAGAATGCTGGAAACATAAAGGGGTGTTTTGCGCTTATTGCTCCCAGTCCGTAGTTGTAAATCCCTGCTAGAAAGGTGAATTCATCGTATTTTTGAGCATCTCCAAGAACTCTTTTGTAGTGAGGTAGTATTTTTAGGGCATTGCGCATTGCACTTGTTTTTTTGCCCATGTAAGAGTCGGCTCTTAGCTGGAAAATGCCAGCAACTATAATTAGGAATTGCTCGGTATCGGTTGGGGTATCACTACCAATAGCCATAGCACGCTGAAAAATTGCACTTATTCCTTTGTGGCAAAGTGTTTTATCGTATCCGCTAATCATTTTCCACCAGTTCAGGTTTAGCTGTACTATTTGGTACTCGGTATCAGAGGAGTGAAAGTTTTTTCGGCACAGGCTATCAGCTTCCCTAAAGTTATATAAATAGATGCTCTCTATACATGGCGAAAGCTTTGTATGGTTTAGTAGAGTGGCCTTTCCTGCTATTAGCGTAAAGGAGTATGCGGTTACTAAAAGGAGCACTAAGGCTATTCTTTTGCTAGTTGTTGTGATGCTCATTAAGGCAATGCTGCGTTAAGTTATAGCTGTATAAAAAGAAATCAAAGTTAATTGCATTTGCGAATTGTGCGGCATTTATTCTTGTGTTGGCATTTAAAAGTGATGTTTTTTGTCCATCATAATCTAAAAAATAAATTCTAACTCATTTCCATTATGATAATGGACGCATACATCTTACCTTTGTCGCCCGTTAAGCCAATACACAAACAAACTATAATTACTGGTGATGAAACGATTACCCCTAATTGCACTCCTTTTTCTTGGTTCTTTTGCTTTACGGGCACAGGAGCAAACGGCTACCGATAGCCTTAAGGTTATATCCAACAAGATTATTAAGATGCTAGACCGCAGCTCGTTGTCGGCTCAAATTTTTCTTGGGTACAGGTACTACAATTACAAGGCCTCTTCTTCTGATTTTAATGAGTTTGCCATTAAACGTGGTTATATCTCATTTAGTCAGGCTATTACCGATAGGCTGTCGGGGAGAATAACTCCCGATATTACCATTGACCAGGAAGGCGATGGCGAGGGCGATGTTGAGATGCGCCTTAAGTATTGCTATATGGAGTATAAGCATCCTGGTGGTAGTTTCTTTACCAATCCAACCATCCTGTTTGGTGAGGTTTACACCCCTTTTATTGAGTTTGAAGAGAAGATTAATCGTTATAGAGTTGAGGGGACGCACTATTTAGATCGGATTAAGCAAATTAGCTCTGCCGATTTTGGTGTAACCATACGCTCTGAGCTGGGCGGAAAAATGGACGAAGAGTATCAGAAGCGCGTATCTAAGAGCCATGCTGGCAGGTTTGGCTCCTTTGCACTTGGTGTTTACAACGGAGGTGGGTACCATGCCTTAGAGAAGAATAAAAATAAAACTTTTCAGTGGAGGCTAACGCTACGTCCGCTGCCTACAGTGGTTCCAGGGCTACAGTTTACCTATACTGGTGCTGAGGGAAAGGGTAATACCGTTGACAATCCAGATTGGAGCCTCCATGCGGGTATGGTATCGTATGAGCAAGAGTTTATTACCGTAACAGGACAAGTTTTTACTGCTGCGGGCGATTTCTCCGGCAAGTACATGGATGGCAATACGCTTGAGTCGTTTGATAATTATGGCTATAGCGCCTTTGCCGAAGTTAAAATACTGAAAAAGAAGGTTAGCCTTTTTGGCCGTTACGATACCCATACTATTGAAAAGGCGGCTTTTGATGTTGATGCAAAACGCTACATTGGTGGTATTGCTTACCATATTATTGGCAAATCAAAAATACTTATCGACTACGATTACTGGGAGTCAACCGATGCTACTAAGCCAAATGTTGGCGTATTTGAGGTTGCCCTTGAGCTTGCCTTTTAGTACGATATTTCTGCAACACATCCCATAGATGCAAAAAAAACGGGCGACAGATTTCTGTTGCCCGT
This sequence comes from Bacteroidales bacterium, assembly GCA_016931855.1. GTDB lineage: Bacteria > Bacteroidota > Bacteroidia > Bacteroidales > Tenuifilaceae > UBA5206. Next base: position 123,640 of record JAFGDZ010000081.1, read on the forward strand.
TTTGTTATAATTCAGTTGAGAAACTAGAGCTGGGTTGCATAAGTATATTTTAGTCTTTACCGTAGCCCTGTTTAGCGGCTCAACCCTTACGCATAGTGCCTAAGCTAAAAAATGTAGGTAATTCCAAACTTACCACCCGAGAAGGCGCTACCACCACCAAACTCAAGGTTTAGCGCAAGGTTTTTATCAAAGAAGTAGCGGCCGCCAATTTGTCCGTTTAGGCCCAAACCAGAGGTGTGGTCGCCAGGATAATCCGATGGTGATGACCAGATGTAAAGGCCAAGGCTTAGTCCTGCGTAAAAGTCAAAGTTGGGAGGGATGTTTAGAATGCGGTTAAAGTGGTAGTTTCCGTTACCCGATATTCCAATAATGGTGTGAGAATATCTATCGGTATTCCATTTCTCCCTATAGGCGGCTAGCGATAGCTCTCCACCAACAGTGATGTCGTCGTTAACACCAAAATCTAATCCAACGTAAACGGGAAATCCCCATCCCGATAGGCCAACACCAGCATTAACTTGCTTGTTGCCATTACCTAATGATGCTTGTCCAAAGGCGTAACCACTAACTAAAACAAAAGCCGTTACGGCTAGTACATACTTTAGTGTTCTCATAGTTGCAGTTTATTTCAATTTTTCTGTTTCGGGTTCAAAGATACAGCTTCTTTGTAACACATATTAGTAGTGATTTGTTAAGCTATGTAAAGTTTAATCGTATTTTAAGGTGGGTGAACTTTTAGTAAGTAGTTCTAAATTCTGTGAGCTAGCTGTAAGTGAAACGTTTGTAGGCTGTTATTATTATGTATTGGGAAATGCGTGAGTAGCAAGGGCATTCCATTCTTTAGGTTAACATGCTGTAAGTTGCTGTGTATAAAAGTAAAGGATGGCTTTTGAGCCATCCTTTACTGTCTGTTTCTGCTTTAGGCTAGAATAGCCCTGAGATGTTTCCATCGTTATCAATGTCTATTCTTTCCGATGCGGGTTCTTCTGGTAAACCGGGCATACGCATAATTTGACCTGTGATAGGTACAATAAAGCCAGCACCTGCCGCAATCTCAATTTCGCGAACTGTAACCACAAAATCCTTAGGACGACCTAGTAGGTCTGGGTTATCCGATAGCGATTTTTGGGTTTTTGCCATACAAATTGGCAGCTTATCGAGTCCAAGGTTGTAAACCTTTTTAAGCGCAGTTTTTGCCGCTGCGGTGTAATCCACAGCATTGGCTCCGTATATTTTTTTGGCAATGGTTTCAATTTTTGCCTCGGGGGTATCGTCCCAGTTGTATAGGGGCTTGTGGCAGCATCCGCACTGTTCTGTGGTTTTTGCAACAATCTCGGCAAGTTCAATGGCGCCTCCGCCACCTTTTGCCCAAACCTCAATAATAGAAACGGGCACACCCATTTCTAGGCCAGTTTTCTTAATGAACTCAACCTCTTCGTCGGTATCGGTGGTAAATCGGTTAACGGCAACAACGGGGCAAATGTTAAACAGCTTCATGTTCTCAATGTGCTTCTGAAGGTTTTCAATACCCTTCCTTAGTGCATCCATATTGGGCTGTGTAACCTCTTTTACGTTCATTCCTCCGTGGTACTTAAGTGCACGAACGGTAGCAACAAGCACAACTGCGCTTGGGCTTAGCCCTGCGTAGCCGCACTTAATATCAAGGAACTTTTCTGCACCAAGGTCAAATCCAAATCCGGCTTCGGTAACTACATAGTCACTAAAGGTTAAACCCATTTTGGTGGCAACAACGGAGTTGGTTCCCTGTGCAATATTGGCAAATGGACCACCGTGAATAATGGCAGGTGTGCCCTCAATGGTTTGAACCAGGTTTGGCAGCATGGCATCCTTTAACAGAGCAGCCATAGCGCCTTCGGCCTTTAGGTCGCGTGCGTAAATGGGCTTTTTATCGAAGGTGTAGCCAATAAAAATATTACCAAGCCTACGCTTTAAATCCTCCATATTCTCTGCAAGGCAAAGAATTGCCATAACCTCTGATGCGGCTGTGATATCGAAACCCGTTTCGCGAGGAATACCAGAGCCTGTGCCGCCCAATCCAACAATGATGGTGCGCAGCGAGCGGTCGTTCATGTCCATTACCCGTTTCCAGCTTATGGTGCGAGGGTCTAGGTTAAGTGAGTGCTTTTTGCTTTGTATGTTATTGTCGATAAGGGCTGCTAGCAGATTATGAGCCTTCTCAACAGCGGCAAAGTCGCCGGTAAAGTGAAGGTTGATATCCTCCATGGGTAGTACCTGAGAGAACCCACCACCCGTTGCACCTCCTTTAATGCCAAAAACTGGCCCCAGCGATGGTTCACGAAGCACCACCGTGGTTTTTTTACCAATGCGGTTAAGCGCCTGGGAAAGACCAATGGATACGGTGGTTTTACCCTCTCCTGCAGGTGTTGGCGATATTGCCGAAACCAGTATAAGCTTACTCTTTTGGTACTTAGCCTTATCTATAAGCTTAAGCGGGAGCTTTGCTTTGTATTTTCCGTAAGGGATTAGCTCATCTTGCGGAACACCAAGTTTATCGGCTATTTCCGTAATAGGTTTCATCTTAACCTCTTGGGCAATGTCAATGTCTGATTTCATGATTGCGCGGTTTTGATAGGTTTTTATAACTAGTTTACCAAGTTAACAAAAAAGAAGGGAAAAGGATTAATAGGGAGGATGATTATTTGGATGAAGGGATCGTGTTTGCTCTTATTTTGCTGGTACAAGAGTTTTGGATTGTGTTCCTAATCTATAGTTTCTGGCGTGGGAATTAACGTGTTATCTGTGTTTTGTATTTAGTGCTTGGTGTATAGTCTCGTCTAAGGTCGAGACAGGTTGTTTAGTTAGGTCTTCTTGAATCTAGAATCCTACACAAAATACCGCTCCTAAGTGTTATTCTAGGTAGTGGAGTTTGGGTTCCAGAGTCTTTTGTCTAAAATCTATAATCTAACGTCTAAAATCTGTCTTTCTCATTCCGACAGGTAAACCGGTATATTCTGTACTCCCTTACTTTGTAGGTAGTTTTGAGCTTGGGCGTAGTTATGGGCAAAACCTATTAGAAAGCCGCCACCACCAGAGCCGCATAGCTTAAGGTTAAACAAATTGGTGGAATTCCCGTAATCCCAAAGCTCGCGCTGGGTTTCGGGAATTAGCGTTTCTAGCGTTTGGCGTTGGAATGCGGATAGCTCCGCTAATCTATCCCAAAAAGAGGGCGTTATTCCTGTGGTAATACTATCAATACAGCTGTTGGTTAGGTTTATTAACTTTTTTGCATCGTTGGTAAGGATCCCGTTGGGTTGAAACGTTTCAAGAAACTGGGTAACCAGTGGCCCTGTTTTTCCTGGTTTACCAGAATCAATAAGGAATATTCCGCTTGTACTTTCGTTGTGCGCTCTGGGTATGCTAATGGGCTGTATCCTATCTATAGACTCAATTAAAAGTGGAGACTTTAGGTAACAGCTCAGTGGGTCTATTCCTGAGCTCTTCCCGTGGAAAAAGCTCTCTATATCCATAAAAACGGAGCGTAGCAAGGGGATTTGTTCTGGTTCAATTTTCCCTTTTTTTAGCGATTTGTCTATTGCGTAGCGGCTGTAAATTGCTGCGCACAGAGCGCCAGAGCTGCCTAATCCGTAGCTCTGAGGTATGCTTGACTCAAAGTACAGCCCTTTTTGTATGTCGTCGGCAAAGGCGGTAATGTCAATGTAGCTACCCAGCGCATCGTTCTTTTGCATGTACGCGTACAGCTCTGCAAGCTGATTGTTACTGGTGCGGGCAAAGTCTATATCGGTGTACTTATCGTCGTTAATAAAGCTAAGTTCGCCCTGGAAGTGGGTGTATGGAATGCTAAGTGCTTTTGAACCAATTAGGATGGAGTACTCTCCGAATAGGAGTATTTTTGAGTAGTACCTATTTCGTTGCTTCATGCGTTTGTGTAGTAAGATGATAGTAAAATGGGTTGATATTTTACCATTCTTAGCAAAACAGGAATGGCCATAAATGGTTCAGTACAGCATCAATAAAACCTGACTAAATATATTATACAGCATCTTTACCTTTGCTTTTTGATTAATACCTAACAAGGATTGGCATAGTTTTGTTTACTTTGTTTGAATAAAACATTAAACATAAATATATGAATCACAGGAATATTGTTTTTACCTGCCTAACGGTATTGCTTTTTGCTCCGCTTATGTCGGTTGGACAAATGGATAATCTTGCCAATATGAGCGCAAAGTGGGTGCGTTCAAACGTTAGGAATGCGGCTACCGATGCTGCCGATATTGTAAACTATAACCCTGCGGGCTTAACTAGTATGAACAACGGCATTCATTTTAGCCTTAGCAACCAAACGCTTTTTAGGAAACCTCAGCACTCCTTTAACTTGGGAATGGGAGAGCAGTCGTACGAGCAGGATGGAATAGACCCAATTCTTCCCATGTTTTACGCGGCTTATAAGGTTAATAAACTTGCGTTCTACTCTGGTGTTTACGTTTCGGGTGGTGGGGCATCGGCAAACTACCCCAACGGTTCCATAACAACCAACCTTATGGGTTTAAGAATACTTATGGATGCTAATGCCGCTATCCCTGGCGATGCTGCCGATTATAAGATGGTTTCCAATCAGCACCTAAAGGCATCATCGTACTACCTTACCGTTCCAATTGGAGTGGCTTACGCCATTAACGAGAAGCTATCGGTTTCTGTTGGTGCTCGGTATCTAAAGGGAATAAACAAAACTGAGGCCGGAATGGAGCTTGCAGGTTCTAAGGACTTACCTGATAGCCCTTTTAGCGTAAACTATAATGCCTATGCCAATGGCTTTGGAGGTGTGTTTGGGGTAAACTATAAGGCTACGGATAGGCTTAACCTTTCGGCTCACTTTGAGACAAAGGTTAAAATGGAGTTCGAAACCGAGGATTTTGAGGGCAATGTACCCCTAACCGCAAACGGTAAAAGAGCCGTAGAGACCTTCCCGCTGTGCTAAACACAGGGCTTATGTACAAAATTACCGATAAGTTTAGTGTTGGTGCCGATTATAACTACTACTTCCAAACCTATGCCGATTGGGGTAAGATTAAAGACCCGCGCAGAACCGATGTCTATCTTTATGAAGCATCGGATGTTGCGGGCGATTGCTACACCGCTAACCTAGGATTTTACTACCAGCTATCGCCAAAACTTGAGCTTAGTACTGGTTGCAGCTATACCGCTTTTGAGTATGATGATAAGGAGTTGTACTACACAATACTAGGTCCATACGAGGCGCTTAAGAACAATAACTTTAACGTGGGTATAGGCGCTGGTTACAAGGTAACAGAGAAGATTCAGGTTGATTTGGCCTTTGCCCGTACATTCTGGAAGGATTATACAATTAATGCCATTAGTGCAGCTAATCCGCTAATGCCAAATGGGTTACCTGTAAAAACAACCGATAAGGGTTATGTTATTGCAGTTGGATTTGATTTTAGTTTCTAGATAGAGCTGAACGTAAAGAGGAAAGGGTGGTCCATTGGGCCTCCCTTTTCTTGTATGCTATGTGCTAACTTATACTAGTTCAGGTCCCTTTCCACAAGAATCGAAAATTACCTTTTGGTTCTCGCACAAAGGCTTTAGCTGCTCGTTAACAAAGGCCTCAACAATGGGGGCAACATCGCTGGTGTAAAGCAGGTGGATGTTTGGCCCGGCATCAATGGTAAAGCCAATGTTTATGTCCTTTTCGGTGCGGAAGGCCTTAATCAGCTCAATTATTTGCAACGATTGGGGCTTTAGCAGCATAGGTTGATTTTTGGAGCTCATAATTAGGCCGTGAAGCGTCAGGGCTTCGCTTTCGGCAATATCGAAAAAGCGCTTTAAATCGCCTTTGCGAAGGGCTTTAAGTATGGCGTTAAGGTTTATTCTGGCCTCGGCGTAGCGCGCATCGGCAAAGGGATGGTTAGCCATTAGCGCATGTCCTTGTGTGCTAGATAAAACCTTTGGCGATGAGCTTACCACCAGAATGGCGTCGCGCATCTCGGAGAATTTGGGGTCAACAATTGGCGATAGCGAAAGGGCGTACTCGTTGGTTGAGTTGGGAAGTTCAGGTAGGTAACCCCATTCCTGCCAGCCACCAAAAACGGAGCGCGAAGCGCTACCAGAGCCCAAACGTGCAACGTACGATGCTTTGCGTAGGAATGGCGAGCCAAATCCAAGGTTACCCTTTATTTGCTCCTCTATGTGGCAAAGGCACAGCGCCAGCGATGCAAATCCCGATGCCGATGAGGCTATTCCCACCGAATGCGGAAAGCTGTTTACCGTAGTTACCTTGGCTTCTACATTAGCAAGGAAAGGGAACAGCGGTTCTACGTTGCGTAGGAACTGCTCTATGCGTGGAGCAAACTCTTTACCCTCGGGATTGATGGTAAGCGAGAAGCCTTTAGGGGAGTACTTAACCTCAAGTTGGGTTTGCGTGTAGCACCCATTAAGCGAAAAGCTTAACGAGGGGTTTTGTGGAATTTGTCCATCCTTTTTGCCCCAGTACTTTACTATGGCAATATTTGATGGGGCTTTCCAACCCGACTTAAACTCATTACCTGCGCTCTTAAGCTGCTCAGTACCCACTGCGTTTTGGGTAAACTCGGTCCATTTACTCTTTGCCATCCCAGTGAACTTTTTTTTGAAAAAGTAAATATATACAAAGTATTTGAGATACAAGGGGAGAGTTGTGAAACGGAGAAAGAACAGATGTTAGATGCTAGATAGAAACCAGAGGTAGTTAATCTGTGATGATTTTTACAATTGGTGTTATCTGTGTTCTATGATTAGATGTTAGACGCTAGACATTAGACAGAAAACAACATCCATTAATTGGTGAAAATTCGTAAAATCCGTGTTATTCGCGTTCCATCACAATATCACCATACCCAAATACAGGATTTAGATTATGGCCTGCAATGTAGCGCTTTGTGTACTCCATTCCCAGAGGAGAGATGAATAGGGCAAAATCGCCACCCCACGCACCAAGAGATTTTACAGTTCCGTTAAAGTCCGCAAAACGTTTTTGTTTGATGGGCGTGGAACCAATTAGCTTGGCTATCATAACCTCGTGACTATCAATGATGTCCACTAGTTGCGCTACGCTTTGCGCTTGCATAAATGCATTGGAAAGGGCTGATACGCTCTCAATATCAGCTTTGCTGAAATTGTTGCTAGTTAATCCTTTTATGGATGCTGCGCTGCTCTGCTTTTTCCCTAGATAGGCAAAAACGGCATTGCTTGTTAGTGCTTGGGGCAGGCCAACTGGCTTGGTTATATGAGTGTTGCTGTTTAGTTGAAACGAGAATGGGCTATTCTGAGTTGCTGCAATAACATCGTATCCAGAGCCGTTGCTGGTTTGCTGGTGTAGTGTAAAGGCATCAACATTAAGCAGCTGCGCTACTAGCGACGTTAGGGTAGAGCTACTCCCAAGCCCCCATTGGAGGTCAAAATCGGCATCAACCCTAATGCTTTTTGATAGTAGGGCATTGGGATTGAGGCTTAGGTTACTGGCCGTTTTTAGTAGCATGGCCAGATTCTCCGCTACCGATTGTGACGTTGTGCTTACAATAGTGAAACTGGGCAAGCTGAACTTGGCGCTAAACCAAAGCGTGTTGTTGCTATAGCTGTTCCATTCCAGCGTACTGCTGTTGTTGCTGGAAACAGTTAGCTGCTGACCAAAGCGCACGGGAAGCACAATGGCCGTTGCGCCGGCAAGTACAAAGTACTCGGCAGTGAGTAGCAGCTTTCCGTTTGCCCGTAGTGTCATTGTGCTAATTCCCTTTTACGTTCTCAGCAAAGGCCTTAACGGCAGAGTAGCTAACGGTTCTGTTCTGAAAATGGAGCGTTGCGGCCTCTCTGGTTTTATCGTCCACCGCAAGCGATGAGAGTATGTTGGAGAGGTGCATCTTCATGTGTCCTTTCTGTATGCCCGTTGTTACAAGGCTTTTAACGGCTGCAAAGTTGCTTGCTAGCCCAACTGCTGCGGCAATGGTCATTAGTTCCTTTGCCGATGGGTTGCCAAGTAGCCCAACCGATAGCTTGGCTAGCGGGTGGATATTGGTTATGCCTCCCACTGTTCCAATGGCAAGGGGGATGGTTAGGCTTATGCTGAACGTATCGTTTTGTAGCTGGCATTGGCTTAGTGAGCGGTAGGTTCCGCTGCTGCTGGCGTAGGTGTGAGCCCCTGCCTCGGCAGCCCTAAAATCGTTGCCAGTGGCTATGAGTACGGCATCTATACCATTCATAATGCCCTTGTTGTGGGTGGTGGCGCGGTATGGGTCGGCATTGGCAATATCGAAGGCTAGCTTTAGCTTTTGAGCTAGCTGCTCTCCGCTAATATCTTGGTTAAGAGCTGCTAGGCTACTTACGCTGCACTTGGCCTTAACGGTAACTAGGCACTCGGGCGTGTTGTTGCTAAGTATTGCCATAACAACTTGGGCTTTGCCTGCAAAGAGCGCTTCCAGTCCGTTGCCCATCTCCTCAAGGCAGGTGTTGATGAAGTTGGCGCCCATGGAATCAACCGTTTCAAACCTAACCGATAGGCGGAAAAGGTTGGGTTGCACGGCGGGAAGGCTTTCGATGGAGGCGCTTAGCACCCCACCTCCGCGTTTCTCCATGCTCTGGGTGGTTGGTTTTATTAGGTCGATAAGGGTATCGGTAATGCCCTTTTGGTTGTTGGTAACCTCGTGGCTGCTGCCGCTCCAGGTAAAGTAAACGTGCCCTAGCTTAACGGTGCTAATGCTTTCAACGGTAAACCCACCGTGTTGACTCCAGAACTTAGCGCTGGCTGCAGCGGCTGCTACCACAGAGCTCTCCTCTGTTACCATGGGTACATGGTAAACCTTTCCGTTTACCATTACGTTTGGGGCAATGGAGTAGGGGAGATGATAGCTGCTCACCGTGTTCTCGGATAGTTCGGTAAAGGCCTCGGCAAACTGCTTATTGGTTGATATAAAGCCTTGTAGCCAATTTATATCTATATCGCTTTGCGAAATTAGCTGTGCTACAAATGCCTGCTTCTCCTTTATGGTTAGCTTGGAGAAGCTGTTTACTATGTTGTTGGTCATTGTTGCTTAAGTTCTGATTGAGTTTTGCATTTTACCTCCGGACTTTGTTTATCCAGTTGTTTGTATCTTTTTCCAATAGTTTACTCGCTTCATCGAATTTAAACAGATTCATTAAACTGTGGTATTTAGAGGTTATGATGAATCTTTTTGCCTTTTCTGTTGTTAGTTTTTCTTCGATTTTTGAAAATGCTTCGTATGCCTCGGCATATTTTCTTTTGGTATAGAGTTTTTCTGCTTCAAAAGTTTCTGTTCTTAACGTTTTATCTTTATTCCTAAATTCATTCCGTACAATTTTTTTTAATGTTTTATCACTACGTCTAGAGGTAACACAGTTCTCAAAAGAAAATCTTCCTAATTCCTTTTTAATTTCTTTCTTTGAATCACAGTTGCAGAGTGAGTCAAGATGTTCATAAACAGCTCTGTTATATACTTCTTGTTTTGGAGTCAAAAAATCTTGTGGAATTTCAAATAACAAATATTCATAGGTAAAGCCGAACCTTTCTTCAATACAATGTATTTGTTCTACATCAATGAATGGATTATCATGCATAGTCCATTCCGATAAAAGTATTTTGAGGATTATTTTGCCTTCATTAATGTCGTTTCTTGCTTGTGATTCATTAAAATCGAGAAGTTGATTATTGAAATATTCGATGGCGAAGTCAGGATATTCCTGACTGAACGAGAAAGAATAGTTTAATGTTAGTAATATGAAGATAATCAGTGTTTTTTTCATAAAACTTGATCTAACTAATAGTTCGAAAAAGTATTACGTATGTTTTACCCGAAGGAACGCCTTGGCTAGCGTTAAACCCTTAATCTGATTCTGAACGTACTGTTTAAGCGGCTCGTAGGGGCCTTGGGCAAACTTCAGAAAGCCCGATGCTTGTCCGTACACCGCTGGCATTACGCTTTTTTGCGTGTAATAGTACCCATCAAGAAACGACTGAACACCACCAGAAATTATAAGGTTTTTGCACTTAACCTGAGCACCACTATTTACCAGTAGGTTAAAGGTATCGAGCATTTGCTCGGCCGTATGGCCAACTCTGGCAAAGGGTGCAAATAGCTCCTGCTCCTCGGCGGTGCTGCGCATCAGCTCAACCTTGGCAAAGTTTGTACCGCCAAAGGCAGCAAACTCAAGGGCTTCAATGGGTAGGCTAAGCGCCTGTTTTATACTCTCGGTACCCATGCCTTGGCCAACCTCCTTAAGTATTATTTTTAGGTGAGTTAGCTCTAGGAACTCCTGAATAACCTCTATTGGCGGACGGCTTAGCAGGTCGCCCTCGGGCTGAAGCCACTCCTGCATGGGATTTACGTGAATTATTAGCCCATCGGCTTGTAACCTGTTAACCAGCTCAACCAGCTTGGGATACGATTTATCGGCAAGCATATGCTCAAGCTGTGCTATGCCTATGTTGGCGTAGAACGGGAGGTTTGGGCCAATGATATGCCGCATATCAAAATCGGCAAAATGCTTGTCGTTATCCAAAAGGATACGGCAGGAGCCAAGCCCCATTCCCATGCCAAACTCGTTACAGGCACGGGCTAGGTTGCTGTTTATGGTACGCGCAAGCTGGGTGCCACCCGTCATGCTGCTAACCCAAATGGGAACGCTGAGGGTTTTGCCCAGAAACTGGAATGGTTGGAGCTTTGCCTGATGAGTTCCAAGAAGCGGCTCGTAGCTAAAACGGTTATCGGAGTGCTCCTTGGTTACCTGTGAGGCAAATGCCATTTCAATGTGGTCTCTTTTACGCTCTTCCATAGCGGGTTAGGTTGATGTAGGGTTACGTATTACCGTGCGCAGCCAATTTGGCGGGCGATTACTAATTTAAGAATTTCGCTGGTTCCTTCGCCAACATGCAGAATTCTTTGGTCTCTAAAGTGGCGCTCAACTAGCGAACCCTTAATTAGTCCGGTTGCCCCGTGTATCTGACTGGCCTCGGTAGCCACAAATGTAGCCACTTCTGAGCAGAAAAGTTTAGCCATTGCAGCCTCTTTGGAAAAAGGCTGATTGCTATCCTTTAGCCAAACTGCATGGTATAGTAGGTGGCGCGCTGCCTCTATTTGCGTAGCCATTTCGGCTAGTTTAAACGATATGGCCTGGAACGATGCTATGGGCTTCCCAAACTGATGCCGGGTGTTGGCATACTTAAGCGCCTCGTTATATGCGCCTTCGGCAAGGCCAAGCCCCATGGCCGCAATGCTTAGTCGGCCAGCATCAAGCGTCTCAAGCATTAGCTTTGCGCCTTTTCCTCTAGTACCTAGGATATTGGCCTCGGGCACGCTGATGTTGCTAAAGGCTATTTTGCCTGTATCGCTGGCGCGCCACATCAACTTGTTTAGGATACGTTCCGTTTTGTAGCCCGTTTCTCTGGGCACTAGTATGGCCGATAGTTCTGGCTTTTCACCTTTTTCACCCGTTTGTGCCAGCAGCGTAATCCCTGCCGACATTGGATTTGTGGCATTGGAGATGTATATTTTTTCGCCATTAATTACCCATTGGCCGTCCACCAGCTGCGCCGTTGTTTCGGCGCCAAGGGCATCGCTGCCTGCGTTGGTCTCTGTTAGTCCAAAGGCCCAAACCTTTTCGCCAGAGCATAGCTGGGGAAGCAGCGCTTTACGCTGTTCGGGTGTGCCGTAGTAGTAAATGGGGTTAACGCCAAGGCAGTTGTGAGCTGCTAGGGTTGCGGCCTGTGAACCATCAACCTTCGATAGCTCCTCCACGGCAAGAACCAGCGCCATGTAGTCCAGTCCCAGTCCGCCGTACTCCTTGGGGACAACAATGCCCAAAAGGCCTAGTTTGCCCATCTCCTGAGTAAGTTCCTGCGAGAAGATTTCGCCCTCGTCGAGCTGCGTAGCAATGGGCAGTACCCTTTTCTCTGCAAACTCTTTTACCTTTTGCTGTAGCTCCTTATGAGCTTGAGTTATTTGTGATATCATTCTACTAAATTTTTACAAGTTGAACCAATTCGGCACCATCGGAAACCTGTTCGTTTGCAGAAACGAGTAGCCTTCCAACTATAGCCTTCATAGGTGCGCATATGCTGTTCTCCATTTTCATGGACTCAATGGTAAGAAGGGCATCGCCACTATTAACAACTTGCCCCTCTTTCACCGCTAGGCTAATAATTCGGCCGTGCAGCGGCGATGTAATAACATCAGTTCCATTGTGTTGTTTAGTGGGTTTGGGCTTTTCTTTCCCGTTGGATAGCTTATTGGCTGTCGATAAAGTATATGTAAGCCCACTAAAACCAATGGTTGCGCTCCATCTGTTAGCCGAGTAGTTTGCCTCAATTCGTTTACTGTTCAGGTTAAAGGCAATGTGCGTTTCTGCTCGGTTAATTTGCGATATGCTGTGCTGTGCGCCATCCAGTTCAAGGCTAAAGGCATTAGCCCTTTGCCTAATATCGGCGTTAAGCGGTTTGTTATCCCATGTAAAGTGGAGCCTATTGCTAGGTATGTATGCCCCAAACTGTTCCCAAATACCATTGGGTTTAGCTCCTGCATTTAGCTGAAGCAGCGCAAACGCAGCCATAACCTCCAGCGGCAGCTGCTTGGGTTTGGTGCTGGCAAACTGCGTAGCCCACAGGTTGCATATTTCTGTTGATATTTGGTTGGTGCGGTACTGCTGGTTTTGGCTAATAAATAGCAGAAAATCGAGGTTGGTATCCAATCCGTGAATTTGGGTTTCCCTAAGCAACGTGGTTAACCGCTCAGCTGCCTGATTCCGGTTGGCTCCCGTAACAATTAGCTTTGCAAGCATGGGGTCGTAGGCACCGGTTACCGTTTGCTCCACCTCAAGGGCGTGCTCTGCCCGCAACCATTGGTACGTAGGGATGCTTACGTGTGCTATTTTTCCCGTTGATGGGGCAAAGCCCTCAAAGGGTTTCTCGGCGTATGCCCTTACCTCAATGGCGTGACCATTTATATTGATATCGCTTTGCGATACTCCTAAACCAAATCCCTGTGCTACGTTTAGCTGCAGCTCAACAATATCGAGCCCAGTTATGGCTTCGGTTACAGGATGCTCCACCTGAATGCGGGTGTTAACCTCTAGGAAGTACACCTGGTTGTTGTCGCCCACAAGGAACTCAACGGTGCCTGCGCTTAGGTATTTGGCCTCCTTGGCCAGCTTAACGGCATAGCCAAGCAGGGTTTCTCGGAGCTTGCTGCTTAACGATACAGCCGGAGCCTCCTCCACAACCTTTTGGTACCTGCGCTGAACGCTGCACTCCCGCTCGTATAGGTGGATTACGTTGCCGTTTCCATCGCCAACAATTTGTACTTCGATGTGGCGCGCCTGTGGCATATACTTTTCAAGGTAAACGCTGCCGTTGCCAAAGGCAGATGCGGCTTCGCGCATCGATTTTGCAACAAGCGCCTGTAGCTCGCCCTCCGATTTAACAATGTACATACCCTTGCCTCCTCCTCCGCCAGCAGGCTTAATGAGCATGGGGAAACCAATGGTTTTAGTTAGACCGCTTAGCTCATCAATGCTTCCTGTGGCTGCGGGTAGAACTGGAATACCCACCGACTGAGCCATGTTGCGCGCGGCAACCTTATCGCCCAAAAGGGCAATGGTTTGGGGCGTAGGGCCAATAAAGGTGATGCCGTTGGCCTCCACCTGCTCAGCAAACGCTGCGTTCTCCGAAAGGAATCCATAACCCGGATGAATGGCATTTGCGCCACTTTCCCTAGCAATGGATATAACCTTTGCTAAACTTAGGTAGGTATCGCTGAGTGAACCCGTGCCAAGGCTATAGGCCTCGTCGGCAAGGCGGGCATGAGGGGGAAAGCCCTCGTCGGTAGCGTAAAGCGCAACGGTTTTAATGCCCAGTTGCTGCGCTGTGCGTATTATTCTAATGGCAATTTCGCCTCTGTTTGTTATTAGTAGCTTGGTAATCATGCTTTAAGTGTTGAGTGCGTGTAAAAATCAGCCTAAGTTGAAGTTTGCTTTGCGCTTCTCTAAAAAGGCCGATACTCCTTCCTGTGCTTCGGCCGATAGCCGAACGTTGGCAAGCATCTTTGCGGTATAATCGGGGCTGGGGGTGTGCTGCGTTACGTAGGCTATGAGCTCCTTGCTAAGTGCTTGGGCCTTTGGTCCGCCCGATAGGAGGTGCCTTATAACCCGTTTCAACTCGGCATCAACCTCATCGTCGGGAGTGGATTGTGCAATAAGCCCAAATTGTGCCGCCTCTGCTGCCGAGAAGGGCTTTGCGGTTAGCACCAGCTCCCGTAGCTTGCCTTCGGTTAGCCGTTTGGCAAGGAAAGGCATTATGGTGGCGGGTATTACGCCCAGCCTAACCTCACTAAAGGCAAATGTTGTGCTTGATGCGCTTATGGTGTAGTCGCTGGCGGCAATAAGTCCGTTTGCACCGCCCATTGCAAAGCCATGTACAACGCTAACAACGGGTTTTGGCATCAGGTAAATTTGGTTAAAAAGGTTAGCCAGAGCCACGCTCTGCTCCATAACCAGTGGGCGTTCCGTTTGGGTAAAGCTGCTTAGCGATGCACCCGAGCAGAACCCGTTCCCCTTTCCGCGCAGCACAATAACCCTAACACTTGCGTTGCATGTTGCTTGTTTAAGTGCATTGGTTAGGGCGCTAACCATGCTTGGGCTAAGAGCATTGCGGCTCTCGGGGTGGTTTAGCCAAAGCGTGAGCACGTTCCCTGTTTGCTCCTGTAGTATGATGTTTTCCATTCTGCTGATATCGTTAATTGTGCGGCCTACATTCTGAATACCCCAAAGTTGGGTTCACCAAATGGCCTATTTAGCGATGCCGATATGCCAAGTGCTAGGTATTTACGGGTATCCAGTGGGTCAATAATTCCATCGTCCCAAATGCGTGATGTTGAGTAGTAGGCCGAGCTTTCAACCTCGTACTTACTTAGTATCTCCTGCTTAATGCGTTGTCGCTCGTCGGGGGTTAGCTCTTTGCCATTGGCCTTGAGCTGCTGCTCCTTTATGGACACAAGCACGTTTGATGCCTGCTCGCCGCCCATTACCGCAATTTTTGCATTGGGCCACATCAGCAAGAGTCGCGGGTTAAAGGCTCGCCCAGCCATGGCATAGTTTCCAGCACCGTACGATGCTCCAATTACCACCGTAAATATTGGTACCGATGCGTTGGCCACAGCGTTAATTAGCTTAGCTCCATCGCGGGCAATGCCGCCATGCTCATACTTTTTGCCCACAATAAAGCCTGTGGTGTTTTGCAGGAACACAATGGGAACCTTGCGATGCGAGCATAGCTCAATAAAGTGGGCACCTTTTAGCGAGCTCTCCGATGTAAAGAATCCGTTGTTGGCAATTATACCAACGGGAAAGCCCATTATGCGGGCAAAGCCTGTTACTAGTGTTGTTCCGTAGCTCTCCTTAAACTCGTGAAAGCGACTGCCATCCACCAGTCGGGCAATAATCTCGTGCACATCGGTTTGGCGCTTAAGGTCAACGGGAATAAGGCTGTAGAGCTCATCTTCAGTGTAAGCAGGGGCTTCGGGCTGGGCAATATCCAGTTTTTGGCGTTGAGGCTTTGGTAGGCTCTCAAATATGTTTCTGCAAATTTCAAGGGCATGGGCATCGCTTTCGGCAAGGTGATCGGCCACGCCCGAAATGGAGGTGTGCACCTCACCACCGCCTAGCTCTTCGGCGGTAACCTCTTCGCCAGTGGCAGCCTTAACCAGCGGTGGTCCACCAATAAAAATGGTGCCCTGGTTGCGCACAATAATGGTTTCGTCGCTCATGGCGGGTATGTACGCGCCACCAGCGGTGCAGGAGCCCATTACTATGGATATTTGCGGAATTCCCATTGCCGATAGGCGCGCCTGATTGTAGAAAATGCGCCCAAAGTGGTCGCGGTCTGGAAAAACGGAGTCCTGCTCAGGAAGAAATGCGCCGCCCGAGTCAACAAGGTAAACGCACGGTAAGTTGTTCTCCATGGCAATTTCCTGCGCCCTAAGGTGCTTTTTAACCGTCTCCTTAATGTAGGTTCCGCCCTTTACCGTGGCATCGTTGGCAACAATTACGGCCTCTCTGCCATGTATAACACCAATGCCAGTAACCACTCCCGCCGAGGGGAACGCATTATCCTTTTGGTTGTATGCAGCAAGCGCCGATAGCTCCA
Source organism: Bacteroidales bacterium (assembly GCA_016931855.1). GTDB lineage: Bacteria > Bacteroidota > Bacteroidia > Bacteroidales > Tenuifilaceae > UBA5206. The sequence continues at coordinate 139,844 of JAFGDZ010000081.1, forward strand.
AAAAGGAGGTATTGGTATCAATAAGTAGCTTAATTCGCTCCCTTGCCGTTAGCTTGCCCTTCTCCTTATGGCGCTTAACGGCTGGCTGGGTTTCCCTGTTAAGCACGCCGCTTAGAGCCTGCTCAAACTCGCCAAGAAGAGCATAGAAAGGGCTCTTGGCTGTGCCATTGGAGGAAACCTTTGCTTGTATTTTTGAATGTATTGGGTACACTGTTGAAGGTTTAATTACTTCAACTTTAACATATTTGTAGGCGATTTGTTGAGTGGCTTTTTATGAGGGTAAAAGTGTTGTACACACGGTTTGGTCCGATAGCCTGCAATTGTTAGGTTGATATTAATCAACTAGCATAAATGATAAATTAAACGGAATCATGAAACAAAAAGAGCAGCAAACAGTAATATTTACTAGTTGTTTATGCAGGAGTAAATGATTTATTGTAGATTTATTTGTAATTTAACCAGTTAACACAAATACTTTGCCGTTAATATGGAAGCTAAAATCGGGTTAGATATTGCTTCGGAAGAGAATGGTAAAAGGGTTCGTGAGTGGATTAGTGAAGTTGGATTCCCTTATTTCGAGAGTGAAGCAGATATAAATGCGTGTTCAAGTTGTATTCTGGTTACCGACAAGGGTATCCTCAGCCATTTTGTTGAAAAGAGCACCAGCTCAAGTATTCGAGCAGTTCTATTTATTGTTGAGAACACAAATGTTTTTGGACTAGGTTATCTTACTGCCAAAAACTTCCTTTTCGACACCATTTTTGAGACATATGAAAAGGACGAGTTCCTTTTCCGCCTAAACCAGCTAGTAGGACGGCTCGATATACCAAAGCAAGAGCCTATTGGCTCCGCTAGCGACAAGGTGCAACCATTTGTTTTTGCTAAATATCCTGTAAACAGCATTTTTAGAATGATAGGGCATCAGTCCCGAACCCTTCTAAACGGGGTGGCGGGGCCGCTGCAAATTATAAGGGCGCTGTCTGAGGATCCATCCTTAATTGAGCCTACCCGAATGATTGACCTAAGCGTGGTTAGGTTTGAGAAGTTTGCCTTTAGATCTTTGCTCCTTTCCAATATTATAGGGCAATCAGTAAGCCTATCCAAAAACAACATTGGCATAGCAAATATTTGTAAATATGTAACTCTTGATTTAACGGATATCTCAGATTTTTATGGAATCAACATTGAATTTGATCCACAGGCTGAGGTTACTATTCAGTCCGATTATAACCTTGTATATCAACTAATAACCATAGTTATAGAGCGCTTCATATTCTTAAGCTCAGTTAACGATACGCTTACATTAGAAGTGGTACAGGCCGATGAGGTGCTGCTCTACGTTGGCATTCCAAATGCCGCAATTGTTAAAGCTATTGGTACAGCAATGGAAAGTGAGAATACCAATGATTTAGATGTTGATTACCTGTTACTACGCGAGGTTTTAAAGCTGTTGGGCTTTGCCGTTAGGGTTAACCATGCTAAAATGCGGGTTGAACTTGTTTTTGCCTAATTTGGTTGATGTATGAATGAGCTGCTATTAGATTCGCTACTAAAAATATTTGCATACATTGCTAACACAAGGAATGAGCAGATAAGGCATCTCACACAAAAGTATGTGGAGCTCTACCTTAGCAGGCTATACCGTCCCTTTGTGGTTAAGCAAAAGCTAGACGATTTTACGGCTTACTACACCAGGTTACAGCATAACCCTGAGTCAATTAACATTGCCGATATCTGTACCGATATTGTTAAGGATACCAGCAAAGGTCAACGTGTGCTTTTTGTTACCAATCTAATTGAGTTTGTTGTTTTTACCGAGCAGGATATTTTTATCTCCCCGCAAATAGACCATCCGCTTAAGCAGCTAATAGAGAAAATGGCCATTCGGCTCAAAATATCAGCAAAAACGCTGCTCAACTGCCAAGGATTTGTCTCAAATCAAATTTACAGAATTCCCAGTCAGGAGTACCTGGTAATTGGGAAGAATAAGGATCCTCGCTTTTCCCGTTCCCGATTTATTCAAATTGATGGCATTAACGGTTACTTCGTATTCTTTTATATTGATGAGGCCAACCTGTTACTTTTTAAGTATTTAGGAAGCTCAATTCTATCGTTAAACTCAAAGGTTATATTCCCCAAAAACATCTACGTATTTAGGAGCGGGGCGGTAATTGCGCAGTTTGGCAAACCATTGGTTTACTATAGTCAGGTAGTTAATGCCATAAATGCCCAAATTGCTGCCGATCAGGTATCGCTAAGCCTACGCGATGTTAGCTATAGCTATCCTAAATCGAGCTTCGGGCTAAAGGAGGTAAACTTCACCTGCACATCGGGGGAGCTTATTGGCGTTATAGGGGGGAGCGGATCGGGTAAATCAACCCTTTTTAACGTAATAAACGGCAACATTACGCCCGATAAGGGCAAAGTGCTACTCAACGGAAACCTATACACGGAGCAGCTACAATCAATACAGCGGCTAATTGGCTTTGTGCCACAGGACGATTCCCTTTTCGATGAGCTTACCGTTTACGAGAACCTGTACTACACAGCTCGTCTATCGGCAAACAGCTACCAACCCGATGAGCTATCTAACCTGCTCGACAGCAGGCTCTCTGAGTTTGGGCTGTACCACATTCGCAACAATAGGGTTGGTTCGGTTATCGATCGTAAAATTAGCGGCGGCCAGCGCAAACGCCTTAACATTGTTTCGGAGATAGTGCATAACCCCTTGGTGCTGCTAGTTGATGAGCCAACATCGGGGCTATCGTCCCTCGATTCATTCAGGGTAATGTCCCTACTAAAGGATCAATCGTACCAAGGCAAACTGGTAATAGTGAACATCCACCAGCCCTCAACCGATATTTACCGGATGTTCGATAAGGTTCTGGTGCTCGATCAGCAGGGCTACATGGCTTACTTTGGCAATCCGCTGCAGGCCGTGGAGTATTTCCGCATGGAGAATATGCACGTTGACCCATCTAGCGTTGAGTGTGAGCGTTGCGGCACCATTAAATCCGATGAGATATTTGACGTTATTGAGGAAAAGGAGGTTGATGAGTACGGCGAGTACCTTGAGAAGCGCAAGCGTGAGCCCAATCAGTGGAGCGCACTGTTTAAAAAGAACACGTCTGAATTACCTGTTGTTGCTGCAGCTGCATTGCCCAAGCCCTACAGCAGTAGCCCCCAGTGGACCCAGCAGCTGCTCATTTTTCTTAGCCGCATTTTGCACACAAAAATTCGCGATAAGGAGTTCTTCTCTTTTGCCTTTTTGGTTCCAATGATCTTGTCGGTTATAATATCCTTTTTTGCCAAGTACTACCAGCCGCTTGATAATGGCGAGTTTGAGTACTCTTTTTATGAGAATATAAATATCCCCGTATTCTTTTTAATGAGTATCGTGGCCAACCTGTTTATAGGAACAATAATTGCAAGCGACAGCATAATAAAGGAGAGCAATATTGTTAAGCGGGAAAAATTCCTGTTTTTAAGTAGAACCGCATACCTAAACTCAAAGGTTATTTTGTATGCAATGCTAAGCGCACTACAGTCGTTGCTATTTACCCTTGTAGCATTTGTAATACTGCGTATCCCCGATTTATTCCTGTCGTTCTGGTTGGTTCTATTTATGATGAGCCTTTTCGGGAACCTAAGCGGACTAATTATCTCCTCAATATTCACATCGCTATCAGCCGTTTACATTATTGTTCCGTTTTTGGTTATTCCGCAAATACTTTTTAGCGGAATAGTTATCCCGTTCGATAAGTTTCATTACAGCGTGGCCAATAGGAAAGAGGTGCCTTTAATAGGTAACGTAATGATTTCGCGCTGGGGAATGGAATCGTTGCTGGTTAGCCAGTTTCAGCACAACCAGTATCAGAAGCACTTTTTTGATGTGGACCAAAAGGAGAGCATACTGCGGATTAGAGCTTACTTCCTAATACCAAAGCTCCAAACAATTAGCGACGAGCTGGCCCAAACCCCCTTTGGAAGCAGAGCGTTTAATCGTAAACGGTTATTGCTGGAGCAGGGGCTTACCCGGCTTAACCTATCGGGGCTAGGCATGCTGTCCGATAGCGTTACCCTCCGGGATGGGGTAAGGCGCGTTGGAATCTTTCTGGAAAGCGAGAAATCACAAGCCATTAAGGAGCTTAAATGGGTAAAAACATGGCACGACCAAATTGCCGACTCCCTTTCCGCTAGGCTTGGCTCTACCAATGAGCTGCTGGCCTTACGATCAAAATTTGCCAATAAGGGAATTGAAGATTTGGTGCTTAACCGAAAATCAACAAAAGTGGTTGAGATTAGGGGCAAAGACCTTGTTCAGGTTACCGACCCTATTTACCTCCTTCCCGAGTCAACATTTGGCGGTTCGCACTTTCTTGCTAGCTCAAAATTGTTGGGCAGCAAAATTGTACCTACATTTAGGTTTAACCTTATGGCAATGTTTTTGTTTGTAGCGATATTATATTTGGTATTAATATCAAATTTTTCGAACAAATTACCCGTAAGGTTTCGTAAGGGTTAATAGAATTAACTTTTTTTATAAATTGCTGTAAATAGTTTTTTAATGATATTTTATATGACAAACACTAGTGTTTCTATTAGTATAAGGGGTTTGGTTACAGTGCTACTTATTTCTTTTATTGTGGGCTGCAACACACAACCAACCGATAGTAAAACCGCCAAAAACTTAGGCGATGTTGCTATTGCCAACTCCGAAGAGCAAACGGTGCAGTACTTTTTGCCCACGCCATCGGATATTCTAACCGTGATGATAACATCTGGTGTGGACTATAAGGATAACCTTATTGCTCCCACGGGCATTGAGACACGTGTGGTTCAGTTTAAGCATCAGGCTCTTGTTATGGGAGTCTATTTTACCGATTTTGCTTACCTTAATGTGTTTAACAAAAGAGATTTAAGTCTCGATTACTTTACCTCAATGCAATCGCTTGGTAGCGCAATGGGTATTAGCCCATTGCTTTACGACTCGTACTTTATGCGAGCCGAGAAAAACATGAACAACATAGATTCCATTGATCACATATTTTCCGACTTTGCTCAAAATGCATTTAGAACCATTGATGAAACAGGAAGTAAGGAAACTCTATCGCTAATTGCAGCTGGTTCGGCAATAGAAACCATGTATATTGGCTTTAACGGAATTAGCAATGTTTACGACGATAAGGAGTTTATTGCAAACATAAAGGATCAGCGTCCTCTTTTTGATATCTACTACGCAAACTTTATTCAGTACTACAAGGACGAGGAGGCCTATAGCGAGCTTGTTGCCGATTTAACACAGCTCTCTCTCTTTTTTGATGAGAATGTAAAGGGCTCGGGTGCTGCTACCGTTACAAAAAGTGACGATGGGCATTTTACCATAACCGATCCTGAAAATCCTTTGCTTGATATTCAGAAACTCGATGAGCTTAAAGAATTAGTAAAGAAGATTCGCACCAAAATTGTTGAGCTAAAGTACTAGTTAACCTACTCCTAATTGAAATACATACCGCTATGAACCGTTTTATTATTATAATATCCTTCTTACTGTTTTACGCCTCGTACGCTCAAGGCCAAAGCTGCTATGGTTTTCATCTCACAAAGGGTTGCGATGTACGCGATACCGAGGAGTATAAAAACTTTAGCGCATCGCGCAGCGTTATGGTTGAAGCTCAGCGAACCTACAAGTACCAGGTAACCCTTTACGGCGGCTACGACTACAAAATAGGCCTATGCACCGAGAAGGGCTATTATCCTGTTCACTTTAAGATTATTAACGCTGAAGACAATTCCGTTTTCTACGATAACTACGACGACGATTACGTTGAAACAGTTGGTTTTACCAATGATAATACCCGTAACGTAATTATGGAGATAACCCTTTTAGCCTCCGATATGGAGTTTAAGGATTCTGCCGATTTAAGAGCGTGTTTAGGTATTGCATTCTACTGGCGAAAAGTTCCTAAACTTGGCTTTTAATAAACATAAACAGCGAATTCATGCGGTACTTTATTGTTACTATAGCTGCACTCCTTTTTTTGCATTCTCATTCTGTATCGCAGAATTTGGTTGTTAATGGAAGCTTTGAGGAGTATTACAAGTGCCCCCAGAGCTTTACTTCCAGTTATACCAAAAAGTTTCTTCCCTCTTGGCGAATGCCAACCAAGGGAACCCCCGATTTCTTTAACAAGTGTAGCAAGGTTGATGCTGGCGTACCCCAAAATTTTATGGGCAGCATACATGCACAGCAAGGCGAATCCTATGTTGGCTTAGTTTTACTTGACACACCAACAGGTGTGCGCAAGGAGATAAACTACCGGGAATACCTACAAACCCAGCTAAAGCAGCCTTTGTTTGAGGGTAAAAAATATAGGTTGCGCTTTTATTACGCCTTAGCTCAGAACTCAACGTACAGCATTAACCGTATTGGCGTTTTTGTCTCCAACCTGATGGTTGAAGCCAAAAAGGGGGTGCTAAATGTTAAGCCACAGCTAGAGGTGGACTCGTTAGTTTTCCCTGCTGCGCAGGGAGAGTGGGTTGAGTTTAACCAGGTTTTTACCGCAAAAGGAGGGGAGCGGTACCTAACAATTGGCAATTTTTACCCCGACTCTAAAACCACTTATGCCAGCAACAACCTAGATGGATTGCCCACTGTGCTGCAAAAAAAGGTACTTACAAATAAGGTGGCCTATTATTATATCGATAATGTTAGCCTTGAGCTAACACCCGAGGATGAGCCTAATGAACTAGTTCCCTTTTCAACGTTCAAGCATTTTAGCAAGTACCATATCGATTCTGTTTTTTCCATGTCTCAACGCGGAGAGGCGTTTATTTTAGATGAGCTCTACTTTGTTGCATACGAAAACAAATACGAGGCTCTAAGCCTTTTACAAGGGGAGTTTTTATCCCTGGTTCTCAAGGAATATCCAGATAGGAAATTAGAGTTTGTTGCGTTTTTATTTGATAACGAAACCAGTAATAAAAAGGCATTAGAGCGCGCAGAGCGTTTTGTTAGCTACCTGGAGAAAAGGGGGATTGAAAGAACTAGAGTATCATTTAGCACTTTAGACATGAAGCCTTTTAGTTGTGTTCATCATGTTTGCTTTAACGGGCACGATGTTGCATTGGCATCAAAACTTATTGCAATACGAATTCTATAGTCTTGGTATAACAGTTCTGGAAAGTGTAAACGAAGTAAACAATACAATCTTATAATCATGGGGGAGCAAGTGTTAGCAGTAAATTGGAGTGGAAAAACGGTTCTTATTGTTGAGGACGATAGATTTAACGCCCTAATTCTTGAGAACTTCATAAAGCCTACGGGCGTAAATGTTCTTACAGCAACATCGGGTGAGATGGGCGTTGAGATGGCAGGTCAAAATGAGATTCATCTCATTTTAATGGATATTAAGCTTCCGGGGATTAGTGGTATTGAGGCAACTCAGCAAATTCGCAAGTTTAACCCAACGGTGCCAATTATAGCCCAAACCGCTTACGCTACCGATACCGATAAAGAATCGGCCATAACAGAGGGGTGTAATAGCTTTATAACTAAACCTATAAATAGGTTGGAGCTACTTAGGCTAATGGGAGAGTACTTAAAGTAGCAGCATGCTTAATTTTTGGCTTTAGGCTCTACCTTTTACTTTTAAATATGTTGGGTAAAATACACAATAAGGGAATAGTTGTATCTGTTAGAATTACCGGAATATATATTATTCTCGGGCTTATATGGATTGTGTTATCCGACAGGCTACTACTTCTTCTTGTTTCGGATCCCGATGCTATAACCCGTCTCCAATCCTACAAAGGTTGGTTCTTTGTTTTTGCAACAGCCAGCATCTTTTTTCTATTTGTTAAGCAACAAATTAAGGGTATTGCCAGGCAGAATAAGCAGCTGGAGGAGCTTAATTTTGAGCTTAGTTCGGTTCAGAACAGGCTACAGCTAACATCGCAGGTTGCAAGCATTGGCTTCTGGGATTTGAATATTGCCACAAGGGAGGTGTTCTACTCGCCCGAGTGGAAAGCCCAAGTTGGATTTGACGATAATCTTATTGGCTCCAACTTTGAGGAATGGGAAAATAGGCTTCACCCTAGCGACAAGGACGCTGCGTTAAATGCATTCCAGTCTTATCTTAGTAACCCAAGTGGTATTCTATCCCTTGATTTTAGGCTGCGGCATAAGGATGGAAACTATAGGTGGATTTTATCACGAGGAGCAGTACTTAACAACGCAGCCGGAAATCCGCAGCGAGTGGTTGGTATTCATTTAGATATTACCGATAGGAAGCAGATGGAGCTGCTGCTATCGGAAAGCGAAAATAACTACCGCCTGCTTTTCGAGAGAAACCCATACCCAATGTGGGTTTGCGATCCACTATCAAACAAGTTCCTAGCTGTAAATCCTGCTGCTTGTGCCAAGTATGGGTATAGCCGATTAGAGTTCCTTGCACTTTCTACCAAAGACATTACTTTGGACAATAATGCGCCACAGTGTGTATCGTACTTATTAAGTTCAAAATCGGCCTTTGACAATAGCGGGTTTTGGCAGCATAAGAAAAAGGATGGCGACATAATTGTTGTAGAAATATCAACCCAAAACATCAACTACTTTGGGAAAATGGCCAATTTAGTGTTGGCTCAAGATTTTACCGATAGAATTAGCACCGAAATAGAGCTAACACAGAGTGAAGAAAAATATAGGCTGCTTTTTGATAAAGCGCCCTACGCTGTATTTATTCACACGCTAGAAACCATTCAGTTTGCAAACCAAGCTGCAGTTCGGCTACTTGGAGCCGAGCATCTACACAGTATTGTTGGCAGCAGTATGCTAAACCTCTTTGATCCTGCCGAGCAGCTTATTGTTAAAAGCAATCTTAACAGTCTGCTCTCTGGAAAAGACACCACTACATCTCTTTCTCTAAAAATCAGAACACTAACCAATAAAGAGCTCTTTCTTGATCTCTCCTCAAATGTTATTGAAGGGGGGGGAGAGCCACAAATCCAAACCATTGCCGTTGATAGAACGGCCCAACGGCAAACCCTACTGGAGCTTAAGCAAAGCAAAGAGCAGTTTGCTCAGTTTATGGATAACTTCCCAGGCTTTGCCTTTATAAAGGATAGCGAGGGGCGGCACCTTTTTGCCAATCAAATGTTTAAGTACCTTACATCTATTGATATTACAGGCCTTAGGAATATTGATATTTGGCCTGCCGATATGGCTAAGCAGCTGGATGCAAACGATAGTAAGGTGCTAAGCTCCGGACAGGCAATGACCTTTATTGAAGATATTAACCGCGGTTTAGACACCCTGACGTTCCTATCCATGAAGTTCCCCTTAGTGGGGGCTAATGACCAAATGCGGGTAGGCGGGGTCTCTATAGATATTACAGAGCAGGTAAAATCAAACCGAAAGGTTAAGTCGCTTAACATTGAGCTAGAGGAGGTAATTGCTACACAGCAGCGCAGTAACGAGTTGGAGCATAACAGCATTGAGCTTTTTATGCGAATAATGGACAACCGCTTAAAATCGCCAATTCGAAGCATTAGCGGTTACAATAGGTTGCTATTAGAGTCGTTAACCACGCAGCTAACCAACGAGGATAGAGATTTACTGCAGGGCATTCAACAGAATATGGACTTTTTATCCCTACTAGTTGATAAGCTCACCCTGTACTCCCGATTAGCGTTTAAGGAGGTTCACATTCGTAGCGTTAGAATCGATTCAATGGTTGATGCAATACTCCGCCCCTTAGCTCATTTACTGGAGAGTAGCAGGGCCACCATTAAAAAGAATATACAGGAGCACAATACCGTTGAGGCCGATGAGGAGTGCCTTTCTGTTGCTGTAAGCAGCTTGGTTAGCAATGCAATAAAGTACCGCAAACCCAATGTCCCCCTTGTGGTTGAAATAGGCGTTGAGCATAGCGATACAGCTACCCAAATCTACGTTAAAGACAATGGAATGGGAATAGACCAAGCCTTACTGCCATCACTATTTGACCCGCTAAAACGCGGACTAAATCCAGTGGAAGAATCGTTAGGATTGGGTTTAGCTATTGCTCAAAAGTCGGTTGAGCGGTTAAAGGGGACTATACTAGTTGAGAGTGAGGTTAATCTGGGTTCAAAATTTACAATAGAGCTATAAACTCTTGTTCTTTTATTTTGTTAGTTATTGGGTATAATATGCTGTAATAGTGATAGTTTTTTTTTAGATTGTACACTAATAATTGTTAACATGGAGACTTCAGCGGCAAACCAACCAATTCTACTTGTTGAGGATAATCCACTTGATGTTGACCTTACCATCAGGGCTTTTGCTCGCCGAAAGCTTACCAATCCCATTTTTATTGCCCGTAATGGGGAAGAGGCTATTCAGTGGATCCAAAAGTGGGAAGAGGGCAGCGAGCATCCAGTGGTTGTGCTGCTAGATCTTAAGCTGCCTAAAATTAGTGGCCTGGAGGTTCTTGCAATCTTAAAAAAACATCCAAAATACTACGCAATACCAGTGGTTGTACTAACAACATCAGCAGAGAATGAGGATGTTAAAAGAGCGTATGAACTTGGTGCAAACTCCTATATTGTAAAGCCTGTTGACTTTGATAAATTTGTTGATGTTGCTGCAACTATAGAGATTTATTGGACTGTAATAAATCATCCATCTCCATCTAATTAGGTTATAGAAAATTTTTACTATGCGAATACTTTACCTCGAAGATAATATTGCAGATGCCGATTTAACCGTTAGGGAGTTTAAGCGGCAGCGTCCTGAGTACGAGATAACGGTGGTTTCTCTACTCAAGGATGCTTGTGACCTTCTTTGTAAAGGTTCCGTTGAGTTTGATGTCGTTTTACTAGACATGCACCTTCCCGATGGTACTGGCCTAGATTTGCTGCTGGATCTTGATAAAACGGGCGTATCCATACCTAGAGTGGTGCTAACAGGCTTTGGCGATGAGGTTACCGCTGTGGCAGCACTTAAAGCAGGTGCCGATGACTACATTGTAAAAAAAGCCGACTACCTAAAAAATTTACCTAGCGTTGTTGACACAACCCTTTCCCGATCAGCTTCGCGCGTTAAAACTAAGCTAAAAAGGCTTGAGATTATTTTTCTAATAGCAAATGCTTCCGACCAAGATGACATCCTAGACTACTTTAAGCGGTTTGCTCCATTCCACTCATTTACCGTGGCTAACTCAATTCCCGATGCAATGGGTGCCATTAGTAAATGCGAGGGGGAAGCCGATTGCCCTTACCATGTGCTAGCTATCGATTTTGATTCGTTTGGCTTTGCCTCAATAGAGCTGGTAAAGCAGCTACGACAGAATGCAAGTTTTAACCTTGCCATTGTGCTCATCTCGTCTCAGGGGCAGGAGGAACTTGCTGTTCAGGCGCTAAAAATTGGGGTCGATGAGTATCTGGTTAAGCGCCCTAATTACATAATGCGCTTGCCATCTATTATAGAAAGTGCGTTTCAGAAAAAGGAGCTTCAGCGGGAAAAGGATGCGCTAAAGGAGAGCGAAGAGCGCTTTCGCCTTCTAGCCGAGAATGCACAGGATATTATTTACCGCATCCAAATTAAGCCTAAGCTTAAGGTTACCTATATGAGCCCCTCTTTCTTCCGAATTACCGGATATACCCAGCAAGATCTTACAGCTAACCCTAACATATTACAAGCCCTAAAACGCCCAAAGCCCAAGGGGCTTGAACGAGAGCTTAGCTCAGAGTCGTTTACTCCTATATCGGAGATTCTGTTTCCGTGCAAAGATGGGCAGCTAATTTGGCTTGAGCAGAAAAACACTGTTGTTACCGACTCAAGTGGCAAAGTTATGGCGCTTGAGGGAATTGCCCGCGACATAACATCGCGCAAACAGGCCGAGCTGAATCTTAAAATAAAGACAGAGGAGCTTGATAAGTACTTTACAACCAGTCTGGATTTGTTAAGCATATCCGATGTTGCAGGTATCTTTATTAGATTGAATCCATTATGGGAGAAGGTTTTGGGCTATCCTATCGCCGATTTAGAAGGGAAGCGAATAATTGATTTTGTGCATCCCGATGATGTGGATAAAACCCTTGAGGTGCTCTCCCTATTGTCCGACCAAAAAGAGGTATCAAACTTTGTAAACAGGCTTAGAACCAGTAAGGGCGATTATCGGTGGATTGAGTGGCGATCCTATGCCGAAGGTCGCAAGGTTTACGCTGCTGCACGCGACATAACCGATAAGGTAGAGGCAAACATGTTAAAGGATGCAGCATACTCTATTGCTCAAGCATCGGAAAGCGTAAGCAACCTTCAGTCCCTATATAAGGAGGTGCACTCCATTATTTCAGGGGTAATGCCTGCAACAAATTTTGCTATAGCGCTTTACGATAAGTCTCGTAATTTTATATCATTCCCCTACTTTTGCGATGAGTTTGACCCACCCCATGCTGGGCGGTACTTTGGACGTGGCCTAACCGAGTATGTTATCCGTTCGGGGCAAACCCTGCTTTGCGACAGAGAAAAAGCTACTGAGCTGGAGCAAACAGGCGAGATTGAGCAAATGGGAACCCTTCATCAAGTATGGCTTGGCGTACCACTAAAGAACGATACCGAGATAATTGGGGTGATGATTGTTCAGAACTACGAAACCCCCCATGCCTACAACCAACGGGAGCAGCAAATGCTTGAGTTTGTATCGTCGCAGGTTGCTAAGGCTATAGTACACATTCGCTCAGAGGAGCTTATACTTAGGAATGAAGCCCGTTTACGATCTCTGGTAAGCATCTTACAGCATAAAAACAGCTCCATTCAGGAGTTTCTGGACTACTCTCTTAATCAAGCAATATTGCTAACAGAGAGTCACTGCGGCTTTATTTACCATCACTCCCAAAAGGAGAACGAGCTGGTTCTAACATCATGGCACATAAATACCTCGGATAGCTGTAAGCATAAGCTTAGTTTTGATTTACGTGCAACCGAGGTTTGGGATGAACTTGTTTCCAAAAGGAGCGTTGTGCTTATAAATAGCTTTGGCTCTAATGGCGCTTTTGCAAAGCAGGTAGCAGAGAGTGAGCATGCTATTGATAAATTCTTGGCCATCCCAGTGGTTGTTAGGGATTCTGTTATAGCGGTGGTGGGTGTGGCCAATAAGGAGGAGTACTATACCGAAACCGATGCGTTGCAGCTTTCCTTGCTTATGGAATCGGTGTTTAAGGAAATTGAGTCCATTAAAGCCGATCAGCACATTGCAAAGCTATCAACCGTTGTTGAGCAAAGCCCCGTATCCATTGTTATTACCGATTTGCATGCCAATATTGAGTATGTAAACCAGCAGTTTACAGTTATTACGGGCTATAGCTACCAAGAGGCTATAGGGCAAAACCCTAGAATGCTCCAATCGGGCAAAACTCCCCGCGAAACCTATAAGGAGCTGTGGAAAACCATTAGAAGTGGAAAGATTTGGAGTGGTGAGCTAATGAACAAACGTAAGGATGGTACACCCTTTATAGAGCGTGCCACAATTGCTCCTATTCTTGACGCCTTGGGGAATCCTGTTTCTTATGTGTCTATTAAGGAGGATGTTACTCATAAAAAACAAATGGAGCTAGACCTTATAGAGGCAAAGGAGAGAGCACAGGAGAGCGATAAGCTAAAAACGGCATTCTTACACAATATGTCGCACGAGGTTAGAACCCCAATGAATGCCATTATGGGATTTGCTGAGCTTATGGAGCTTAACCTCAATAACTCTGAAGTTTTAGTTGAGTACTCTAAAATTATACGCCAGCGCTCTGCCGATTTGCTCGATATCATCACCTCAATACTCGATATTTCCCGTTTAGAGTCGGGGCTGGTTAAACCCTACGTAGAGAAGGCCAACCTTAATAGGGTTATAAGAGATTTGGCCGAGCATTTCTCCTCATACATAGCATTGCAGCAGAAAGAAGATGTTGTGCTTATTGCCAAAGAGGCTCCCGAAGCATTTCCTAAGGAGGTGTTAATTGATATCTCAAAGGTGAAGCAAATCCTAACCCACTTGCTAAAGAATGCTGTAACGTTCACGTTTCACGGTCATATTGGTTTTGGGGTGTCATCGTTTACTAGTAAGTCGGTTGTGCTTTATGTTTCCGACACAGGGCTAGGTATTGCTGACGATATGAAAAGCATTGTTTTTGAGCGATTTAGGCAGGATCTTACTGTGGATAGTTCTTATGCTGAAGGGCTAGGCTTGGGGCTGCCCATAGTAAAAGGGCTTGTAGAGATTATTAAGGGAAGGTTAACACTTATCTCGGAGCTAAAAAAGGGAACCTCTTTCTTTATTGAGATTCCCTATAAGCTACCCAGTAGCACCACCAATTCTACTGAGGATATGCCCAACTCATTGGTGAAAAAACGTATTCTAATTGTTGAGGACGATAGCAGTAACGCCGAGTACTATTTTCAAATAGTATCCAGCGTTCAGGCTATTGGAGTAAATGCATATACTGGTGCCGAGGCGTTGGCAATTGTTAACGCACAAGATCCCTTCGACCTCGTTCTAATGGATCTTAGGCTCCCCGATATAAACGGGTTCCACCTAACCACGCAAATAAAGCAAATAGCACCCAACGTACCCGTAATAGCACAATCTGCTTACATTGAGGATACCGATAAAAAGGCGGCCTTTAATGCGGGTTGTGTAGAGGTTGTTTCCAAGCCAATAACAAAGGAGAAACTTATTGCTCTGCTGGAGCAGTACTGCTTATAGTGCTTTGCTTTTTTGTATTGCGCAGTAACCGCCTATTCACCTAAAAACTAACCGCCGTGAACTCAATGTCCCCCAAAGATTACAGGTTTCAGTTAGGTGTACTAGTAGTTGCGCTAAGCATTTTTGCAATGGTTGCGGGTGTGTACTACTATAGGCACGAGAGGGATGTGGCTATTTCCCGGAGCTACAACGACCTAAGTGCTATTGCCAATTTAAAATCCAATCAAATAGTGCAATGGAGAAAAGAGCGCCTTTCCGAGGCTGTTTTCTTTTCCACAAATGAACCATTAGTACAAAGCATAAACAGATTAGCTAAGGGAGCAAGGCTAAACCTTAGCCCCGTAAAAAAGCCCTTACAGCACCTAGTAGCCGATAATCGCTACGAGAATATCTTTATTGTTGATACTGCTGGTAAACTTCTAATTAGCCTTGATACCACCTTTGCGGCAGCCGATAATGCAACGCAGCAGCTTAGCCGTAGCGCGTTGCATAGGCGCGAGGTTATAATAAGCGATTTCTACTTATGCCCATTAAGCAGCAATATTTATTTCGATATAGTTGCGCCTGTACTCAATAGTAGGGGAGCCGTTGCTGCGCTGCTGTTTTTTAGGGTTAACCCCAACAGCTACCTGTACCCACTTATAAAAAACTGGCCAACGCCTAGTGCAACAGCCGAAACCATAATAGTTAGACCCGATGGCGATAGCATCCTTTTTATAAATGAGGTTAGGCATTGGAAGGGAACCGCGCTTAGGCTTCGTTATCCAGTTACTGAGCAAGCGCTTCCCGCCGTGCAGGCTACTGCGGGTAAAACTGGGCTCTTTATTGGGGTGGACTATCGTGGCAAAACCGTTATTGCCGATTTGCGTAGCATTCCTAGCACCAACTGGTTTATGACCACCGAGGTTGACCTAGATGAGGTTCTTGCCGATGTGTACAGTAAGGCCGTGATAATAGCAGCACTTTTGGTTGTACTAGTACTTTTCTTTGGTGTCTTTATGGCGCTTATCTACAGTTACCGTCAGCGCAGCATGTACCAGCTAATGCTCCAGAGCCAGCAAAAGCTGCACCTGTCGCAAGAGGAGTACAAGGCAATTCTGTATAGCATTGGCGATGGTGTTATAACCACCAACCGCAGCGGCTTAATCCTACAAATGAACCCAGTGGCCGAGATGCTTACGGGTTGGCTAGAGAGTGAGGCAAAGGGAATGGGGCTTAGCTCCGTTTTTCAAATCATTAACGAGGACACCCGAAAAAAGGTAGAGAATCCAGTGTCCAGAGTTCTACGTGAAGGCGTAGTGGTTGGCCTAGCCAATCATACGCTACTGATATCAAAGGATGGGCACGAGACTCCAATTGCCGATAGCGGTGCCCCCATTAAGGATGAGCGTGGGAATATCTCAGGAGTGGTACTTATATTTAGGGATCAAACCGATGAGCGTTTGCAGCACAACCTTTTAAGGCAGAGCCGGAACCAGTTTGCGCACCTTTTTGAACGCGCACCATTGGCATACCAGTCGCTCAATGCCTTGGGGTGCGTGGTTGAGGTTAACGAGGCGTGGATATCCACCTTGGGCTACTCCCGCAACGAGGTTGTGGGAAAATGGTTTGGCGATTTCCTTACCCACGATTTTCAGGAACAGTTTAGGCACGATTATAGCCTGCTGCAACAAACAGGGGATTTCCACGGGAAGTACAGAATAGCTCATAAATTGGGGCACTTGCTGTATGTTGAGTTTAACGCAAAGGCCATTTATTCCGATACTAGTAGCTTTGAAACCGCCCACTGCATGCTTCAGGATGTTACCGTACGTACCCAAATGGAGCTTGCTTTGGCCGAGAGCGAGGAGAAACATAGAGCCTTGGTTACCCAAATGCAGCTGGGACTTGCTGTACATAAAATGATTTTTGATGATAAAGGGAACCCCATCGATTACACATTCCTTGATGTAAATTCAGCTTTTGAGAAGTTAACTGGACTCAAGAGATCCGATATTTTGGGTAAAACCGTTCTAGAGATTCTTCCTAGAACCGAGAAAATTTGGATAGAGAAATATGGGCAAGTAGCCTTAACAGGAGAGTCAATTACGTTCGAGAGCTATGCTCAGGAGTTCGATAAGTACTATGGTGTACTGGCATATCGTTCTCGGGAGAATGAATTTGCTGTAGTTGTTGAGGATATTACAGACCAAAAGCGGCTGGAGCAAAAGCTTCGCGATGAGCAGGATCGAATTCGCTTGCTGTTCAACTCAACTGCCGAGGGCATATACGGGCTCGATTTAAACGGCAGCTGCACTTTCTGCAACATGGCAGCAGTAACCATGCTAGGCTTTACCTCGGAAAATGAGCTGTTAGGTCGTAATATGCACAACCTGGTACACCACTCCATGCACGATGGAACAGCCATGCCTATTGAGATGTGTAAGATTTTTAAGGCATTTAAGGCAGGGGAAAGAATCCACTCCAACGATGAGTACTTTTGGCGTAAGAGCGGGGAGAGCTTCCCCGTTGAATTCTGGTCCTACCCATTGCTTAAAATGGGAACCGTTGTTGGCGCTGTGGTAACATTCTTAGATATAACGCAGCGTAAGCAGGTGGAACAAATGTTGGTTGAGAGCAAAAAGCGGTTTAAATCTTTAGCAGAGTCCGCTCCGGTTGGTATTTTTCAAACCTCTGCTCTGGGAGAAACCACATACGCAAACCAGAAGTACCTTGAGATATCTGGCTTAAGTTATACCGAAACAATGGGGTATGGTTGGCATAAAGCAGTACACCCCCAGGATTTAGCGTTGGTTACAAGCAATTGGAAGGAAGAGGGTACTGGCCCATACGGCGCTCAGCACGAATTTAGGTTTGTGCACTCTGATGGTAGCATTACCTGGGTTCAAGGAAAGGTAATTGCTCAGTTTGACGAGGCAGGCGAGATAACTGGTTACATAGGAACCGTAACCGATGTTACTGGACAAAAAAGGGTAGAGGAGACCCTAAAATCAAACTATGCGCTGCTAAAAATTGCCGGCGAGAGTGCTCGGTTTGGTGGTTGGAGTATAAACCTAGACGAGGGTAGGGTTGTGTGGTCCGATGAGGTTGCTGCAATACATGAAATGCCCCTTGGGTACTCTCCTTCTGTTAGCGAGGGGATTAACTTTTACGCACCGGAATGGCGAACTAAAATCGCTGAGGTTTACTCCAAGTGCGCAGAACTGGGGGAGCCTTACGATGAGGAACTTGAAATTATTACTGCAAGGGGCAATAGAGTATGGGTAAGGGTTATTGGGTTGGCAGCTACAACTGATCAGGGTAAAGTTACCGGTATATATGGCTCATTTCAGGATATAAGTAAGGTAAAAGCAGCCGAAAGTAGTGCAGAGGAGAGCAGCCAAGCACTAGTTAGGCTAATGGGTAACCTATCGGGGGTAACCTATCGCTCAAAATTCGATGAGAACTGGACTATGGAGTTTATTAGCTTAGGATGCGTAGAGCTTACTGGCTATACCGATACCGAGTTCTACAGCAACTCCATTACTTGGAACAACCTTATGGATGAGCAGGATAGGGAGCGCATAAGGCTTATTGTTGAACAAAAGCTTGCACAGAAGGAGTACTTTGAGGTAGAGTACAGATTAAACCATCGCAATGGGCATACCTTATGGCTATGGGAAAAGGGGTGTGGCGTTTACAATGCGCATGGAGAACTACTCGCACTAGAAGGGTTTATTACCGATATTACCGATAGGGTTAGCGCAGAACAAGAGCGGTTTAAGCTACTTAAGGTGCTAGATAACAGCTTTAACGAGATTTACATCTTTAATGCAGACGACTTTACGTTTGAGTATGCAAACCAGTCGGCAATAGCCAATATTGGCTATTCCATTAACGAGCTAAAAAGGCTAAGACCTGTTGATATTGCCCCAGAAATATCTCCACAGCAATTCAATAACCTCTTAGAGCCATTAACTAGCGGGCGTGAGCTAAAGGTTGAATTTCAAACTATTCATCAGAGAAAAGATGGCTCATTATACCCCATAGAGGTTCAGCTGCAGCTTCAGTACATTGGCAACAGCCAAATATTCTACGCAATTATTAACGATATAACCCAGCGCAAGAAAGCAGAGGAGACGCTTCGCACTAGCGATAAAATATTTACCCATTCTGTTGATATGCTCGCAATTGCTGGTTACGATGGTTATTTAAAGGTAATAAACCCTGCTTGGGAGCGCACCCTAGGTTGGACCCAACAGGAGCTGCTCTCAAAACCATGGGTTCAGTTTGTTCATCCCGATGATGTTGAAGCTACCGAAAACGCAAAGGTTAATATTATTGATGGAAATGAGGTTTATCACTTCGAGAATAGGTGCTTATGTAAGGATGGTACCTATAAGTGGCTGTCGTGGCGCGCCTTCCCCTATTCGCAGGAGCAAATTATGTTCTCCGTGGCACGCGATATAACCGATAGCAAGGCCATAGAGTCTGCACTTAGGGAGAGCGAAACCAAGTTCCGCTCGTTAATTGAATCGGCTCCTGTGGGTATTGTTATCTCCGATGTTAATCAGAAAACCCTTTTTGTTAACAATAAGTTTGTAGAGTTTACGGGCTACACAATTAGCGACCAACCCACTGTGAATGAATGGTGGCCAATGGCCTATCCCGATAAGGATTACCGCGCTCAAATGGAGCAGCTCTGGGACAAAGCCATTAGCCAAGCCATAGAAACAAACAGTAGCATTGTGCCCATAGAGTGCAGGGTTACCTGCAAGGATAAAAGCGTAAAGTACCTTGAGATTGGCTTTGTAGCAGAGGGGGCATTTAATATTGTAACCTTTGTTGATACCACCCAGCGCAGACTGGCCGAGGAGGAACTCCTTGCCCTTAAAAACGAACTGGAGGAAAAGGTTAAACAGAAAACCCAAGAACTACAAGAGCGAGTTGCTGATCTGGAGCGCTTTTACGATGCAACTGTTGACCGCGAATTGCGTATTAAAGAGCTGAGAGATGAACTTGAACGATTGAGGGGGAAGGGCTATTAACCTTTTACGTTGTATTACCAAATTGCTAAAACGGTAGTTATGAGAAACGCCCTTAAAGCATCCCTTTTCATTGTTTGCTTCTTACTAATTGTAAGTGCTTCCCCCTATTTGGCTAACGGTTTCGATACAACAAAGCGAAGATTGGTTGTAGCCTCGGAGGCAACCTATCC
Organism: Bacteroidales bacterium; assembly: GCA_016931855.1. GTDB lineage: Bacteria > Bacteroidota > Bacteroidia > Bacteroidales > Tenuifilaceae > UBA5206. Next base: position 159,776 of record JAFGDZ010000081.1, read on the forward strand.
CCCTTTTACCATAATTGACAAGGATGGTAAGCCTACTGGGTTCTCCATTGAGCTGCTAAGGGAGGTGGCCAAAGCAGTAAACTTAGAACTTGATATCAACATTGGCTATTGGACATTTAACAAGCAGGAGTTAATTGATGGTAAAATAGATGTTCTGCCAATTGTGGGTAGAACCCCCGAGCGTGAAGCGCTATTCGATTTTTCTGTACCATACATCACCCTAGATGGAGCTGTTTTTTCCTTAAAAAGCAATAACGCAATAAAATCTTTTGATGATTTAAGAGAGAAGCGTATTCTAGTAATGGAGGGTGATAATGCCCATGAATACGTAATTCGCGAAAAAGTTAGTAGTAGTGTAACCTCTGTTTTTTCTTACCAAGAGGCTTTTAAGCTATTGGAATCGGGTAGGTACGATGCCGTTGTTTGTCAGCGAATTCTTGGCTTAACCATTCTAAGTGAGCTTGGTATTAGGACCATAGAGCCCAAAAAGTTTGCGTTGCCCCGCTTCAGAGTGGAGTACAGCTTTGCTGTTAAGGAGGGAAATAGTGAACTTTTAGGGTTACTCAATGAGGGTTTATCTATAGTTATTGCCGATAAAACCTACGATGCTCTTTACCATAAGTGGTTTGGGCCTAATCTGGATAAAACGCTATCGTTTAGGGGATTACTCATAAGTGCATTGTACTTCTTCATTCCCTTTATTATCCTCGTTTCAATAGTAGCAATATTCATTCTCCGGCGCGAGGTAAAGCGCCGCACCAAGCGTTTACATAACGAGGTGCAATCGCACAAAGAAACAGCAGACGCACTTAAAGTGCAGCAAGCGTTACTTGAAATGATGGAGCGTGTGTCTAAAGTTGGGGGTTGGCAGTACGAGGTGCAAACAGAGCTACACACCTGGACAAAAGGTGTTTTTGATATTTATGGCATTCCAGACATATCTTCGGAGCCATTTGTAAGCAGCCATTTCCTTAATTGCTATGCACCCGATGAGCGAGAGAGAATAGAAGGGACACTTCTGGAGTCCATTAAAACAGGAAGTTCCTACGACCTGGTTCTCTCGTTAACCTCCTTCGATGGTGTTTTTAAGTACATAAGGCTTGCCGGACAAGCAGAGCAGCGTGATGGAAAGGTGTCCCGATTGTATGGTAGTATAATGGATATTACCCAGCAAAAGAGCATTGAGCAGGAGCTAATAAAGCTGAAGAACGAGCTGGAGGAGAAGGTATCCCTTCGTACCAAAGAGCTTAACGAGAAGGTTGATAAGCTGGACAAGAGCCAAAAGGCCATGCTTTTTATGGTGGAGGATTTAAACGGACTTACGGCGCAGCTTAAGAGTGAGCGTAAAAAGTTGGAGATATCAAACAAGGAGCTTGAGGCATTTTCCTACTCTGTTTCCCACGATTTACGAGCCCCCCTGCGTGCAATTGATGGCTACAGCCGCATTGTAATTGAGGAGTACGCACCAAAGCTCGATGCCGAAGGTGTGCGCCTACTTAATGTAATTAGGGCGAGCAGCAACAAAATGGACACCCTTATCGCCGATTTGCTATCGCTATCGCGTGTTACCCGTAGCGAGATGAAGATTGTGCCTGTTGATATGGCCGCATTGGCTCGCTCTGTTTATAGCGATATCTCGGCCAGCGGACAGTGCAGCAATGTAGAATTTACTGTTGGCGATATTCCTACTGCCAATGCCGACCAAACGCTAATTCGTCAGGTTTGGGTTAATCTTATCGATAATGCTCTAAAGTACTCGGGAACAAAACCCTTGCGAGCTATAGAGGTGGGTAGCCAGACTAACCCCGAGGAGCAAATTTACTATGTGAGGGATAACGGCGTTGGATTTAATCCCGCTTACAAGGATAAGCTCTTTGAAACGTTTCAGAGGCTGCACGCCGACTCGGAGTTTGAGGGCACTGGTGTAGGCCTTTCCGTTGTTAGGCGTATTGTAACAAGGCATGGCGGCCGCGTTTGGGCCGATGGCATTGAGAATGAAGGAGCAACATTTTGGTTTAGCCTTCCTAAGAGTTAGTCCTTATTGCTGTTCTTTTTTCTCGTTTACACTTATTGGAATAGAAAAGCTAAACGTACTGCCCTTTCCCTGCTCGCTTTCAACAGTAATAGTGCCGTTGTGCCCTTCAACAATCCGTTTTACAATTGACAGTCCCAATCCAGTTCCTTTTTCGCCCATGGTACCTTCGTACTCAATCTTCTGAAACGGCCTGAATAGCTTCGCCATGTTTTCCTTGCTAATGCCAATGCCCTTATCCTTAACCGTAATGTTTACCATTCCTTTCTTATAACAAATGCTTACTGCAATGGTGCTTTGGGGATGAGAAAACTTTACCGCATTGTTTATTAGGTTTATAAAAACCTGCTCTACTTTACTCTCATCGGCAGTAACAAAGTACTCCTTTTTGGGGGCTTTAAGGACGATGCTAATACCCTTCCTTTTTGATAGGGTGTTCTGCATCTCAACCCAACGCGCAACACTTGCCGAGATGCTAAAGAAGGAAAGGTTTAGATTTATCTTTCCCGACTCAATTTTTGAGTAGTCCAGCAAATCTTCTACCAAGTGGAGCATAAAGCTAGAGGTTTGCGATATTACGCCCAAAAACTCCTTTTGCCTATCGGTAAGTACATGGGCTGCCTCTTCCTCAATAAACATGGCGTAGGTTTGGATAACCCCAAGCGGGTTTCGTAGGTCGTGTGCAGCCATGCCTAGAAAACGATTTTTCATCTCGTTTAGGCGTTCCAGCTCCGTATTCTTTTTGGTTAGCTCGCGCTGTAGGTTTATTAAATCGTTATTAAGCAGGGTTAGCTCATTAAGCAGTAGCTCGGTTTCAGACTGCTTTTCCCTTTTCGCTATCATCTCCTTTGATATAAGCCTAATGTAGTTTGCCTGCTCATTGTTAATCTCCTGCAAGTGGTTGCAAAACTCTACTGCTTCGCTCTGATTATCGGCACCCACCACCAGTATTGTATCGTTCATAGCAATGGCAATAAACGACAGCTGCTGTACGCTACTGTTTACCTTAGCCTGTAGCGGGTAATCAACAATAATCCCTTGGGCTTTGGCTTCAAGCATTAGGGTAAGCGGGGTTCCACCTGTATTGGTAAAGAATATTTGCGAAACATTTGTGCCGTGTTCTAGTGCTACGTTAAAGGGTATGTTATTGGTTAGCACCTCTTTTATGCTACCAAAAACATCGCAGGTAAAGGCGCAGCCATTGGTGTTAAGCTCCATATGCTGTTAACTTTTAATAAGTTGATTACCCATTGCAACGGCAAGCAGTGCGTTAGGTGCATATCCATCGGCTTGGAATTCGCTAAGCGATATATCTTCCCTATTAAGAGCTAGGCCACCAATCATAATCTTTGTGGAAGAGGAAACCCCTTTGCGAATTATCGCCACAGCATTTTTTAGTAAGCTAATGTGGGTGGGAAGGGTAATGGAGAGCCCAATAAGGTTAACCTTGTACTCGTTGGCCGACTTTACTATACTGTCAACAGGAGTGTTTGAGCCAAGATAGTACGTGTCCCAGCCTTCCATCTCAAAAAAATCGGCAACCATTCTTATCCCAATCTCATGAAGCTCGCCACCTATATTTGCTGCTAGGAACGATACCCCTTTTCGTTGTGTTGAGAAAATATGAGGATACAGCTGGGACATAATGTGCTGTGTTGCAGCCGTGCAAAAATGCTCCTTGGCTACATTAATCTTATTCTCAAGCCAGAGGTTTCCAATTTCGTATTGCGATTTCTGAAAAACGTTTAGGTAGATATCCCTTATTGGTACACCTTGTTCAACAGCATCAAGAATTAGCCTCTGGGCGGTATGCCTGTCTCCGTTAAGTAGCGTTTGGGTGTATGTATGTGCAAGTTCGCCAAGGGGGGCGTTTCTATCTATAAATGAACTATTACTGGGTAGTGGCTCATTTAGCGTGGTTAGCCCTGCGGCAATAAAGGGGCTAATAATAGGGTACTGCTCCGTGCTAAGCTCCTGCTTAAGTGTTGTGTCAATGCACTCAAGGGCAATTTGCATCGAAGCCTCGGGCAGGTTTAGCCCTTTAAATAGCTTTTTTACCCAAGCCACATAGTCGCTAAAAATAAGAATGTTACCAGACGAAACGGCTTCTGCTAGGAATTGCAAATGGTAACCAACATCCCTTAAGCTATGAATTTTTCCAGCCTCGCCGTATTTATCCCATAGGTGTGGCTCCCGTTTATACTTCTCGGTTACAATTTTTTCGGCAAGCTTAGTTTGTTCCTGTTGTAAAATGGTAACAACGCTATTGCGTAAAATGTCCATCAGCCTATCTATTTAGGTTTAGAGCACTAGTACCAGATGCTACCTGTGTTACTCAATGTCTAAGTTACCCTAATTATAGCTAGTTTGGATACTTAACACAAACTATTTTAGCTCATTTGGGCTGTTGCTGATAATAATCACCAACACGTACCGTAGCGTACCAGCTTTCCTATCCTAACGCAACGCCATTTTCGTAGTACTTGCTACGCTCAATCAGCATAAAAACTATATCAATCTCGGGGTAGCCCATCTCTGCTGCGTGTTTAGTAATAATGCTAGCCGTTGCTTGTTGCTTCTCTGCACCACGGTCAAACCAGGTTACGTCAACTATAGGAAAGCCTTCGGTAATGGCGCCATCCTTAACAAAGGTTGATGCAATAACTTCAAGGGTAAAGTACTCGGCAGGAGTACCAAGTTGCTCAGATAGCTCATCAACAAGCGGTTTGCTTTGCTTTGCAACCTTTTGGGCATCCATAGCCCTAAATCGAAGGAAAGGCATACTCTTTTTCTTTTTTTGCAAAGATATAGAAGTATCAGGGTACGGCAAATTATATTGTGTTTAGGGCTAACGTAAGTGGCGCAGCTAAAATGGAATTAGCAACAAAAACCTCCGAAGCAATAAAGTTTGCATCGCGCTGTATGCAATATAGGGCAGTACCAGTACCCGTATCGTAAATTAGCTAACATCTGTATCGTAAGTAAAAACACCTTATAAAAAAACAGGTATTTCCACGCTTGATTATGGGTTTTATTGCTTATATTTTTGATAATGTTTTAGCGACTTTGATTTTGATACAATGGGGCAAAGAATTTTAGTAGTAGATGACCTACAGGTTAATCGAATTATGTTACAAGGGCTGCTTTCCAATGCGGGTTACTCCGTTGAGGTTGCAGAGGATGGGGCTGAGGCTTTAGGCATTTTAACCCAAGAGCAGTTTGATTTGATAGTTTTAGATTTACTAATGCCAGGAATGAATGGCTTTGAACTGCTAGATAGACTTAAAGGAACAGTACCTCCAGTTATTGTTCTTTCTGCTCTTTCCGATATGGACAGCATTAAAAGATCACTAGACCTAGGAGCAATTGACTATGTGGCCAAACCGTTTAGCATTCAAACCCTTTTGGCCAAAGTAAGGAATGTTTTAGACAAGAGCTAACCGTAAAACCTAAGGAGGGGATATGAAATTTGCAGACTTAAAAATTGGTACAAAGGTACTATTAGGGTTTGGGCTTGTATCGCTAATAACACTTGTTGTTGGCGTTATTGGCTACTCAAGCCTTGCTGATGTTGCATCAAAATTCTACCATGTAACCGATGAGAGCATGGTTAGCATGGATAATATCCGTCAGTTAGAGATAAATATCGAGAAGATGCGCGTTGCGCATAGAACGCTGCTTAACCCAAACCTACAAAAGAGCGATAGGGATAGGCAGTATCAGAATATCAATACTACCCGTACCGATATGAGTCGGGTTATGGCAAATATTGATAATTTGCCTATGACAGATAATGAGAAGGCTGAGTGGCAGCGGCTTAAAAGTGCGCTAACCGATTGGGAGGCAGTTAACGTTCAGTTTGAGTCTTTTATGACTGAAATTCAACGTCTGGATATTTTCTACCCAATGGAGCTGCTAAAAGACCTGGAGCGTTTTGAGGGCGACCATTATGCCCTTGAAGCAAAAGTTGCCAATGCCATTAGAACGGGAAAAACCTTTGATGGGGGCGACGACCCTACCGCGTGCAACCTTGGGAAATGGCTTTCTAGCTTTAATACGTCGAATGCGAAAATCAATCAGGCATTTGACGATATGAGGGAGTATCACAATACCTTCCATAACTCAGTGCATCAAATAAAGGAGGCACTAAAGGCTCGCCAAACAGCTAGAGCCTGGGCTCTTTACGAAAACCAAATGCTGCCTGCTGCAAATCAGGTGTTTGAGCAGTTTGAGGTTGCTATACAGGAGTCCGAATCGGCAGTAGCTCTTTTTGAACAGGGCGAGCACCTAAATATTAACACAGCAAGGGAGAAGCAAACCGTGGCCGTAGCTCTAATGCAACAGGTTCAGGTAGAGAAGGAGAAAGAGGTGTTGGCTACCGTTGCTACAGGGAAGGATGATACTAACCGGGCAAATGTTTTTTTCTTAGCAGCAATAGTTATAGGTATTGCAGTTGCCCTTACTTTAGGATTTGTGATTACCCGCGCCATTACCCGAGGAATTAAGCGAGGTGTGGCTTTGGCTGAGGTTATTGCCGATGGCGATTTAACCGCCGATGTTGAGCCTGAGTTCCTTGAGCGTAGGGATGAGATTGGCCAACTGGCCAAGTCGCTACAGCAAATGGTGGAGAAGCTACGCGAGGTTGTTGCATCCATTCATGGTGGTGCCGATAATATTGTGGCGGCAAGCTTCCAAATGAGCTCAACTAGCCAGCAAATGTCTCAGGGCGCAAGTGAGCAGGCATCGTCGGCCGAGGAGGTTTCCAGCTCCATGGAGCAGATGGCTGCCAACATACAGCAGAATACCGATAACTCCCAGCAAGCAGAGCGAATAGCCCTTACCGGAGCCGATGGCATTAAGAAGGGTAGCGAGGCCACATCAACAGCAGTGGTTAGCATGAAGCAGATAGCCGAGAAGGTGTCCATTATTAGCGACATTGCATTCCAAACCAACATACTAGCACTTAACGCTGCTGTTGAGGCGGCAAGGGCTGGTGAGCAGGGACGAGGCTTTGCCGTAGTTGCTGCCGAGGTTAGAAAACTGGCTGAGCGTAGCAAGGTTGCCGCCGACGAGATTGAAAAGCTTACCCGTAGCGGCGTTCGTATTGCCGAGGATGCTGGGGCGTTGTTAGCCCAAATGGTTCCTGAAATTGAGAAAACGGCTCGACTTGTGCAGGAAATTTCCGCAGCAAGCCTTGAGCAGAACTCTGGTGCCGACCAAATTAACACGGCCATTCAGCAGCTTAACCAGGTTACCCAGCAAAACGCAGCGTCGAGCGAGGAGATGGCCACATCGGCAGAGGAGCTAAGCAGCCAAGCAGAGCAGCTTAAGGATACTATTTCTTACTTTAGGTTAAGCCAAAAGAAAGCGGCAGTTCCTTCGTACAAAAAGGTTAGCGCTCAGTCGTTTAAAAAGGAGGCGGTTCCTGCGCCAGCGTTTAGGAGTAACGGAGGCGCAAATGGCTACGCACAACCAAAGAAAGTTGCCACTCCAAACAAGCCAAAGGTGGATGCTTCCCAGCCAAAGAAAACCGTTACCAATCAACCTATTCAGGAGGATACGGTTCAACCAAAAGGGTTTAGCTACGATTTTGTAGGGGCTAAAGGCAATGGCAACGATAGCGAGTACGAGAGGTTCTAGCAAGTGGGCTGCATTGTTTTAGCGTGAGGCCTATTGGTATAGTAAGTTAAGGGGCGCACAGTATCGAGTAAAGTATATTAGTCGATTTAGTGCGCCTTTTTATTTCCCTTTAGTTTCTAATGTTCTTATTCCGTTTTAGTCAATTAGCTGTCGTTTTATCAGATAGGGTTCTGTTACTTGAAGTTGGGTTTTATTCTAAAAAGTTGTGCTATGGAAAAGAGAATTCTAATTATAGATGACGATGCTGATTTGGCAACATCGTTGAGGGATCTGATAACCATAGAAGGGTATCAGGTAACAATTGCTAGGAATGGAAAAGTTGGCCTTGATCTTCAGGGTAAAACGCCATTCGACCTTGTGATAACCGATATAGTAATGCCCGAGAACGATGGGCTTGAGGTTATTATTTCCCTTCGCTGCAACTATCCGCAAACAAAAGTTATAGCCATGTCGGGAGGAGGTTACGTAAACTCAAGGGACTATTTGCTAATGGCAAAGGAACTAGGCGCCTCAATGGCCCTAAGTAAGCCCTTTGAGTTTCACCTTTTGCAATCGGAAATTAGGCGTTTGTTGGCTAATGGAGGCTTAGAGTAATTACCTGCCCTCAATTCTTTTTGAGGAGCATTCCGACACTACCATCTTGCAGCCATTTACATTCTCAAGTTTGCAGCTCTTATGAAAATCAACACATGCATTGGCTTTATCGCCAAGCTTTAGGTAGGCCATGCCCCTGTTGTAAACGCTAATTGCATTATTGGGCTCAAGGTCTAGCCCTTTACTGTAGTCGTTAATAGCATCAAGGTAGTTCCCTAAACGGTAGTTGGTAAACCCACGGCTATTGTAAACGCTAGAGTTGCGGGGGTCAATTTCCAATGCGGCATTGTAGTCGGCCATGGCAGCATCAAGGTAGGTTTCCCTAATATTGGCAAGGGCTCGGTTTAGGTAAATTTGTACTAAGAGCGACTGGTTAGGGTTAAGCTCAAGAGCCTTAGTAAAATCCTCGATGGAGCGGCGGTACTGCTCCTTAATGTTATTTAAAACGCCCCTTTGGTAGTAGAAGGTGGGGTTTAAAGGGTGTAGCGCTATTGATTGCTCAGCATAGCGCTCTGCCTCTTTAAGGTTTTTGGCTAGTAGGTTTGCCAAAATTATTCCGTTTAGAGCAGCGGTATCGGCTGGTTGGGCCTTTAGTGCTTGCTCAAAGTCACGAATTGCCAAGGCATATTCCTTTTGCTTAATTTTGGTGTTTCCTGAATCAATTAACGAGGCCACATCGCTTTGAGCGGAAGCAGCTAGCGTGGTGAGCAAAAAAATAGCAAAAAGTATAATTCTTTTCATGCGTCTAAGGGCAAAGGTTTACACTATGTTTATAGAGCTAATGTTGATTCAAATCTTGTTCTGTTAACAATGGCTCTGCCAAGGGTTATCTCATCGGTATATTCTAGTTCATCGCCAAAAGCAACGCCTCGTGCGATCGCAGAGAACTCCACCTCTGTATTTTTTAGCTTCTTAAAGATATAGAAACTTGTTGTATCTCCTTCCATTGTGGCGCTTAAAGCCATAATAACTTCTTTTACGTTGCCTTGGGCAATTTTGTTAACAAGCCCATCTATGTTTAAATCGGCAGGGCCAATGCCATCCATAGGGCTAATTAGGCCACCCAAAACGTAGTAAAACCCATTGTACTGGTTGGTGTTCTCAATGGACATCACATCCTTTATGCTCTCCACAACGCATAGTACAGCATCATCGCGTCTAGGGTTTGAGCATATATGGCACACATCGGTATCCGATATGTTATTACACTTAATACAGTGCTTTACCTCATGCCTTAGCTTGTTTAGGGCATTGGTAAAGCGGTCAACGTCGCTAACGGGTTGCTTAAGCAGGTGTAAAACTAACCTTAGCGCAGTTTTTTTCCCAACACCTGGTAGCTTAGCAAACTCCTCAACGGTATTCTCCAACAACTTCGACGGAAAAACTAATCCATGCATTGCGTATTCTCCACTTGTTAACTATTGCAAATGTAACCTTTTGTTAGAATTTGACCCTAACATAAGGGGTGCGGTTTGTCATCGTTTTAAATTTGCATTTATACGATGATACTAACGTGTTCCACGGGAAATGGTTTGGTTTAATGTGTCGATTTTTTTGTTGCGCGCTCCAGTTCTTGTTTTGGTATTAGTACGGTTTGTGTTTTATGTTGATTGGTAGGTTGTTGTATTGCTATGTTTCTTAAACATAAAAATACCAACTTTTAGCTATTGTATAGTTGTGGCGTGAGGTGTTCCTTTGTAATGTAAAAATGTAAGCTTGAAAAGGACTCTCAACATAAGAATATTAAAACCAATGGTAGCGTTGCTAATGGCAATGCAGCTGTTGCTTGTATTCTGGAGTACAACAACGTTTAAGCATACGCATACGCTGGGTAATGGACGTGTGGTGTCCCACTCTCACATTGGCATTGCCACTACTAAGGCTTCTACCCATGCTCATACCCAAAAGGATTTCCTTTTCCTCGATATTCTTCTACACGCTCCTGTACTAGAAGCGTTACATGTAGAGTTTTCCTTTGAATCAAATCTTTTAACAACTCTTTGTTTTAGCCTTATTCATGGCAAAGCAGAGGCGTTACATTTCCATTACAGTAGGCTAAGAGCCCCTCCTTTAGCTTAGCTCCATCCTAAACATCTAGGTTCTTATTGCAATTAAGGCGTGTTGCCCTTTTTACAGGGTGGAATGCATGCCTACCTACAGCCTATCTACCAATAGCTATTAACTAACATAATTCTAGTTGAAGGGATATGCCTTCATGGTGGGCTTTTATTTCAATGGATTCTCCGGTAAAGTAAATCTTACACTAATAACATAAACGCATAACGCATTGCTATTATGAAACTTAAATTTCTGCTACTCCCATCGTTTTTTCTAGTTTTTAAAGTTGCCTTTGCAATTCAACCTCCTGTTATCTCAGGACTAGTTTCCGAGGGCAAAAGCCCAATTCCCTATGCAAGCGTAATTGTTAAGGGATCAACCCAAGGTACTGTTGCAAATGGTGATGGTAAGTTTGAACTAAAACTTACAAAATCGGGTACATATACCATTCTTTTTCAGGCTCTAGGCTATAAGCCTATTGAGCGAAGTGTGAATGTAAAAGAGGGTGATAATTTAAACCTGTCTATTGCGCTTGAGGAGGATGTTTTTGGTATAGAGCAGGTTGTGGTTACAGCCAACCGGAACGAGGAGCGTAGGCGCGATGCTTCATTGGTTGTAAACATGGTTAATCCTCGACTTTTAAATATTACCAGCTCTATATCAATGGCCGATGGACTAAGGTTTCAACCTGGTTTACGGGTGGAGAACAACTGTCAGAACTGTGGTTTCCAACAGGTTCGTATAAACGGTTTGGAAGGGCCATACTCCCAAATACTAATAGATAGCCGACCAATATTTAGCTCGCTTGCAGGGGTTTATGGATTGGAGCAAATTCCTGTAAATATGATTGAGCGCATTGAGGTTACCCGTGGTGGGGGCTCTGCCATATTTGGCTCCAATGCTATTGCTGGCGTTATTAACATCATTACAAAAGAGCCTCAGGGTAACAGCTTTGCGCTGTCGTACAATAACACGCTAACAGGCTCTTCGCCCGATAATAACCTTACCCTTAACGCTTCGGTTGTTGACGATAACTTGGGCAGCGGCCTTATGGTTTACGGTTCGGTTCGCAATAGGGATCACTATGATAATAATAGCGATGATTACTCGGAAATTCCCTTGTTAGAGAACACAACTATTGGCTTGCGTGGTTACCACAAGTTGGGAAGCAAAGCCAAACTTGTGGCAACGTATCACCACATTAGCGAGTTCCGTAGGGGTGGAAATAAGTTTAATCTTGAACCTCAGTTCTCTGATATTGCAGAGCAAACCGCTCATGAGATTGATGGGGGAGGGCTCTCCTTTGATTATTTTCCAACACAGGCACTAAAACTTTCGGTATTTACCTCGTTGCAGAATATCGATCGTAAGAGCTACTATGGTGCGGGAAAGAATGCCAATGCTTTTGGTAACACATCAAATCTTTCAATATCGGGTGGTACACAGATTGCCTACTCTATGGATAAGCTGCTATTCTCCCCAGCGCAGCTAACCGGTGGTTTTGAGTACTCATATGATGATTTGCATGATGTATTTGTCGGGTATGATCGTGATATTAAGCAGGATGCAAGTATTGCTGGCTTATTCCTTCAAAACGAGTGGAAGGGGCGCTATGTAAATGTTTTGGTTGGCGCCAGAGCCGATAAGCATAACCTTATCGATCATATAATATTTAGCCCACGTGTAAACCTGCTCATTAAACCTGTTGAGGATTTCCAAATTAGAACCAGCTACTCATCGGGTTACCGTGCTCCCCAAACTTTTGACGAGGATTTGCATATTGTAGCAGTAGATGGAGGCGTTGGCTTAATCCAGGTTAACCCAAACCTTAAGGAGGAGCGCTCGCATAGCGTTTCGCTATCGGGTGAGTATATACATGATCATGGCGATCATCAGGTTAATTTCCTTGCAGAGGCGTTTTATACTAAACTAGATGATGTATTTGTTCTTGAAGATATTGGAACTGATGCAAATGGAAATCTCATTAAAGAGCGTCGTAATGGTTCTGGTGCCGAGGTTTTTGGAGTAAACCTAGAGGGTAAGTATGCTCCATCGGCTAAACTATTTGTAACAGCAGGGGTTACCTTGCAGAAGAATAAGTACCTAGAGCCAGTGAAGTGGAGTGACATTGATGAAGCAGAACTCCTTACCGAGATGCCCCGTTCACCCAAGCAGTATGGCTTTATTGCTCTTGACTATAAGCCTATCTCAAAATTGGGAATTTCGCTTTCGGGTACCTATTCCGGAGAGATGGTTGTACCTCACTACGCTGGTTACATTACTGCCGATAAGCTTGAGAAAACCCCATCGTTTATTGATATGGGCGCTAAGCTAAGCTACGACTTTAAGGTTAGCCATGGTATAACAATTCAGCTATCGGGTGGGGTTAAAAACATTCTCAATAGCTACCAAAACGATTTTGATCTTGGCAAAAATAGGGATGCTGGCTATATGTATGGACCACTATTGCCCCGCAGCGTGTTCTTTGGTATCAAGTTTTTTAACTAAATAAGATACTAGTAAGTTTAAACGTAATGTACAAAAAAACGGGGCCTTCAAGTAGCCCCGTTTTTGCTTTTAGTATCATTACTACTTCAGTTTCCATTTCTCCCACTGGCTCTCTATAGAGGTGTTTGTTCTTTGCTGTTAATTAGAATGGAGTTTTGCTCTACCTGCTCCTTAGGGAAACCCTTTGGGTTAAATCTTCTCCACCTTATCTCCCTTTTTCCTTAGCAGGAATAGCCCAAAGAAGGTAATGGCACCATTAACAATTAGCAGCTCAAAGCCAAATTTATATCCCCATAGCAAATCGGCAGAGTACCTGCTTAGCGCAATGCAAATTAGTGGCGATAGAATGGCCACAATGGGTACAAAATCATCCTTAACCTTGTAGCGGGTAAATAGCCCAAAAGCGAATAGTCCAAGCAGTGGCCCGTAGGTGTACCCGGCAACGGTAAACACTGCGCTAATTACGCTTTGGTCGTTTACCGCTTTAAAAATAAGGATTACGACAGCAAGTGTAGCCGATATGGCAATGTGTACCCTGCGCCGTACCTTTAGTAGGTGCTGCTCGTCCATTCCCTTGGTGTCTAGTATATCAACAGTAAAGGAGGTGGTGAGTGCAGTTAGGGCCGAGTCGGCGCTGGAGTAAGCCGCAGCAATGATTCCCAGAATAAAGAGTATGGTTACAACCGATGGTAAGAATCCCTTTGTGGCAATTAGCGGGAACAGCTCATCGGTTTGCTGTGGTATGGCTATGCCATTGTTATTGGCAAAAATAAAGAGTAGCGCACCCAGCGATAGGAATATTAGGTTAACAGGCAGAAATGCAAATCCGTACCAGTACATGTTCTTTTTGGCATCGGCAATGTTGCGGCAGCTAAGGTTCTTTTGCATCATGTCCTGATCTAGCCCCGTCATTACAATGGTGATAAAGGCACCGCCAAGGAACTGCTTAATAAAGTGGCGCTTATCGGTAATATCATCAAAGAACCAAACGCGTGAGTAATCGCTCTCCGATATGGTGCGTACCACACCATTAAAGTCAAGCCCCATTTGGTGCGCAAGGTAGTATATGGTGCAAACCACAGCGGCAAGTAGCATGGTGGTTTGGAAGGTATCGGTCCAAATAATGGTTTTTATGCCGCCCTTATTGGTGTATAGCCAAATAAGCAGAATGGTAACAACAACAGTAACGGCAAAGGGTATATCCCAATTATCGAAAACCGCTTTTTGCAGCACAATGGCAACAATGTATAGGCGGAATGCCGAGCCTATAATCCTGGAAAGGAGAAAGAATGCCGCACCAGTTTTGTAGCTAACAAAGCCAAATCGGGTTTCAAGATAGGTGTATATTGATGTAAGGTTGAGCCTATAGTATAGCGGTAGTAAGATGTTTGCCACAACAAAGTAGCCCAAAAGGTACCCAAAAACCATTTGCAGGTAAGAGAATTGGCTATCGCCAACCCACCCGGGTACCGAAACAAAGGTTACCCCCGATAGCGAGGCGCCAAGCATTCCAAACGCCACTATGTACCATGGCGACTTTCTGTTTCCAAGGAAAAAGCTATCGTTTGTTGCGTTTTTAGACGTAAAGTGGCTTATGGCCAAAAGCGTTAAAAAGTATGCTGCTATTACTGCAACTATCCAAATAGACGACATAGGGGTAACGGTTTAGGAGCACAAACCTATGTAATTTTTGTGAGAAATAGGGGGTTTGGTTGCTGTAGATTTTACGTGTGCGGCTAATTGTTTGCAGCCATTTTGCTAGCGCTTAAGCCATGTAAGTAGGTTCATAATATCTTTTTGGGCCAGTTCCATTGCTTGGGAAAAAACCTTGGCTGTTTTTGCCGGCTTATTCTCCAGTCGGCTTACCAATAGTGTTTCCGTTGGGCGAATAACGTACACTGCTCCATCCTTTTCTAGCTGCTCCAGCTGCTTTAACGACTCGTTGTACCTATTGGCGCGGGTCGCAAGCATCTCATAAACCTTTGGGTACTTACGGTAGTACCACTTTATGGGCGCACTATGCTTTAGCGGCTCTTTTTGGTAACCCTTGGGTTGGGTTAGAATAACAACAGCCCGCTTGTTTCCGCTGTTTAGCGCATACTCAAAGGGGATAGAGTCAGCCAGTCCACCATCAAGAAGTAGTCTTTCTTTATACGAAACAATGGGCGCTATAAAGGGGAGCGATCCGCTAGCGGCCAGTATCGTTTTAAACTCCTTCTTGTCGGCATCGTTAAGCAGAAAGAACTCGGCTTTGCCCGTTTCGCAATTGCTTGCCCCAACCCAAAATTTGCTTGCCGATTGCTTTAGCGCATCGTAATCAAAAGGGATAATGTGCTGGGGTATCTCCTCGTAAATAAATTCCCAAGAGAAAAGTGAGCCTTTGCGTAGCAGGTTTCCAACGCCACAGTACCTTTTATCGCCAATGTACTGGTTAACGGCCATGTTGCGGCCCAGTTGGTTCGATATGTACGATGCCCCATACGCCGCACCTGCCGAAACGCCGTAAACCGATTCAAATGAAAGTTGCTGCTCAAGAAAAACCTCAAGTACGCCCGCTGTAAACATCCCTCTAAACCCACCGCCTTCAAGTACTAACGCTGTATTTTCAATCATTTTTCAATTGCTTTTGATTATTTGTTCCAATGCTTGCGCAAAGGTAGTTGATACTGTCTTCCGTTATTCTTTTTACCCAAGGATTATGGCTTTTAGAATAGATTGGTTGCGTTCAAATATCAATAAATCTTGATTCTTTACCGATTTTTGTAAATTTGAGGTTCGAAAAATAAATCTGAGAAGTGAAAGTTTGCATTGCCGAAAAGCCCAGCGTTGCCAAAGAGATTGCCCGTATTCTAAAAGCCACTAACCGCAGGGATGGTTACTTTGAGGGTAATGGGTATCAGGTTACCTGGACCTTTGGCCACCTTTGTACGCTAAAGAACCCCGACGACTATACGCCCGACTGGAAAGCCTGGCGCATGAACTCCCTACCCATGATTCCGCCCCGCTTTGGCATTAAGCTAATTGATAACGATGGCGTTGCAAAACAGTTTAACACCATTAAGCGCTTGGTTGATTCCTGCGATGAGGTTATAAACTGCGGTGATGCTGGAATTGAGGGAGAGCTTATTCAGCGTTGGGTGCTTACAAAGGCCGAGTGCAAAAAGCCCCTAAAGCGCCTTTGGATATCGTCTATGACCGATGAGGCCATACAGGAGGGATTCGACAAGCTAAAGGAGGGGAAGGATTTTGAGCGCCTTTACGCCGCTGGTAACGCCCGCGCCATTGGCGATTGGCTACTGGGCATGAACGCCAGTAGGCTATACACGCTTAAGTACGCTAACGGGAAAGGAGTACTCTCCATTGGGCGCGTGCAAACCCCCACGCTAGCCCTTATTGTGCGCCGATACGAGGAGATACAGAACTTTGTATCGAAGCCCTTTTGGGAGATTAAGTCCCTGTACCGGGGTGTGGTTTTTAGCTCAACGGTTGGCCGGTTCAACTCGGTTGAGGAGGCCAGTAAGG
Organism: Bacteroidales bacterium; assembly: GCA_016931855.1. GTDB lineage: Bacteria > Bacteroidota > Bacteroidia > Bacteroidales > Tenuifilaceae > UBA5206. The sequence continues at coordinate 176,130 of JAFGDZ010000081.1, forward strand.
TTATTGAGGAGATAAAAACTAACCTGTTTGAGATAGTATCCTTTGAGCAGAAAAAGGGCACCGAGGCTCCACCAAAGCTGTTCGACCTTACAGCGCTACAGGTGGAGTGCAATAAGAAGTTTGGCTACACTGCCGACGATACCCTTAAGTACATACAGAGCCTTTACGAGAAGAAGATGGTTACCTACCCGCGTGTTGACACCGCCTTCCTTCCCACCGATATGTACCCCAAAATAGCAGGCATCCTAAAGAACATGGAGCCCTACGCCAGCTTTACGGCTCCGCTCTTGGGCAAAACCATTAAAAAGAGCAAAAAGGTTTTTGATGATGCTAAGATAACCGATCACCACGCCATTATTCCCACAGGAGTTAAGCCATCGGGGCTTATTGTTGAGGAGAAGCGCGTTTACGATCTTATTGCCCGCCGCTTTATTGCCGCGTTCTATCCCGATTGTATCGTTTCCAACACCACCGTTATGGGAATGGTTGCCACCTACGAGTTTAAGGCAACAGGTAAGGTGATTCTGGAGGATGGCTGGCGCGTGCTCTACCCCAAAAAGGATTCCGATGGGGACAATGAGCCCAGCGACGACCAAATTATGCCCCACTTTGAGAAGGGTGAAACGGGTGAGCACACCCCCGATTTGCAGGAGAAGCAAACCCAGCCCCCAAAGATGCACACTGAGGCTACCCTGCTACGCGCCATGGAAACCGCGGGCAAGCAGGTAGAGGACGATGAGCTGCGCGAGTTTATGAAGGAGAATGGCATTGGCCGCCCATCAACCCGAGCAAACATTATTGAAACGCTGTTTAAGCGCCGCTTCATTGTGCGCGAGCGTAAAAACCTTGTTCCCACGCAAACGGGCATTCAGCTCATACACACCATACAGAACGAGCTGCTTAAATCGGCCGAGCTAACGGGTATTTGGGAGAAAAAGCTTAGGCAGATTGAAAAGGGCGATTACGATGCCAAGCAGTTCCTTGATGAGATGAAGGAGATGGTAACGCAGCTGGTTGTGGAGGTTAAGCGCGAGAATAAGCGCGTAATTGAGATTGAACCAGAGGTAAAACCAAGTGAGCCAGAGGCAAAAGGGGAGAAGAATACCGAGTCAGGAAAGGCCAAAAAACCAAGAGCAAAGCGCACCACCGAGATAAAGTCTGAACCCGAAACCATAACCTGTCCAAAGTGCGGCAAGGGTACCATGCTAAAGGGCAAAACAGCTTTTGGCTGTAGCGAGTACAAAAGCGGTTGCACCTTTAAGGTTATGTTTGAGCAGTTTGGAAAGCAGCTTACCGATAAGCAAATACACACCCTTATACAAAAGGGTAAATCGCCAAAAATAAAGGGGCTAATGGTTAATGGTGAGGCTGTTACCGCATCGCTTATGCTTACAAATACTTTTGATGTGGTGGTTGAGTAGCTGGGGGGTGCCATTTTCGTATATTTTCCCTTGATGGGTAATAATTAGTTCCTTTTGATGTTTTTATGAGATACAGTAAGCCGCACTCAGTATTGCAATAAAATTAATTCTAATGGCATGGAATACCTACTGAGCATTAAACCAAAACCTATTCTTTCTTTAATCTTTATATCCTTTCTATTAGGCTGTAGCTCGCCAAATACCCACAATGGAATTAAAGAGGTTAATGCCGATGAGCTTGTTGAGAACATTGATGCGTACATCGACTCCCAAATTGTGGCAGAAGGCACTATTATGCATATATGTAGTGTTGATGGGAAAAAGATGAAGCTAAGAACCGATAATGGGGCAATAATTAAAATTGTTCCTTTTGATTTGGCCGAAAAATTCGATACCCTTTTGTATAAAAAAAGAGTGGCAATACGGGGTGTTGTAAAGGAGTCGCGTATTAGCGATGCCATGATTGCGGAGAAAGAGCAAGCAAAGGTGTTGCTATGCCACATCGATAATAGCTCTTGCAAGGATAGCGCATGGGTAAATCGTCAGGTGCAGAATGGGCGATCCGATAGCCTTTCAATGGGTTCAACCCACCTGCTAAAGGAGACAATGGAGAGAACTGGTAAGGATTATGTTTCCGTTGTATTTATAGTTGCTGAGCGTGTAGATATTCTTGAATAGTAAAACCCGAATCCAGGGAGGGGCGCTCAGCGGATTCGGGTTTGGCTCCTGACTACGTAGAGTGGGGCTAATACTCTTCGTACTCAACGGCAATCGTTTCGCGCTCTTCCAGAGCGGGCTTTAGTATAACCTTTTTGGGCGCTTCTTTGTACTTGGGTGCCGAAGCCTTTTCCCAGCCGTTCTCTTTCTTCTCTGTGTGGTGGAAAGCTCTCTTTGCCTTTTGCTCCTCAATCCTAAAGAACGATATAACCTGGTTTAGCTGTTCGGCTTGGCTGCTTAGCTCCTCTGCCGATGTTGCCAGCTCCTCGCTAGCAGCAGCAGTGCGCTGCGTAACCTGGTTAAGCTGCTGAATGGCCGTGTTTATTTGGTCCGAGCCCGATGTTTGCTCTAAGCTAGCTGCTGATATCTCCTGAACCAAACGGGCTGTTTTTTCTACCTCAGGTACTATTTGGGCAAGTATTATACCTGCACCCTCGGCCTCTTTAACGCCAAACTTGGTAAGCTTCTCAATCTCGTCGGCGGCAACCTTACTACGCTCGGCCAGCTTTCTAACCTCGGCAGCAACCACAGCAAAGCCTCGTCCCTGCTCTCCAGCTCTAGCTGCTTCAACAGCTGCGTTAAGCGCCAGTATGTTGGTTTGGAATGCAATGTCGCTAATAATGGAAACCTTCTCGGCAATTTGCTTCATGCTAACCACGGCAGTTGTTGTGGCCTCGCTTCCTTTCTTCATGCCATCGGCACCAGTAACTGCAATTCGCTCTGCTTGCTGCGCGTTCTCGGTATTCTGCTGTATGTTGGCAGCCATCTGCTCCATGGAGCTGGAGGCCTCCTCGGTTGACGATGCCTGCTCACTTGCTCCCTGCGATAGCTCCTGCGATGCAGAGCTAAGCTGTAGGCTCGATGCAGCAATATTCTCAGCGCCATCCTTAACAATAGTAACTACTTCTCTTAGCTTCTGAACCATATCCTGTAGGGCGCGGGCAAGAACTCCAATCTCATCTTTTTGGTTTATATCAAGTTGAGCGGTTAAGTTGCCTGCAGCCAGTTTCTTAGTGTACTCAACTCCTTTGGCTAGAGGTTTTGTAATTGCCATTGATATGGATATGCCAATGCTTGCAGCAAGAATAATGGCAATAATGGCAATAATTAGCATTAGTGTAGTAGCTCTATTGGCTATGTGCGTGTTATTAAGAGCTGTTTGTTCCGCTTGGCTCGTTTTAAACTGCACTAGGTTCTGAACGGCAACCTGTAAGTCCTGAGTTGGCTTTTGCCACTCTCCGCCCATAAAGGCAATAGCTTCATCTCTTTTATCGTCCCAAACTAGTTGTATAAAATCGTTAAAGTAGAGCATGTAGTTTTTTAGTGCCTCTTTGGTATTGTCCAGTACTACTTGCTCTTCTTCGGAGCTAACCGTTTTTTTGTATTCCTCGGCTGTTTTGTTGAACTGCTCTTGGAGACTGAATACATTGTCGCGCTGTGCTTTTCGTTCCAATTCATTCTCGGCAATTAGCAAATCCCTTACTGCTACGCGCAGGCGTTGAAAGTAAGTGCTCATTTCGTTTACATGCCCCAAGGGAACGGTCATGCGCTCGTAGAGCAATGTGTCGGCATTATCAATAGTGCGTATTTGCACTGTGCCAAATAATCCCACAACACCTGTTAGTGCAGCAATAAGGAGGTAGCTGCTAATAAGTCGGGTGCCAATTTTTACGTCTCTTAGTTTCATAGGTTGTTTGCTCTTAGTTAGTATTGAATGGGAATTTCTAGTGCGCTATACAAATGTGCGTGTTGTTATTCTGTTAACATAAGTGGGCTAAATTTAGCCTTACTTGTTATGTCAAATTTATTGATATGGCTAAGTGCTTGCAAGAGTGCTAGTACCTGTTTGTTTGAGCGTGGAAATACGTGTTTTGTTTGTACTACAGCGCATAGTTAAACGGTTGTTCAGGGGGGAAGTACGCACAGGTGATTTGTTGGGAAAGGGTGCAAGGGCGCTTTATGGTAAGCGTTGCAAATGCAAAACGGCTAGCGCATCTAATTGTTAGATGCGCTAGCCGTTTAGGAATGCTGTTATTTTGTGCTTTCCCTGCTGCCTTTACGGGTCACTATTTTTTGCCTATTGCTATTTGCTTACTTTCCTATTAGGGATAAGCCCTCTTGAGCCGATTTGTCGTTGGGGTTGTAAAGCAGCGCTTTTTGGAATAGCACCTTTGCCTCGCGGGTTTTTCCTAGTTGAAAGCTTGTCCATGCAAGCATTAGCAGGCTATCGTGATCGAATGGGTAGAGGTTTACAATTTTGGCAAAGTGCTCGGCTGCTTGCTGGTACTCCTTGCGTTCGTATAAAATGAGCCCCATTCGGTATAGCGTTAGGGTTTGGTTGGGATCAATTTTAAGAATTTCCTTATACTGCATAACTACAAAGGCCCAATTCCCTTGCGCCGATGCGGGGTATGCCACACCCAATCGGGGTTCAATGGCGTACGGCATAAGCTCTATGGCGCGGTTGTAGTAGGCCAGAGACTCGGTGAACTGCCCCTGCAGGTAGGTTAGCCAGCCTAGTCTCAAGTTTATTTCGTAGGAGCTGTCGGTATATATTGCCTTAAGGGGTTTTACTGCATCGGCATAGCTGCCTGCGGCTTCCTTTGCGTAGCTCTCTGCAAAAGCGGTAATTTGCTTGCTATTATCCTGTGCAAGCATAATGGCTGGTACAAATAGTATTGCAGCCAGTGTAACCATAAGTTTTCTCATTGTAGTAGCTATTAGTTTAATTATAGTTTCATTCCAATGCTTATTGAGAAACCATTAAAGTGGTTTAGGTTCCTGTTGCTTTTGGTGTTATTGTTTAGGTTCCAGGTGTAGTTCTCGTTGCTGCTTCTAAATGCGGCTATATGTGCGTTGAATCCTGTTTTTGAATAGAACGACAGCTGTCCAAACATGCTAAGCGCTGGGATTTGAAATGAGTTGTTTAGCTGCTGGCCTGCATTTGTTGCGTATAGTGGTATGTTGCTAGTTGATGCGCCCAGCTCAACCCACATAAATTTTAGCGCCTTAAAGCCAGCCACTTGGCTTATGTGGTATCCCTTCCCCCACGATGAGTAGAACTGGTACATTCCCTGTGTTGTGGTGTAAAGGTTTAGGTTTTGAAATGGGTAAACAGTAAGCAGAGCTTCTGCTCTACCTTGGTTGGTCCCAACCAAATTGCTATACGATGCATTTAGCTGTATGCCTAGCAATGCAGTTCTTTTGGCAATGCCTAGGCCTAATAGGAAATCGGATTCGTAGCTTGTTTGCATTTGCGAACGTCCTCCCCAGGTCTGTGTTACCTTTGGTGCCCCCTCGTAAAGAGCCGCGTGGGCAAACCCAAAAACTTCGTAGCCATTGGCAAGTGCCTTGCCCAGTTTAGAGTAGAGCTGGTGTTGGGCAAAGTTTAGCGCGCCTCCGCTGGGGTAGGTTTGCGAGTATATTACTCCTTGCTTTCGGTAATTAGAGTAAGCTAAACCCCAAAAAGCGCCCTTTTTTGACCGAGAGTCTATGTAAACCTTAATGTTTAGGGCATTCTCAATATATTCTGTGGATTGGTCCAGAACCAATGGGGTTATTATGGTGTTAGCCGACTGGTTGGAGAGGTAGTCCAATAATAGCCCATAGCCCGTAATACCTGTTAGCGACTTCTCCCTTACATATTTTGTTTGTTGGTGTGGTTGTAGCTTGTTTTGGTAAAGCAAGGCCTCGGTTTCCCTGCCGCTGTACACGTAGCTAAAAAAGATGTATTCTGGCACAATGGGGTCGGCACTGCTAAACTTCATTGCCTTGCTAAAGTGCTTAATGGCACGGCCATACCTCTTTTTATTGAACGCGGCAATGCCTAGCCTCATACGAAGATAGTAGTAATCTATACCATTGCTTATCATGCTATCGCCCAAGGAGTTTAGTTCGCTATACTTCCCTTGGAGAAAGAACTGGTACGTTTGGGCATCAAGAACGGCAAAGCTCTTGTTAACCTGTGCTAGAGAGATGTTGGCTACTACCAGCGCTAGGAGTGTTATAATAGTTTTTCGCATACGGCTAATCCTGTTTCAATGGAACCATCGTCTAGTGTAATTTTCCCGTTGGGCGAGAGGCTTAATGTGTAGCTTGTTTTTGCTTTCACCCTATTGAACACAAGCTGGTTGATGCTCGATTTATAGGTTACTCCCAATGGGTTTATCTCGGAGCCAATAACCTCAAGTTCGCCTTTGTAACTTGCTTTAAGGTAGCGGTAGAATGGCGCAATAAAATCTTGAACTATTAACCGTTTTGCCGAGAATACCTTGTTTATGGGCAGCTCATCATCAACATAAAAATCTTTAACGGGAGCGAGTGGAACTCTAAATGCTGCTTGGTAAAACATGTAGAGTAGTGAGTTTTTGCTGCCCTTAAATCCGGTAAAGGTGAAGTACGAGCTGGAGATGCTAAACCATGCTACCGATTTTGTGCTGTGGCAGTACAGGTACGATTGGTTGTAAACGGTGGTAAATACCTCCCATATGGTCTCTGTGCCCTTGTATGTCCATTGCAATCTCATCCCAGGAATAAAGTGTAGCCCTTGCTGCAAAATGGTAAGCGGAGTAGAACCTTGTAGTAAATCTCCTTTGCTGGGATAGGCAAAGGACTCTAACCTTTCCCCGTTTATAATTAGGTTGGCCAAAGGGTATTGTACCGTTTTGGAGCCAATGTAGGGGTAGGCTTGCACCTGAAAGTGCAAGTGGGGGTAGGGCGACCGTCCAGAGTTTCCGGCAAGTGCAACTACTTGTCCGTGCCGCACAAACTCTCCAACCTTAACCTTAATGGAATCCATTTTAAGGTGGCTAACCTTGGTAAAAAGGTAATCGGAGTGCTTAATTACAATGGTGTTTCCCCAGTTTTTGTTTAGGTTGATATCGCCAATGGCGTTATCGTTAATGCCATCCTCAAGCATGGCAATAAAGCCATCGGCAGGAGCGGTAACGGGCTTCCCAAAGCAGTAGTAGTCGGTTGCCTTATCGCCAAGGTTGGTGTACTGCTTCCCTTCATCATCATTAATAATAAAATCGAGGGCGTATGCCCAATCGCCCTTATGGGTATGCTCGCCGTTATACCCCTGCGAAACGTACCACTCGCCCATAAACGGGAGTTCTATAGGCGCAAAGGACTCAAATGGGAAACGGTTGCTATGACTTAGGTGTGCGTAAAGGTTTTGCTCAGGGCTTCCGTGATGTATTAACACCTCGGTAAGCTTTTTAGCGTTGGTTCTCAGCCTAAAGCTGTATAAAAACAGCAGTACCACAAAGTTGAATGGTAGTGAGTATATGGGCAGCCCTAATTCTGAGAGCATTGCAAAAAGGCCAGCCGTTACAAACGCTATTATGGGCGCAATGGCTATAGCCCATAGGTACGATTTTGGTGATGCTATGTAAAAGTAACCTCCTATTGCAATGGAGGTTAGAATAAAGTTAAAGCCAATAAAACCATATCCTATGCTTTGTAGCTCCACGCCTAGTAGTGCGTATGCAAAGTAGGCCACGGTGTAGCCTAGCAACGATAGGGTAAATGCTATATGCGAGTATATTAGTAGCGCTAGAGCCACAACAATTCCTGCAAATACGTTAAACTGAAAGAATATGGCACCAAGCGAGATAAAGAAGCTGTTGATATAGGTTGATGCCACGTTGGCTATCCACCACTCGTGGAGCGATACAAAGTTTAGCCCTCCAATACGAAAAAGATCGTTGAGCATGTAAACGCCCCGTTCGCTTATCTCCAGCGATATTAGCATTTGGCTTGCTAGAATGGCTATCCACATGGCAAAAACAAATGGTAGCGAAAGGAATGGCAAGTAGTACTTGCCTAGCCACCCCTCAATGGCAATTGTTAGGAGGAGCGTTAAGAATGATGCCAATACAACAAGCAGCAGAACCTGTGGTGTAACAGCAAATCCGTATCCAATGCCCAACCCAACAAGCAGACTATTAAAACCGTAAAAACCTTTTTTTACTTGATATGGGCTAAATCCAATGAGTAAAGCAGTGCTATTGGCAACCATAATGGCCAGTAAGCCGCATAAACCCGAAGGGAGATCGATAAACGACACTACTAAAAGCGGTATTGCCAACCAAATATTATCGGTAAAGAATATTTGCGAGTAGCCCCTCAGCACACCTTGGGCAAAGCTATGTAGGCTGTTGTTTTGCATTATTATAGGTTGAAGTTTTTAAGATGCTCTGGAACTTCCTCATGCATTGTAATGGAGTCCAAGTTCTCTGCCTTTCTTATAACGCCTGTTTGTCCGTTGGTATCAATTAGCACAACGTTGGGTCTAAGGGTAATAAATTGCATCCATTGCGTGTTGTTGTAAGCCCCTACTCGGCTTATCACAAAATGGTCGCCGCGTTTAAGCGGAGGGAACTGCATGGAGTACCTAATAACATCAATGTTCATGCACAGTGGGCCATAAAGTGTTGTTTCCTCTGGGTTTCCTGCAATGTAGCGGGTTGGCTGTATTTTATGGTCGTACCAGAAAGCGGTAAACAGCAGGTTTACGCCAACATCAAGAATGGTTGCCCTGTTTCCATCGGAAAGGCGCTTGTTGGCTAGTACTGTACCGGCAATGTAACCAGCATCGTCAATAAGGGCGCGTCCGGTTTCAAGTATAAGGAGCGGCATGTTGGCTGGTTTTATCTGCGAGCTAATAATGGCAGTGGTAATGGCCTCGGCATACTCATCAAACGATGGGGTGGTATCTTCGCCCGAAAGGTATGCGCCACGCAGCGTATTTTTAGAGGCAAATCCGCCGCCCATATCAATGTACTTAATGGCATGTCCATACTTTTTATCAACGTTAACGGCTAGGTCGGTTAGCTTAAGGGCGGCAATGCGGTAGGCATCGGCGGTCATCATGTAGGTTCCAATGTGGGTATGCAGCCCCACAAGGTTTAGCTTTGGGTTAAGCATAATACGGTTTAGTGCCTCCCAAGCCTCGCCATTCTCGTAGTTAAAGCCAAACCTGTCCCAGCGGGGGTAAATGCCAATATCCATGTTAACCCTAATGGCAACGTTGGCCTCAATATTTTTCTTCTCGCAAATTTGGGCAAGGGTAAAGAGCTCATCAAAATGGTCTATGTGTATAAATGAGCCGTTGCGTGCAGCAAGTTCAAGGTCGGCCTCGCTTTTATCGGGGCCGTTGAACAGTATGTGCTCGCCACTAACTCCCATATCTATGGCCTTTTGGTACTCAAAGCCAGACACCACCTCGGCCAAGGAGCCCTCCTGATGGAAAATACGGCACACGGCGCTTAGGTAGTTGGTTTTGTAGCTCCAGGCCAGCTGTACCTTGGGGTATCGCATTTGGAATGCCTGCTTAAACTGCTTTACGGTGCGCCTTATGGTTTGTTCGGAGTATATGTACAGTGGTGAGCCGTACTGTGCAAGCATGCTTTCCACATCAACACCATCAATAGCACTTAACGGTTTAAAGCTTGGTGCCATGCCATGCTTTGATGGCATGCCGGGGTTTAACTTTTTTATTGTTGGGCGTTCAAACTGCTGGTTCATATGGCTAGTCTTTTTAATCGGTTAGGTTGATGTTTATAGCTCGCCAGTCATGGTGAGCTGTTCAAACTTGTCTATCCCCACAATCATATCGTATGAGTAGCGGATAAACATTTTCCCCACATCGTAATGCTGGTATGGCGCTACATCAATGTCAAGGGCAAGTTTTACTAGAGCTTCGGGAATGTTTTGTCCTGCGCCAACGGCAAGGTAAACCCATGCCGGAATACGCGGATTAATTTCTATTAGAAAAAGCTTGCCATTGGCATCGCGTACCAGCTCCAGCTCCATGCCGCCACGCCACTTGGTTTGGGTCATAATGCTTTTGGTAAGGTTTAGCATGGCATCGTCGGCAAGGGTAATGCCACCCCACGCTTTTCCCTTATCGGTAATGTACTGCTTACGCATGGGCACCGCAGCAATGGTTTGACCAGTTCCATCGCCTAGAGCAATAACATTAACCTCGGTGCCCTTAATAAACTGCTGCAGTATTATGGGCAAACCCCATTTTGCCGATAGCTTGTTAAAGTAACCCTCTATTTGGCTCTTCTCATGCGCAATGTAGGCATCGTAGTATTTTCCCTTTACAACAAGGGGGAGCTTTAGCTCCTTAACGGCCTTTTCGAACTGCGATGGATTGGTTACCTCTATGCTCTTGGGTACGTTTACCGTGTACTTTTTGCCATACTCGGGCAGGTTTGCCTTATGTCGCTCTTCAAATTGTGTAAGGGTGGGTAGGAATGTGCATATGCCAATTCGCTTTAGCTCTGGCTCCAGCCTAATAAAGGAGTATAGCTCTGCATCAAAATTTGGTATAATTACATCCATATGCTCAATGGCTTGAATCTGAGCAATACGTGTGTAAAGTGCCTCTTTCCCCTCCGAAGGGTATGGTATCATGTAGGTTTTATCAACCAAATCGCTCATGTAAATGCCCGGCTCAAGGGTTTCGTAGGCTAGGCCAATTACTCTAACCTCAAAAAAATCCGATTCCTTTAGTCCCCTAATTACAGGAATTCCAGGCCCAGGGCTGTCAATGTTGTTAAGTCCTGTTACACCTACAGTTATATTATGCTTAGCAGCCATGGCTTACTCCTCTAAAAGGTTAAAGTTTCTAAGCTCCTCAAAAAATTCAACCAGGTAGCGCTCGTATAGGGGTTTTTCTCCGCCGTAGTTTGCAAGTAGGCTGTTGAGAATCTGCTCGTAGTCCAAACCCTGTTTTACCAGAGAAATAATCTCCTGTCCCGTTTTATTTAGCGTAAACGACTCTCCTGTTGATGGGTCAAACACAAAGCCGCTTTCGCTAACTGCAATGTTGTTTTTAATCTTCATGGCTCGTTTTTTAGTAATACGCATGGCTAGAGTTTTACCCTACTGTAATTTTGGGTGCTTATTAACCTTTTTACTAGGAACCCCAGTTTTTATTGTAAGTTATCAAGTTATGCTAATTCTATCATCTATTCAATGAATCTTTGATTAGTGAGCCCCTCTTATGCTATTACAATAATTTAGATGGTTTTACTGTTTTTATAGTTAATTTTACCCACAAATCACAACAGAGAGATTATGTTCGCTATAAGCCGCAAAAAAAGCATTGTTATATTATTGATTAATTTTCTGTTTCTTATAACGGCATTTGTACAAGTAAAGGCGCAGGAGAGCAGTAAGTTACCCCGTGTTACAAAAGCCGATTCCCTGTTTCAGCAAAGGGATTATTCCGCCGCACTTCCACTTTACAAGGAGCTTCTTCGCAACTTCCCACAGGATGCCAGCTATATGTACAAAACAGGTGTTTGTGTGCTATACTCCACCCGCAATAGCAACGAGGCTATAGGTTTGCTTAAAAGGGCATCGGAGCTAGAAACGCCCAATCTAACCTACTTCTACCTAGCCGAGGCCTACCGCTTTTCCTATCGTTTCGATGAGGCTATTGACATGTATCGTCGCTTTACCGTTAGCGGTGGCGATGAGACCATTACCCCTGTGCAGGTAGAGTTTTTGGTAAACCAGTGTGAGAATGGCAACTACATGCTAAAGTACCTTTATCGGCCACCCGTACTGGAGTCAAAGACTATTGCGCAAAGCGATATGGTTAGCTACCTGGTAACCGATAATCCTACGGGATCCTTTGTTCCAAAACCTAAGGATTTAAAAACGCCTGTTGACCTAAAGCAGAACGAGCAATCGGTTATTTTCTATCCCAAATCGCCAAAACCAGGCGATTATATTTACTATGCCAGCTACGGTAGGTCAACGCAGTACGGTAAGGATATTTTCCGCATTCAGCTGCAGGACGATGGCTACTGGAGTAAACCCGAAAACCTTGGCGATGCAGTAAACTCGTCGCTCGATGAGGATTTCCCGTACTTTGCTCCCGATGGAACCTTGTACTTTGCCTCAAAAGGGCACTACAGCATGGGTGGGTACGATGTGTACCGCAGCCGCTACGATGCCACCACCAAAACGTGGAGTACTCCTGAGAATCTGGGCTTTCCCTTTAGCTCTCCTTATAACGATATTTACTACCTACCCCTATCCAACGACACGCTTGCCTACCTAATTACCAACCGTAACGTTGGTGCCGATAGCCTTGAGATTGTTCTGGTAAAGGAGGAGCGTAGCCAAATTAGGCAAACCGCATCGAGCTTTGATGAGATTATTGCCGTTGCAAAGCTTGGTGTAAGCACCAACCTAAAATCATCAAAAGAAAAAACAACGCCAGTGGCTAGCAAGCCAGCTCCCACAAAGGCTGCATCGTTTTCGTCGGTTGAGAACGACCCTGAGTATGTACGCGTTATGGCCAGTGGCTTTAAGCAGCAAATGCTTGCCGACTCGCTACGCATTAGCCTTGAGAAGGAGCGTGGTACATTGGACTATGTTTACACCGCCGAGCAGCGCAAAGCTGCCGAGGCGCGTATTGTTAAGGTTGAGGATGCCCTTTTGGCTGCCCAAAAAAGCGCCGACACCCACTTTGCTTGCGCTAGCCAAATAGAGCAGGAGTACCTAACGGGGAAGCGTAAGCCTCAGGAAAAATCTAACGCATCATTTGCTTCCGATAATCCAAAGTATGTTTACCAAGCCCAGTTTGCCTCAACCGTTTTCCAAAGCGATGAGATTGCAACTCTTGCTAACCTGGAGAAGCAAACACCACGATTAGATGAGCTCCGCAAGGCCGTTTTTGCCCAGCAGCAAAAGCTAAACAGCATGCTTCAAAGCAAGGGCGATAGCACTGCCAATTACAAGCAGGAGCAGGGCACGCTAATTAGCTTAATGAATGAGTTTAACCAAGCTGCCCAGAAATGGGTAACCGGAAAGGAGCAAATTTACTCATTGTGCTTACCTGTTGCGCTTGTTAAGAGCGGCAATAATAACGGGAGCCAGGCACGTGCCGAGATTGAGCGCGGAAAAAATCACTTTCGCTCTGCTGCTGCCATAAAAAACAACCTTACTGACGAGGGCAAAACCGAAAGCCTTTTTGAGTCAACAATACTTGAGGAGATTGGCATTACCCGTTACGAGCTGGCCTTTGCCAAACTTTGGGGCATTACCATGTTTGAGCAGGAGGTAACCAGCCGCGTGCGTAAGCTTGAGTCCGATGCGTTTGGTAAACCACTACCTATGCCTGTTCCCAACAGGAAGGAGGATGTGGCCGCTATGACCGCCGAGGCCAAGGAGCATGGGCAAAGCCTTATTGTTGATGGCAATAACCCTGTTGACATTAATAGCCCAATCCTGTTTCAGCAGAATGAAGGCGCTACATTCCAGGTTGTAGAGGATTCCCCTTACGAGAAGGGCACGCCAATTCCGTTAGACGAGAAGCTCCCCGAGGGGGTTGTTTACCGCATACAGCTAGCCGCATTTAGCAATGCCATAAGCCCCAAAATTTTTAAGGGAATGGTTCCTGTATCGGCCGAAACCGTTAGCAAAAGCAATGTAACAAAGTACTATGTGGGCATGTTCCGTTTTTATGCCGATGCGGAGAAGGCCTTACCCATAGTTCGTTCGCGTGGATTTAAGGATGCTTTTGTAGTAGCTTGGCATAATGGGAAACCCATTACCCCAGCCAGAGCCCAGAGCCTGGAGCAGCAGCCAGTAAAACCTTCGTTAGCAGAGCCCAAAATCAAGATTACAACCAGTGAGCCCGATAAGAATGTGCTCTATCAGGTTCAAATAGGCACTTACAAGGGGCGCCTTCCCGATGATGTAGCCCAAACTGTAAGGGCACTTGCCCCAGGAAAGGACATTGTTCGGAAATTCGACCAGACAGGTAACACCACCTACTCCGTTAGCAGCTTCTCATCTCTTAATGATGCAACGCACGTTAAGGAGATGCTTGTGGCTGGCGGCATTGCCGATGCTAATGTTATAACCATTAACCTGTAGCGGTTGCTAGGTGTTTGTACGTAGGCGTATTGTAGCAGATGTTTGCCCTGTTTGCTGCTGTAGAATAAAATCTAATCCCTAAACACCAAATACCAATTACAATTTTCCTATATTAGCACTTAGTAATTTCAATTTTTACCTATGATAGACAGTTCAAAAAATTCGCCCTTTGGGCAGGAAAATGAAGGGTTGATTACACACGAAAGCGCCTTCCTTATTCTTTATAACGACGAGATTAACTCTTACGACTTTGTAATTGATAGCCTAATTGAGGTGTGCGAACATGAGCCTGTACAGGCAGAGCAGTGCACCTTTATTGCACATCATAAGGGTAAATGCGACGTTAAAAAGGGAACGTACTCCTCGCTAAAGCCATTGCGCGACGCCCTAACTCAACGTGGACTAAACGTTGTAATTAAATAAACTACCATGACAGGTGTAATCATCGTTATTCTTATAGGGCTTTTCCTCCTTTTAGTTGAGTTTCTGCTAATTCCAGGCATTACAGTAGCTGGTATTGGTGGAGTAATACTAGTTGCGGGAGGCGTAACATGGGCCTACACCGGATTTGGAACAACTGCAGGGCACTTAACCCTATTGGGTACTGCACTTGCATCGGTTGGCATTGTTATTCTTGCATTGCGCTCCAAAACGTGGAAATACTTTATGCTAAACACCAATATCGAAGGTTCTGTTGATGGGAAAATAGATGAAACCCAGATAAAAACTGGCGATACTGGCGTGGCAATTAGTCGCCTAGCCCCAATGGGTAAGATCCGCATAAATGGGATTCTGGTTGAGGCAAAGTCAACAGGCGATTTTATCGACCAAAAAAAGGAAGTAATTGTTACAAAAATAGAAGGCTCAAAAGTAATTGTTAAACTAAAAGATAACACAAATGAATGAGGTTGGTATTTACCTACTAATTATCGGTGCTAGTATAGCTGGTCTTTGGATTATTCTGTACTTTATACCGCTTGGATTGTGGTTCTCAGCCCTTGTATCGGGCGTAAGAGTATCGCTACTTCAGCTAGTTTTAATGCGCTGGCGTAAGGTTCCCCCAGGAGTTATTGTTCAGGCTCTTATTGAGGGAACAAAAGCTGGTATAACCCTTTACCGTAACGACCTTGAGGCGCACTACCTTGCAGGTGGTCGCATATCAAAGGTGGTTCACGCGTTGGTATCGGCGCAAAAGGCTAACATTCCGCTCGATTTTAAAATGGCCACCGCCATTGACCTTGCTGGGCGCGATGTGTTCGAAGCCGTTCAAATGTCCGTTAACCCTAAGGTTATTAATACTCCTCCCGTTACCGCTGTTGCAAAGGATGGTATCCAGCTTATTGCCAAGGCAAGGGTTACCGTTCGTGCAAACATTAAGCAGCTTGTGGGTGGCGCTGGCGAGGAAACTGTTCTTGCCCGTGTTGGTGAGGGTATTGTATCGTCAATTGGCTCGGCCGAGTCGCACAAGAGCGTACTTGAGAATCCCGATTTTATTTCGCGCGTAGTGCTAGAGAAAGGGCTTGATGCCGGAACTGCATTTGAGATTCTGTCTATTGATATCGCCGATATTGATATTGGACGTAACATTGGCGCTGTGCTACAAATGGATCAAGCTAATGCCGATAAGAATATTGCTCAGGCTAAGGCCGAGGAGCGCCGCGCAATGGCTGTTGCTCTTGAACAGGAGATGAAGGCTAAGGCGCAAGAGGCTCGCGCAAAGGTTATTGAGGCCGAGGCGCAAATTCCCCTAGCAATGGCAGAGGCTTTCCGTAGCGGAAACTTGGGTATTATGGACTACTACAAGCTCAAAAATATTGATGCTGATACGCAAATGCGTCAAAGCATATCTAAGTCCGATAAGGATAAGAAATAGGTTTTACCGTGTGCTTGCAAAAGGGCGTTCCGTATGGTTCGCCCTTTTTGCGTATGTAATAGGATAGTGGGTATTGCCCTTGCTTATTTGTTTTTAGGATAGCCCTAGCTACAAGCTAATGGCGCGCTAATACGTTAAGAATGGAGCCGCACAGCATTTTCATGGTAATGCTAAAGGATGGTGCTTAACTCCACATTCATTGGGTTTGCGCCCGATGCTGGGTAGTGTTTGCGCCCTTAGTATTTATGCTGTGCCTAATCAGTTTTCCCTTGTCCCAAAACCTTATGTAACTCGGCCACCACATTCTCCTTAAGTATAGGTTTTGAAATAAAACCATTGAAACCATGCTCTGCAATTCGCTGCATATCCTGCTCCATGGCAAAGGCTGTTTGCGCTATTATGGGGAAATTCAGGCCCTTATTTCGCATCTCGGTAAATGTGGCATACCCATCAAGAATAGGCATTTGAATATCAAGGAAAGCTACATCGCAGCCATTCAGCGTTTCAATGGATTTTATTGCCTCTCGCCCGTTACTGGCTAGCACAACCTTAAAGCCCAAGTCCGATAGTAGTACCTTTAGTAGTAGTGCCGAGTTCTCATTATCTTCGGCTACTACAGCCGTTTTCCCTTTGTAGGATAAACCTTCGGTAGCCTCGTTTTGCTGTTTAAGAGGTGCGTTTCCTGTTTTTAGTGGTATGGAGAAATAGAATGTAGAGCCTTTCCCCTCGTCGGAGTCAAACCATATTTTCCCGCCAAGTTGCTCTACAAGCCCCTTAGAAATGGCTAGGCCAAGACCTGTACCTGAGTGAAACTTATCGGGGCAGTTATTTATTTTGCTAAATCGTTGGAACAGGTAGCAATGCTGCTCTTTGGGTATCCCCATTCCAGTATCGCTTACAAAAAATTGGGCAAAACCAGCGTTAAGGCTGTAACCAAAGCTAATAGAGCCCTCGGTGGTAAATTTAATGGAGTTAGATATCAGGTTGTTGAGTACTTGTTGTAGGCGCCTAATATCAACTCTAAGGAAAACTTCCCCTTCATTGTCAGGGTATTGCAACTTTAGGCTTACCTTATTGGCTTTATCCTGATCGTCCAGAGAACGCCTGTGAATACGGTATATCAGGTTCAGCTCATCGTTAAGGTTCACGGTTTTAGGATAAAGCACTAGCTGCTCTGCTTCAATCTTTGCTAGGTCAAGAATATCGTCAATAAGCCTAAGTAGGTCAAAGGAGCTACGGGTAACAATATCAACGTTATCTTTTCCGGCTTGCGTTAGGTGTGGCTCTTCAAGAATTAGCTGGGTAAATCCAACAATGGCATTAAGAGGTGTGCGAATTTCGTGCGACATGTTGGCTAGGAATGCCGATTTTAGCCTATCGGATTCCTCAGCCTTTTCCTTGGCTATTTGGTACTCCTTGGTTCGTTGCTCAACCATATCCTCAAGGCGGTGGTTATGCTCGGCAAGGAGCTCCGATTGGAGCTGTATCTCCTCCTTTTGCTGCTCTATTTCAGTGTTTTTACGTGCAATTGCCTCGTTCTTTTCAGCCAGTTGCCTGTTAATTTTTACCTTGTTCCGATATCCCTTAAAGATAAAAAAGGCCGATAGCAGTGCAAGGAATATGGTTGTTAGCGATAGTATTAGCTGCTCATTCTTTGTTTTTATCTGTTGCTGTTGCTGGTTAAGAATTCCTTTCTGCTCCTCTATCCTTTTCTGCTGCTTAACAATATCGTTATTTAGCTCGCGAAGTACATCGTTGCGCCTCTCCATCTGTTTTGCCTGAGCCTCAATTCTATCCTGTTGCTCCTTAATCTCGTTACGATGGCTCTTTAGAATAGATAAGTTTCTTATTAGCAGAACGTTCTGCTTGGCAATTTCTGAGGTTAGGCTATCAAGAGCTTTTTGCTGTGCCTCAAGGTAGGCTTGCTGGTTGGCTATGGTTTGCTCTTGTTCCTTAATGCTTTTTTGCTGTAGAATTATTTCGCGTTGCTGATTTTCTATTGTAAGGGTTTGCTGTTTAATCTCCTCCTGTAGCCTAAGGGCGCGTAGGCGTTCGTCTTGCAGCTGTGTTTCCTGTTGTTGGAATAAATTGGCTGCATCGGTTCTTGAGCCGCCTAGCAGCAAAAGCTTTGGCTGAACTTGTAGCCCCTGTTTTATCTCAATAATATAGCGGTTAATTTCAAAGGTTAGCTGCTGTTTCTGCTCATCGGCGTAGTAAAAGTTTATCATGGCTTTATCCTTGTTCTCTGGAATTTCGGAGACAACAAGAATGGGGCTCGATTCAACTTTGGTGAATATATCGTTTGCTATCTCGGCATCATACCCTTCAATAACAATAATATTAGGGAAGCGAATGCCTGTTCTTTGCTGGAAATATTCATCTCTCTCAATGCTAACTGCTCTGTTCTTTATTCGTCTGGTGGAAAAGAGGTTTAATAGTTCGGTGTGCAGCTCCGTTTTATTCGATATTACCTTAATTCTAAATGTATCAAGCAACGACTCGTTAGGCCATGTTATTTGCTGGGCAAATTGGTTTATGTATGCTGCTTTTAGCTTGGCATCGGAGTATTCCTGTGCCGAGACCAAAATTCTTATTCCAAATATTAGGAAGGTTAATACCAGGAGCGAATACTTTTTCTGCATACCTAGCCTTTTGTCCTGTTTAAGGTTTTAAGCCAGTAAGTTGACGAAAGTTTTATTCAAAAAAAAGTTTTTGTGATGAATGGCCTAAAAAAAATGCATTCAGAAGGCAATAGGTGTCGTTTGTCAATAAAGACGTAAAAGTTTGTTCAGTATTTTTACACAAATTGGGCATTTTGGTTAAATTGTGGCTTAATACATGGTTTATAACAGCCTTTTTATGCAAGTAAAGAAAGTAATTGCCTCTATTCTTGGCCTTATACTGCTGGGCTTTACGCAAAGCGCAACTGGACAACAGCAAGATACCGTTAGCCTCTACGATTTATCTATTGATGAGCTAATGAACCTTCGTGTGCAATCTGCTACCAAAAAGGAAGAGCCAATTTCTAATATCCCTGCAAGTATTGTGATTATTACCCGGCAGGAGATCCAATCGCAAGGGTGGACTACCCTTGAGGAGGTGCTCTCCAATATTCCAGGGATGTACCAAATAAACGATTACTTGTGGTTTGGCTCCGACAACTATGGTGTTAGGGGCTTTTTCTCGTCGGGCTCATTTTCAACAATGACAGTAATGGTTAATGGCGTTTCGCAGAAGGAGGATTGGTACAACTCGTTTCCATTAACCAAAATTAATGTGCCCGTAGAGGCCATTGACCGAATAGAGGTTATACGAGGGCCCATGTCGGTTGTTTATGGGAGCAATGCGTTTTTGGGAGCAATAAACATCATAACAAATCAGGACAGCAACTCATCGCAGGGCTCTGCGGGTATAGGCAGTAATGGTTACTATAAGATGTTTGGCCGCATTGCTGGCGAAAGGGAGAAGGTGAGGTACACATTTAACGCATCCATGACTGGGGCTGGAGGGATAGATCAGCCATACTCTAAGATGACAGATAATATTGATCCTTCGTGGAACTTGCCTAGCAACCCTTCGTCCAGCGGTCAGCTTAAGGATTACCGTAAGTACTTTGGCGTTTCAATGGCAATTGGCGAGTTGATATTCGAGTTTGCGCAAACAACAACAAATAGGGGTGTTATTGATTATTATCCGGGTTACGACAACGGTCACAATGCCGAAATAGAATCGGCATACTCCTACTTTAGCTACACAAAGTCATTTGGGGAGTCGCTTACCGCTAACTTTAAAACGGGTTACAGCGCCTTTCGGAACAGGCTGGGGTATAAGCATAACTCCGACACTACATCGTACGGATTTAACGATATATTCTCAAAATCGGCCGATGGCGAGGTACACATCTCCTACAATAAACCAAAGTTTACGGCTAGTGCGGGTCTTACCTACCATATGGTGTTTCAGGATAAGCTTGTTGTTGACGCCCCTAACCTTAGCAACGACTACATAAACCTTGACGCAGGCATTGATGAGAGTAAGTTTAAGCACACCTGGGCTATTTACTCACAGGTAAACTACGATTTCTCCCATAAGGTTTCCGCTTTGGTGGGTTTCCGAGTAGAGCAAACTCCGGCCTATATAATGTCCTATGCAGTTAGGTTTAACCCCTCGGATCCTAGCCAGTACCTTTCCCGAACAGGAACGTATGAGTACGGAAACCCCTACCTAATCCCTAGGGTTGCGCTTATTTACCATTTAACCGATAAGCATCACGTTAAGCTTATGTATGGCATCGCAACCAAGGATGCATCGGTGGGGGAGAACATGGATATTGTTAGGTACCCCGATAGACCTCAGCTAAAGCCAGCAAGTATGCAAACCTTTGAAGTAAACTACACTGGTGCCGTTACCAAAAGTACCATGCTTAATCTAAGTGTATTTCATAACAGGGTTAACAACCTTATATCGCGAACAAACCAAATAGAGAATGGCGTTATGCGCTTGTTTAATACCAACTCAGGCAGATTAAGAACTATAGGGCTTGAGGCAAGTGCAAACATTAATATCCAGCCGCGCTTTACATCAACCATCAGCGCTGTTTATCAGCACTCAACCAATATGCAGAAAGGGTATGAGGATATTGACTTAGAGTATGCCCCAAGCATGCTGCTTTACACAACGCTGGCTTACAGGCTTCAGAAAAATATACAGATAGGCCTATCGGGTTACTATGTTGGCAAGCAATATACATACTGGAAACCCGATTCACGTGATGCCAACAACCCGCTCGACCAGCGCAATCCAATACAGCTAATTAGAGATGGTTCCCGCATTGGAGAGTCGGCTCCTGCCCATTTTGTTATGAGCGCTAATGTTAGGTTGAGCCAAATTTTAGGTACAAACGCCTACTGTAGCGTGTATGTGTACAACCTTGCAAATACCGAGATTAGATACCCTACCACCCGCAGTAACGATATTTTTGAGAAGGGTACTTTGGGTTATGGTAGGTATGCCTCTTTTACGTTGGGGTACAGGTTTTAGCTTAGCTGTTTGGTAAACGTTCTCATTTGGGGTAGTTTCTTTTAAAATCATGGTATTTAACAGTTTCTACCCCAAGAAATCTCAAAACTAATCATATACCTTTGCGCATAAATAATCTGTGGTGGTATATGCGTACTAGTATTATTGCTTTGGTAATTCTTACGCAAAGCATTCTTAGCAGTAGCCCATTGTTGGCTCAGGGAAGTAGCCTTAAGGACTACTATTTTCCCTATTCTACTTTTGTTGATGGAGTGGTGTACAAGTATGCCGTAAAGGATAACCCAAGGGAGGTTATTTACTGGTATATGGTTGCCGTTCCGCAGGAGAGCGACACCCTGCTGCTAACGTCTATTTACGATGTTGATTTTACCTTGGTGCAAAGAACAACAGAGAGCATCCAGGCCCAAGGGACAACGCTTGTGCGTTATGTGGTATATAGGTTTAATCCGCAAACGTTTAGAACCGATTCTGTGGTAGCCGCAATTTCCGATAATCATATCTACCAATGGGACTCTAGTGCTTATCCTTTAGAGTACAGAATTACGCATAGGCAAATTTATAATCGGAAGAATGAATCGTTGTTTCATAAGCGCAGAGAGCTTTTAGCGGGGGTGCATCAGGTTAAGTGTATGAGTAAGAGTATTTCTTGTATTAAGTTCCTCGATAGGTACACCGAGAGCCTGCGTGCTGTGGGGCTAAAAAGCGGCATAACCACAAACTTTTCGCAGGAAGCATACTATGGCTTGGAGCTAGGTTTAGTTGAGTATTCTAGAGCCGATACTGCTGGTAATAAGTACAACTACAGGCTAGTAGATGTAGTGTCGGCTCAATTGTGGTTTACGAGTATTAGGAAAACCACTATTTCTACTCCCCATAAAAATTAGCTATTGGCAATATTTTGTTCCATTTTTTTTGGAGAGTTAAATGTATTTTATACTTTTGTCCTGCCTTTACAAAAGGCGAATGCAACGTTCTAAAATTACTGGGATTTGGGTGAGAGGTTCGTCCTTTACTAGATGCAAATTTTTACCCATCCTTTATAAGGTTTTTTGATTTACTGGAGAGATGGGTGAGTGGCTGAAACCAGCAGTTTGCTAAACTGCCGTACTGGGTAACTGGTACCGGGGGTTCGAATCCCCCTCTCTCCGCATCAATAACCTAATAGTTTCGGGGTGTAGCGCAGCCCGGTTAGCGCATCTGCTTTGGGAGCAGAGGGTCGCAGGTTCGAATCCTGCTACCCCGACGAAACAAGACCTTACCTAGAGCGGTAAGGTTTTTACTTTTTTATTAGAGATTACCTCTCTGTATTTTCGGGGTGTAGCGCAGTCCGGTTAGCGCATCTGCTTTGGGAGCAGAGGGTCGCAGGTTCGAATCCTGCTACCCCGACAAAAAGCCTTATCAGTGTAAACTGGTAAGGCTTTTTTATTTTGGTATGCTGCTTGCGCTTACTTTCGTTTCCCTTCTTTTGGGTTCTACCACAATTTTTACTCTTATTCCGGTTGTACTACCTGCCAATGTTGTGTGCCTATCGCACAAAGATTACAGGAGTGGTAGAGGGTATAGACCATTTGATGATTTTAGAGGTGCAATCCTGTTTTTTTCTGTGGTACATCTTTACCCATTAAAGTAACAGGAGAACCTTCTTTTTACATCAAAATAAAACAATGAGATAGGTTAATGTGCTAGTTGTTAGCTTTATGTGCTGTGTCTATAAGGAAAAAATCAAAAAAAATAAAAAAAGTTGGTGGTTGTAACATATGTTACATTCCTGGTTATGGCCTTGCCGTATGTTTGCAGTGTCGAAAGACGATAGCTCAAACAGAACAAAAACAGAAAATAATAAATAGCAAGCCATGAAAAGGGACATCATTACAATTGATAGAGAGAAGTGCAACGGTTGCGGACTATGTGTTAGCGGTTGCCACGAGGGTGCCTTACAGCTTATTGATGAAAAGGCCGTTCTTATTAGCGAGCTTATGTGCGATGGCCTAGGTGCCTGCATTGGCGACTGTCCCGAGGGTGCTATAACCATAGAGCATCGCGAGGCCGAGGCTTACGACGAGGTGCTTACCATTAGCAAAATGATACCCAACGGCAAAAATACCGTTATTGCCCACCTAAAGCACCTAAGGGATTACAACGAGAAGGAGTACCTACGTCAAGGCGTTGAGTGGCTGTTAGCTAACAGAGAATCAGTAGGATTTGATGTTGACGAGGTTCTGCAAGCCGTTCATAATCATCAGGTAAAAGGGGCTGCTCAGCCACAGGTTCAGCACCATGCGCATATGCACGGTAATCATGGTGGCGGATGTCCAGGCTCTGTGGCTCGTAACTTTGCTGCGGCAACGCCAGCTGCTGCGCCCTCTGTTGCTGGTGCAGGAATGGTATCGGGCAAATCGGAGCTTACGCACTGGCCCGTTCAGCTTCACCTTATCAACCCAAACTCGGGTCACTTTAGGGGTTCGAACCTACTACTTGCTGCCGACTGCGTTGCATTCTCACTTGGTAACTTCCATAGCGACTACCTAAAGGGCAAAACCCTAGCCATTGCTTGTCCTAAGCTGGACTCAAATAAGGAGTCGTATGTTGAGAAAATCACCGCACTTATTGATGGCGCACAGGTTGATACCATCACCATTATGAAAATGGAGGTTCCTTGCTGTGGAGGTTTGCTTCAGCTGGCTAAAATGGCCATGGATCGCGCAAGCCGTAAGGTGCCCATTAAGGTGGTTACCGTAGGTATTCAGGGCGAGATTTTAGAGTCTTCTTGGGTCTAATTTGCAGTGCTGCAAGAGCAGCCTTGAGCAAATAAGGTTGCCCTTATCCATATTAATAGCTAAATTGTATAATATCATATCAACCATTAAATTAACTACTATGAGCATGTTTTGTTTCCAATGCCAAGAGGCAGCAAAGGGTACTGGATGTACTATAAAAGGGGTTTGCGGAAAATCCGACGACCTAGCCAACATGATGGATCTTCTTATGTTCACCATGAAGGGCATGAGCGTTTACTCAACCGCACTTCGTGAGCAGAAACAGTATGAGAATCCAGTTGTAAACAAGTTTATTTTCGATGGGCTTTTTGCTACCATCACCAATGCAAACTTCGATAAGAAGGTTTTTGAAACCCGCATTCTGCGCTCACTTGAGCTTCGCAACATGCTAAAGGCCGAGGCCGAGAAGCAGGGCGTTAAGGTTGACACCTCCTTTGAGGGTTGCACCTGGACTGGTAACCCAGACCAATTTGAGGCTAAAGCCGCAACTGTTGGCGTGCTAACCGAGAAGAATGAGGATATCCGCTCGCTAAGAGAGCTCGTAATCTACGGTGTTAAGGGTATGGCTGCTTACACTGAGCATGCTTATAATCTTGGTCACGAAGATGTTGCAAACTACGCTTTTATGCAGCGCGCACTTGCTGCTACTACTCAAAACCTTAGCGTTGATGAGCTAGTAGCGCTTACCCTTGAAACTGGTAAGTTTGGCGTTGGTGCAATGGCGCTTCTCGATAAGGCAAACACATCAAACTACGGTAACCCTGAAATTACAAAGGTTAACATTGGGGTTAGCAACAAGCCCGGTATCCTAATTAGCGGTCACGACCTAAAGGATATGGAAGAGCTGCTTGCTCAAACCGAAGGTACCGGTGTTGATGTATATACTCACAGCGAGATGCTTCCTGCAAACTACTACCCAGCATTTAAAAAGTATAAGCACTTTGTGGGTAACTACGGTAGCAGCTGGTGGCACCAAAAAGAGGATTTCGAGACCTTTAACGGCCCAATTCTTTTCACAACCAACTGTATTGTACCTCCTAGCGCAACATCAACCTATAAGGATAGAGTGTTTACCACAGGCGCTGCGGGTTACCCAGGTAGCAAGCACATTGCCAACCGCCAGCCAGGCAAGCAGAAGGATTTCTCAGAGATTATTGCTCTTGCTAAAACCTGCCAGCCTCCAGTTGAGATTGAGAAGGGCGAGATTGTTGGTGGATTTGCTCATGCACAGGTGTTTGCTCTTGCCGATAAGGTTGTTGATGCCGTTAAATCTGGTGCAATCCGTAAGTTTATTGTAATGGCTGGTTGCGATGGTCGCATGAAGGATCGTAACTACTACACCGAGTTTGCTCAGAAGCTTCCAAACGATACCGTTATTCTTACCGCTGGTTGCGCTAAGTACCGCTACAACAAGCTACCATTAGGCGATATAGGAGGAATTCCTCGCGTGCTTGATGCTGGGCAGTGCAACGACTCATACTCACTTGCTGTTATTGCGCTTAAGCTAAAAGAGGTGTTTGAGCTTAACGATATAAACGAGCTACCAATTGCTTACAACATTGCATGGTACGAGCAAAAGGCTGTAATTGTACTACTTGCGCTGCTATACTTAGGCGTTAAGAACATCCATCTAGGCCCAACACTCCCTGCATTCCTATCGCCAAACGTGGCAAACGTATTGGTTCAGAACTTTGGAATAGCTGGTATTACATCGGTTGACGAGGATATTAAATTATTAGTAGGATAATTTTATAAAGAAACCTACCCTGACAGGATTTAAAACCCTGTCAGGGTTTTAAACTTTACCGATATGGACGATAAAAAAATAGTATGCAACTGTATGGAAATTACATACGGCCAAATTGTAAAAGCAATCAAAGAAAAGGGTTGCAAAAATTTTGAGGATATTCAGCGCGAAACCGAAGCAGGAACTGTTTGTGGTTGTTGCGAGGATGATATCAACGACATAATTAAGGAACACGTTAAATAGGACAACAATGTCAGAGATTAAAGCAACGCATTTATCAACAGCTATTTTTAAGGACACTCCACATAAAGTAGATGTTAGGCAGATGTACAGCCAGCTCGATGCGCAGGCCATGCATATTACCCTACAACCCGGCGAATCGCTCAAACCGCATAAAACCCCAGTAGATGTGTTTTTCTATATACTAGAAGGCGCTCCAACTGTTCATATTGGAGATAATTCAACAGTTTTCACAAAGGATACATTAGTTGAAAGTCCAAAAGAAATTTTACACTACCTAAGCAATACCAGTAATGAAATAGCACGAATACTTGTGGTAAAAACGCCAAACCCACAAGGCACTACACGGGTTCTGTAATTTAGCATGCGCATTTGGCAATAACTGCAATGGCTCTATGTACTTTGGTTGCATAAAGCATTGCAGTTTTATTTGGTTGGCGAACTATTTTGCCCCTAAGCTGTTCTGTTTTGTAGGATAAAACTTAAAGATTAATATACCATGAGTGCAAACGAATTTCCAAAGGCCTCTAAGTTCAACTTTGTAAACGAGGTTGATTACAGCTATGGCGGCATTGTGAGCAAGAATGTATTGAAGCGTCCCACGGGTAATATTTCCCTGTTTGCGTTTGATAAGGGCGAGAGTCTAAGCACACACACAGCACCCTTTGATGCTACTGTTATGGTTCTTGAGGGTGGTGCTCGTGTAGTTATTGGCGGTGAGCCGCACGATTTGGTTGCAGGTGAAACTATTATTATGCCTGCAGGCATACCGCACTCGGTTGAGGCAACCCAGAAGTTTAAAATGCTACTTATAATGATAAAGGAGCAAAGCGTTTAAATTGTTGCTTTACAGTAATACTAAACTGGAGCAGGATGTAACGTCCTGCTCTTTTTGGGTATATATGTAGCAACATTACTGGTTGGTTGCTTCCCCTCCTGCTTGGTAGGCAATAACCTCTACTGGAGTAATGGTTATGGTAAACCCCTTTTTAGCTTCGTTAAAAATCCACTTTATATGTGCAATAAGCACATCAAGCTTGTGGCGCTCATCAATCATCTCAATTATTATTGGCGCTTTCTCACATAGCTCGCTAAACATTTTGGTGCTAAGCTCGCTACCACTAGCGCCATACCCAACCAAACCACGGGTTAGTGATGCCCCAGCAATACCATGACGTTTGGCCTCAAGCGTAATGGCCTCGTAAAGGGGCGTTCCCCTAAACATGTCGGTTGAGCTAATAAATATTTTCATGGAAACGGTTTGGCAGTTTGGTTTCATCGCACTTTATTTTAATGGGTTTGTACAAATACGCTAAGGTGTATGTGGGTGGTACTCTAATTGGTTCGGAACAGGATGAAAGGCTATCCTAAAGTTACGTGCATTAGCCATTCAACGCAATTTTTGAGGGGACTATGTGGCGAATAATTTGCGTTGCATACGTAAACGCAAAAGGGCTTATGGGTTGTTCCTAAGCCCTTTCCTATTTGGTGTAATCAAATAGATGCGCTATTCTGACTTATAGTTTAAATAGGAGTCAATTGCCTCAAAAACGGGATAGTTACTAGGAAATTCCTTGCTGAATACCTCTTTAGCCATTGTGAAGTACCTATTGGCCTCATCAAAATTATTCTTTGTAAAGTAGCTATTGCCCAGGTAGAAGTATAGGTTCCCTGTAATTATGTTGTTGCTTTTATTGCTATCTATTTGTGCTTTAAGAAACGATATAAGCTCATCGGGCTTATTGTTTTGCCAGTATATGTCCATCAAGTCTTGGTAAATTGTGGGGTTTTCTGGGGCAAGCAGAAAGAACTCAAGAGCTCTACCTAGCTGTGTATCCTTATTAAGCAACACTTCTAGGTTAAGTAGCGCTTTTAGGGTGTAGTAGTTTCCTGATTGGATACTATCCGATGTAAGGCAGAATTCATGAGCTTTTTGGTAGTCCTTTTGCTCGTTGTAAGCAATGGCAATAATTCGGGCGGCATCGGCTTTTAGTGCGGATGTAACGTACTGTTTTAGCGCCTTGGTGGCATGCGCTACAGCCTTCTCTGGCTTGTTGCAAAGCAGGTATGCATATGATAGGTTGTAGTGGGTTGCAGGTGCCGAGTCGTTTAGCTCAACCGACTTTTCAAAGTAGGGAATTGCCGCCAAGTTATCACCTTGCATAAGGTAGCCGTAGCCAATGCCATATACCGACCAGTAATCGAACACCCCATTCTCATATGCCGTTTTGTAGTACTGGGTAAACTTGGACACAATAAGCGAATCGCTAATAAACCAGCTATCGGGGTACTTAAGGTGAACCTCGTGGTAAAAGTAGCCCAGCATTTTATGAAGCTCGTAGTTGGTTGGGTGCGTATCAATTAAACGGAGTAAAATGGAGTCAACGGGGAAAGAGTACATGGAGTAGCTTCCCTCTTTTCCTCTGTAGTCCATAATGGTTTCGTTCTCCCCAAGATCTTTAAGCGCAAAGAGCTGGTGCATGATACTGCTTACAAAGTAGTCGATAAAAATCTCCGATTTGGCTATTACAAGTTTCGGATTCTCGTTGTTGGGATCGGCCTCGTTAAGGAGCATTATAACGGAGTTGTACTTTTTGGCATCAACCAGCTGCTTAATTAGCTTTTGCGTTTCGTCTTGCGCAAACGAGGCTGTAACGTACAGCAGTAGGAGTAGGGTTATTCGCTTCTTCATGGGAGTATTATTAGTCAATCCTGGTGTTTGTTTGGCTAATGTAGCAAAAAGCATTTAGAGATTATTTGCCCTCCTTAGTTTAGGTATTTAGACTTTGATTTTAGGGCGTTATAGGTTGAGCTTAGCTTGAATGGCATAGCGTAAAGCGATGTATTATCTATACATTACCTGTGTTTCATTCTTTATTTTGTTGATTATTTCTATTAATTAGAACGTATTCCAATGGTGTCGTCAACTTTCCTATCTTTGCTTAACTAAACCACTAACCATGCGAAAGTTTTTATACGTTACCCCTGTAATACTTGTTGTGGCTTTCTTTACCTATAAATACCTAGGGAAAAGCGTTGACCCAATATCGTATAGCGGAATAGAGCAGGATTTGGTTGTTCTTGCTTCCGATAGCCTAGTGGGGCGTGCCCCTTTTTCCGTTGGCGAAAAGCGTACCCTTGCGTACCTTGAGAAGCGCATGAAGGAGATTGGCCTTAAGCCTGCCTTTGGCGATAGCTACTTGCAGCCAGTTCCGCTGGTTGAAATTTGCACTAAGCTACCCGAAGTGCTTACCATTAGGAACGAGAAGTATATTGCAGGTGCTGATTACACGGCGTTTAGCACCATCTTGTCCGAGAAGGTAAGTATAGAGAACTCTCCCATAGTGTTTGTTGGATTTGGTATTGATGCTCCTGAGTATAACTGGAACGACTTTAATAGCCAGGATTTTACGGGTAAAACCATTGTTGTGCTGGTAAACGATCCTGGATACTACACCGACGACTCTACACTATTTCGTGGAAATGCTATGACCTACTACGGCCGCTGGCGCTACAAGCTAGAGGAGGCCGAGCGTAAAGGAGCAACTGCTTGCCTCATTGTTCACGATGAGGGTGGAGCGGGTTACCCATGGGCAGTACCAAGTGTAGGGACTAACATGCCAGAGTATTACCTTAATAACAAATCTCTAGCCAATCAACGCTGCAAGCTAAAGGGGTGGATCTCGGCCGATGCTGCTCGTAGGCTATTTGCGTCGTGCGGGAAGAACTTCGATATGCTTAAGTATGCGGCCATGTTTCGCACATTTAAGCCCGTGCCGCTGGGTGCGATGCTAAACATTGAGGTGCAGAACTGCCATAAGGAGGATGTGTCGTACAACGTGGCGGGTTACTTTGAGGGAACTGTGCGTCCGCACGAGGCCGTAATTTACAGCGCACATTGGGATCACTTGGGCATTGGCCCTGTAGTAAACGGCGACTCAATTTACAACGGTGCTTCCGATAATGCTGCGGCAATGGCCTGGATGCTCTCCATAGCACAGGCATATAAGGCGGCCGAACCAACAGAGCGTTCCGTGATGTTTTTTGCTCCAACTGCCGAGGAGGCTGGTATGCTGGGCTCAGAGTACTTTGTGGCCAATCCGCCCTTTGCGCACCGTAATATAGCTGCCGTGTTCAATTCGGATGTAATCCTTTTCCTTGGCAAATTTGCCGATGTTACAATTACTGGGTATGGCCATTCCCAGCTGGATAGCCTAGTGGAGGTTGAGGCTAAGAAGCAGGGGCGCTACATTTGCCCCGATCCCAATCCAGAGAATGGCATGTTTTTCCGCTCGGACCAGCTGCCCTTTCTAAAAGCAGGTGTGCCCGCCATGTTTGCCAAGGGATATACCAATGCAGTTAGCCTTGGCAAGGATAGCACACGACTTGCCATTGATGCCTACTGGCGTAATATCTACCATAAAACTGCCGATAACTACGTGCCATCGCGCGATAAACTACAAGGGGTTGTTGACGATGCCGTGCTGTTCTTTAACGTGGGCTATGGAATTGCTAACCATTCCCATTTTCCTGAGTGGAATAGGAGTAGTGAGTTTTATGTGGAGAGGAACTAGAATGTGCTATTTAAAATTGCAAATAGGTGAATTATAATAAGGGAGTTTCTATAAAGGCTTTGTTTCAAAATAGATATATAAAGACTGGTGATTGCTGTGGCAATTTATTTGCTTTGCTTGTAATCTATATAATTACCTTTCCTGTTTTTGAGCCCGATTATAGCATTGGACTCGATGCATCATACTTTTGGGCTCTAAATTTTCTCTTTGATTCGAACTACTCTGTGCTTAAAGGATTGATTTATCCTTTTGGCCCATTAGGTTTTTTAAAGAATGCAACAGTAGAGGGTATAAACCTAGAGATAGCGTTGCTATTTTATTCTACTTTTAAAATATGGTTTTCATATAAGTTTATTAATTTTTATAGGCATTCGGATAATAGACTGGTTCTTTCCTATCTTATTCTGCTAATAATATTGATGTTTGTGAATATTGACCTTATTATTATTGGTATTGTATTTATTTATGCCTTTTTATACGTCAATACGTTTAAATATAAACACATAACTCTGGCGGTTCTGGTTTCATTTTTGGGTTTTTGTATTAAAGTTTCAATTGGTGCCTCTAGTTTCTCTATCATCTTTATGGCCTTTGTAATTCAACAGGTGAAAAACCGAAACCTTAAGCAGAGCCTAACTTTTATTTCAATAGCACTATTAAGCATCTTAATTATTGGTTTTATTGTTTTTCAGAACTTTTATTTACTCTGGAGTTATATAGTAAACGGTTTAAAACTTTCATTTGGTTACTCTTCTGCATTAGCTTTACACCCTAATAATAATTGGATTTTAATACTAACTTTCTTCGCGAGTGTTCTTTTTCCCACACTTTATATAAGAAAGGAAGGAGCTCGAAATGTATTCCTTTTATTGCTTCTTCCTTTATTTGCAATGTGGAAGCATGCAATGGTTAGACAAGATTTCACGCACAGCCTAGTAATGTTTAACTTCCTTTTTCTGTATTGGGCATTATTAATAGCAGTTTCAGGGATTAGTACAAAAAAACTGATGTTCTTAGCCTTTGTTAGTCTCACATCCTTTCACATTAATATGCAGAATACCTGGAATTACAAGGTGTTATCCCTTGATATTAATGGTGTTTCTAATTTTCGGAAAACGCTGCTTGATTTTAAAAATTTTAAAACAAATTATATAAACATATCGAGAAATAATGTGAAACCCAGTGTACTCTCGCAGGATATTTTAGATATAGTTGGTAAGGGTACTATTGATTCATACCCATGGGAATTATCATATTTTGCGGCAAATAAGGAGTTAAACTGGAAGCCGAGACCTACGCTACAGGGAGGCAGTTTTGCTCGTTGGTTAGATTCCCTTACTGCACATGATTTTCGTGATAATGATGCCCCTGTGTTTCTCATCTTTCATTATGTTGAAGATAGGTGGAGAGGCAAACTAGGCTCTATTGATGATAGGTATCTTCTTAATGATAATCCTCAGGCTCTTTATAGCATACTTAATAACTATTTTTTGAAACTAAAAACCGATAAATTTCTTTTGCTGGAAAGAGGTAATCGGGAACAATTGCGGGTAGATTCTTTGTCTAAAGAAATGGATACTGAATGGGGAAAGTGGATTGAAATTGATGGTGAGACAAAGGGAATAACTCGCTTAAAAGTACTTGCCAAGCGAAATTTATTGGGAAAGACGGCTAATTTTTTCTATAAATCAGAACCCTATTATGTTGATTACTTGCTAAATGACAACAGGATTTTTTCTTTCAGGTATGTTCCAGAAAATGCCAAAGATGGTATATGGGTTAACCCTTTTATTCGTTACCCCAATACTCAATTTCTTGAGCAAAAGGTTGTAAAAGTAAGGTTTAGGTGTACATATCCCTATTTAAATCAGAAAAGAATCACATATCGAATTGAGCGTATAAATTATAACGACAAGGGCTGTAAGACTAGCGATTTTAATGAGTTCTTTTGGAAAAGGGAAGAGGAGAAGGTTGATACTTTTATTTATCGCGTAGAAGATTTTGAGGGTAGAGTAAATGCAAGAACTTCGGATTTAATTAGTTTTTCTGGAAAAAAATCTAATGAAGTAAGGGCGCGAGGAGCTTTCTCTTATACCTATAATTTAGCATTAGACTCTTTGTGGAAGCTCGTACCAGAAAAATTGAACGCCGTTACTGTTGAAACCAATGTAAAATACCTTACACGTGGATCTGATGCCAAATTTGTTGTATCAACAACTGGAACTAGTGCCGATTTTTGGAAAGGTCGAATTCTCGATGCAACAGATGGTTGTTGGAGTGGTTCATTGCAGAGTATAGTTCTAGATAGACATTCGCACAGCAAAGGTTATTTGGAGATATATGTTTGGAATTTAAGTGCTGATGATGTATATATTGATGATATGCAGATGCTTATAAGAAATTAGCTGATTGCGATTTAGGTGAGACCATTATATTTTATTATATTGCAGTTGTGACTATACAATTAATGCATCATAAAAACAGAATAATATGACAGACAAAAAGAACTACCAAGAGAAGGCGCACAAAATGTTAGATGAACTTTTTGAGAGCATCTCCATGCTCGATAAGCGTGCGCAGGAGGCAAGCGGCAACGTTCGTGAGGGGCTAAAGGATACCATTGAGGATTTAAAGCGCGAGAGCGAGGAGCTGAAAGGGAAATTTGCCAAGCTGTCGGAGGATGGCTCCGAGTCGTGGAGTGAGGTGCGCGATGGCTTTGATAATGCCGCCTCGGCTCTTAACGATGCCTTTTTTAAGGCATGGAAAAAGTTTAATAGCAAGGAGTAGGTTCAAGCTGTAGGGTAGCTCTTATTACCCTAATAGGCAAAAGCCGTAATGGAAAAATCCCGTTACGGCTTTTGCTTAAATAAGGAAAAAGGGCCAGAGCAAACGCCCTGACCCTCTCCCAAGAGCTTAAGGAATCAGCTAAATAGAGGCTTCTATGTTCCACACAAAAGCCCTTAACCCCTGCATCTCTGCTTTGCTGTTTAACGCCTTAAGCTTCTCTAGGAGCTTGTCAACCAGCCTATCATCAACAACTGCTAGTATGGCAGAGTTCATGGCAGGCCAGGTATGCGACCCAAAGTGGGGCTCGCCCTTTACGCTACCGCGCCCCTGCACGTCTTGCCAACGGGTGAATCCTCTTACCGATAGGCTATCGAGTATGGCATCAACCCTCTCGGTTAGCGCTTGGTTATATACAATGAATACTGATTTCATCTGTCTATTTTTTGTTTTTCAACGGTACATATGGAACATCCATGCTATAGTCATGCTCGTGTATTGTAAAACCTTTACCATGGATGTTTCATCGCTGCAAAATTTCTTTTTCGGTTTATAAATCGGAGGTTAGCTGCAACATGCGCTTGCGCTCACGTTTCATGCGGGCTGCACCAAATAGCGTGTACACCACAGGAACTACAACAAGCGTTAGTAGCGTAGAGAATGTTAAACCACCAATAATTGCAATACCCATTGGCTGCCAAATCTCCGATCCCTCACCTGTTCCTAGTGCTAGCGGAACCATACCCAAAATGGTGGTTAGGGTGGTCATTAGCACTGGGCGTAGCCTAGACTTACCTGCTGCAATAACCGCTTGGGTTACAGATAGACCCCTATCGCGGAGCAGGTTGGTAAAGTCAACCAGCACAATACCGTTCTTCACCACAATACCCACAAGCATAATGGCGCCAATCATTGATATTAGGTTTAGCGTTTGCCCTGCAATGTATAGCGATAGGAATACGCCGGTGAATGCGAATGGCAAGGATAGCATTATGATAAATGGCGAGCGGAACGACTCAAACTGCGATGCCATTACAATGTACACCAGAATCACAATTAGCAGGAATAGCGTACCAAGGTCGGCAAACGACTCCTGCTGATCCTGTGCTGTACCTCCAATGTCAATACTTAGCCCATCGGGGATACTAATTTGTGCAATCTCCGCCTCAATGCCTTTTACTACATCGCCTAGCGAGGCTTTGTATAGCGCCGTTGTTACTTTAACAACACGCTGCCTATTTTGTCGCTCAATAGATGGAGGGGAGAAGCGCTCTACAACCTTACCTAGCTCCTTAACCTTTACTCCTTTGCCCTGCGAGTTGTATATGGTGATATTCTCAATGTCCTCAATGGTGCTGCGGAAGCTCTCATCGTACCTTACCACAATATCGTACTCATCGCCATCCTCGCGGTATTTTGATGCCACTAGTCCGTTAATACGGTTACGAATAAACGACGATGCGGTAGTGGTATTAATCCCAAACTGTGCAAGCTTATCCCGGTTGAACTCAACCTGATACTCTGGCTTAAAGTCCTCGCGGCTAATATCAATATCCCTAGTACCCGGTACGTTCTTAATTCTTGCGGCAAGCTCCTCGGCCACTTTCCCCGATGCTTCAAGGTCGTATCCCGATATAATTATTTCAACTTGAGAGCCACCACCCATTCCATTGTTGCCACCAGGGGTTACTGTGTACTTAACAACTTCGGGCATTGCATCAAAATCCTTACGTAGGGCATCGCCAACCTCTTCCATGTCGCGGGTACGCTCCTTGGGATCGGTTAGCTTAAGCATTAGGTTGATAATGTGCGTGCCGTTGGATCCCATTGCCGAGAAGATATTCCTATCGTCAGCCGATCCTGCGCTAACCGATGCCAGCTCTACTTCTGGGTAGTTGGCCTTTAGGTTCTGCTCAATGCTACGGGCAACTTGTTGGGAGTACTCAACCCTAACGCCAACAGGAAGCTCTATGGTTGCCGAAACACGGCTATTATCCGATGCTGGAATAAACTCCGTTCCAACCAGTGGGATTAGGAATAAACTGGCAATGAATACGGTTAACGCACTTACTACTACTACGGTTTTGTGCCTAACGGACCAGGTTAGAATGCTCTCGTAGCCATTGTCTAGCCAGGTAAGCGCTCCCTCTATCTTATCAAAAATGGACTTGGATAGGCCTTTCTTCCTAGGAGGGTTTAGCCTTAGCATTTGCGACGATAGCATTGGGGTAAGCGTTAGTGCGGCAATGGTAGATACCACAACTACAAGGGTTACAATCCAGCCCAGCTGCTTAAACATAATACCGCTTAAGCCACCAACAAGGGTTAGGGGAAAGAACACTGCAACAACGGTAAGTGTAGTTGCAACAACCGCTAGGCCTACCTCGTTGGTCCCATAAATGGCGGCCTCACGGGGCGAGCTGCCCTTCTCTATGTGTGTAGTGATATTTTCCAGTACCACAATGGCATCGTCCACAACCATACCTATGGCAATGGATAGCGAGCTTAGCGATATGATGTTAATGGTGTTGCCTGTGGCGTATAGGTAAATAAACGCTACAATTAACGATACCGGAATGGTAAGGATAATAATGAACGTTGCCCTCCAGCGTCCAAGGAAGAACAGTACCACAAGCATTACAAAGATCCCGGCGTAAAGTACTGTATCGGTAAGGCTATTGATGCTGTTCTCTATAAACTCGGAGGTATCAAAAATAGTCTCAATCTGAATATCGGGAGGAAGATCCTTCTGTAGCTTGGGTAGCATCGCCATAACCTCTTTGGCAATTTGCACCGAGTTGGCACCCGATTGCTTTTGGATGATGATACGCGCTCCAACACGGCCGTTGCTTCGCTCCTCAAGCGACATTTTTTGCAGGGTATCGTTTACCGTTGCAACATCCGATAGGAAAACGGTTTTCCCTTGGTAGTTGCCAATAATAAGCGTTTTAAGCTTCTCGCTCTCCTTAAACTCCCCCTCAATACGCAAAGGGTAGGTTTCTGTACCCAAATCAATGTTACCTGCAGGCAGGTTAAAGTTCTCTTGGGCTATAACGCCTCCAATTTGCTCAACCGACAGGCCGTACGCCTCAATCTTCTGTGGATCAACGTTAACCTGTATCTCCCTAACAGGGCCGCCGCTTACCGATACCGCTCCAACGCCATCAATGCGGTTAAGTGGGTTTACAATCTTCTCGTCCAGAATTTTATCCAGCGCAGCGTAGCTCTCCTCTGCCGTTGCCGATAGCATCAGGATGGGTATCATGCTGGTGTTGAACTTAAAAATCATTGGCTTCTCAGAGCCATCGGGTAGCGAGCGCTCAACGCGGCTAAGCGCATCGCGGATATCGTTTGTTGCCTCATCAAGGTTCGCTCCCCACTCAAACTCAAGGGTGATGAGCGATAGGTTATCCTTGGATACGGAGCTAATCTCCTTTAGGTTGTTAACCGTGTTAAGGTTATCCTCCAGCAAGCGGCTTACGTTGGTCTCAATATCGGAGGCATTTGCACCCTGATAAAAGGTGAA
Source organism: Bacteroidales bacterium (assembly GCA_016931855.1). Taxonomy (GTDB): domain Bacteria; phylum Bacteroidota; class Bacteroidia; order Bacteroidales; family Tenuifilaceae; genus UBA5206. The sequence continues at coordinate 212,739 of JAFGDZ010000081.1, forward strand.
TACGCTAATTACTGGTGGGTCAATTTCTGGGTAAAGGTCAATGGGAAGGTACTTTAGCGAGTACGCTCCAAATATCATCACCGCAATAAAAACGAGTACTGTGGTGATGGGATTCTTTACTGATGACTCGTATATTTTCATCTATCTACGTATTTTGTTTTGGTACAAGTGGCTGTTGCCCTTGTATTACCCTGTTGTGTATGATACTCTTATTTTGGGCTTACTTAACAAGCTCTACCAAGCTTTGGTCTAGCAGCTTTGCTTGTCCTGCCACAACTACCTGCTCGTTAGCCTTAAGTCCCGATAGCACAACGTAGCTGCTACCAACCCTACGGCCTAGCGTAATTTGCTTGCGCGTAGCAACGCCATCGGTAACGGTAAACACGTACCTGTCGTTTGTTCCAGCCTGCTTAATAATGGCTAAATCCGATACCAGTACCTGCTCCATTGTGCCAAAGTCTAGCTTTACGCGTGCAAACATACCTGGACGTATGGCTAGGTCGCTATTGGGAACGGTTACCTCAATGGTAAAGGTTCTTGTTGCTGGGTCTATGGTTGGGTAAATTAGGTGGATTTTACCATTAAACTCTTTGTTTGGGTAGATATCTAGCATCACCTTAACGCCCATTCCTGGTTTAACGCTGGGGAAGTACTCCTCCGATACGTTTATAAGCACCTTTACGGGTTTAAGCTGCATAACGGCAATAACGGCTGCTTTGCCAGTTGCGGTTGGGGTTGGGCTGTATAGCTCGCCATCGTTGTAGTGGCGACTGGTAACAATACCGTTAATTGGGCTGCGAAGCTGCGTGTTCTCTTTTAGGTTGTTGTAGCTTGTGCGGGCAACTTCCAGCTGGGTTCTAATCTGGTCAACCTGTTGCTGTGGTATGCTTCCAACGCGGTATAGCGTATCTAGCCTTTTGTAATCCAGCTCAAGGTTATCTAGCTGTACCTTTGCTTGGTGTAGCTGGGCGTTATCCATTTGCACAAGTAGCTGGTTCTCGGTTACCATATCGCCAACCTCCACGTAAATTTTATCAATCCTTACAGGAACCGATGGTGCAATGTGGTTTTGCCTAAACGCCTCTACCGAGCCGGTGAACTCTGCAACATTCTCAACGGGGGCAATGCGCGATGCCTCTACTTTAACCTGTGCCTTTGCATCTGCCTCGGTATTGGTTTGCTCTTCGCCTCCTTTGCAACTAGCTAAAAGCACAATGGCTAGGGCCGCGATGTATGATACTGTTCTTACTGCTTTCATTGTATTGTAGTTTTATTGTTTTCGGATGATTACTCTTTCTCTGTACTTTGGTGGTTGGTGCCAATAATTTTCTCGTACTCAACCTTTGCATTTAAGTAATCGTAAATGGCTTGGTTGTAGTTTAGCTGCGATTGGGTAAGGGCTACTTCTGCATCGTTTAGTTCTAAGTAGGTTCCTGTACCGGTTTGGTAGCGGGTGTGGGCAATGCTGTAACCCTTTTGGGCAAGTGCAATCCCTTCCTTGTTAGATTCTACCTGCTCTGCAGCTTTTATCATATTAACAAGTGCATTTTTTGCTTGCGTGGTTATGTTGTTGGCAACATAGCTACGTTGCATTTGCAGCTGATCTATGCCTATGGCAACCTGTTTCTCCTTGTTCCTTTTAGCAAAGCCATTAAAAATAGGCACTTGCAGCTGGAACCCAGCCATAAAGGATTGAACCCATTCGTAATCACTAAACTTAAAGTCATTGGACTGTGTTTGCCATTGGTAGTTACCAAATGCCGCTAGGGTAGGTAGCCTTTGCGATTTTAGCAGCTGCAGCTGCAGCTCAAGCTTGCGTTGCTGTATATCTAGCTGCTTTAGGTCTGTATTCTCCTCAAGGCTAGTGGATAGAGCAATGGCGTTATTGGTTAGCTGCTGCTCATATTCGCTTAGGTTACCCTTAACATCAAGCACTACGTTTTCTGGAACTCCCATTAACACCTTTAGCATGATGTTGGCTAAACGGTTGGAGTTTTCTGCCTGAACCAAATTGGGCTTAATGTTTCTAACAGAAACATCGGCTCTAATAAGGTCGTACTCGGCCACCAAACCCTGTCCGTACATGTTCTTTATCTTCTCCAGGTTTTGCTGGGCATTTTTCATGCTTTGTTGTAGAACCTCGTAGGCGTTACGGGTAAGCAGGTTGGTGTAGTATGCCTTTTTTACCTGGTTTACTAGGTCTATTTTTGATGCACGAGATTTCTCTACTGCTAGTTCAATGTCAACCTCAGTAACCTGAATGGATTTGTAAAGGGTTGGCGCAAACAGCGGAAGACTTGCCGATAATCCTGCGGTGTAGCTATTATCGGAGCCCATTTGCATTGGGCCACCAGTGCCTGGTCCAAAAATATCCTTGGGCATAAAAATAACCTGTGGCTTTACGTTCCTGTTGTACTGTGCGCTACCACTTAGCGATGGCAGCAGCCCACCCATTACTTCCTTCTTGTAGTACTGCTGACGCTCAATCTCCCTGTCGGCAATTTTAATGGTTGGGTTGTCGGTTATGGCAATGTTTAACGCTTCTGGCAGCGTTACTTTAAGCGTATCCTGCGCGTTTACCGTTATGGGCAGTAGCCCGCAAACGGTAATTATCCCTGCTAAACTTAATCGGTTTAATATTCTCATTGTTTGTAACGTATTATTCTGTTTAACCCTTATTTATCTCGTCTCCTGTTACTCTTCTTTGTAGTTCCTTAGTAGCTCATCCATTAGCTCTGTACCCTTAGGTGTTGATATGCCCCGTGTAAAGTTTATTATGATGCTGGTGAATACTTCTGATTTAGAGTACTTGCTGTATGGAAATATATCTGGCTTTGCCATTAGGTCTATTTGCTCGCGGAGGGTAATGGCAACCAGCTCCGTTTTTATGTCGCTTCTAAAAACGCCCTCGTCAATCCCCCGCTGCAGCATGGCTACTGTAAAATGGATGTTCTTATGGCGGTTTGCCACTATTACATCTTTGTAAACCTTTGGGTGATGCTTTTGCAAGTCGGTGAAGAACGAAAAGTTTATCTCCTCCATAGCCTCGGTACCCCGCTTTAGGAACTTGAGCATTGCCTCAATCATATTTTGCGATTCCGCCAGTATTTTACGGTTTTCGCTCATATTTACTGATATATGATACTCAAGGCACTCCGTAAGCAGCTCGTTCTTATCCTTAAAGAGCTCGTAAATGGTTCTTTTAGATACGCCAAGGGTACAGGCAATATCATCCATTGTAATGCTCTTTATTCCATTTCGGACAAACATTGTAGCCGCTTCTCTTGCTATGCGCTCTTTTACAGTCATGGTTCTTTCCTAATTATTGCGGGGGCGAAGGTATTGTGAAAACTATTAAAACGAAAAAAGTTTTCTAGTTTTTAGTAGAGTTTAGCTCTATTCTATATTTGTAGGCTGCATGGGGGGAGCCAATGTATTTACGGATATTCACGCAACTCATTGGATAGCTAAAAACAAAAACCCCCAGCTGCTTATGCAGCTGGGGGTTAGCTTATGGGGCGATGCGTTATTTCAATTCCTTGGTATCTTGTGTTTTGGTGTAACCATATATCTCCATAAGAATGGGCTCGTACCTTTCGTAAATAACTTTTCGTTTTAGCTTAAGGGTGGGGGAGAGCTCTCCGGTTTGCGAGTTCCACTGTTCTGCAACCAATCGGAAGCGTTTAATTTGCTCGTAACCGCCAATTTGCGCGTTAATGGCGTTTATCTCCTTCTGGTATCGCGCAATTACCTGTGGAATCTCAATAAGCTCCTTATTGTTCTCAAAGTGGATTTTATGCCGTGCGCACCAGTCATGTAAGAAGCTAAAGTTTGGAGATACAAGGGCACTAACAAACTTCTCGTTTTCGCCTACCACCATGCACTGCTCAATAAAGAACGACTCCTTCAGCTTGTTCTCTATAACCTGTGGAGCAACGTACTTGCCACTGGACATTTTGAATATCTCCTTTTTCCTGTCGGTGATTATAAGGAAGCGATTCTTCTCCAAATGTCCAATATCACCGGTATGAAACCACCCGTTGGAATCTATTGCCTGCGTGGTTTGCTCCAAATCCTTGTAGTAGCCCTGCATTAGGCTTGGGCCCTTCATGAGTATCTCGCCATCATCAGCAATTTTTACGTTGATATTCTCCAGCACAGTACCTACCGACCCAAACATTAGCGCATTGGGCTCTGCGGTGTGGTTTGATGCTATTACTGGCGATGTTTCAGTTAATCCATACCCCTCGTATAGGGGAATTCCTGCTGCCCAAAAAACTCTAGCCAAGCGGGGCTGTAGTGCAGCACCTCCGCTTATTACAAGCTTAAGGCGGCCACCCAAAGCTTCGCTCCACTTGCTAAATATTAGCTTGCGGGCAATTTTTAGCTGTAGGTTGTAGAGCGGACGACCATTATTGTTCTCTTTATACCTGTACCCCAAATTTACTGCCCAGAAAAATAGCTGCTTCTTTATGCCTGTTAGATCCTTGCCCTTGCCTATAATCTTATCGTAAACCTTTTCAATAACTCTTGGTACTGATCCAAATACCTGAGGTTTTATCTCCTTTATATTATCGCCAATGGTTGCCATGCTTTCGGCGTAGTAAATGGAGTTTCCCTTCGATTGGTAGTAGTAGTTTAGCGTGCGCTCAAAAACGTGGCATAAGGGTAAAAAACTTAGTGCAATGTCGCCTGGCAGTAATGGGTATCGGCGCAGGCATATCAAAACATTACTCATAAAGTTGTTGTGAGAGAGCATTACTCCCTTAGATAAGCCTGTTGTTCCCGATGTGTATATTATTGATACCAGCTCATCGGAGCTAATGGAGTCGCTAATCTGTTTTAGTGTTTCGGCGTACTTGTTGCCAACCGATATGCCCAGCTCCCTAAGTTCGTTCCAGTTAGGGTAGCTGTTGGTATTTGTTGTGCTGAAAATGTACATGCCCTTAATGCTCTCTATTTCGCTCACAATGGGCTGTAGCTTCTCGTACAGCATTTTATCCGATACAAACACAATCTTGGCATCGGAGTGCCTTAGAATGTGGCGGTACTCATCCTGACTAATGGTTGGGTAAATGGGTACGTGAACCATTCCGGCTTGGCTAAGCCCCATGTCAACAAAGTTCCACTCAGGTCGGTTGTTCGATATGGTTGCTACCTTATCGCCTCGTTCCAGCCCCATCTCAAGAAATGCGTAGCTTAGCAGGGTGGCGTTCTCGGCATACTCGGCCAAATTATATTCCTTCCACGCACCATTGTGCTTGTAAGCTAGCACAGGCCTTGTGCCGTACACATCGCCACCTTTGTGCAGCAAATCAAAAGTTCTTGTAATTTGCATAGGGTTTAGGTTTGTTTGCATTTAATATGTTTGGAGTAAGATTGTTAACGCAACTTTTCTTACTTTTAAACACTTGTAAAACCTCAAAAATATGAAAAAGTTTACCTCTTACTTGGTCGTTTGTTTAATAACGGTATCTACCTATGCTCAGGATAAGTCTGCATACCTTATTTTTACTGGTGATGGAGCAAAATCGGACTATGCCGAAATGATTAAAAAAATTGCAGAGGCCGATGTGGTTTTCTTTGGCGAGCAGCACAATTGCCCCATTGCTCACTGGCTGGAACTATCGGTAGCTACCGATTTATACGCTGTGCATAAGGCTGATTTTATGCTAGGTGCCGAGATGTTTGAAACGGACAATCAGCTTATACTAACGGAGTATGTGCAAGGCCTTATTAACCAGAAGCGTTTTGAGGATGAGGCTAAGCTCTGGAATAACTACAAGACCGACTATAAGGCACTGGTTGAGTTTGCCCGCACTAATAAAGTACCTTTTGTTGCAACCAATGTTCCCAGACGGTACGCATCAATAGTGGCATCGAAGGGATTTGATGGTTTGGACTCGCTATCGAAAGAGGCAAAAAAGCTTATGCCACGCTTACCCATTGAGTTTGATATTACGCTACCCGGCTATGCTGCTATGCTTAAAATGGGCGGAATGCCTGGTAAAAAGGGTGGTCCTGATGAGCAGAACTTTCCCAAAGCGCAAGCCCTAAAGGATGCTACCATGGCTTGGTCCATTGCCGAGAGTATGAACAAGCGTACCAAACTTCTTCATTTTAACGGAGCTTACCACTCCAATGGTTACGAGGGGATTATCTGGTACCTTAAAAAGGAAAAATCATCGGTGAGGGTTGCTACCATAGCTACTGTTAACCAAAAGGATATCTCCTCCCTAAGTGATGAGAACAAGGGTATTGCCGATTTTATTATTGTTGTTCCTGAGGATATGACGAAGACTTACTAGAGCACGCTTGATATCAACAAAAAGGAGGAACCGTTTCGATTCCTCCTTTTCTATTTTGCAACGTACTATTATCTACTTTGTAGCAATTTCAACGGCTTTAGCAAGCGCCTTTTCTAGCCCAGCAGGGTTCTTACCCCCAGCAGTTGCGTAGAATGGCTGTCCGCCACCACCACCTTGAATCTCTTTGGCAGCCTCTCTAATAATGGTAGAGGCGTTTAGTCCCTTATCCTTAACAAGATTGTCAGATATCATTACAGATATCATTGCCTTATCACCGCTAACGGTTCCAAGTACCATAAATAGGTTCTCAACCTCATTCCTTAGCTGGAACGCCAAATCCTTAATAGCATCAGGGTTTTGGATATCAACGGTTGTTGCAATGGTGTTTATGCCATTGTTGCTAACAACCTTTGCCTTTAGGTCGCCTTTTAGCGAAAGGGCTTTTTCCCTCATCAGCAGCTCAACCTCTTTTCTTAGCGATGCGCTCTCCTCGTGTAGCTTAACAACGCCTTGAATTAGGTTGCCTGTGGTGCCAAGTGCAGCGCGGATTTCCTTAATGGTATCAACTTGCTCGTATAGGTACTCCTCGGCCTTAACACCAGTAATTGCCTCAATACGGCGTATCCCTGCTGATATTGCTCCTTCCGATACTATTTTGCAAAGCCCAATGTTACCGGTTGCGCTTACGTGGGTTCCACCGCAAAGCTCAACAGATTCGCCAAAGCGGATAACGCGAACGGTATCGCCGTACTTTTCGCCAAACAGAGCCATTGCACCCATTCCTTGTGCATGCTCAATGGCAATATCCCTATGCTCATCTAGGTTAATGTTTTTGCGAATCTCGGCATTAACCAAGCGCTCAACGGTTCTAATCTCCTCATCGGTCATCTTTTGGAAGTGCGAGAAGTCGAAGCGTAGGTAATCTGGGGTTACCAATGAACCCTTTTGCTCCACGTGCTTGCCAAGTATATTCCTTAGCGCATGGTGAATTAGGTGAGTGGCCGAGTGGTTGTTGGCGGTGCTTAATCTTTTATCAACATCAACCTTTGCGGTAAACTCAGCTTTTGGGTTGCTAGGAAGCTTATCGGCAAGGTGAATAATAAGGTTATTCTCCTTAAAGGTGTTGATTATGCTAACAACCTCGGTGCCATTGGTAATGGTTCCGGTATCGCCAACCTGTCCTCCCGATTCGGCATAGAATGGGGTTTTGTTAAATACCAAGTGGTACTGCTCTTTTCCCTTTGCCTTAACGGTGCGTAGGCGGGCAATTTTAACGCTTGCCTCAAAGGTGTCGTAGCCAACAAACTCCACATCATCAATGCGGAACAGCTCTTCCCAGTCAAGGGTTTCAACTGCAGCATCAGCGCGTGAGCGCTCCTTTTGGGCAGCCATCTCCTTTTCAAACTCGGGGCGGTTAACGCCTAAGTTCTGCTCGCGAAGTATTAGCTCGGTTAGGTCTAATGGGAAGCCGTATGTATCGTAAAGGATGAATGCATCCTTACCAGATATTTCTGTTTTGTGCTCGTTGCGTGCCTGTTCAATTTTGCCATCGAGAAGGCGAATACCCGTTTCAAGGGTTCTAAGGAAGCTTAGCTCCTCTTCGGCAATAACCTTCATAATAAGGTCGCGCTGCGAGTTTAGCTCAGGGAAAAACATTCCCATCTCGGAAACAAGCGTTGGTACCAGCTGGTTAATAAAAGGCTCCCTAAAGTTAAGGAAGGTGTATCCGTAACGTACTGCGCGCCTAAGTATTCGGCGAATTACGTAACCAGCCTTAACGTTTGATGGTAGCTGTCCATCGGCAATGGAGAACGATACGGCACGTAGGTGGTCGGCAATTACGCGCATGGCAACATCGCTTTGCTTATCCTTACCGTAAGCAATGCCGCACATTTGCGATATACGGCCAATAATTGGCTGGAACACATCGGTATCGTAGTTGCTCTGCTTGCCTTGCATTGCCATGCAAAGGCGCTCAAAGCCCATCCCTGTGTCAACATGCTTAGCAGGTAGCGATTCAAGCTCGCCGCTGGCCTTGCGGTTGAACTGAATAAATACAAGGTTCCAAATTTCCACCACTTGTGGATGGCCTGTATTTACCATATCGCGACCCGATACTTTTGCCTTCTCGTCGGCACTCCTAAGGTCTATGTGTACTTCGGAGCATGGTCCGCAAGGGCCCGAATCGCCCATCTCCCAAAAGTTGTCCTTTTTGGAGCCCATAAGGATTCTATCCTCGGGTAGATGCTTTTTCCAAAGGTCAAACGCCTCCTTGTCCATATCTAAACCATCGTCGCTGCTTCCCTCAAAAACGGTTGCATATAACAGCTCGGGGTTTATTTTAAGCACGTCAACAAGGAATTCCCACGCCCAGTTGATGGCCTCCTGCTTAAAGTAGTCGCCAAAGGACCAGTTTCCAAGCATCTCGAACATGGTGTGGTGATAAGTATCATGACCAACCTCTTCTAGGTCGTTATGCTTACCCGAAACCCTCAGGCACTTTTGAGTATCAGCAACTCTTGAAAATTTCCCTTGGGAGTTCCCCAGAAAAATATCCTTAAACTGATTCATTCCGGCATTGGTAAACATAAGGGTAGGATCGTTCTTTACCACCATAGGGGCAGAAGGAACAATTTGATGATTTTTGCTCTTAAAAAAATCCAAAAAGGCTTGTCTAATTTCAGTAGACCTCATAAACAGCTATTATTTAATTCGTTACCACTACTTACTTCAAATTTTAGTCCTTAAAAAAACATTAAAATCTTTGCAAAAATAAATATTTGCGTTAGATTTGTTGCCGTTCATTAGAACAGAATCCTTTAAAACCAGAATATTAGGACCAAATCAATGGCCAAAGTTAAGTACAAATTTAACCCACAGACCCTTAAATTTGATGTTGTTGCAATATCTTTAACTAAAAGAATTGCAAAAGTATTAATTCATTTTGGTTTCAGTTTAGTTGTTTCCGCTGTTTTAATCCTCATCTACTCATTTTTCTTTGATACACCCAAGGAGAGAATCCTAAAGCGCGAAACATCTGATTATCTGGTTAAATTGGAGCTGCTGCAGAAGAAGTTGGAGCATACCAATATGCTTGTTAGCGATATTGAGCAGCGCGACAACATCATTTACCGAGCCATTTTTGAGGTTGACTCAATTCCCATGTCCCAACGTGAGGGTGGTTTTGGCGGTAGTAATCGCTATGCTAAATTTGAGGGTTTGAGAAACAGCGATCTTCTTGTAAACACGGCTCAAATGCTAGACGTGCTAACGTGGAAGGTGTATGTACAATCAAAATCGTTTGATGAGGTTATAGACCTTGCCAAGAATAAGGAGCGCATTATTCAGTGTATGCCAGCCATTCAGCCAGTTTCGGTTAAGGATTTGGCTCGCATATCCGATTTTTTTGGGTTTCGTCGCGACCCGTTCAACCGTTCAGTAAAGTACCATCATGGCATCGATTTTTCGGGGCCTATTGGTTCGCCTATCTATGCTACTGGCGATGGAGTAGTTGTTGAGTGCGGGTATTCATTCTTTGGTTATGGTAATCAAATAATTATAGATCATGGTTTTGGATATAAAACCCGTTATGCTCACCTTCATAAAATAAATATAAAGGAAGGGCAAAAGGTTACCCGTGGTCAAATTATTGCAACCCTTGGAAACACTGGCAGGAGCACAGGTCCACACTTGCACTATGAGGTTCTTCATAGAGGAAAGCCTGTGGATCCGTTGAACTTCTTTAACGACATCACCGAAGAGGAGTACGATCGTATGGTAAGTATTTCTACCGTAGAGAATTCTGTTAGGGTAAGGTACTAACTTTGTTTGTGGTGTAATCTGTTTTTGGTTTTTTTGTACTTTTATCCCCAAGAAATTCAACGTTATGCCAAAGAGTAAGTACAGATTTAACCCAGAGTCGCTCAGTTTTGTTAGGGAGCACACATCTATCCGCAAAAAAATTGGTCGAGTTGCAACCTATTTATCAGCAAGTATCGTTGTTGCTGTACTATACTATATTGTATTCTCTTTATTTTTCGACACCCCATCTGAGCGTGGCTTAAAGCGTGAGAAAGAGGAACTGCTTGTTCACTTTGAACTGCTAAATGGGCGCTTTGAACAGGTTAACGCGGTAATGGAGGATCTCCAGAAGCGCGATGATAATATTTACAGGGTGATATTTGAGGCCGAGCCAATTCCCTCTACAATTCGCGAAGCAGGTATTGGTGGGATTGATAGGTACTCGGAGCTAGAGGGCTTGTCCAATAGCAATATTGTTATTGAAACGGCAAAGAAACTAGATTTAATGGCCAAAAAGGCCTATATCCAAAGTAAGTCCCTTGATGAGCTGGAGAACCTTGCTAAGCGTAAGGATGAGATGTTACGCAGTATTCCAGCCATACAGCCCATTAGTAATAAGGATCTAAAGCGCATAGCATCATCGTTTGGAATGCGCATACACCCTTTCTACAAAGTGCCCAAAATGCACACAGGAATGGACTTTACTGCACCAACTGGTACCGATATTTATGCAACAGGCGATGGCGTTGTTCAAAAGGTTGATCACTCCCAGCGCGGATATGGAAATCATGTGGTAGTTGACCACGGGTTTGGCTATTCTACGTTATATGCGCACATGCACTCTATTGCCGTGCGTCCGGGTCAAAAGGTTAAGCGTGGTGCGGTTATTGGTCAGGTAGGAAATACCGGAATGTCGGTAGCACCACATCTTCACTACGAGGTGCATAAAGCGGGCAAGCATATTAATCCTATTAACTACTTCTTTAACGACTTAACCCCAGAGCAGTACGAAAAGGTAATTGAATTATCGTCTCTCCCAACTCAAAGCTTCGATTAGCATTTTATTATGATAGCACGTATATCCACCCTTTTTTTGGGGCTATTACTTTCTACCTCAGCTTTTTCGCAAACCGACTCGTTAGTTAGAATTGCGGGTGTTGGCGATATCAACCTAGGTACAAGCTTTCCTTCAAAAGCCTTTTTGCCACCCAATAATAATGCAGCTGCAATTATTGCTCCTGCAGTAGAGCTCTTTAAATTGGCCGATGTGGCATTTGGTAACCTTGAAGGCCCTTTTGTTGGTGAGGTGCCCCCTGCTAAGCGCTGCAAGGATACTACCAAGTGCTATATTTTTAGAACACCCCCAGCGTATTTCCCTACGCTTATTGATGCGGGGATAAACCTAATGAGCGTGGCCAACAACCACAGCTTTGACTTTGGCCCTGTTGGGGTAAACTCAACCTTTGCGCTTATAGATTCGTTTGGAGTTGCTGGGGCAGGGACTATTGAGCGCCCTTATGCCATATACTACAAGGATGGCAGAACATATGGACTTTGTGCATTCTCTCCCAATAGCGGCGTTGTAAGCATTAACGATTATGCAAGAGTTAAGCAAATAGTTCAATACCTAGATACCATTGTTGATATTGTTGTTGTGTCGTTTCATGGAGGTGCCGAGGGGAAAGACTATGTTAACGTTCCCAAAAAGCGCGAGTACTTTTTAGGCGAGGATAGGGGCGACGTTTACGAATTCTCCAAAATGGTAATAGATGCGGGTGCCGATGTGGTGTTTGGTCATGGCCCCCATGTTCCACGGGCTATACACCTGTATAAGGATAGGTTTATAGCCTTTAGCTTGGGCAACTTTTGCACGTACAGCCGCATTAGCGTGTCTGGTGTAAACGGCTATGCGCCGCTTATTATGGTAACAACTAAAACCAATGGAACATTTGTTGAAGCCAAAATACACTCGTTTACCCAGAGCTTTCGCTCAGGAATTTCGTTCGATGCGCAAGACCGGGTAGCAAAGTTTATTAAAAATCTAACTCTAAAGGATTTCCCAGATAGTCCCCTACTAATAACCGATGATGGAACTGTAACAAAACGTTAGCCATGCCTTACAAAGAGCCTAAAATTGAAAAGTTGTACTACACAATTGGCGAAGTAGCCAATATGTTCAACGTAAATACTTCCCTTATCCGTTTTTGGGAAAAGAACTTTGATGTTATTAAACCCCATAAGAACAAAAAGGGCAATAGGCTTTTTACTAAGGAGGATATTGAGAATCTTAAGCTTATTCATCATCTTGTTAAGGAGCAGGGACTAACCCTTGCTGGGGCTCAAAAAAAGCTACAGGAGAACAAGGAGGGAGCAGTTGATAACTTTCAGATTATCGACTCGTTGCAGAAGATAAAGGCTATGCTGCTGGAAATTAAGGAGGAACTTTAATGCGTAGCACAGGTGTTGCTGTTCGCGATGTGGCATCGGTAATTGAAACCCTTGCTCCACTTGCCTATCAGGAGGGTTACGACAATGCAGGCTTAATTATAGGCGACCCCAACATGCAGGTAACAGGCGTGCTTGTTACCCTTGATGTGGTACCCGCCACTATTGATGAGGCCATTGCTAGTGGAGCAAATCTTATTGTAGCACACCATCCAGTAATATTCTCGGGGCTAAAGCGCATAACAGGTCGCAACTATGTGGAGCAGGTTGTGATAAAGGCCATACAGGCCAATATTGCCATATATGCTGCGCACACAAATTTGGATAGCGTTCCCTTTGGTGTTAATAGTCGAATAGCCGATATAATTGGCTTAACGCATCAACGCGTGCTGGATCCGTTGGAAAATCAGCTGGTAAAGCTTGCCGTATTTGTTCCTGCCGAACAGGCCGAGCCCGTAAGAGGAGCAATGTTTAGCGCAGGAGCTGGTAGTATTGGGAATTACGATTGCTGCTCCTTTAACCTTGCAGGAACAGGAACGTTTAGGGCAGGCAAAGGAGCCAATCCTTTTGTTGGAGCAGTAGGAGAGGTACATGCCGAGGCCGAGGTGCGCGTGGAGGTTATTGTTCCCAAGGCACACCTTGCAGCAGTAGTTTCGGCCATGAAAGAGGCTCACCCCTACGAAGAGGTAGCCTACGATTTATACCCCCTGCTTAATGCTTTTAGCAAGGTGGGATTAGGTATTGTTGGCGACTTGCCTAACCCTATGGGCGAGTCCGAATTTTTACAGATGATAAAGGAGCGCTTTGGTGCAAAATTGGTTAGAACATCACCGCTCCTTGAGAAAGAAATAAGCAGAGTAGCCCTTTGTGGCGGAAGCGGAGCATCGCTTTTAGGTAAGGCAATTGCCGCTGGAGCACAGGTTTTTGTATCGGCCGATTTTAAATATCACCAGTTTTTTGATGCTGATAATAAGATTGTTATTGCTGATATTGGGCATTACGAGAGCGAGCAATTCACCATGGATATTTTTTGTGAATATCTATCGAAAAAAATACCTAACTTTGCAGTTCTCAAAACGAAACACATAACCAATCCAATAAACTATTTTTAGGTGGTATGGTAGCAGACAAAAACAGGAATTCCGACGTTAACGAACTCTCAATTGAGGATAGAATTAAAATTCTATACGAGCTTCAGCAAGTTGACTCAAAAGTAGATTCCATTAGAACGCTAAGGGGGGAGTTACCTCTTGAAGTTCAGGATTTGGAAGACGAGGTTGAGGGGCTTGACACTCGTATAAATAATCTACAGCGTGAGGTAGAGGATTTTGAATTGCAAGTATCCCAGAAGAAGAGTGAAATTAAAGAGGCTGAGGTTCTTATTAAGAAGTACGAAGAGCAGCAGAACAACGTGCGTAATAATCGCGAGTTTGACTCTCTTTCAAAGGAGATTGAATTCCAAAAACTGGAAATTGAACTTTGCGACAAGCGTATTAAGGAGTTCTCTTTTCAGGCTAAGGAAAAGAAGCAAAGCATTGAGCAAGCCAAAACGTTACTTGATGAGCGTAAAATTGACCTAGCCAATAAGCGTAAAGAGCTTGAGGATATTGTATCCGAAACCCAAAAGGAGGAGGAGGATCTTCAACGTCGTTCTGAATCTTTCCAGGAGATGATGGAGTCACGCCTGCTTTCTGCTTATAAGCGTATTCGTGAAAATGCACGCAATGGTCTTGCTGTTGTTACCGTTCAGCGCGATGCGTGTGGTGGTTGCTTTAACAAGATTCCTCCTCAGCGCCAGCTTGACATTAAAATGCGTAAGAAAATTATTGTTTGCGAGTACTGTGGTCGTATCCTTGTTGATGACGATTTAAATGGTGACGTAATCGAATAGTTTTACGATACTAAAAAAGAAACGCCAATCCGTACAGGGTTGGCGTTTCTTTTTTAGTATCGTATGCGTAATTACATCAGGGCAAACGCATCTAATTTTTTAAAACCTTAAAAACATAGTCGTTATTCCACCCGATAATCTTGCGTTTCCCTTTAATGCCAATC
>JAFGDZ010000082.1 GCA_016931855.1 Bacteroidales bacterium
ATACTGAATATCAGTGTTTTATTCAAATGTTTTTAATTGTTATTTAGTTGATTTACAATTATTTAACAGTTTTGTCATGTACTAAGATAAAAATCGCAAAAGAATATCATGTTAGAATTGTAGAGAACGATTTGGAAATACATTTTGAGAAACCATTGTTTGACATCACTATGTTGAAGATTAAAGACTGGAAATTACAGCTATCCTCAATGAAGGACTAGGATTTATATCTGCCATAGACTTTGCTATCAGTACATTGGCTTGATTTATTGTTTTTAATCTAACCCTACCGACCCAACCTACCTCAGCTCTATTTCTGTAAGGTTTCTCTATTATATTGTTCCACTACCTCCGTATGGTGTTGTTAGGAGGAGGCTAAATTCTCTTATCAACAGCTACTTGCAAAAAAAAAAATAATAAAAAAATTGTGTGCCTAGAAGTATTGCTACTGCTGGTTTTGATCTCATAGTTTGATTTCCGTACAGGTATAAATGTTTAACAAAAACGAGTAAAGATTAAACAAAAAATAGTGTTCGATGTTACTATGTTATTCATCTTAAACATTAACCAAAGGAACATCACAATGAAAACTACGAGAACTAAATTTTTGAGCATCATAGCTATTGCTCTGGTTGCTAGTTTTACACTCTCCTCCTGCGAAGAGGATGACAATGATCCAACTCCTGCTCCAATCAACGATGTTGTAGAGCTTGCTCAGTCTAATTCTAACTTAAGCACTCTAGTTGCAGCTGTTGTTGCAGCCGATTTGGCTACCACTCTTAAAGGGGATGGTCCATTTACGGTATTTGCTCCAACCAACGAGGCTTTTGCTAAACTGGACGATGGCGTACTAGAGACGCTACTTGCTAATCCTACTGTACTAGCCGATCTACTAAAATACCACGTTGTAAGTGGTAAGGTTATGTCAACCAGCTTATCTAACACCAATGTGTCCACTTTACTTATGGGTAAAACTATAAGTGTATCGGTTAGTGGTGGTGTAATGCTAAATGGAACGGCAATGGTTACAACTGCCGACTTGGAGGCAACTAACGGTGTTGTGCATATTATTAATGAGGTGCTAATTCCTGAAGGTTTTGAATTGCCTAAGGAAAATATTGTAACCATAGCATCGCAAACGCCATCGCTTAGCATTCTTGTTGAGGCGCTGTCCATGTTTCCTAATCTGGTAGAAGCGCTAAGTGGAGATGGTTCGTACACCGTTTTTGCACCTACCAACGAGGCCTTTGCTGCCCTGTTGGGTGTTGTTGGGCAAGAGCAACTTTCCGATATTCCAGAGAGTGTAATTGAGCGTATTCTTAAGTACCATGTTATAGCTGGTGCTTCACTAATGTCAACCGATTTGAGCAATGGGCAAATGGCTTCTACTCTTTTGGGCGAAAACGATAAGGTAACGGTTCAAATAGAGGGGCAATCTGTTAAGATTAATGGAGCAAATGTAACCGCTGCAAATATCGAAGCGTCCAATGGTGTTGTTCATGTTGTTGATGCTGTTTTAGTTCCCGAACTAGAGCTTAGCATTGTTAACACCATAGTGCAACCAGCGTACTTTAGTAAAGACTTCACTGTTCTTACTCAGGCGGTAGTAACTGCTGGTTTGTTGGAAACGCTAATTAATCCTGATGCAAATCTAACTCTATTCGCCCCAAATAATGCTGCTTTTGAGGCGGCTGGGATTACATCGCTAGCCGGTTTAACAGCAAATGACCTTGCTCCAATTCTAAAATACCACGTTTTGGGTGCTAAGGTTTATGGCAATGGGCTACCCGTAACGGGATCGGCAGTGAGTACGCTTAATGGCGATTTTTACCTGAGCATAAACTCAAGTGGCGCATTTATTAACGGATTAACACAGGTTACAAAGGCAACCCTTGCTGGTGAGGCTCTTGATTATGGTAATGGAGTGGTTCACCTAATTAACAGAACCCTATTGCCTGCATCGAAAACTATTGTACAAATAGCTGTTGAAGCCTCTCAGGCATCAGAAGGAGCAGAGTTTGGACAGCTAGTAGCAGCGCTAACTGCAGTGGAGAACGATGAATCTACCGATAACCTAATTTCTATACTTAGTGGCAACGGCCCATTCACTGTATTTGCGCCAACCGATGCGGCTTTTCAGGCTCTTTACCAACTTGCTGGTGTTGCTGATTTTAATGCGCTTGTAAGTGCGGTTGGAATAGGTACTGTTGAAGCGGTTCTAAAGTATCACGTATTGGGTTCAAGGGTATTCTCTTCCGATTTGCCAAATCTCGAAAGTGGATCCATTCAGTCACTTGGTGGTACATTCACGCTAAACCTTGAGACGTTAAAAATTACCGATAGCGATTCGGCACTTGGTTTGGGTACAGCCGATGCATCAATAGTTAAAACCGATTTAATGGGTACTAACGGTGTTATTCATGTAATTAACCAAGTTATACTCCCATAAGCAATGCAATGTAGTAATGTGGCGAAAGAGCAATCCGGTTGGGTTGCTCTTTTTGTTGATAGTAACGCAAAAAGGGCTGCCAATAACCTGGCTGCCCTTCCCTTTTTTATGGTATCCTCTTGCTACTCTTTTAGCTTCGCTACAAAGAATTCTCGGTTTAGCCTTGCGATGTGCGATATGGATATACCTTTTGGGCATTCTGCTTCGCAGGCGCGGGTGTTGGTACATCCGCCAAAGCCTAGCTCATCCATTTTGGCAACCATCCTGTTTACACGGGCTTCGGCCTCAACTTTGCCTTGTGGTAGCAGCGCAAACTGCGATACCTTTGCCGCAATAAATAGCATGGCCGATGAGTTTTTACAAGCTGCTACGCAGGCTCCGCAACCAACGCACGATGCAGCATCAAAAGCCTCGTCGGCATTGTGTTTTGGAATGGGAAGCGCGTTGGCATCCTGTGCTGCGCCAGTGTTAACCGATACGTAACCTCCCGCTTGCTGAATCTTATCAAACGCATTGCGATCAACCACTAAGTCCCTAATAACAGGGAATGATGCCGAGCGCCATGGCTCAACGGTAATGGTTTCGCCATCCTTAAAGGAGCGCATGTGCAGCTCGCAGGTGGTGGTTTTCGACTCGGGGCCATGTGGCCTTCCGCTTATGTAAACGCCGCAGCATCCGCAAATACCCTCGCGGCAGTCGTGCTCAAACGCTACCGGAACTTCGCCCTTTTCAATAAGGGTGCTGTTAAGGTAGTCAAGCATCTCAAGGAACGACATCTCTGGAGAAACATCGTTGAGGTTATATGTTTCGAAGCGCCCTTTGCTCTTAGCATTTTGTTGGCGCCATATTTTGAGTTTAATGTTCATTGCTTTAACCTAGTTTATTGCGTATTGCCTATTTGTAGTTACGCTCTTGCATCTTAACAAACTCGTAGCTAAGCTCCTCTTTGTGTAGCTCTGGAGCCTGTCCTTCGCCTTTGTACTCCCATGCTGCAACGTATGCATATTTTGAGTCGTCGCGCTTGGCCTCGCCTGTTTCGGTTTGGCTCTCCTCACGGAAGTGTGCACCGCAGCTCTCTTTGCGGTTAAGCGCATCGGTTACTAGAAGCTTGCCTAGCTCAAAGAAATCGGCTACACGGCTGGCTTTCTCTAGCTCCTGGTTAAACTCATCGTTGGTGCCAGGCACGCAAACGTTTTTCCAGAACTCCTCCTCAAGGGCGTTTATCTCCACAAGGGCTTTTTTAAGGCCTTCCTCGTTACGCGCCATACCGCAGTAGTCCCACATAATTTTACCTAGGCGGCGGTGGAACGATGTAACGGTCTCTTTACCCTTAACTGCAAGTATTTTGTTAAGCCTCTCCTTAACATCCTTCTCGGTTGCCTCAAACTCTGGGGTGTTGGTTGGGATTCGTGGTGTGCGAATCTCATCGGCAAGGTAATCGGTAATGGTGTAAGGGATAATAAAGTAGCCATCGCCAGAGCATTGCATAAGTGAGCTTGCTCCCAGGCGGTTTGCACCGTGATCGGAGAAGTTGGCCTCACCAATGGCAAATAGGCCAGGAATGGTGGTCATTAGGTTGTAGTCAACCCAAAGTCCGCCCATGGTATAGTGCCCTGCGGGGTAAATACGCATTGGGGTTTTGTATGGCGACTCGCCAGTAATCTTCTCGTACATCTCAAAAAGGTTACCGTACTTCCCTTCAATTGCTTTTTCGCCTTGTTTCTTAATGGCATCGCGGAAGTCTAGGTAAACCGATAGTCCTGTTGGGCCAACACCAAAGCCAGCGTCGCAGCGTTCCTTGGCAGCACGCGATGCAACGTCGCGAGGTACAAGGTTGCCAAATGCTGGGTAACGACGCTCTAGGTAGTAATCCCTCTCCTCATCAGGAATTGTGTTGGGATCGCGCTTGTCGCCCTTTTGCTTAGGAACCCATACGCGGCCATCGTTTCTAAGCGACTCGCTCATCAGCGTAAGCTTGGCTTGGTAGTCGTTTAGAACGGGTATTGAGGTTGGATGTATTTGTACAAAGCTGGGGTTAGCAAACAGTGCCCCCTTTTTGTACGCTTTCCATGCGGCGGTACCGTTTGAGTTTAGCGCAAGGGTCGATAGGTAGTAGATAGTACCATATCCTCCTGTTGCTAGTACTACTGCATGAGCCGAGTGTCTTTCAATTTCGCCTGTAACTAGGTTACGGGTGATAATACCACGTGCCTTGCCATCCACTACAACTATGTCTAGCACGTCGCGGCGAGAGTACATGGTAACGGTTCCAGCCTCAACTTGGCGGTTAAGCGAGCTGTAGGCACCTAGAATGCACTGCTGTCCAGTTTGTCCCTTTGCATAAAAGGTACGCGATACCTGTACGCCACCAAATGAGCGGTTATCAAGCATTCCGCCGTAATCGCGGGCAAAAGGAACGCCAAGGGCAGTGTAGTGGTCAATAACAAGGTTGGATACCTCTGCTGCACGGTAAACGTTAGCCTCACGTGCGCGGAAGTCGCCACCCTTAATCATATCGTAGAATAGGCGGTAAACACTATCGTTATCGTTGCGGTAGTTCTTGGCGGCATTAATACCTCCCTGTGCGGCAACAGAGTGTGCCCTACGGGGACTATCCTGATAGCAGAATACTTTAACGTTGTAGCCAAGCTCCCCAAGTGTTGATGCTGCACCTGCTCCAGCTAAACCTGTTCCTACTACAATAATGTCCAATTTTTTCTTGTTGGCTGGGTTAACCAGCTTTAGGGAAGCCTTGTGGTTTTTCCACTTGTCGGCCAATGGGCCCCCAGGTATTTTGGCATCTAGCTTACTCATATCCAGTTGTTAATAATCTATTTAAAGAATAGAAAGAATAGTGGGATAATTGAGAATCCCGTAGCAACAATAACGGCAAATACTTTTGCTATCATCTCAAGCCTTTTAATCCATACGTTGCCATTCCATCCAATGGTTTGGAATGCGCTCCAGAAACCGTGGCTAAGGTGTAGGCCAAGTAGTATTCCGCCAATTATGTAAAGCACATCGTACATCCAGTAGTTAATGAATAGCCCAGCCACAAGGGAGTAGGTGTCGTCGATGTACGTAAGCCCATTGTCGTATGATATTTGGGCCATTTCGCCAAACTTTATCTTCCAAAAGAAGTTGGCCATGTGAATAACCATAAAAATCAGAAGCATTGCGCCAAGAATATACATGTTTTTTGACGACCAGCTGGTTAGCTCATTCCCCTTGGTTACCGCGTACTTAACGGGGCGGGCTTTTTGGTTTTTGATGGTGATAAACGACGCGTAGATAATATGGATAATAAATCCTGCTGCCAGAATTGGCTCCATTATCTTAATGGCTGGATTTGTTCCCATAAAGTGCGCCGCATGGTTAAACAGCTCTCCGTCGCCAAACATTAGCAGTAGGTTTACGCCAAGGTGAACGGTGAGGAAAAGCATTAGGAATAGGCCAGATACGCTCATAATGAGCTTTCGGCCAAGCGATGAGCTTAAGAGTCCACTCATATTGTTTTGGTTTATTGTTTTATGCGTTTAATGGTTCAAGTTAGTGTAAAGTTGAGGAAAATATCAACTCTACGTATGGCAAAAATACCATTAGCGCTTAACTTGCGCCATGCCGTAGGGCAGTTAATTGTAATTTATATTTAGTCTAATTGGTGGATGTGTTTGATTGATTGGGTGTTCTATTTTAGCTTTTTTGTGAAAATATGTTTAAAAACCAGTTTATAAAATGGCCAAATGGCTCTATTGCCTATAAGGAGGGGGGTGCGGGGCGCCCTGTTGTTCTGCTGCATGGCTATTTGGAATCGAAAAATATTTGGGGCGATTTTGCCATATCGCTTTGCGAAAGGTATAGGGTAATTTGCATTGATACGCCCGGTCATGGCTTGTCTCATTTTACTGGCGATGAGCTTACCATGGAACTTGCTGCCGAAGCGGTGCTGTTGGTGCTTGATGATTTGGGGGTGACTACTGCTGCGCTCATTGGCCACTCTATGGGTGGGTACGTTGCGATGGCTTTTGCCGAGTGTTTCCCCGCTAGGCTTGCGGGTCTTTGCTTGTTTCACTCAACGCCAAATGCCGATACCGATGAGAAGCGTAAGAATAGGTACCGAGAAGTTGACCTTGTGCTGCGCGGTAAAAAGGAGCTTATAGTTAGCAGTAGCATTCCCAATGCCTTTGCTGCCGATAGCTTACCGCTGATGGTCGCACAGGTAGAGCGCGCTAAGCAAATAGCGCTAAGTACACCTACTACTGGTATTGCTGCCGCGCTAAGGGGGATGGCCTTGCGTAAGGATAGGAACGGTGTACTTGCGGGGTTAACAGTTCCCTCCTTGCTTTTAATGGGCGAGAAGGATAGCTATATTCCCAGCTCGGTTGCCATGCTGCTAAAAGAAAAGCATCACCACAGTAAGGTGGTGATGCTTAGTAATTCCGGGCATATGGGCTTTTTGGAGCAGCCCAATCAGGCAACCATAGCAATAACCTCCTTCTTAGGTGATGTTTTTGTGTAGGATATCAGCAGCATGTTCATGCTAAGCTTGCTACCCTGTTTGGGATTTACTATTTGGCTGGTTTGATTATTGTCTAAAACCTCAATTGCCTTTTTTAGCGTAGTGTCTATGTTCTTAATGTAGGGGTAGTACCCTTCGTTATCAATGGCATTACGGGCAATGTAGGCTTTTATTTGTGTCTCAATAAGCTGGCGCGATACTTTTATGTCCTTTGCGTTTGGCTTAACACCATTGGATTGGGCGTAGGTTACAAACTCTTCAAAAATCTTTTGCTGCTCAATAAAGCTGTAAACATCGGTAAATGTTTTCAGAGAGTTTAGGTGCTTCCGGTTCTTTTCGGCAAACTGGAATGCGAAGCGGTACACAAGGTTCCTATTGGAAACCTTTGTAAAGTATGGTGTAACGCCAGTTGTGTCGAGCCCAACAAACACATCGGGCATAATGCCCCCACCGCCATAAACGGTTCTGCCGCTAGGGGTGGTAAACTTAAGCGAGTCGGCAAACTGAATGCTATCGGGCTCTTGGAACTCGCCGTGCATGTAACGGTTGCTAATATCGTAGAAGTAGTCGTCGCTTCCGGGCTCGTAGTGTTTCTGGATGCTGCGCCCGGTAGGGGTGTAGTATCGGGCAATGGTTAGCCTAATGGCCGATCCGTCGCTAAACAGTATCTGCTCCTGAACCAATCCCTTGCCAAATGAGCGGCGGCCAATAACCACGCCGCGGTCGTTATCCTGAATGGCTCCCGCCAAAATTTCGCTTGCCGATGCCGAGAACTCGTCTATTAGCACGGCAACCTCGGTGTCGAGACACCTGCCGCTGGCTGTGGAGAGTATGTTTTGGCGCGCACGGGCTTTGCCTTGGGTGTAAACTATTAGCTTGCCTTCGGGAAGGAACTCGTTTGCGATATTGGTTGCTGCATCAAGGTATCCGCCGTTGTTGCCTCTTAGGTCGATAACAACTTTGGTCATTCCCTCTTTTTTTAGCTTCTCAACAGCCTCAATAAATTCACGGTAGGTGGTTCGGGCAAACTTCGATATTTTAATGTAGCCAATGGTTGGGCTAGCCATGTAGCTAACATCAACGCTATAAATGGGGATTTTGCCTCTAACGATATCAAAATCAATAAGCTCGTTTACTTCGTTGCGTTTAATTCCTACTCTAACAGTAGTTCCTGTTTTCCCCTTAAGTAGCCTTACAATGCTGTCCTGTGGTACTTTTACTCCGGCAACAAGGGAGTCGTTTATGGTAATAATTCTGTCGCCTGCTTGTATGCCCAACTTTTCCGATGGGCCTCCTACTATGGTGTTTAGCACAATAACGGTGTCGTTGGGCATGTTAAACTGTACGCCA
Source organism: Bacteroidales bacterium (assembly GCA_016931855.1). Classification (GTDB taxonomy): domain Bacteria; phylum Bacteroidota; class Bacteroidia; order Bacteroidales; family Tenuifilaceae; genus UBA5206. The sequence continues at coordinate 8,319 of JAFGDZ010000082.1, forward strand.
ATGCCGTCAAAGTTTCCCTCTAGCGGCTCGTTAACCGCTTGTAGGTCGCTGGCGGGGATGTAAACTGAGTGGGGGTCAAGGTTTTTGAGCATGGAGGGAATGGTTTGCTCAATAAGGTTGTGCATGGATACTGAGTCAACGTACTCCTCCTGTATGTATTGTAAAACGCTGGTAAGTTTGTCTGTTCTAGGCGGAACCATAAGGCTTGGTCGTCCTGGGGCTTTTTGGAACTTTGTTCCAATCAGGATTCCTATAACCAGAACTAGTGCAAATCCTATGGGGTATATAATTTCTCTAGTGGTGTTCTGGAACTTCATGGTGATATATGTTAAAGTGTGAGTTTTACAATTTCGATGGAGGCGCGCTTAAGGAGGTCAATTCCGTCTATGGTGTGGTAGTCATCGCAGTACACTACGCGTTTAATGCCTGCCTGAATAATAAGCTTGGCGCACTCAACGCATGGCGATGAGGTTACGTAGAGTGTTGCTCCTTGGCTGCTGTTGTTGGATTTGGCAACTTTTGTAATGGCGTTGGCCTCGGCGTGAAGCACATATGGCTTGGTTTTTCCCGTTTCAGGGTCTTCGCATATGTTCTCAAATCCCGAGGGGGTTCCGTTGTAGCCATCGGAGATTATCATTTTATCCTTAACAATAAGCGCACCCACCTGTCTGCGGATGCAGTAGGAGTTCTTAGCCCAAATCTGGGCCATCTCTAGGTAACGGCGGTCAAACTCTGGTTGTTTCTCGCCGTAGGGGTTGTTTTCGCTCTTGCTGTTCATGCCGGCAATATACAAAAAAACCCTCAATAAAATTGAGGGTTTTGCGTTTGTACCCGGAGCCGGGGTCGAACCGGCACGGTATTGCTACCACTGGTGTTTGAGACCAGCGCGTCTACCGATTCCGCCATCCGGGCATCAGATTCCAGAACTTTTTTCGGTGTGCGAATATAGTAACGAAAATTGGTTTCTACAAAAGATGTTTTTCTTTTGCTGTAAATTGATATGGATGGGCTTGATTGCTAGCGTAAAAATCTTTTCATCGCCATAAACAGCTCGTGCTTAAAAATGGGCTTGGTTACAATGTCATCACACCCAGCATCAATGCATTGCTGCTTATCTTCGGGTGTGGCAAATGCTGTTTGGGCTATAATGGGAACTAGTGGTTTAAACTCCCTTATCTGCCTTGTTGCGGTTAGCCCATCAACTTGGGGCATTCGTAAGTCCATAAGAATTAGGTCGATGTGCTTGTTGCGTGCTAAGTCAATTGTTTCTTGCCCGTTCTTTGTCCATAGGATGTTTATCCCTGTATGGGCTAGTAGCGATTTGATTAGTAGGAAGTTGGCGTACAAATCCTCAGCAACAACTATTGTGAATTTACTCCATGAGTAATCCTGCTCGTCGGTTTTGCGGGAGGAGTCAACCGCAAAATCATCATCCTTCCCTTTTATCCCTTTTGATGTGCTTAGGTAGAAGGTTGTGCCTTTGCCGTATTCGGATTCAAACCACAGCATAGCATCTAGCCTGTTGGCAATTCGTTTGGCAATGGCAAGCCCAAGCCCTGCTCCGCTAAAGTACTGGCTTTGGTTGTTGGTGGGTTTATAGAACGACTCAAAAATGGTTTTAGAATCCTCTGTTTTAATTCCAATACCTGTGTCCCTTACGTAGAATGTGATGTTGTCTTTAGGGTCTATGGCTGCTCCTAGCTCAATGCGGCCTTCTGTGGTAAACTTAACGGCATTGTCGAGTAGATGCGAAATAATTTTCTGAATGCAGTGTTTGTCGCTTAGTAGGTATAGCCCCTTTATGCGTTCTGGTATGTTGAGTTCAAATGCAATGTTCCGTTCATGGAGCTTAAATACGTTTAGCTGGTATTCTTTGTAAATACTCGACAGAATATCGCTAACAAGAATCCGTTCAATGGATACTTTTTTAACTCCCGATTCGAGCTCAGATATCTCTATTATCTTCTCAATAAAGTTGAGCAGAGTGTAGCCATTGCTAATAATCAGCTCAGTGTAGTCCTGTGTTTCGGGGGTTAGGTGGTTGTTGTTTTTTAGTAGCGATGTAAAGCCGAGTATGGCGTTTAGTGGGGTTCTAATCTCGTGGCTCATGTTAGCGAGGAAGGCCGTTTTTAGCTTGTCGGACTCCTCGGCCCTTTTCTTTTCAATGGAAAGGGATTTGTGCATCTCAACAAGCTCTGTAACCATTGCCTCTGTTTTGCTCATAAAGAGGTTGAAGTTGTGCTCTAAGAGGTAAATCTCATCGTTCGATTTCTCCTCAACCCTAACGCTTAAGTCGCCTTCGGCAGCTTTTACAAATCGTTCAACAAAGCTTTGTATTGGCCTTGTGAGCTGCTGCGAAACTTTTATTCCAATAAGTATGGCAATTAGAAAGGAGCCAATTAGGGTTAACCCTATTAGTAGAATTAGCTTGTAGGTGCCCATAAATATTTTACTATATGGGGTCGATATGGCTAATGTCCATCCGTTGCTTAGCTCCTGTGCTGCGGCCACTTTTTTGATTCCGTCGAAATTGTAAACAAAAAATTTGCTATTGGTGGCTGTGCTGTTGAACAGCTCTTTTAGCCCTTGGTTATGGAAGTGCTCCGTTAAGTATTCTCCTTTGTGCGATGGATGTATTATTGTGTACCCCTCTTTGTTGGTGAGCCATAGGTATCCGTCGTTTTCAATTTCTTGAGTGGTAAAGTAGCTTTCAAGCTCGTCAAACTCAAAATCGGAACCAACAACGGCAATTAGCTTGCCCTCGCGAAAAATGGCTTTTGAGTGGGAAATAATTGTTTTGTCCCACGGAGCCCAGTAGTATGGGTTGCTCCAGTGTTCCCCCTGTTGTATGGCCTTTATCCACCAATCCATGTTGCTGCCCGTAGTGTCAACATACTCCCAAACGTCGTATTCGGGTTCGGCTTGGTAATTCCCGTTGCCCGACACATCGCGGATGCTCACAACATGCTTCCCTGGAAAGTGCTTTGTATTAAAAACAACCCAGAGGCTAAATGGTCTAACTGTTTTTGCGGTTGCTTCCATCTGCTTTAGCAGAAGTTCTTTTTCTTTGCTAATATCCCCTCTGCTAGCAAAGTTGCTAAAGCTATTATCCAATTCAGCCTCAAGTACGTTAGCAAGTACTTTTACCTGGCCTATCTGCTTCTCAAAAAGAGCCGAATTGTAGGCAACGGCTTTGATGTGTACTTCTCTTGTCTCGTTTTCTAACTGTTTTTTAGCAAAAATGAAACTAATTAAACCCACAAAAAATGCTGTTGCTATGGAAATAGCAATTATTGTGAAAGATATTTTACCTCTAATGGTTTTCATGCAGAGGGGGATTTGTTTTGCTGAAATGTACGACCTTTTGGTTTTCCTGTCAATAAAATGTTAGAGTACTATACAGTAGATTTTTTAGCGGTAGCCAACTTAATGCTGGCTACCGCTTGGTGTTACGAAATGGTGAAGGTGTTAACCATTTCTTTTAGTGCTTGTGCTTGGCTTGCCATTTCCTCTGCGCTTGTTGCAAGCTCCTCGGATAGGGCTGCGTTTTGCTGGGTAAGGTCGTTAAGTTGCTGTATGGAAGCGTTTATTTGGTCGGCTCCATTCGATTGCTCTATGCTGCCTGCCGTAATCTCCTGAACTAGCTGCGATGTTCTCTCTATTTGAGGGATGATATTTCTTAGCACAACGCCAGCTTCTTCAGAATCTTTAACGCCCGACTTCGAAAGGCTATTTATTTCATCGGCTGCTATTTTGCTTCTCTCGGCCAGTTTTCTAACTTCCGCTGCTACAACTGCAAAGCCTTTTCCGTGCTCACCTGCTCTGGCTGCCTCAACGGCTGCGTTAAGCGCTAGGATGTTAGTTTGGAATGCGATGTCGGTAATTATGCTGATTTTATCAGCAATTTGGCGCATAGACTTAATGGCAACCTCAGCGCTTTCAAAGCCGCGTTTAATCCCTTTGGCTGCCTCAATACTTATAGACTCTGTTTGGCGGGCATTGTCGGTGTTCTGTATTATTGAGGATACCATTTGCTCCATAGAGGAGCTAACCTCTTCTACCGATGATGCTTGCTCTGCACTTCCCTGCGATAGCTGTTGCGACCCGGTGCTTAGCTGTGTGCTGGCCGATAGAATGCTGTCGGATCCACTTAGGATATCGGTTATTATGCCCTTTAGGTTGTTTAGCATTTCCGATAGCGAGGAGGCCAGCTCGCCAACCTCATCGTTTGAGGTATTTGAGTCGATTGTTACGGTAAGATTCCCTTTTGCTACTTCTTTTGCTTTTAGAGATAAGTCTCCAATTGGTTTTGTAAATCGGTTAACAATAAGGATTAGTAGCAGAATACCAATAATCATAAGGGTAATACCTACCCCAATGGATCGCCACATTTGTATGCGGGCTTCTTGGGTTACATACGATAGTGGTACTGCCATTCTTATTTGCCAAGGCAGAGGTGACCGTCCAACATAAAGAGGTAGTTGTACTTCTAGTATTTCATTTTGAGTGGTCTCAATGGTTTTGCCAGATTTTAGGTTGCTAATTTCCTTATCGTAGTTGTCAGTGAGGACTTCTTTTATGTTTTTCCCAACAAATTCAGGGTTTGCGGAGTTCGCGGCAAAAACACCCTCGTGCGATACTACAGCCAATGAGCCGTTACCCTCAAATATTTTTGCTTTTGATACGGCTTCTTGAAGGTAGTCTATGGCAATATCAACACCTGTTACACCTATAAATGTTCCGTTGTTCATTATCGGAGCCATAAACGATACCATATATACATCCTTGCCTTGAATGGGATACATTACGGGTTCGGTAACAAACTCATTGCGCAACTTCTGTGGCATAAAGTACCAAGGCGAAGCGGATTCGTTTGTGTAATCTATTAGTGGCTCAATAACATAGCCTCCTGTTCCGTCTTTTGTTAGGTATGATATAAATCGGCCTGTGGCGTCGTGTGCGGCAGTGTTTGCAAACCGGTTATCGAGGCCGTCGTAAGCATTTGGCTCAAAGCAAAGGGTAAAGCCAAGAAACGATTTGTTTTCGAGAAGAATCTTTCCTGCCATGCTTTGGAGCTGGTTCCTGCTGATGTTCTTATCCAAAGAGCCCTTTATAACGTCTGTCATGGTTCTGGCAGAGGCTATGGCCTCTTCCATTTCGCTCTTAAGTTGGGCGGTTAACTCAAAACCAATGCTTCTTGCGTTGATTATAGCGCTTTCCTCAGCATTTCTAATTGATGTTACAGTGGAAAGAGCAATGAGGATTCCTGCGATGATAAAAATGCCTCCTCCAACAAGGAGTGCGAGTTTTGTTCTTATTGATATAAATTTCTTCATAATCATTGATATTTAGGTTGTTAAAAAGTAAGTCCTATTACAAAGAATACATCTTTGGCTGCGGGGTTCACTGCAAAGGTGCCCTTTACGGGAAGCTCAAATGAGTCGGTAATTTTAAGGCTCTTGCTAGTGGAGAACCCTACGTTTACAATCCCTGCCTCGGTGTGGTAGAGCCCTTCGGCTGGAGTGCCACCTAGGAACAGGTTAACCTCTTGTCCTGCAATTTTTACTGGATAAGCAATTTCAAAGTAGGTTGAGTAGTTGTTGTCCCCATCAACATTTTTATCGTTTCCATAAAAGAATGTGGCGGCTGTTAGGGTGAATGGGATTTTGTCGGTTCCTCCAAACATAATAGTTCCCTCTAGTTGGTGACCCGTTGTTCCCTTTTTCCATTTAAAGTAGTCAACTGCCGAGAGGTCTGTTTCATCCTCGGCATAGTAGTCATACACCATTAGGGTTATGGGGCTTGTGGTATAGGATACAAAAAGGTCAACCTCAGCATATTGCTCCGATAGGCTGTAGCTTCCCCATGCTCCTATGGCGAATCCTCCTGCGCTAAACGTTAGCGTTGGTTGGATGTTTGGACTTGGGCTATAGAGTAAACCACGCCATAGGTAACGGCTTACTATGTCAACATTTAAATCAAGAGAGGAGCTTGACTCGTTGGTCACAACTTCTTGCTCTGGTTTTTCTTGCGCTGATGCGCTGCTTAGCCCTAAAAACAGGATGATTGCGAAAACTAGTGACGTAGAGTACTTTTTCATAGGGTTGGGTTTTTAGTAATTATGCAATTTATGTTGTATAGCATTCTCTTCCCTCGGTTGGTATGGTAATATAAATCATCGTTTTTGGTTGTTTTGATTAATGAACGGATGTTATGGCTGAGATGCCTCTTTTTTTGTGTTAATGGGAACAGCGGGTTAATTGTTTTCTTCTACTTAAATGTTTTAGATTGCTAACCTCTTGGCGGGTACGCTAGTGGAGCAGTGTGCTATAATGTAGAAAAAACCTCAGGTTTTGCCCGAGGTTTTGGTGTAGTATGTACGTTGATAGGGTTGCCTAAATGGCTTTGTTTAGCAGGTTGGGTTTACTCACCCTTTTAATGGTTTGGTAAATCCCATCGGTATCAATGCCACACTCTTTGTAAAGTTCTTGCTGGCTGCCGTGATCCACAAAGCGGTCGGGTATGCCCAGCCTAATAACCTTGGCGTTGTAGCCGTTATCGTTAAGCCATTCAAGCACCGCGCTACCAAATCCTCCGGGTAGGCACCCGTCTTCAACGGTTACTATGGTGTTGTACGATTTGCCAATTTTATGTAGCAGTTCATGGTCTAGGGGTTTAGCAAAGCGCATGTCGAAATGAGCCACGCTAATACCTTCGGATTCTAGCTTATCGGCAGCTGCAGCAGCCATGTTGCCAATGTGCCCAATGGTAACAAGAGCAATGTCGGAGCCTTGTCTTATTTGTCGCCCTTTGCCAATATCTATAGTTTTGAACGGTTTTCGCCAATCAGTCATAACGCCATTACCCCTAGGGTAGCGAATGGCAAATGGCCCATTGCCCTTTTGCTGTGCTGTAAACATTAGGTTACGTAGCTCCTCCTCGTTCATTGGAGCCGACACAACCATGTTGGGGATGCTGCGCAGGTAGGCAATGTCGTATGCCCCATGGTGCGTTGCGCCATCGTCGCCAACAAGTCCGCCTCTGTCTAAGCAAAGAACTACTTGTAGGTTTTGTAGCGCTACATCGTGTATAACCTGGTCGAATGCCCGCTGCATGAACGATGAGTATATGTTGCAGAATGGTACCATGCCCTCTGCGGCTAATCCAGCCGAGAAGGTAACGGCGTGCTGCTCTGCAATGCCCACATCAAAAGTGCGGTTGGGCATTTTCTCCATCATGATGTTAAGCGAGCAGCCCGATGGCATTGCAGGGGTTATTCCCACAATCTTCTCGTTTTGTTCGGCAAGTTCAACCAGCGTGTGGCCAAAAACATCTTGGTATCTGGGTGGGGTAGGCTTATCCGTTTTTATTACAATGCGCTCACCAGTAGTCTTGTTGAAAAGTCCTGGCGCGTGCCAAATGGTTTGGTTCTGCTCGGCTGGGGTAAACCCTTTGCCTTTAACCGTTAGGCAGTGGAGCAGCTTGGGGCCAGGAATGTTTTTAAGGTCGTTAAGCACTTTGGTTAGGTAAACCACATCGTGGCCATCTACTGGCCCAAAGTACCGGAATCCAAGCGATTCAAAAAGATTGCTTTGCTTTAGAATAGCCGATTTAACAGCATTCTCTAACTTCTGAATAATTGTGCGGGTTCTTGGGCCAAGCTTATCTAGTCGTCCCATCAGGTTCCACACATCGGTTTTAAACTTATTGTAGGTTTGCGATGTGGTAATATCCAGTAAGTACTCCTTAAGTGCGCCAACATTAGGGTCAATGGCCATGTTGTTATCGTTTAGGATAACTAGCAAATCGGCCTTTTGTGTTCCGCCGTTGTTTAGCCCCTCAAAGGCCAGTCCGCCAGTCATTGAGCCATCGCCAATTACCGCAACCACATGCCTTTTCTCGTCCTTTAGCTCATTGCCAATGGCCATGCCAAGCGCAGCCGAAATGGAGGTTGATGAGTGCCCTGTTCCAAAGGAGTCGTACTCGCTCTCGGTTCGTTTTGGGAACCCGCTTATGCCACCGTACTTACGATTGGTGTGGAAAATATCCCTACGGCCTGTTAGTATCTTATGCCCGTAGGCCTGATGCCCTACATCCCATATAATTCTATCGGACGGAGTGTTGAATACGTAGTGCAATGCAACGGTTAGCTCCACAACACCAAGGCTTGCGCCAAAGTGTCCTGGGTTAGTTGACACAATATCAATAATAAACTGGCGAAGTTCGCTACTGAGCTCCACTAGTTGATCTGGTTCCAAATGTTTTAAGTCGAGCGAATTGTTAATCTGCTCAAGCAACTTGTAACTTTCTCCCATGTCCAAAATACCTCTTGGTTGCAAACAGCAAAGTTATAAATTAAACCCGTTAAACTATGGTTTGTTTAACATGGGTTGCATTACCAATAAATGCTTAAATTTGCTTTGCTTTAATCTACATCAACTTAAAAGTAGCCTAAATATTTTACTATGTCAAAAAAATTGATGCTCATTGGTCTGGCTTGTATTGCTGGTATAACTTTTTTCTCCTGTGTGCCCGCAAAGGAGTTTCAGACGTTACAGGATAAGAATCAGAAATGTGAGGAGGAACGGGAACGCTTTTCAACCGAGAACGAGTCGTTAACGGTTAAGGTAACCGAACTAGAGTCTCGCATAAAGGTACTTACATCGCAGGTTGATGTGTTAATGCGCGATAGCGTTAGTCGTAGCCTTGAACTTAAGCGCCTAACGGAGGATAAGGAAACGCTATCTACCCGTTATGCGGAGCTACAACGCGTTCAGGAAAGCCTAATGCAAGGGAATGTTCAGGAAACCCGAAAAGTTCTAGCTCAGCTCCAAAAAACGCAGGAAGAGCTGCAGGAGAAGGAGGATGCGCTTAAGGAACTAGAGCGCCGTCTTAACCAGCGCCGTCTTAACCTTGAACAGCTGCAGGCCGACTTGGAACGCAATAGGGCAGAAATAGAGAAGATGCGCCTTGAGCTGGAAGAGCGTAACGCCCGTTTGATTGAGCTTGAGAAGATATTGGCCAGAAAGGACTCGGCTGTACTTGCTCTAAGGCGTAAGGTTTCCGATGCTCTGTTTGGATTTGAGGGCAAAGGCCTTAGCATAAAAATGCAGAATGGTAAGGTTTACGTGTCGCTGGAGGAGAAGCTTATGTTTAAGTCGGGTAGCTACGTTGTTGACCCCAAAGGAGCATCGGCCATTAAGCAGCTAATCCCCGTTTTAGAGCAGAATACCGATATCAACATTATGGTTGAGGGCCATACCGACGATGTGCCCCTTATTGGTAAGGGTGATATTAAGGATAACTGGGATTTGAGCGCAAAGCGTGCCACCTCAATTGTTCGCATTCTGCTAGAATCATCAAAGATTAACCCTAAGCGTATTACTGCAGCTGGTAGGGGAGAGTTTTACCCTATCGATCCCGCAAAAACACCTGAGGCTCGCCAAAAGAATAGGCGTACCGAGATTATTCTAACTCCAAAACTTGATGAGCTGTTTGAGATTTTAGAAGTCCAATAGGTATTGATAGGCGTTCGCTGATAGAAAATGAGTTGCTGAACGTAATAAGCAAATATAAAAATGGTGATGGGGGAAACTAAGACTGTGTACCTCATCACTTTTTTATATTTAAGTCGTTAAGATATTGAATTTCAAGTTTATGTAATTGGAATAGAAGCTAACACAAAATACCAAACACTAAACAAGAATGGCATTAAAAAGCCAACTTTTAGAGATACTGGCTCTGCTAAAGGGATTGACTCTTAAGCGAGTTTGTAATGTAATAAGGTGTTGGATTGGCTACTGGCTCTCTAGGCTCACCAAAAGGAGCTACGTGTTTGGTTTACCTGTAGCGTTAACCTTTGAGAGCGCTTCCTCTTGCAACCTTCATTGTCCCGATTGTCCCCGTGGGGCAAATTCCCTAACCCGCTCCAAAGGGCTAATGTCCATGGCGCTGTTTGAGCGGTTGGTTGATGATGTGTGGGCTTACACCTTACATGCACAACTTTTTTTTCAAGGAGAACCAACTCTAAATGCAAATCTAGTTTCCATGGTAGAGGCGCTTTCGGCAAAGCGAATCTTCACAGTTGTTTCAACTAACGGGCAACTAGTAACAGCTGATATTGCGCAAGGTTTGGTTCGCACGCAGCTGGGTAAAATTATTGTATCGGTTGATGGAACCACACAAGAGGTTTACAGTCGTTATAGGGTAGGGGGCGCACTAGATAGAGCGCTTGATGCAATACAACTGGTTGCCAGTGCCAAGAAGCAGCAGAACGCTAGCTACCCTATTATAGAAATGCAGATGCTGGTGTTTAGTTATAATCTGCATCAGATTCCCGATGCTAAGCAGCTTGCTAAGCAATACGGAGCAAATGTGGTAACGTTTAAAACAGCTCAGTTCACATATCCTAATCAGGAAAAAGCGCTAATACCTTTGGATACTAAGTACTCCCGATACTACGTATCGCCACATGGCGATGTTCTTCTAAAGGGAAACCCTTCGGTAAGCTGCTCAAAGCCTTGGTTTAGCAGTGTAATTGCCTACAATGGCGCCGTTGTTCCCTGCTGCTGGGATAAGGATGCTTCTGTGTCCCTTGGAGGAGCCGATGCTGAGTCTTTTAGGTCGATTTGGTTTGGTGTGGAGTACAACGGGTTTCGCCAGCTACTGCTTAATAGTAAACGGCAAATACCCATTTGTGCCGATTGCCCCAATGGCAGAACCCGTTTTGGGTTTCATTAAATATGAGGCACGAATGGTATTCTGACCCAACACTAAACGCTCCCTTTGCATCTTTGAGAAAGAGTATTTTGGAGCGTTGGGAATACTTTGCCCTACCTTTGCATTATACTACCTAAATTCAATTAATAAATGCAACTTTTTGAGAGGATGATATAGCCATCTTCGTAAATAGCGCCAATATTGCGTCTCTACGTTCAACCAATGTGTAATAACAAGATGAATTCAGGGCTAAAGCCCTATGCGTCGTTATTCCTTTTATCCACGGCCTAAAGGCCGTGGTTATTGCAATTTACCCCTTTATATTTGACAATATATAGTAGATAACCAATATGTTGCAAAATATTTCAGTAAAAACAGTAAAAAGATTCCCACGATAACCATCTAGTAGGACAGGGCATTGAAAAAAGTGCGTCTGTGATTGCGCCAAAAGTTAACCCTCCTGACTTCGACACGTTTAAACAGGTATTCCCCTAAATTACAGAAATATAGCCCTCTGTGATTATGCGACGCCATGTAAGCTGCTGCATTGTCGATGTCACGGAAAATGGCATCGACAGCCCGATAAGCCCGAAGGGCTGATATTATTGTAGCAAAAATGCAGTGAATGATTTTCAAACCCCGAAGGGGTGATATTACCCTGATTCTAGATTCTTCGTACAGACAATCATGCAAATAGCGAAAACAATACGCTTTGTAATTTTTGCATTGCTGTTTAAGGTGTCGCCAGATCGAAGCCAGGTGTTTAACACTTTACCCAGCTTCCGCACGATTGTATCGTGTGGTAACGAAGCAAAGAAAATAGTTATAATTGCTTTATGCGCCAAAGAGCCGTAGTAGCTTGGAAGTATCTTTGCTGTCGCAAATCCACACGAGGGGATTAGCTTCGCTGAGCTCGCAAAGTGCGCTCGGTTCGTGTGGCAGCGGGGGGTAATTATTATCTGAAAAAACTAAACAAATTAAAGTGATTTTACGTAACAAATAGTAACTTTGTACCATGTTGGTACACGGTAAAATTATACGATATGTTAGTAATAAGCAGTAGAGAATTTAGACAAAATCAAAAGCTATACTTTGAAAGAGCGGATAAAGGCGAGCAAATTATCGTTCAACGTGGAAAGGATAAGTCCTATGCTTTAATTCCCATAAGCGAGGATGATATTTACTTTAATGCTGAAATGGTCAAGAAAATAAAACGCAGTGCAGAACAAGCGAAGAATGGAGAAGTAAAAAGGATTACAAGCTCTGAAGAGATAAGCAATTTGCTTGGTCTATGAGCTATGTTTTAGAATTTACCAAAGTAGCCTTAGCCGATATCGAAAAGCACAGAAAAGTCGGCGATAAAGCCGTACTTAAAAAGATTGCTACACTTCTTAATGAAATCAAAGAAAACCCGACTGAAGGAACTGGACGGATAGAACTCATGAAGTATGGACTTGCCGGAAAGTTCTCGCGCAGAATTAATCACAAGCACCGCCTTGTTTACACCATCGAAGAAGATATTATTACCGTCCATGTTTTAAGCCTTTGGGGACATTACGAGGATAAGTAGCCTACTGCCTGTATCGACCCCCGTTCGGCTCGGTCCTGCCTAGTCTACCTCTCGGCAAGAAGCTGGCAGGTAAATGCACCTGAGTCGTACTATTTCTAGCAGGCTCTGTTCGGCTGAGGTTGTACCTCAGTCGGTTTATGCTAAGCCAACCGCCAACAACAACTATAAAAAAAGAGCCCTTTAAAAGAGCTCTTTTTTGTTGCTTACAATTATACTTACTTTTTAGTTCTTCACCATTCGCTTTACAACGCGGGTTCCATCGCTAGCTACTAGCACCACAAGGTACACGCCTTTTTGTAGGTGTGCTGTGCTTATTCGGCTTGCACCGTTCAGCTGCACATCCATAAGCCTTTGGCCTATTAGGTTGGTGATAATAACCTGGCTAACCCTCTCTTGGTTCTTTAGGCTGATGCTCTCGCCAAAGGGGTTAGGGTAAACCTCCGCATTGCCAAGTGTGCTATTCTCAATACCCGTTGCCACTTTAAAGTTAGCCACCAGCGTGCGGTCACTTTCGGCGGTAAAGGTGTAGGTTGCACTGGTTGACACCTCGGTGCCATCCTCTGTCCAGTTCACAAAGGTGTAGCCAGTGTTGGCAGTGGCGGTTAGGGAAACCGATGTGCCGTGGTCGTACTCACCAGCACCGGAAACAGTGCCAGAATTTTCTGGACTCACGCTTGCGCTAATGGTGTAGCTATTCAGGCTAAAGTTGGCTACCAGCGTACGGTCACTTTCGGCAGTAAAGGTGTAGGTTGCATTGGTTGATACCTCTGCACCATCCTCTGTCCAGTTAACAAAAGAGTAGCCAGTATTGGCGGTAGCAGTTAGGTTAACCAATGTGCCGTGGTTGTAGTCGCCTGTTCCGCTAATTGTGCCCGAATTCTCAGGTGCTGCGCTGGCACTGATGGTGTAGTTGTTTAGGCTAAAGTTGGCCACCAGCGTGCGGTCGCTTTCGGCGGTAAAGGTGTAGGTTGCATTGGTTGACACCTCGGCACCATCCTCTGTCCAGTTCACAAAGGAGTAGCCAGTGTTGGCGGTGGCGGTTAGGTTAACCAATGTGCCGTGGTCGTGCTCACCAGCACCGGAAACAGTGCCAGAATTTTCTGGACTCACGCTTGCGCTAATGGTGTAGCTATTCAGTCTAAAATTGGCTACTAACGAGCGGGCTCTTTCGGCAGTAAAGGTGTAGGTTGCTTCGGTTGATACGTTTTCACCATCCTCTGTCCAGTTAACAAAGGTGTAATGCTCGTTGGCAGTGGCGGTTAGGGTAACCGATGTGCCGTGGTCGTACTCACCAGCACCGGAAACAGTGCCAGAATTTTCAGGACTCACGCTTGCGCTAATGGTGTAGCTGTTTAGGCTAAAGTTGGCCACCAGCGAGCGGTCACTTTCGGCAGTAAAGGTGTAGCTTGCTTCGGTTGATACTTCGGCGCCATCCTCTGTCCAGTTCACAAAGGTGTAGCCCGTGTTGGCGGTGGCGATTAGGGTAACCAACGCATTGGCAACATAGTCTCCTGCTCCTTCTACTGTGCCCGTATTTTCAGGATTAGCAGTAGCACTAATGGTGTAACCCAGAGCAAAATGGGCTACCAACGTGCGATCATCGGTGGCGGCAAAGGTGTAGGTTGAATTGGTTGATACCTCCGCACCATCTTCAGTCCAGTTTAAAAAGATGTAACCCTCATTAGCGGTGGCCGTTAGGGTAACCGATTTGCCGTGGTCGTACTCACCAGCACCAGAAACAGTGCCAGAATTTTCAGGACTCACGCTTGCGCTAATGGTGTA
>JAFGDZ010000006.1 GCA_016931855.1 Bacteroidales bacterium
GTTAATTAGGATAGCTCATGCGTTGTCAAATTCGTTGGATATCTGCGAGTTTAATGAATGTGTCAAAGTTTTGTCATGTACTTAGAACCTGAACTTTAATTGTAATAGGCGTAAACCAAAACTTTATGTTTATTTTGCACAAAATAAGAATCCCAATGCTTCGCTTTCTACTTGTATTTGCGTTCACATATGTTATGCTACAGCCTGCTTGGAGCCAAACATATAGCGTTACTGTGCCTTGGAAAACCTCAAACGCAACATTGGATAACTCCTTTGATAAGGCTATTTACTTTGACAAGGATGCGCTTCTCCCCCATTACTATGCTCTTATCCCGCTAAACGCATCGATAAGCAACAGCTCGGCATACGATGTTACCATTACTAATATGGTATATACAGCAACTAGCAACACTAATGCGGCAAGGCTACTTGTTGTACAAAAAGAGTACGCAGCTAAGCATGCAACAGTTGCCATTGAACGCAAACAACCTTACATACAGGTTACCATTCCAGCGCTTCGGGTAAACGCTTCGGGTACTGTAGAGCGCCTTGTGTCCTTTGACATAAACGCGTCGGAATCAAGGGTAAAAGCGCAAGCACAAGTATCGAAAGGAAAAACTGTGGCAAGCTCAGTTTTAGCACAGGGTAAGTGGGTAAAGGTTGCGGTAAGCAATAGCGATGTGTACAAAATTAGCTATGCAAAATTAGCCTCGTTGGGCTTTAGCAACCCCCATAAAGTTACTGTATGGGGGCATGGGGGTAAAATGCTGCCTTTCTATAATAATGCTGCCTCTTCTGACGACTTGGTCCAAATTCCCGTTAGGTTTGAAAAGGGTAGCGATGGCATTTTTAACCAGACCGATTACCTGTTGTTCTTCGCTCAGGGCCCCGTTACATGGAGCTACAACGCAGGAGTCAGCTACTTTGAACACGAGCAACATCTTTATTCCCAGTACATTTACTACTACTTAACCGATAACGTTTCTACCGCAAAGGAGGTGCCCACTATTCCGAGTAACGCCTCATTTAATAAGCAAACAGGTATTGTTGATGCTTACGCTCACTTTGAACGAAACGATACAAACCTGATTAAATCGGGGAGGGATTGGTTTGGCGAATCGTTTGATATTGTAACCACACAACGATACAATACAAAATTAGCCTACCCCGCTAGTGGAAGTTCGCTTAAAGTAAGAGCCAGGGTGGCAGCCCGATCATCGTTGGGTAGCAGTTTTAGCATTTCGCAAAATGGGGTTAGCGTTGGCACTATATGGCTAAGCGGAGTTAGTGTAGGCGATGAGCTATCGGACTTTATGTCGGTTAAAACAGAGATGTTCTCATCAACCTTACAAGCTGGGAACCTTGAACTCTCGCTAAGCTTTAACAAGCCAAGCCCCTCGTCAAGCGGATGGCTTGATTACCTTAGCGTAAACGCCCGTCAGCAGCTAGTGTTTACAGGCTCTCCTCTTTTGTTTAGGGACACCCAAACCGTGGGCACCGGCAACACTACAAAATTTAGCCTATCTGGAACAACCGCTCAGACTAAGATATGGGACATCACATCCATTTTTGACACCCAGGAAATTTTAGTGCAAAACGGCGAGTTTAGCGTTCCCACGGAAATATTGCGGGAATTTATAGCCTTTGACCCCGCAAAAGCCCCAGAGCTTAGCAGCTTTACCGATGTTCCCAACCAGAACCTACACGCAATGGGGCAACCCAACATGGTGATTGTTTCACACCCCATATTCTTGTCGCAAGCAGAGGGATTAGCCGAGTTGCACCGCCAAGCCGATAACCTATCGGTTGTGGTTGTTACAACGGAACAGGTTTACAATGAGTTCTCGGCTGGTGTAGCAGACCCTACTGCCATTAGAAACATGATGCGGATGCTCTACAACCGAGCCTCCACCCAACAGGAAATACCCCGGTACCTACTTCTTTTTGGCGATGGATCCTACGATAACGTATCCACCAAAAAAGGGAATACCAACCTAATCCCCACATTCCAATCGAGCAGCTCAACCAGCAAAACCAGCTCTTTTGTTACCGATGACTACTTTGGGCTACTTGATGCTAATGAGGGCGAAGCCAATGGACTAATTGACATTGGGATAGGACGCTTCCCTGTATCGACCCAAGAACAGGCCAATACCATTATTAATAAGATAAACAGCTACTACAACCAGAACAACGCTGGCGACTGGCAAAATCAGCTCTGTTTTATTGGCGACGATGAGGATGGAAATGTACACATGCGCGATGCCAATATCCTAGCCGATTACGTAAAGAGCACCCACCCAAGCTACAATGTTCAGAAAATATTTTTTGACGCCTACCCTCAGCAATCATCCTCAACAGGGGAAGTTTACCCCGATGTAAACACAGCCATAAACAACCGTGTAAACAACGGGGCGCTTATTGTAAACTACACAGGACATGGCAATGAGCGTTGGCTTGCTCACGAGAAGGTGGTAATGAAAAGCGATATCCTATCGTGGCGAAACTTTAACAAGCTAAACGTATTTGTTACAGCTACCTGCGAGTTTAGCCGCTTTGACGACTACAACCTTATTTCCGCTGGAGAGTGGGTACTGCTCTCCCCCAAGGGCGGTGCGGTTGCTCTGCTCTCAACCACCCGACTAGTTTACTCTAGTCCAAACTTTGTTCTAAACCAGAACTTTATTGAAACCGTATTCAGCAATAATACCGATAACGGAGAACCGTACCACCGCTTAGGCGATGTTGTGCGAATAACCAAACGCCTATCGGGTACAGGCTACAACAAGCGTAACTTTATGCTACTTGGCGACCCTGCCATAAGCCTTAAGTACCCTAAGTACACAATGAGTATCGATAGCATTAACGGAAAGCCCCTTTCTGCCGCAACCGATACCATTAAAGCACTTAGCCAAATCACCATAAAGGGAAGGGTTACCAACGGGGCAACAAAAGAACGGGTTAATTTTAACGGAACGGGGTCAGTAACCCTTTTCGATAAAGAGAAAACCATAACCACGCTGGCCAATAACCAAGGCGCTACCATGAACTTTCTTGCCCGCGACAACACTATTTACAAAGGGAATATGACCATTTCCGATGGCTATTTTAGTGCCTCATTTATTACTCCAAAGGACATTAACTACAGCATTGGAATGGGACGGATTAGCACTTTTGCCAAATCGGGCGAGGTTACTGCCAGTGGCTACAACAACTCTGTGCCCGTAGGAGGCATCAACAGCAGCTACAAACCCGACAATCATGGCCCAGAAATAAAAATACACCTAAACGACAAGAACTTTGTATCGGGCGGAACATCAGACGCAAACCCTAAGCTGCTTATTTTTATTAAGGATAGCAGCGGAGTAAACACCACTGGAACAGGAATTGGTCACGATTTAGTGGCCACAATTAATGGTGTTACCGAAAAAAATATCGTGCTAAATGATTACTACGAAGCAGATTTAGATAGCTACCAACAGGGGAAGGTTGAGTTCCAGCTAACCGATCTTAGCGAGGGAATAAACACCATTACGGTAAAAGCGTGGGATGTGCATAACAACAGCTCCACAGCCACCTTAAGCTTCAACGTAGTATCCGATAGCAAGCTAAAAATAACGCACCTGCTTAACTACCCTAACCCGTTTACCCAAACAACAGGATTTTTCTTTGAACACAACCAACCCGGTAACGATATTGATGTGCTAATTCAAATATTCTCGCCGTCGGGGAAACTGGTAAAAACCATTCGCCACACCGAGCCCAACAGCCTAGGCTATAGGGTTGGCCCCATTCACTGGGATGGGTCTGATGATTTTGGTAGCCGCATTGGCCGAGGGGTTTACTTCTATAAGGTGCGAATTAGAACATCGAATGGAAAATCGGCAGAGCAGTTCCAAAAACTTGTAATGCTTAAGTAGTGTTTAGTATATAGTGTTTGGTGCTTGGTGCTTGGTGTTTGGTCTTTTCACGTCTCACGTCTCACGTCTCACGTCTCACGTTTCACGTTTCACGTTTCACGTTTAACTTTTCTCGTCTCACGTTTCATAATAAATTAGAAACTATTTCGTTTGGGTTAGGGTTCTACCAAATGTACTATATTTGCCACGCAAGAAAACTAATCCCAATGACTAGACATTTTATTTACAAGGCATTTACGCTAATACTTATTATTACAGGCCTTTCAGTAAAAGTTAACGCCCAGTTTAACGATACTCTTTCGCTAACTGGAGGACTTAATGCATTACGAGTTGCCGTTCCATTCCTAACCATCGCCCCCGATTCCCGCGCAGGCGCAATGGGCGATGTTGGAGTAGCATCAACACCCGATGCCAACTCACAGCACTGGAACCCAGCAAAATATGCTTTCATCGACAAGGAGTGGGGTATTTCCCTATCCTATACCCCTTGGTTAAGAAAACTGGTTAACGATATCAACCTAAACTACGTGTCGGGTTACTACCGATTAGATAAGGAGCAGGTAATAAGCGCATCGCTGCTATACTTCTCCATGGGCGATATCACCTTTACCGATATTAACAACGTTCAGCAAAGCCATCATAATCCTAACGAGTTCTCATTTGACGTTGCCTACTCAAGGCTTTTCTCCGATAAAATATCGGGAGGTTTGGCCTTTAGGTATATTCGTTCCGACCTAACCGGGGGGTTCTCCCAGCAGGGCCAAACTGCTGCCAAAGCAGGTAACGCCGTTGCTGCCGATGTGGCAATGTACTACGAGTCGCCCATTAACATCGACTCCAGAAAAGGAGAAATGGCGTTTGGTCTTAACATATCAAACATAGGAACAAAGCTATCATACAACGAGGAGAAAAAAGATTTTATTCCAATAAACATGCGCTTGGGGGGTAGAGTATCCCTAGACTTTGATGCATACAACCGCATGAGCTTTATGATTGACGCCAATAAGCTGCTGGTTCCAACCCCTCCTATTTACGATAGAAACGATGAAACCGTGATTATAGCGGGTAAAGACCCCGATGTATCGGTTCCTGCAGGTATGCTCCAATCATTTAACGATGCACCCGATGGCTTTAAGGAAGAGCTTCACGAAATTAGCTACAGCGTTGGAGCGGAGTACTGGTACGCTAATCAGTTTGCCCTTAGAGCAGGCTACTACACCGAGCACGAAACAAAAGGCAACAGACGATACTTTACCATTGGTGCTGGATTAAGGTACAACATCTTTAACCTAGATTTTGCCTATCTAATCCCATCGAGCGGACAAAATAACCCAATGGCCAACACCGTGAGGTTTAGCCTAGCATTTGATTTTGAGACACAGCGGAAAGGGAAGTAAGCATGAAGATACGTGTAGGATTTGGCTTTGATGTTCACAAACTAGAACCAGGGTACGAGTTCTGGCTTGGAGGAGTAAAAATTGAGCACACAAAAGGCTCTGTAGGGCACTCCGATGGAGACGCCCTTATACACGCAATTTGCGATGCGCTACTTGGCGCTGCCGGGCTTAGGGATATTGGCGTTCACTTTCCCGATAACGATCCTACGCTAAAGGGCATCGACAGCAAAATCCTCCTAAAAAAAACGGTTGATATTCTTACTGAAAAGGGGGTGAGCATAGGTAATATAGACTCCACCATCTGCTTAGAAAAGCCAAAGATCAAAGCGCTTATCCCGCAAATGCAACAAACCCTTGCTAAGGTAATGGGAATTGATACAACCGATATCTCCATTAAAGCAACAACAACCGAAACGCTAGGTTTTACTGGACGCGAAGAAGGAGTATCGGCCTACGCGGTTGTCCTTATAGAGAAATCAAAGTAAAAAAACTGTGCTTACACTGGTAATTGGAGCAAGTACAAACCCTAGGCGATTCTCCCACATGGCCATAAACAAGCTCATTGAACATGGCCATGAGGTGGTTGCCCTTGGCTCCAGCAAAGGATTTGTTGGCTCGGTAAAAATTGAAACGGATAAGCTGCCCTTTAAGAATATTCATACCATTACGCTATATCTTAATCCCGAGCGCCAAATGGAATACTATGGCTATTTATTGAGCTTGCATCCCAAAAGAATTGTATTTAATCCAGGAACCGAGAATCAGGAGCTATTTAAACTGGCAAAAGAAGCAGGTATTGAAGTGGTTTTTGATTGCACGCTTGTAATGCTTATGAACAACAGGTACTAACCCCCCAACCAATTTTACTGTAACCCTTCTTTAAGTTCATCGTAAAGAAAGCGCACTAATACATGTACTAATGAACATATCTTCAGTAATAGAATCGGAGCGCTACCTTAAGGAAACCGCCATAGCCCTATACTTCACAACGCCAACATGTAGCGTATGCCACAGCCTTAAGCCGCATGTGCAGAAACTGCTAAGTTCGGATTTTCCCAAAATTCAATTCCACGAGGTTGATATCCCCAGCTCACCCGAAGTATGCGGACATTTTACCGTTTTTACAGCCCCAACCCTAATCATCTTCTTTGAAGGAAAAGAGTTTAAACGATTCACTAGAGCTTTTGGAGTAGCAGAGCTAAAACAAGCACTAGAGCGACCCTACAAGTTACTTTTTAGCTAAGGACGCTTAAACTTGGAGCGAACAAAGCCACTACTACCCGTATAGCTCCAGTAAATTGCGCTATAGTTGCGCTCCACGGCTCCATTCCCGCTATAACCAGGGCTAATGATGGTAAGCACGGTATCGCTCTTCAGTACCTGAACACCTAAAGGGTTAACAGACCCACTATTGTCAAAATTGTAAATAGAGTAAGTATCGGAACCAGCACCTCCATCTGCATCAATTGTAATAATATAGGGAGCAGCTGAAGGAGCCCCTGACTCCTGGTAAACCAGCTGCCACGGACCCTCTATGGAATCGGTGGGGTAATCATCATTCTTATTGCACGACATTGCAGTAAATACAACAAAGAGGGCAACCAAGCCCAACATTTTATACAACTTCATAGCTCAAGATTTACTAATTGCAAACAAAGCATAACGCATATTAATACAGCATGTAAACCAAATATCAGCATAAACTAGCTAAAGCTTAGACCGGTAAAGCAGGAATACTCAACACTAAGCGTAATATTACCTGCCAAAACGTCGTGAATTTTTAAAAGAAAATAGCTAAGCTGATATTTTACTACCTATTTTGGCTTATCCTAACGGAAGCAAACCGGGCGCCACCCCATAACCTATTTATCTTCCAAATCTTGCTAAAGCAGAAACAAATAAACCATACCATTGTTTAACAGCAGGTTAGTACTACAACCAAACCAGTACTGCTAGGGGTATGCTTAAGTTGCGGCTATAAAGTTACAACAAAATCAGGCACAATTAAGGTTTAGGTGCAAGTAGTACCACCTGACAAATAGTTGGTTTGCACACTTTTTGCGCTGCTATACCCGATTTTTTGTAAGTTTATGAACCAATAAAACTAATTCACTATGAAACGAAGACTTCTGTTTGCCCTTGTGGCCATTGCATCAATACCTTTCCTAAGCAGCTGCGGATACAACAAAATGGTATCGCTTGACGAGGGGGTTACCTCCCAGTGGGCTAACGTAGAAAACGTTTACCAACGCAGGTTAGACCTTATTCCTAACCTAGTTGAAACCGTTAAAGGCTACGCCGATTTTGAGCAGCAAACCCTTACAGCGGTTATTGAGGCTCGTGCAAAGGCCACTCAGGTTACCATAAATCCCGAGAATCTTAACGAGCAAAACATAAAGCAGTTCCAAGCAGCACAGGGAGAGCTAAGCGGAGCGCTATCGCGACTACTTGTTACCGTTGAGCAGTACCCAAACCTTAAAGCCAACCAGAACTTTTTAGACTTACAGGCACAGCTAGAGGGCACGGAGAACCGCATTGCCGTAGAGCGCCGTAAGTTTAACGAAACGGTTCAAGCATACAACGCCTACATAAGGAAATTCCCACAGGTTATATACTCTGGCTGGTTTGGATTTGAGAAGAAGGCTTACTTTGAGGCCGATGCCGACGCAAAGAATGCCCCTAAGGTTGATTTTAGTAAATAGGCTAACGCAACGCGGTGAGGTAGGTTAAAGCCTATCTCGCTGTAAGCGTAATCCCAAACAATTAATATAATGAGTCCAGTTGACCGGTTTACTAAAGAGCAACAGCAACGCATAGTAAAAGCAATTGAGCAAGCAGAGCTTAACACCTCGGGCGAGATACGCGTACACATAGAGAACTCCTGCAAAACCGATGTTCTTGACCGCGCAGCCGATGTTTTTGCACTGCTAAAAATGCACAAAACCCAGCTTAGAAACGGCGTGCTGTTCTACTTTGCCCTGTCGGATCGCAAGTTTGCCATTCTTGGCGACGCCGGCATAAACAGCAAAGTACCCAATAACTTCTGGGATAGCATTAAGGAGGAGATGCTTGTTTTCTTTAAGCAGAACGACATTACCTCTGGCCTTGAAAAGGGAATTCTACTTGCAGGAGAAAAGCTAAAAGAGCACTTCCCTCTCCAAAAAGATGATGTTAATGAGCTCTCTAACGAAATTTCGTTTGGAGACTAAAGCCAAATACGATGGTAAAAAAAATTCTTAATACGGTAATTCTTGCGCTCACCATGGCCCTAGGCGTAGTGGGCCAAGAAATACCCGCCCCCATGTCGCCTCCCCGCTTGGTAAACGACTTTGCAGGTTTGCTAAGCAGCAACGAGCAGAATAGCTTAGAGAGAAGGCTACGTGACTACCACGACACCACATCAACCCAAGTTTATGTGGTTGTTGTGAACGATTTGGTTGGCTACGATATCTCCGATTTTGCATTTAGGATTGGGGAGAAGTGGGGCGTAGGCCAAAGGGGAACAAACAACGGAGCTGTTATTGTTATTAAACCCAAAATTGGCAACGAGCGCGGTCAGGCATTTATTGCTACAGGATACGGCCTTGAGGATGTAATTCCCGATGCAGCAGCAAACCGCATTGTTGACCAAGAAATGATACCCTACTTCAAAGCCAATAGATACTACGACGGACTTGTAGCCGCACACGCTGTTATTGCCGAGCTGGCTGCGGGAAAATATACTGCCGACAAGTACATGCAAGGCGGTGAGAATATTGGCTTTGCGTTCCTCTTTATTGCCTTTATAATTTTTGTTGTAGTAGTGTCAATTGCATCAAAATCTAATGCTAAGGGAAAGCATATTGGACACAACGTGCCATTATGGATAGCCCTTGGGATGCTGGCCAACAGCGGCTCAAGAGGAGGCGGATTTGGTGGCTTTAGCTCTGGAGGAGGTGGATTTGGTGGCTTTTCTGGCGGCGGAGGCGGCTCCTTTGGTGGAGGCGGTGCTGGTGGAAGCTGGTAGCCAATGAACTACTTTAGCCATGTAATTACCAGGGCAAACGCATCTAAAATATTTTAGCATTTAATTACCTGAATATCAACAAAGTAGTTTGTTTTTAATGAAAAAAATCGTATA
>JAFGDZ010000007.1 GCA_016931855.1 Bacteroidales bacterium
CTAGGAGCAGTACCATACACTAACTGAACTGGAATACAATTAGCCATATTTGTCTCATTGGGACTAGCCGCAAGCACAACATTAGATTCGCTCGTAAAAGGTGCTGTAAATGATGCTGAGGCAAGATCTTGTCCCTCAAGCACACCTACTAAATAGCCTTTCACCCAAACGGTACCAGTAGCACCTCCAAGTACGGCTGCTACATCATATGGATCTGTTTTAGTTCCTGTGCCAGTACCAGTACCACCGCCACCACCAAGGCGCTCACCATCCATATCAACCTCACTAGTACTACGAATAAATAGCTGGAAATCATTACGAAATTGACTTGCAATAGCAATTAAAGAACCACTTCCATCTGGTACGTTAACATCAGCAAACTTTGCATATCCACTTGTACGCACAATAACTTGATTACCTGAAGCGTCTTCAATTTTAAGGTTTCTTGAAACAAGGTTTTCTGCATCAGCATAGGTTTTGTCCATATCTGCCTCAATAAACTGAACATTTTCCAATTTCACTAACTGAGATTGGAATAAACCTGATTTAATCTGCTCAATTGTAACCACCTTTGGGGCTACATCAACTAAAGTTTTTTGCTTAACAATGTTCTTATCCACATCAACCGTATCAAGTTGAAGAAGGTTTTCATACCAGTTTAACCTTAGCCCTTTTAGCGCAATACGAATAGAGTCGCCCTGATAAAGGCCGCCTGAAGCCTTAAGGAACACATTTATACCACCAGTTTTATCTTGTACAAAGGCACTCTTATAAATGTTACCAGACTTATCGTCCATTGCTACTACAGCGTATAAAGACTTGTCCTCATCAAATTTATGAACAGAACCAACAGGGTAAAGATCCCTCAATTGCTTTACTGTAATTGCGGCTCCTTCTGGTACTGTTGGAATTGGAGGTGTATCAAAATCATCATCAACACATGCAAAAAGACCGAAAGCTAAGGCCGATACCATCATCAACCCTTTAGCCCATTTACTAAATTTTATCATTACTATCTGTTTTAAACTATAATTTATATCACAAACTCAAATCAAATCCCTAAAATGAAAAGTTCACATTTAAGAAGAAGTTTGTTCCGTACATGTAAAAGTACTTTGAAGGGAACTTATCAATATCCTGAGAATCGTAGCGCAGCTGCTCAAAACCTGTAATCTGAATATCCTTATCGTTAAGAATATTGTTTACACCAAGGTTAACGGCTAACGTTTTGCCATAGATTCTCCATGATTTTCCTACAAACACATCAATAGTATATGCAGGATCAAGTTTAGGCTGATCTATTAATTGCATAAATAATGCGTCCTCTTGAACAAATCCATCAGCAGCCTCTACAGTTCTTCTATCAGGATTAATGTCCATGTAGTTATCGGCGTAGTAGTTAAAGTTTGCACCAGCAAACCAGTACTTAGGCGAGTTGTAACGGAAGCCTACCGATGCGGCAGTTTGAGGTGTTCCACCAATACGATAGTTCTTTAGGTAAACCACGCGATCCGATATTATCTCCGAGTTATTATCGCGAGCAATGGTAGCCTCAGGCCTGTTGGTATAAATGTACTGACCCATTGCACCTGCTGCGGTAACAGAAAGGGTTGGGGTAACATTGGCCTCTAAGCCAAACTCAAGCCCAGCATTACGGGTATTAACACCAGTCATTGTGTAGTTTACAAAGGTACGTAGCACATCGTGGTAAAAAGAGCGGCTCCAGGTTTGATCCTCAAACTGGGTGTAGTACAGCGATACGCGAGCCTTTAGCTTTGGGGCGCGTAGTATGTAGCTAATATCGCCAGTAGTAATCTTCTCTGATGTTAGCCCGTCAATCACATTGTCCCTTACCCTTGATGAAAGGTATGAGTTCCTAAAGAAAGGAGCACGGGTTAGGTATCCAGCATTAACATCGATGTAGTGGCGGCCAGTAACCTTCCAAACAGCACCACCCTTTACTCCAAAGTTTGTGAAGTTTTGCTTTTCGGAATCGCCGTAGGAGTTATCGGGGAACCTACCGTTTCTCATGTGGCCAGTACGCCAGAATGAGGTTTGCGAAACGTTGGCAGCAACATGAAAATCGAAGCGGCTGTACGTAAACTCGCTTTGCGCAAAGGCATTGTACTTGTTGATATTTGCAGTAAAATCGTAACCAAACTTATCGCCAACCTTAACAATGCGGTTAGGGTTGTTTAGGTCGTTCTGAGATAGATTAGTATCGTCAAAATCGCGCTCGGCAAACTGGTCAACATCAACCCAAAAATCGGCACCAAGTAAATCGTTCATCTCCTTATACTGGCGTCCCCTAAAAACATCAACGTTAATACCACCAGAAAGAACGATGTTATCGTTTAGGTTATGAATAGCGTTTGAGCTAACCATGAAGCGGTTAAAATCGGTACGGCGATCCTCAACAACATACTTAGCCCTGTTGCCAGTAAGAATTTCACCTGTTCCGTTAGCATCCTTAACCGAGTATAGGTTCTTGCTGTTTGCAAAGTAAAAATTATCCCAGTTTAGCTGCCTGAACTCCTCATCGTTTTGCCAAAGATCGGTAAGGCGGTTGAACTGAGACTCATCAGTATCAGCGTAATAGCTTGGTAGGTTACGGTAGTAATCGGGCCTAGGATCGGCTGCATCGTACCAGTTAAGAGCGGTAGAACCATTCTTACCTAGCGAGTAGGTAAGGGTTGAGGTAACCTTAGTTTGTTCGCTAATAGTCCAGTAGTGCGATAGCAGCATCATGGGCTGGTGGTAGGTATTAACCCTTGAGTTACGCACCTCTCCATTCTGATACCCCCAGTATGGGTTGTAGAAGTTATTCCCGGTTAGGTCGTACGCCTCCTGGGTACCAACGCCTGGTCGTCCACTCTTTGATGGTGAACCAAAAACGGTAAAGCTAACGCTATGATCCGCACTAAGCTTACGCTCGGCAGCAATAAAGTAAGCATAGGCATCGTAAAAAGTGCCATCAACATAACCCTCTTGAGCCCAACGCTTAGAGCCCGAAACGGTTAGCGCCCACTTATTGTCAACCAAACCAGTAGAGTGAATAAACATAGCCCTGTGGTTATAGCTACGGTTTGCAGCAGAGTAGGTTAAACGGGTACCAGGACGATACTCCGACGCCCTTAGCTGAATGTTGGTTGAGCCGCCTATCATTCCAAAGTTCTCACGAACGGGAGCCAAACCAACAGTGTTTACAGTGTTACGGGTAGCATCGTTTAAACCACCCCACACCGACCAAAAAACACGCCCAGTTTCGGGATCGTTAACTGGTACACCATTTATCATAACAAGGTTACTCTCAGACTCGTAACCTCTAATCTGAAAACGAGCCGAACCTAAGTTATAGCCAGCTACCGACTGGAACACATCGCGTGAACCCTGTAGCAAGCCAGATATATCGTGGGAAATGTCGTCTCCCTCGAAATCTGATGACGATAAACTAAGCACGGGAACCTGAGTTTCCGTGGTGTTTAGCGTCGTACTATCGGTTTGAGCTGTTGCCGAAACAACACCCCAAAGAGCGAGTACCATTAGAACTAAAATACGCTTCATCATACACAAGTAATTCAAATACAACTAATTACACTATTTAAAAATAAAAAGGGGGAACCTCAAAAATAGATATTATTAACAACTACCAAATGTTTTTCTACTTAAATTTTGAAGTTTAGCAAAAACAAGTACATTTGTAGCCCCTTTTTTTATTTCGGCTCTAGCTTTAAAAGTTTTTGTTCAAAAGGATATATCCTAACAATAGCTATGGCTATAGTCTGATACAACAGCAACAAGAGGGAACTCCACCGATTAATTTGATTGATATGAGATACTTTCTATTTTCCATTTCGCTAGTTCTAGCATTAGCGTTTAGCAATAGCTACACCTCGGCTCAGGATAGCAAAAAGGATTACAACGTTGTTTGTGTTGCCTTTTACAACCTTGAGAATCTTTTTGATACAATTGACACCCCAAAGGTTAACGATTTTGAGTTTACTCCAGCTGGGCCAAATAGATGGGACACAAAGCGCTATACTCACAAGCAAACAAATATGGCAAAGGCCATATCGCAAATAGGTATTGACTATACCCCACATGGAGCTGCGCTGCTTGGTGTTTCGGAGATTGAGAACAGCTTAGTGCTTGAGGATTTGGTTAAGCAACCCGAAATTGCCGATAGGAACTATCAGATTGTTCATTTTGATGGCCCAGACAAACGTGGGGTTGATGTTGGCCTGCTTTACCGACCCGATTACTTCAAGGTAACCAACCAGAAATCTTACAGGCTAACCATTCCTGGCCGCGACAATTTCTACACCCGCGATCAGCTGCTTGTATCTGGTGAGCTACAGGGTGAGCTAATACACGTGCTGGTATCGCACTGGCCATCGCGTAGCGGTGGCGAAAAACGCAGCCAACCCCTTAGAGAGGCTGCCGCAGCACTTGGCCGTCATATTGTTGACTCCCTGTTAACGCTGGATCCTAAAGCTAAAATTATTTACATGGGCGACCTAAACGACGACCCAACCAACTCTAGCGTGAAAAAGGTGATGCGCGCCAAAGGTGATGTGGATAGCCTTAAGGATGCAGACATGTATAACCCATTCTACTCACTTTACCAAAAGGGTATTGGCAGCTTAGCCTACAGGGATAGCTGGAACCTTTTTGATCAGCATCTTATTAGCCAATCGCTACTAGAAAAGGATTTTACCTCATTCCGATTCTTTAAGGCATTGGTATTTAATAAGGCATTCCTAAAACAGGAATCGGGTCGTTTCCAAGGATACCCTTTCAGAACATTTGCGGGCGGACAGTTCCTTGGTGGCTATAGCGACCACTTCCCTACTTACCTTCTGCTTATTAAGGAGAAGTAGCTAACGCAGTTCGTTTTTTGTTTTTCCATATACAGTTGAGGCCACCTTAGGGTGGCTTTTTTTATGTACAGGAGAGAAAAACATAATCGTTTTAAAAATATTAACCCGCCCCAAAGTAACAACTAATGCTTTGGGGCGGGCCTTTTAGGCGAAACTTAGGGTCAACTTTAAAACTACAGTGAGCTGCCTATAAACTCGGGTAGTATATAGCCCTCGCTTACTGCGGTAAGATCCTTAACTACGGTTTCGTAATCGACCTTACATCCCAGCTGCTTCTCCCGTTCGGCTATCTTGCTCAAGTGGAATGCCTTGATGTCGGAATCGAAGGGCAAGTTCCCAAAATCGTAGAAACGTGCTGCACCGGTACAATCCTTTACGCCAAGAACCTTTGACTTAACTAGCTGACTGGTTGAGTAGGGCTGATCTAGCACCCCTTGCTCAATGGCAAGCTTGGTTCCAAGCACAATATCGCCACTACCAAGCTCTAGCACCTTATCAAGTATTGCCCTAACCTCAATTTCCATGTAGTAAGCTTCCTCCTTAACGGCAGGATTATCCAACACATTGAAATTTTGGTTCTGAAGCATGTTAATAACCATACCCGCGCAGCGGAAGCTGTGCGCAGTGCCCTCAATGGTTGGGATATGGTGCGCCTCGTCAATGGTTCTAGAGCCAATTAGCTGCACTTTACCCATTACGCCAAGCACGGCATAGTAAGCAATTAAGCCGTAAACTTGGTCGTGTGCCACAGGGAACCTCCCGGTAGGACTAACGCTGTAGGTTGTGGTTTTAACATCGGTAAAGCCAAACCTATCTAAATACTCCCTTGTAAGCTTTTGGAAAGTGAGAATCATGGCCAAGTCCTGAGCAAAATGCCCTTGCACCCAACAGTTTAGCTGAACGTGCTTTACCCCCTGCGCCGCAGCAATTAGCACCTCAATAATCTCTGGTGCAACCATTATTGATGGCGGACTTGTTGCAGGCATAGCTCCGCTTACGCAGTACATCATGGGAACGCCATTCTCCTCATAATGCCCCATCAGCCTGTTAATGTACTGAAAGTTGTGAATAATACTCTCAACAGGAACATTCTTAGTGTAGTTCCAAAAGCTAATGAGCGGGCCACCAGAGTAGCCGGTGTGGCCTCCAGCCAGGCCAATCTCGTGGGTAAGCCGTGCATCGGGAGTAGGGCCAAACAGAAGCACCGGAATATCCAATGCATCAATAACAGCCCTGTTGCCCATTACTCCATGTTCAACCACAGGGAAACCGTTAAGGCGTGGCTTACCCGTATCGTTAGCTTTTTGCAGCTCCTGCTTGGCCACATCGAACTTACAGTTACGCGTTAAGCTATCGATATAGGTTGTAACAAATTGCACCTTAGCCTCATCTTGCATATACTTTAGCAAATTGGTGTGCGCGCTTATGGTGTCCTTTCCCGTTGATGGGCACATAAGCGTTAAGCCTTTCCGCTTTGCCTCCATTGCTTTGTTGGACGCATTTTTAAGCGGATTCATGGCATGATGATATGCAAAGGCATCGGTTAAGCTAACCCCATTACCTGTTGGCCACATGGAAAGAACGCGCTTGCGCTGCTCAAAAAAATAGTCGGTGCTCCACCGCTTATTACTTATTTGCATAGCTAACAGTTTTACAATTGGGATTTAAATTGGCCAACTACGCTATCCTGAGTAATGTTTAGGTCAACCTTAAGCGCTGATATGGCCTCGTTTGGAAGAATAAATGGTCTATGAACCCTATCAAAGCCCATGCTCAGGAAGCGATTCTCCGTGGTGCTCCAAGGCTCTTCGTGAATAACAAGTTGCCCGCCAAGACAAAGGTGGATGTTGCCAATGCCTGCATCGGTACACTTGCTGCGTAAGTCACGAACAAGTATCTCTGCATGCCCACAAAGCGACGATACCAGAATGGCATCGGCCTTGTGCTCCAGTGCTGCCTTAACAAACTCATCGGAAGTGTTGTGTATTCCCAGTGAGAATACGTTAAACCCCTCGGTTCTAAGGGCATGCTCCATTATTCTTATGCCTGTAACGTGTACGTCCTCGCCAATAACGCCAGTTATCAGCGTAAAATCAGTTATACTTCGCTGCATACTAGGTTGTTTTCGGGTTTGTAAAGGCTTGCAAAACGAGCAGGATCGCCACAGTAAAAATCTAGCGATTTTATAACTGGCTTTCCCTCGCGGGTAACAGTAAGTCGGTAAAAGGCAATACCATCGGCATCGGTAAGTAGCTCTCGGGTATCTAGGGCAAACTTCTTTATGCGTAAACGGGCAGTGCAGCTCATCTGCACAGGGTCAATGGTGTACTCAAGGGGTATAAAATCTTCAATCACCGTTAAATGCCCTTTAATTAGAAAGTCCTGCCACGCCTTTTTTCCCACAATGCGCAGCGGATAGCTCTGCCCCTTAAGCTGCATGTAGGCAATGGAGATAAAATCGTCGCTCCAGAACTTATCCATTAAATGCATGGTTTCCTCGCGCTGAGCGTAATCATTGTAAGCGCGGAAGTAGGATTCCATAAACTTCTTTAGCTGATCGTATGATGGTTTCATGGTAGTAATTGTTTTGGTAATAATGTGCTAACGCAAACCAGAACTGGTTTGAGTGGGCACTTAGTTAAGTATTCTGAAATCAGACACCCGACGACACATCGAGTATCTGACCAGTAATGGCAGCAGCCCCTTCCGATGCAAGAAAAAGCGTAGCCTCTGCAATATCGTCCTCAGTGGTTAACCGGCTAGTAACCGTTCCCTTGGTAAGCTGTTCAAGCATCTGGTTGGGGGTTACACCTGCTTTTGAGGCCATTCCCGGAAGGCGCTCATTCTGTATCCTGTCGGTTAACACAAGCCCCGGAGCAATGGCGTTAACAGTTATCCCGCTTGCCCCCACCTCCTTGGCTAGGGTTTGCGTAAATGCGTTAAGAGCTGCTTTGCTCATGTTGTAGGTGCAGGAGTTGGCAGGTGTTAATCGGTATGCAACCGACGAGATATTTACAATACGACCATACTTCTGCTGCTGCATCATGGGAATAAGCTCCTGACAAAGTGTAAAAATGCTTTCAACGTTAACGCTAAAGGTTTGCCTAATTGCATTGACTGGGGTTGAAACTACAGGCCCCATGTAGCCAGAAACACCAGCGTTATTCACCAGAATATGAAGCCTATTATGCTGCTTTTTAAACTGATGAGTGAATGCGGCAAGGCTATCGGTGCTGCTAAGATCGAGGTACATGTACTGGGCACTCCCGCCACTACTACAAATGGCCGATGCAACGGCCTCCCCTTCCTCCGAACTTCTCCCGCATACAATAACCTTAATGCCACGCTTAGCCAGTTTAATGGCAATGGCTTTGCCTATTCCTTTGGTGCTCCCGGTTACTATGGCAACTTGATTATTCATGTTCATGTTGTTTTTCCATGCACTCATACTGAATCAAGGGCATTCCCTTTATAGAGAAAAAGAAGATTCTCCCATGCCTACCCTTCCTTATGGGCTGAACTGCCACAAAAGAGCTACTAGCACTAAGGGCGCTATGCACCTGCTCTATGCTATCAACCGCTATGGCAATGTGATGCAGCCCATCGTTAATCCCGGCAATGGGGCAAAAAGCATCAACTGGCTTAAGCAGCTCGTAAACAGAGCCATTAAGGGAGAGAAAGGCTATCTGCATCCCCACCTCGGGGTAATACGCCAATGAGTCAAGCGTTGCACCCTTCAATTTGAATAGCCTACAAGCCCTCTCCATATCGTCAACCTTAATGGCAATATGATCCAGTAAAAAATCCATGATTAGTTAGCCAAGCTATTGGTTTCGGCAAGCTCCTGAACTAGGGTGTCGGAGAAACGGTTCATGTTGCTGATAAGCGTTTTTGAAACCTTTTGCAGCACAGCAATATGATTCTCACCCACACCCGATGATGCCACAAGCACATTATCGCCAACCTTTATCATGTTGCGCTCCAATGCCTCTAGCAGGTTTGTTGGTGCCGATGCGCAGGCAATGTTGCCATAGCGCTCATAGGTTTCGATATACTTATCCTCTGGTAGCCCAACAGCCTCGCGCCAAGCGTTGGCAGCCCACTTAACGGGTTGATGAAATGCAGCAAAATCGATATCGGCATTTGAAAGCCCTTTCTTTTGCAATGCCGATGATACCACATGAAGCATATCCTCCTGTGCCGAAGCCCCTATTTGGCGGGTTAGCTCAAGGTTATAGAAAGTAACGCTTTCCTGCTCGTAGGTTGGGCCCTGACTGGTTCCCTGGAACAGAAGCGGAGAGCGCTTTTTAAAGATAATGGCCTCGTGCCGGCTCCCATTGCTAATGGAGTGCGAGGTGATAAAGCCAAATCCCTCCTCAACCTTGGATACAACGCCAGCCACAGCAGCATCGCCTGTACAAACGGAGTAATAGGTTGATTTATCGTTTATTATAGAGTCTAGCGAACTTGCCACAATTAGCACATTCTTCTTAATGCCAGTGTTTACAAGTGCCATAGCGGTTTCCATCATGGTAATGAACGATGAGCAGCAAGTGTCCATATTGTAGGCACCCGCATTGTTAAGCTTAAGCTTATGCTGAACTAGCGATGCGTTAAGGGGTACGTGCCTATCGGGAACAAGGGAGCTTACAATAACCAAATCAATATCGTCCTTGTTGATGCCTGCGTTAACTATTGCCATGGCTGCGGCAAGCGTCTCGGCATCGGAAGCAAGCATTGGATGGGGGAAGCGCGACTTGCGTACTGACTCAGGATCCATAGGTACGCGGCTGCGCAGCTTGCCACCCTGAAAAGGATCAGACTGCTTCTTATTGGGCAGAGACTTTAGCCACTCTTGGTACCAAGGTTGGTTAACCCAACCATCCTCATTGGACTCTATCCAGCCTGGGTGCTTACCCGTTTTCTCCATCTCGTCTATATACTCGGGTTGTAGCAATGTATGCTTACGCAAGTAGCTTACAATTTCGGGAAGCGCATTGTGCTGAACCTTTTTTCCTGGGTAGTATCCACCCATACTAATAAGACCTGAATTTGTTTTCATTGTACATTAATTTAGGGTTGTTAATACAAATATCAGAATACCTGACACTTGCGCTTTTAGGTTAGCGTTCGGTTAGGGTAAACCGATTGCTGTCGGCAAAAAGATGCCGATTGGGTTTGCACTCCAAGAAGTCTTACAAAAGGAATAAAGGTTAAAAGAGCCCTTACAAGTGGGGTAGAGATTTTGCTATCGTTTGGATTTGGTTAGGATGCTCACGTGTACAAGCCTAACCAATACCTTAGCAGCAAACAAATCGCTACAGCCTTACTCCTCTCGTTCGCTTTGGCATGCCAAGGGCTGACTCAACGTGCTACTCTCCCGGGATTGGAATAGCCGATGCATCACACCCTTTCTTTCTATTTTAGGGTTGTTGGTTGTTTGAGTCTGGTGATTACTGCCAGCGTGTTTTAACAAGCCGTTTTAGTTTGCATACTTAAAAGAGCATGCAAAAACTTTATTCTGATTTTGTATATGCCAACCCACCCGTTTGCGGGTAGCATAAATATTTGCCGGATAGTTTCTGGCAAGCTAACCGAATCGCCCCTCCTAAGCTGCTACACAAGGCTACAACAATAGGATAAAGCGATTCGTTTAGCCAACCTAAGTTGTTGGTTACTTTTGCCTTAACTTGAAGTACGAAACGGTATCCTCAAGCGCTTTAACCTTCTCGGAGAGCTCTTCGGCGCTAGACGAAACGGTCTCGGCCACCGATGCTGCCTGTTGGGTTACTTGATTTAGCTGCTGAATTGCACTATTAATTTGATTCGTACCTCCGTTTTGCTCATAGCTAGCGGCTGCAATTTCCTGAACAAGCTGCACGGTTCTCTTTATCTCGGGAAGAATTGCCTGTAGCAAAGACCCTGCTTGCTCGGTGTTCTCAACGCTAGTTTTAGATGTTTGCTCAATATGAACAGCTGCCACGCGGCTACGCTCGGCCAGCTTCCTAACTTCGGCCGCAACCACGGCAAACCCTCGTCCAGCATCACCTGCACGAGCGGCCTCTACGGCAGCATTTAGCGCAAGGATGTTGGTTTGAAAGGCTATCTCGTTTATAATCTTTATGCTCTCGGCAATGTTCCTAACCGAGTCGAGACTCTTTTGCGAAGCATCGGCAACCTTAACAATGCCCTCTTCGG
Organism: Bacteroidales bacterium; assembly: GCA_016931855.1. Taxonomy (GTDB): domain Bacteria; phylum Bacteroidota; class Bacteroidia; order Bacteroidales; family Tenuifilaceae; genus UBA5206. The sequence continues at coordinate 11,079 of JAFGDZ010000007.1, forward strand.
TCTTATTGGCAATCTTCTCGGTTTGTAGGGCATTATCGGTATTCTGCTGGATATTTGCCGCCATCTCCTCCATGGAGCTGGACACCTCCTCTGTTGACGATGCCTGCTCCGACACACCCTGAGAGAGCTGCTGCGCAATGGAGCTAAGCTCCTGGGTGGCAGAGTTTATGCTAAAGGTGTTATCGCGAACCACCCACATTATCTCATTCAGCCTATCGGCCATATCGTTAAAGGTTTGTGCCACTTGGCCTATCTCATCGTCGCGAATAATATCAATCTTTTTAGACAAGTCGCCACCAGCAATGTGGGCACTTACCTCATTAAGAACAACCAGTGGCCTAAAGGCGCTGCGTACAAAGAATACCACTACCAAAATTACCAGTATCACTAGTACAAATCCTATTAAGGCCTGCATTTTTAGCTGATTAAGAGCATCAACCATTAGCGCCATAACGGGGCCTGTAATAAAAACCTGCCAGGGTTCGGTAGCTGTTCCAATGTAAAGCGGAGAAATAATGAACCCAGTTGTACCGTCGTCCCACATGGTTTCGTCACCACTTTTTAGGTGCTTCATATGTTGGTCGTAATCGGGAACAAGCTCCCTAACACTTTTGCCAATAAGGCTTCTGTCCTTAGAGTTGGCAACTATCATCCCGTCGTTAGACACAATGGTAATAACGCCAACGCCATTGAACACATCAACACCCTCAACTATTTTCTGAATAACCTCTAGGTTAAATTGTGTGGCCACAACGCCTAAAAAGGTTTCGTTTCGTTTTATTGGCGACGATATGTATGTAGATGCCTTCCCGCCCGTAAAAACAGGGTTAGACACAAACGCCTTGCCGGTGCTCCTAGGGGTTACGTAAAAGCTGCTCAAGGCCGATGTTTCCACGTTCTCAAGCACCGAAATACCCTCTTTGCTCACTATTGCAGCAAACCTACCAGAGGCATCGCTACCCGGTTTATTTACATAGTAGCGGTCGCGCCCATCAAAAGCATTAGGCTCCCAAATTGTAAAAACATTATCGGTATTGCCATTAACCAGATGCTTATCCCCAAGTAACGATAGAATTGCCTCGCGGTTAATGTTAAACTGATTGTCCCTTGATTGCGCTGCCTGTATAACAGAGGCCAAGGTTGTGGTTTTATCAAAAGCTTCCTCCATCTCAATCCTTAGCTTGGCACTGTTGCTCTTGCAAACCTCCATTACATACATTTTTATGGTGCTACCCATAATTGCCAGGTTGGTTACTGCTGTATAAGCAATAAGTCCAACAATAAGTACAGTAGTTAGCGACCCGATGGTCCAAGCAAACTTCCGAACAATAGACTTTCTTTTCATAAAGCCATAGTAATTTTAGCGATACCCGATTATAGCATTCTTCACTTCCGCTTGTATGTGGACCAATTCCTTGTTCTCCACTTACTCAGAAGCATCATTCCTTATTTGTCACATTCGCTACACCGCAATGCTGACGTAGGTTTTTTGACGAATAACTTCTGCCAAGTAATTAAACAATTATAAACTTTCAATAAAATTTAAGCTATTTTTAGTGGAGCTCCCACAAATGGGTCATCCTGTTGGAAATTAGGGTTTTTACCTATTGATTTTTTGATTTAGTGCGTATCAATCTGACTGCCAGCTTCTTTTTTGCACAACAAACCCTAAAATAACCATGTAAGGCTTTAACCTACTGACACCCCTTGGCAGTGAGCGTGCGCAATGATATATATCACCACCCGTACTTTTTAATTCGATTAAAGATGCTTTCTATAATACAAGTATTTCTGTACTACCAATAGCAAAAGGAGAGGAACGTTAGGCGAGCAAAGCATTCACTACCAAAGAGGATTACCCTGTTCCATTTTTTTTGACGAAAAGAACTCTGACCATACGGTGCAGACCAAAATCAACCTGTAAGGCAAGCACTAATGGTTGCTAGTTACTACCAATTATTAATTGCTTATCTATATTCACAATAGCATGAAGCAAAAGAGATGTTCTTAACTTTAGTTGATTGTAATCCAATTTATTATAAACATCTCTAGGGGTATGGTAATCGCCATGTAAACCAGAGGTAACCAGTACCGCCGGAATTTGTTTTGCCACAAACGATCGCTGGTCGCTCAAGTTATACATCCCAAAAATATCATTGGCATTATCTAAGCTATAATCAATAGAAATTTCTGGGGTTAATGAGTCAGCAGCGGCAAAGGCCTTTCCAAGCGCAGCAAACTTCCCTGCCCCTAAAAGGTACATGTAGCCATTCCTTTTGCTATGCAAGCTATCTACTCTCCCAATCATATCTATATTGATGTTGGCCACAATTGAGTCCGCTAGCTGCTTTCTAGTGGCTACAAAAGCCATTGAGCCCAACATGCCCAGCTCCTCTGCCCCAAAAAAGGCAAAAACGATATCGTTTTGGGGCTTATAGCCCATCACACGGAATAACCGGGCCAGCTCCAGAACCACTGCCACCCCCGAGGCGTTATCGTCGGCACCAGCATAAAGGGCGCCATCATTCCCCAAATGGTCGTAATGGGCGCTAACAACTATAGCACGCTGTCCCCTTACCGCACCGGGAATAACCCCCACAACATTACTGGTTTCCAAGGGTTCCACCACCCGTTGGCTACGTAGCGTAACTGTAGGCATAGGAATATCAGCAAAATCACCGCTTTCCGATGCCCTTAGCAGCTTGCGCTCGCTAACATCAAGCAGCGTTGCCAGCTTATCTAGTGGCATCATAAACCGAGGAGCATCCAAATAAATATCGGCAGTTCCAACTAGTTGAGCAACCATACTGAACGCATCGTCATCAACCTTAAACCTGGGGAGCACACGCTTACGCGTATAATGCTCCTTTAGCTGCCGCTCAAGGCTGTAGTACTGCTTCTGGTTAGATGGATTTACAAAGATGTACCCATACGCATCGCTCCTTTTAATGCGCTTAAGTAGGTTAATATCCTTCCAAAGGTTATCAATAAAAAGCACAACAATACAGCCCGACATGCCGGTTAGCTCCAAGGAGTCGGCGCTTACATATCCTCTAAAAACCAGCTGTTTTGATATTGGTTCATCAATTGGATTGCCATTATATATTATCCCATTAAAATTGCTGAGCACATAGTTGTCCCGTTTAACATAAACCTCATTCCAGTAGCATCGGGCAAGCGGAACAGGTAATAGGTAGCTTGTACTTACAGGGCTAATACCGCTTTGCTTTAGCTCCTGTGCAATGTAGCTGGCGGACTTAGCATGCCCTGCGTTCTCAAGGCTGCGCCCCATTAACGAGTCCGACGACAGCACTTTAACATTCCTCATAATACGGTTAACGCTTATGTTACGCTCAATTTCCTGTGGTAACAAAACGCTCTGAGCAAAGGAAGCATAGGCTATAAATAGGAGGAGAATTTGAAGGAAGTAACGGCAAAACCTTATCATAAGCTATTCTGTAAATGTAACATCGCCCCAGATTATCTCTCCATCAACAGGTTCTATAGCAGCACACAATGTAGGGGATTAAGTACTAAAGTAGTATTTTGATATTGTAGCACAGCATAATTGCTAACTTTTTTTGTGCTACTCGTTTTGTGTGCTACTGCTCATATATTTTAAACTGGCTATTGTAATTATAAGTTGATGGTACTACCTTTGCACACTTAATAACGGCCCCGTAGTTCAGCTGAATAGAACGTCAGATTCCGGTTCTGAAGGTCGGGGGTTTGAATCCCTCCGGGGTCACAGGCAAAGGCCAATCCTTAGGGGTTGGCCTTTTTGTTTTAGGTACTCATGCCGTAAATGCGCTATTATTGTCCCTTTACACGTAATAATGTAGTGCTTATGTAAATACCATTGCATTTAATGCCCATTAAATCTATATTAAAAGACTAATTGTAACACCTCGCCATATGAAACCCAAAAAGAAACCGCAAATACCGCTATCGTACAGGCTAAATTTGATCTATCAGGAAATGCTACGCAAGGACAGGGAGTCGGGAGAGCTAACCCCACTACTGGAGAAGGATATGTTACGCCAAAAGGTAGGACATCTACTAACCTATCCAACGTTAGGGAAACATCTAAGAACAATAGAGGAGATAGAGAAAACATTCCCAATAACGGGTTACATTTCAATTCCCAGACCGTTCGGGATGCGGAATACCAAAGACCCTTCAATACTGTACACCAGCTCTGGAGCACAACTGTATTTGGATCTCAACTAAAGTTCTTAAGCGTACTTTTATAGCAGTTTACAAAAAAACGCTAATACCAAAACCTAAGCTCCAAATATCCCAAATGGTTACGTAGCTGGTTCTTACGCACTCAAGAATATACGCGTCGAGGGTCGAGAATTCAAAGTAACACCCAACACGGATGCGCCTATCCTTTCCTGTGGGAACAAGAATTTCCCCACCCCAAAAAGGCGATAGATGAACCTTATTCTGAAAGTAGTACTTCTGCGGATAGTGAGGAGGCAACTTATCAAAAGTATTGTTTGTCTTTCCCCAGTTTACCGATATTCCCACACGGGGGTACACGTAACCAAATAACGGCTTTTTCCCAATTACAAATGCATTCTTTAACGATACGGTATGCACCGTTACGCTGCTATGCCCAAAGGTTTTGTTCAAAAAACCGTACATCAGCGTGGGCTGATATCCGTATTTTAACTGGTAGCCTGCTCCTACTGAGAAAAACCCAATGCTGCCAGCCATCTGCGCGCGGTAATGCGTAGGAACAAACCACTGCGGTTTTATAAGTAGGGTATCGTTTTTTAGGATAATCTCATGCGATTTCCCTAACCGATCCATCATGGCCTTCGACCTAGACTTAGGCGGATCGCCCAGCGCACAAAACCCGCTAAGCTCTGCTGAGAGCATTAGTACACCAAGTAGTATATACGATCTTTTTACAGCTGCTTTCATCACAAGTTAGAACCTCCTCACGGTTATTTTGTAGCTATCCTCAAAAACATCAACAAGAACAATCTCCCTGTCCTCACTATCGCCACTAACCAAATACTGCACGTTGCCAAACCAATCCTTGTAATAGCTCCCAAAGTAGTAGTTGTGTGTATGCCCATGAACCGATAAGGAAACGTCATTTCTATCCATAATAAAGTTGTACAAATGGCCATTACCTATACTAAACTGCTGATCCCAAGGCTGGATATGTGCAAAAACAAACTTGTGGTTCCACGCGCCCTGAGCAGAAAGTACACCATCCAACCAAGGAAAATCGGGATCGTCGCCATTACGTTCCCAGATGTTGTCGTCAAAAAATACCAGCTGGCAGCTGTTGTAGTCCATCCAAAAGTTAAACTCGCCAAACATCTCCTTGTACATAAACTCCCCATTCGAGAGGCAATCGTGATTCCCAATAAGGGTAATAATGGGGTACTTTAACGGTTTAATAATATCCCTGTACCACATAAACTCCCTGTAAATACCACTAAGCGTGATATCGCCCATATGCACAACAAAATCTATACTGTCAATCCTGTTTATAGCGGCTATTTGATCCTTAAAATCGTCGTAATATGTATGGCTATCGCCAATAACCGCAAAGCGAAAGGGTTTAAACTCACTGCTACTCTTAGCCGCGAGAACCTTAATTGCCTTCCCGTTAAGATTCGATTCTCCATCCTTAACCTTTGCCTCGTAGGGGCTATACTCTATCAAATTTTCGCAACCCGAAGCAAAAAGCAGAACAAGCGGCATTGCTATTCTAAAAACGTACCTTTTCATCATGTTATCTTCCGTATTGCATCAAAGCAAGAAATGGCAAATATCGCGCTACAATAACAACCACTAACTTGCCATACTACAAGTGATCACAACTAAAGAGCACACTAGTCTCCTAGCAGCAAAGGAATAATAAATAAAGGAACTGCTATTCTACTAACAACTTCATTAACCTTATTTAACAAGGGATGTAGGGCGTATTGCAATCACAAAATCATCAAAACCCATTACCATAACTCAATGGAACAGCATGCATCGCCCGTACAAAACACAACCACTAATCGCCATAGAATAATAAACTATCAACACTCTTTTTTCTATCTTTGCAAACTATTATTAAACGATGCAAATTCAACGCCTTATGGATTATAATTTCAATGAGATAGAGAAAAAATGGCAACAGTACTGGAGGGATAAAAAAACCTACAAGGTTGATGTTGACAATAATCGCCCAAAGTTTTACGTACTCGATATGTTCCCATACCCATCGGGAGCAGGTCTCCACGTTGGGCATCCACTAGGCTACATTGCTTCCGATATTTACAGCCGCTACAAGCGTCAGCAAGGGTTTAACGTGCTTCACCCTATGGGGTACGATGCGTTTGGCTTACCTGCCGAGCAGTATGCAATACAAACGGGGCAACACCCTGCAGTAACCACCGAAAAGAATATCACTCGCTACCGCGAGCAGCTAGATAAAATTGGCTTTAGCTACGACTGGGATCGTGAGTTCCGCACCTGCGACCCTGAGTACTACCGCTGGACCCAATGGGCTTTTGTTAAGATGTTTGGGCACTGGTACAACAACCAGTCGCAAAAAGCAGAACCCATTGAGAGCCTTGTTACAGAGTTTAAAACCAACGGAAACAGCAAGGTTAACGCCGCTTGCGGAGAGGTAAACCCCTTCTCTGCTGCCCAGTGGAACGCCATGAGCGAAACCCAGCAGCAGGAAATCCTACTAAGCTATCGCTTAGCATACCTTGCCGACACCATGGTTAACTGGTGCTCTGCACTAGGAACCGTGCTTGCCAACGACGAGGTTAAGGAAGGCCTTTCGGTTCGTGGAGGCCATCCAGTTGAGCAACGCAAAATGAAACAGTGGTGCCTACGCATAAGCGCCTACGCACAGCGCCTGCTTGATGAGCTGGATACTGTTGATTGGACCGACTCGCTTAAGGAGATTCAGCGCAACTGGATTGGACGTTCAGAGGGGGCTGAAATCTTCTTCAATGTTGAGGGAAGCAATAACCCAATACTCGTATTCACCACTCGCCCCGACACCATTTATGGAGTAACCTTTATGGTACTAGCTCCAGAAAGCGAGCTGGTTAATGAGCTAACTAAACCAGAACAACGCGCTGCTGTTGATGCATACATTGCTGAGGCCAAGAAGCGCACAGAGCGCGAACGCATGGCCGATGCCAAGCGTGCAACAGGCGTATTTACGGGTAGCTATGCCATTAACCCATTTACCAACGAGCAAATTCCCATTTGGATAAGCGAATACGTACTTGCGGGTTACGGCACAGGGGCTATTATGGCTGTACCTGCGCACGATAGCCGCGACTTTATTTTTGCCCGTACCTTTAACCTACCCATTCGCCAAGTTGTGGCGCAAAAGGGACAAGAGCCTACCGATCCTGCAACATGGGAAGAGTCCTACGACTCCAAGGATGGTATTGCCATTAACAGCGAGCTAATAAACGGCTTACCAACCATAGAGGCAATTAAGAAAATAAACAACGATATTGAAACCCGCAAAATAGGTAAGCGCAAAGTGAACTATCGCCTGCGCGATGCCATCTTCAGCCGGCAACGCTACTGGGGCGAACCATTCCCTATTTACTATAAAGATGGAATGCCCTACACCCTAAACGAAGACAAGCTTCCACTTGAGCTTCCTGAAGTTGATGCGTTCCTTCCCACAGAACAGGGCGAACCACCACTTGGTAGGGCAAAGAACTGGAATACAAGCGATGGATTCCCGCTTGAGCTTAGCACCATGCCAGGCTTTGCAGGCTCCTCTGCATACTACCTCCGCTACATGGATCCACGCAATAGCAATGCGCTAGTATCCAAGGAGGCCAATGAGTACTGGGAAAACGTTGACCTTTACATTGGCGGAACAGAGCACGCAACAGGGCATCTTATTTACTCCCGCTTCTGGAATAAGTTCCTTTTTGACCTTGGCGTGGTATGTAAACCCGAGCCGTTCAAAAAGCTTATTAACCAGGGGATGATACAAGGACGCTCTAACTTTGTTTACCGCGTAAAGAATACAAACAAGTACGTATCCCTTAATCTTAAGGATCAGTACGATGTTACCCCAATTCACGTGGACGTAAACATTGTTGATAACGATATACTTGATGTAGATAAGTTCCGCACTTGGATGCCCGAGTACAAGGATGCCGAGTTTATTCTTGAGGATGGCAAGTACATCTGCGGCTACGCCGTTGAGAAAATGAGCAAGAGCATGTGGAACGTGGTAAACCCCGACATGATTGTTGATAGGTATGGTGCCGACACCCTACGCATGTACGAAATGTTCCTTGGCCCACTTGAGCAATCAAAACCTTGGGACACCAACGGTATCGATGGCGTACACAAGTTCTTCCGCCGCCTATGGCGCCTTTACCACGACTCTGGCATGAACTTTAGCGTTAGCAACGAGACGGCCACCAAGGATGAGCTAAAGGTTATTCACAAAACCATTAAGAAGGTTACAGAGGATATAGAAAAGTTTAGCTTTAACACCAGCGTTTCGGCATTTATGATTTGTGTTAACGAGCTAACCGACCTTAAGTGCAATAAGCGCGATGTACTTGAGCCCCTTGCCATAATTATGTCGCCATACGCACCGCACATAGCAGAGGAGCTATGGAGTGCCCTTGGCCACACAACCAGCATTTGCGATGCGCAATGGCCAAAATACAGCAACGAGTTCCTTGTTGAGAGCGCATTTACATGTCCAGTTTCGTTTAACGGCAAAACAAGATTCACCCTTGAACTTCCGCTTAACCTAACAAAAGAAGAGGTTGAGAAAATGGTGCTAAGCAACGAGAACACCATTAAGTACCTAGAAGGGAAACAGCCTAAAAAGATTATTGTAGTACCAAATAAAATTGTAAACATTGTAATGTAGGCAACCTGTCCGTTCAATGTTCTTTCCATACTGACCCCAAAAAACATGTTCTGCCAGCAGGGCATGTTTTTTTCAGTTAGTAATAAAGGCCCCTTACAACACAGTAATAAACGCCGCAATATGCAAACTAAGTCGCTACTAAAAACCCTGCGCAGCTATTTCATAATAGCATTTGGACTTTTTTTATACACCCTAGCGTGGACAGCCTTCCTTATCCCCCATAAAATAACAGGAGGAGGAGTCTCTGGTGTTGGAACACTAATCTACTTTGCCACAGGCTTCCCTGTTGGTTACAGCTACTTTATAATCAACATATTCCTTATTCTGCTGGCTATAAAAATACTTGGAGCCAACTTTGGCGTTAAAACCATTTTTGGAATCATTACCGCATCAATTCTCCTATCAACGCTCCAAACGCTTATAAAGTTGCCCATTGTCGATGACAAGTTCATGTCGGCCATTATAGGAGGAATTCTCTCTGGTGTGGGTATAGGCATAACCTTTACGCAAGGCGGTAGCAGCGGGGGAACCGATATTATTGCGATGATAATAAACAAGTACCGCAACATCAGCCCTGGCAAGGTAATCCTATACATAGACGTATTTATTATAGGTAGCGCCTTTTTAGTGCTATTAGACCAAGATCCCGTTAAGCGTATCGAAACCATTGTTTACGGTTACGTATCAATGTCTATTACCGCTTATGCCATTGATGCCGTACTATCAGGAAATCGGCAATCGGTACAAATATTCATCTTCTCAAAGCAGTATGCAGCCATTGCCGATAGAATTACCCACGATATCCAACGTGGAGTAACCCTTATGGATGGTAAAGGCTGGTACACAAAGGAGCAGCAAACCGTTCTAATTACGCTGGTTAGAAAGCACGAGGTAAACGATGTTTACAGAATCATTAAAGAGCTAGACTCCGAGGCCTTTATCTCCGTTGCCAACGTAATGGGCGTTTACGGACAAGGATTTGAGCGCATCCGCTCCTAAACAACCCATACCTTAATAATATAGCACACAAAGCCTTTCCCTTTCCGATGAAGAAAACATACATTATTCTGTCCATTGCATTTGGAGTAGTCCTTGCAGCAGCTGCCGTGTTTATTGCTACAAAAAAAGCAGCAACCCTTGACCCTATTGAAGCAGTTGAAGAACAAATAGCAACACAACCAATACTTGAATACGGTATCCCCGTTGATTCCTTTAACGTGCAAGGCGGAACAATAAAACGGAACCAAACCATCGGAACCATTCTAGGCGATGCTGGCTGTAAGCCCGAAATAATAAACCAGCTGCCAACCCTCTCAACCGATGCCTTTAGCCTACGGCAGATTAGAGCTGGCAACTCCTACAAAATCTTTTTAAGCAAGGATAGCCTCCAAATCCCCACCTTTTTTGTGTACGAGCATACCCCAACCGAATACGTGGTATTCACTCTTACCGATAGCCTAAGCATACGTAAGCAGCAAAAACCCATAAGGGTGGAAACCAAGCTTAGCGAGGCTAAAATTTCCAGCTCGTTATGGGCTTCCATGTCCAACAACAACCTAAACCCAATGCTCGCACTGGACCTTTCCGATGTTTTTGCGTGGACGGTGGACTTTTTTGGGATACAACAGGGCGATGGGTTTAAAGTGTACTACGATGAGCTCTATGTTGATAGCACCTCCGTTGGCATAGGCACCATCCATGCCGCTTGGTTCGACCATCGGGGCACGCGATACTATGCATATAGGTACATGCAGGATTCCACATATAACTTCTGGGACGAGGAAGGCAACAGCTTGAAAAAAGCGTTTCTTAAGGCCCCCCTCAAGTTCTCAAGAATATCGTCAAAGTTCACCAACAGCAGGCTACATCCAGTGCTAAAGGTTTACCGCCCTCACACAGGAGTAGATTATGCCGCTCCCGAGGGAACCCCCATTATGGCCATTGGCGATGGAACCGTTATTGAGCGCTCATTCACCAAAGCCGCTGGGAACTTTATTAAGATTAAGCACAACAGCGTTTATACCACAGCTTACCTACACCTATCGCGCTTTGGAAAGAATATAAGTGTAGGCACGCGCGTATCGCAAGGACAAGTAATTGGATACGTAGGTAAAACGGGCTACGCAACAGGGCCTCACCTCGACTTTAGGTTCTGGAAAAACGGCAAAGCCATTAATCCCCTAACCGTTGAGTCGCCATCGGTAGAGCCAATAAAAGCGGAAGGAATAACCAATTACAAGCAGTTTATAGCCTCGCTGCAAGTAAAGCTGGACAGCGTACCACCAGCACCCGTATTCCCAAGTAACGCCTTAAAAGCACTATATAAATAGGTTTAAGTAAAACGGAGCTCTAGGCTCCGTTTTTGCTCTCCTTACCCTTTTAAAACGCGCTCTATAACCGTAGGGAAGTGCTTATACTCCAGTTCGTGCACCCGCTGCGCCAAATCTGCAGCAGAATCAGTCGCTAGCACAGGACAGGATGCCTGAAAAATCGTCTTCCCCTCATCGTACTTATGGTTAACGTAGTGAATGGTTATACCACTCTCACGCTCACCAGCCGCAATAACCGCAGCATGCACCCTATCGCCATACATGCCCTTTCCCCCAAATTTGGGAAGCAGTGCAGGGTGAATGTTAACAATACCATTAGGGTACGCATCAATAAGGTATGATGGAATTAGCTTAAGGAACCCCGCCAGCACAATAAAGTCAACTTGCTCCTCCTTAAGAACTTGAAGCACCCCCCCAGAACGGAACTCATCCATCCCAAAAACAACAGCCCTCACTCCTAGCCTCTTTGCGCGCTCAAGAACGTAAGCCGAGGGGTTTTCTGTTAAAAAAAGCCGAACCTGAGCCACCGAAGAACCCCTAAAGTGGTTAAAAATATTCTCAGCATTACTCCCTGAACCCGATGCAAACACCGCTATATTCTTCATTTTTTGTTATTTACAGATTTTTATTCAATCAAAATGGCAAATTTTGTTGTTGATTTGGCAAAAATAAGAACAAATAACTTACTTTTGCCGCATGAAATTTAACCACAACTTTTTAGTTTGGTTAAATGTTTCTTTATTTGCACTTGAATTTTATTTATTAATTAAACCTTAAAACTATGTCGGATATTGCAACCAGAGTTAAGGCCATTATCGTGGATAAGCTAGGAGTAGATGAGAACGAAGTAGTTCCAGCAGCAAGCTTTACTAACGATTTGGGTGCCGATTCACTTGACACCGTTGAGCTGATCATGGAATTCGAAAAGGAATTCAACATTTCTATTCCTGACGAAGAAGCTGAAAAGATCGGCACTGTTGGTGATGCAATTAACTACATCGAAAACCACGGAAAGTAGAGAACATTTTTTAAAGTAGGTAAATCGGGTAAATAACTTTTTTTAGAAACTATGGAGCTTAAACGTGTAGTTGTTACTGGTCTTGGAACAATTAATCCAATTGGAAACAACATTCAAGAGTTTTGGAACAGCTTAGAACAAGGTACTAGTGGATCTGATCTTATTAAAGGGTTTGATGCATCCAAGTTTAAAACCCAGTTTGCCTGCGAATTAAAAAATTACGATCCCAAGAACTTCTTTGACCGCAAGGAAGAGAAAAAACTTGATCGTTACGCACAGTATGCACTAGTTGCAGCTGAAGAAGCGATTAAAGATTCTAATCTTGACCTTGAGAGCATTGATCTTGATGAGTCAGGAGTTATTTGGGCTTCAGGAATTGGAGGAATCCAAACATTTTTTGAGGAAATGAGAGGCTACTTCGCGGGAGATGGTACTCCCCGATTTAGCCCCTTCTTTATCCCTAAAATGATTTCGGATATTGCAGCAGGTCACATTTCAATGAAATACGGTTTCCGTGGTCCAAACTATTCAACCGTATCTGCTTGCGCCTCTTCTACCAATAGCTTAATCGATGCCTTCAACCTAATTCGCTTGGGCAAAGCTAAGGTGTTCATCTCAGGTGGCTCCGAGGCTTCAATTAACGAAGCGGGTGTTGGAGGATTCAACTCAATGCAAGCACTATCAACCAATAACGCAGAGTACCAAAGCGCATCGCGTCCATTTGATGCTACCCGCGATGGTTTTGTTATTGGCGAGGGTGCAGCGGCTTTAATCGTTGAGGAGTACGAGCACGCAAAAGCTAGGGGTGCAAAAATTTATGCTGAAATGGTAGGTGGCGGAATGACTGCCGATGCGTACCATTTAACCGCACCGCACCCAGAGGGAATTGGCGCTCGTAACGTAATGAGACAAGCTCTTAAAGATGCTAACCTTAAACCAGAGGACATTGATTATGTAAATGTTCACGGAACGGCAACTCCTCTTGGAGACTTAGCTGAAACTAAAGCTATTGTTGCTGTTTTTGGTGAGCACGCTTACAAACTAAATGTTAGCTCTACCAAATCAATGCATGGTCACCTACTTGGTGCTGCAGGTGCAGTTGAAGCTATTGCTACAATATTCGCACTAACCAAGCAAATTATCCCTCCCACAATCAACCTTAAAACAGTTGATCCAGAGATTGACAGTAAGCTTAACCTAACTCCAAATGTTGCGCAAAAACGCGAGGTTAAGGCTGTACTAAGCAATACTTTTGGTTTTGGAGGACACAACTCTTCCGTTATTTTCAAAAAATTTGTTGAGTAGATAAGTGTTTTCAACTCTCCTAAGTCCAATAAAGAAGTTTAGAGTTCCAAATAGGGACCGGGAGTTTTATGAACAAGTTAGAAAGATCTTTGGGGTTGCTCCTAAAGATCTTAACTTGTATAAAACGGCTCTTATCCACAAATCGGCTTCGGTAAGCTTAAGTAAAGAAAAACGGGTAAACAATGAGCGCCTTGAGTACCTTGGCGATGCCATACTCGATGCCATTGTTGCCAACTACCTTTTTGCCCAATTCCCCAACCAAAAAGAGGGGTTTCTTACCAAAATGCGCTCTAAAATTGTTAGCCGCACCAGCCTAAATCAGCTGGCTATGGATCTGGGCATAGATAAGCTAGTTGTTAGCCATACCAACAACCCCCTTGCGCATAAGCATATTCATGGCGACGCCCTTGAGGCTCTTGTTGGCGCACTATACCTTGACAAAGGGTTTAAGGTTACCAGCGCTAGCATTGTTGATAACATACTCCGCAAGCACATCGACCTGCAAATGCTTCAGCAAACCGAGAGCGACTTTAAGAGTAGGCTAATAGAGTGGGCACAAAAAAACAGGCAACACATCCAGTTTATCTGCAACGAGCAAGGTATTGATAGCAGCAACATCCCCGGCTTTTGCGCCAGTGTAACTGTGGAAGATACAGTAATTGGAGAGGGATCTGGAACTTCAAAAAAAGAGGCAGAACAAAATGCCTCAATGGTGGCCCTAACCAAAATAGATGAGTTTCTTGCTCAGGCATCCTTTGCTACGGAAATACCCACAAAAGAACCCTGTTTAGCACAAAACTAAGCACCTATACCCATTTCGCCGCACCTATATCTCAGTAAAAAAGCTAAATTAGCCCCGGCTTTTATACCATTATTGATACCGTTACTCTTGCTTTTAGGAAGGATTCCCTTTCATCCTATTGGGCCATTGTATAGCAACATCAACACAATGAAAGGACTGAGGAAATGAAACGAACCAAAATTCATAAGCTCGAAGCAGAAGAGCATGCCCCCTTTTTACTTGTTGGAATATCGTACAACGATAGCATACATAAGCTAGCATGGGCATTAAACAGCAAACTAAACCTAGGCCTTAGCGAGGCAGAACCCATAAAAAGGGAAAAAGAGGATGGCATTACCTGCCATTTCCCAGTAATGAGCAATGAGACAGGCACTGCGGAACACACACTTGCACTTATAAAAAGCAAACACGAGGGCTTCTCCTTACTAAAAACGCTCCCCAATATCGATTATGTAATTCAAGTAGCAGGAACCTGCACCAACGGCTTTATAACTAGTTTACGAAGGGAGCTAAAAGCTATTCCAGGTGTAATGGGCACATTTACCATTAACCCTAAAGAGGCCAAGCTAAAAGAGCCACTAAGCCCCATTTAATGGCACCCCTATAAAAAACAAGCAGGCGGTGATACCGCCTGCTTAAACCCTAAACTCCTAAACCTATGAAATTTATCCTATGCAGCTTTACATTCATATTAAGTATGTAAAGTTCCCCCTGCTTATGACACTACAAAGATAGGCGTATGTCTAGCTAACGGGCTTTAACGTCTGTTAAACTGTGTTAAGCTTAGTCCACTGAATCTCAATAAATTTACCTTTGCTACTATGAGTCGCAAACTTATCTGGATCCTAACAATAATCATCTCCCTTTCGTCCATTGGATTGGTAATGGTTCAATCCAAATGGATTCGAATTGCTGTTGATATTAAAGAAGCCCAGTTTGTACAAACCGTTGGCTTAACAATGGAAAAAATCATTACCGAGGTAGAGAATCAGGAAACGGTTCTTCAAATTGTTAATGAGATAAAGCCCTACGCAACCATTAGCTCGGGCAGCGAACCAAAGCTCTCGTACCACAACAACGTGCTTAACAAGCTAAAAGGAGGCGTAAGAACCCGACAGTTTAACCAAGAGGTTTTTACCATTGACCGCATAGACTCCCTGCACATACCCGCTTTTATACGGCTCAATGCAGGCGATTCCATCCTTGTTGGCTCATCAAAAAGCAATTCCATGTTTGGCGTGGTAAACAGCAATAAGTCCAGCAACAGCACCAACCCAACCCTAAACCTACGTATTGCTCTTGACGAGAAAATGCTCAACAAAACCGTTTTTGTTGAGAATATTGTTGATAAGATGATTCGCATTGAGATGCCCATTGAGGAGCGTATCCCCCAGGCGGTTATCGACACAATTATTAAAAATGAGCTCTCCCGTAAAGGAATAAGAGCAAGGGTTGAGTATCGCGTTAGCAACGATCAGGATAGTACCATATACCAAAGCGCCAACTTTAAACGGATAAGCAAAGGGCTAACCCGTACCGATAAACTTTTCCCAAACGACTTTTTCTCCCGGAAGAACTACCTTACGCTTAACTTCCCAAACCAGAAATCGTACATACTAAGCTCACTGGGACTAATGACCGTTGTTACAGTATTCCTAACACTAATAATTATTCTTAGCTTCTCGCTAACCCTAATCATCATTTTTAGGCAGAAGAGGCTATCGGAAATAAAGAGCGACTTTGTAAGCAACATGACCCATGAGCTAAAAACGCCAATTTCAACCATTTCCTTAGCAGCACAAATGCTAAACGACCAAAGCATTCCCGTTGAGCGTAAAAACTTAGGCTACCTAGGTGGCGTAATATCCGACGAGAGCAAGCGCCTTGGGCTTCAGGTTGAGAAGGTTTTACAAATGGCCATTTTTGAGAAAACAAAACTCAAGCTTAAGCTCAAAGAAAACGATATACATAGCATTATAACCCGCGTTATTTCTAACTTTAACATTCAGGTTGAAAGCATTGGAGGCAAGCTAAAAACGGAGCTCAATGCCGACGATCCAATTTGCAAATTCGACGAGATCCATATCACCAACATTGTTCACAATTTACTCGACAACGCGCTGAAGTATAAGAATGGCTCGCCCGAAATAACAGTATCAACAAAAACTGCTTCAAAAGGTGTTGTGCTATCTGTAAAGGATAACGGCATTGGCATTACCAAGGATAACCAACGCCGAATATTTGAGCAGTTTTACCGTGTACCAACCGGCAACATACACAACGTGAAAGGATTTGGCTTGGGTCTTAGCTACGTAAAGAAGATAGCAGAAGCCCACGGCGGTAAAATTTGGGTTGAAAGCACACTTGGCGCCGGAAGTACCTTCTCAATTTTTTTACCTAAAAATGGTCCCGAAGAGGATGTCAAATAACAAATCATACAGCTATGGAAGACAGAAAAATTAGAATCCTATTAGCAGAGGATGACGAGAACCTAGGCCTTCTTTTAAAGGAATACCTTAATGCTAAGGGCTTTGAAACCGATCTCTTTGTTGACGGGGAAAAAGCATACAAAGGGTTTCAGAACAACTACTACGATATCTGTATTCTTGATGTGATGATGCCTATTAAAGACGGCTTTACGCTTGCCAAGGACATTAGAATGGTTGAAAGCAGCATGCCAATACTATTCCTTACCGCAAAATCCATGAAAGAGGATGTGCTAGAAGGATTTAACATTGGTGCCGACGATTACATGACCAAGCCCTTTAGCATTGAAGAGCTGCTGGTAAGGCTTGAGGCAATACTTCGCAGAACCCGAAAAGACGGACAGAACAACAGCCAAAGCGTTTACAAAGTTGGCAAATATACTTTTGATGCAACCAAGCAAACCCTTGAGATAAATGAGGAGGTAAGACGCTTAACCACAAAAGAATCAGAGCTACTTCGGTACCTATGCGTTAATAAGAATGCGGTTTTAGACCGTAACTTTGCCCTGAAAACCATTTGGGTTGACGATAGCTACTTTAACGCCCGAAGCATGGATGTGTACATTACCAAGCTTAGGAAATACCTAAAAGACGACCCCACTGTTGAAATTATTAACGTACGCGGGAAAGGCTTTAAACTTATAAGTTAGCTCCGGCAGGACATAACCTTTATCAATTATTTTCGTTTAACTAAAAGCAAACAGTCCCAATGGCAATGCCCGTATTGTTTTATTCGGGTAATTGTTGTATAATTATGGTTGGTTAAATAGATCTTTACGCAAAGCAGTTGGAAAATTGAACGATATGGAAAAGATTGTTATTGAACCCACTTTAGAAACGCCCAAAGTAGTACTGGACAGCGAGTCTAGCATAATTGAGATATCGGGGAACTCATTGCCTGAGGATGTGCACTCATTCTACTCTCCCATTATATCCTGGTTGGACGAGTATAAGATTCAACCAAACCATCGTACAGAGGTAGTTTTTAACTTTGAGTACTACAACACATCCTCATCAAAGATGATTCTGCGTATTCTTGAAAAATTTAGGGAAATACACAGAAAAGGCTTCGATGTTGAAGTTCAGTGGCACTACATGGAGGATGATGAGGATATGATTGAGGCGGGCGAAGACTACTCCGAAAACATAAAAGTGCCCTTTAAATTCATATCACATCCTCGTAATTAGTTGAATCTGTAATTCTTACCCAAATGTCTAGCACCCTTATTAGGCTAAAGTTATTAGCAACAAAAATTTCAGGGGGATTTCCCGATACTGAGAAGTTAGAGGAGAAAGAACAAAATCTTCGTAAAGAATACGAAGATTTTACTGCTTTTGAGAGTTCGGAAGAGCTAAAACTCTACCAAAACCTTAAGCAGTGGGCAGAGTCGGATGAGCCACTAAAGGAGAAGAAACAACTGGAACGCTTAGCCTATAAAGGTTCCGAAGAGCATAAACTAGAACTAGAACTAGCTTCGCTCTCCAAAAACAAGGCGCTAAAAAACTACCTTAAGCTAAAGGATACCGATACACTTAGGTTCTTTGAGGAGTTTAAACAATCTGGTAAACACGAAGAATTTCAGTCGCTAGAGGCGTTTGTTAATAGCACTGACTACAAAGCCAACAGGAAAAATTTTAAGAAGGATAACTCCCCCGAATACCAAAAGGAGATTGCCTATAACCAGCTAAAGAACGACACATCGTTAAAACGATATACAAAGCTGCTAAAGCAAGCCGACCTTAAGGACTACTACTCCATTAAAGAGTCGGATACGCTTAAACGCTACCTTGAGGTAAAGAGCTACGTAGAATCTGATGAGTTCAAAAAGAAGAAGGAGTACCTTCAATCTAAGAATAAGTTTGACCAAACGGAGTCGTTCAAAAAGTTACAAGAGTATAATACTATTAAGAACTCCGAAAAGGTTAAATGGTTCTATAAAGTTAAGGACTCTAGTAAGTTTGATAAGCTAAAGCAGTGGGAGCTAACCTTTGCCGATGACTTTGAGGACAAATCTCTTGACCATAGTAAGTGGATTCCCCGCTACTTTTGGGGCGAGGCGATACTTAACAAAGGCTACTCAATGGCCAACGAAAGCCATTGCTATACCGAAGGGCAAAACCTTAAGTTAGACAACAGCAAGCTTACCATTGAAACTAGGCGCGAGAAGGCAAACGGGCTAGCTTGGGATGCTAAATTTGGCTTTGTTCCCAAGGCATTTGACTACACCTCGGGAATAATTAGCACGGGCAACTACTTCCGCCAAAAACACGGTAAGTTTGAAGCTAAGGTTCGTTTCTCTGATACCAAGGGAATTTACCACGCCTTCTGGCTTGTTGGAGACACAATGCTTCCAGAGGTTGATGTGTTCCGTAAAAGGGGCGATAAACAGAATATTCAAGGTGCCTTCTTTTGGCAAAATGGCGAGCCCAATAAGCATAAAAAAAGCATTGCCGATGTTAGCGTTGACCTTTCTAAAAAGTACTATATCCTTAGCATTGAATGGACCGATAAGCAGATAACATGGTTTGTTAACGGCATTCCGTTTAAAGAGCAAACCAATAATCTGCCAGATGCTCCGCTTTATGTAGTACTATCGTCGGGGGTAACTAAGGATGTTACAGATATAAGCCTGCCTGCAACCCTTGATGTTGACTGGGTTCGCTGCTGGAAAAGGGTTCATTAGGGTTAGCCTAAGCATGATATAAAAGTTTGCCCCATTAGGATAAATCCTAATGGGGCAAACTTTTATATGCAAATTCTAACAGAACAGCAGGGCAGCTACATTTAAATTGGTTTTTAGCCCATGGGAGTATGTTTCCTTTGTGTCGAAGGTCCAAGTCCAACGCTGCTCCATTTGCCCTTGCCGAAGGGGGATGTAAATCGTGGGTTTTATTCCAACCTGGGCACCATCATCATCAAAATACTCCTCCTCATAGTCTGCAACCAGCGCTCCGCCAGCCAGTAGCACGGCGTTTAAATGGTTTTCCTGCACTAAACGGGCTATAGGCTCAACATCGGCAGGCCTAATTGCACGCTTTGATAAAAGGTAATCGGTAATCAAAACGCTTGTTTGGCTCAGTATATTAGCCGAAACCACAAGCTCATCCTTGCAGTAGGTAAAGGGAGTGCTTAATTGAGCTAAGCTGCCCAGAAATTCAAAAACGCCCTTGCTCCTATTCGCTCGCGTAGCAAACGCATACGCCAGCTGCACTGCACCACCCGTTACATCGGCCGTTTCAAAAGCAATAAGTGGGTTCCCGCTGTAACGATGCATAACCTGGCGGGGATGAGCAATATCTACCAGCGTTACATGTACACCGCTGCGCACCAACTCGTTAATTGGGATATCTAAAAGCCAACCACTACCAAGAATGCGAACCTTTTTAGCTCTTGTGCTTATAGCCGTATCGAGAATGTACTGCTTTGTTTTAGATAGATGGCCATGCCAACTTCCCTCCTCTCCTAAAAATCTGCGCATAATCCCTGCCTGACCCGCATAGTAGCCCATGCGGTAAAGCATATATCGGGTTTTAACATCGTTTTTCCAGCTCATAAGCAAAGGTTGCGGTTGAGTGTAAAAAAAGCGGTTGAAACAACCGCTAATCCATTTTAAGTACGGCAAGGAAGGCCTGCTGTGGAACCTCCACCGATCCAACCTGGCGCATACGCTTTTTCCCCTTTTTCTGCTTCTCAAGTAGCTTACGCTTACGCGATATATCGCCACCGTAACACTTGGCGGTAACATCTTTACGGAGCGCCTTTATGGTTTCGCGGGCAATAATTTTTGCCCCAATGGCTGCCTGAATGGCAATATCAAACTGCTGCCTAGGAATGAGCTCCTTAAGCTTTTCGCACATCTTACGACCAAAATCGTAGGAGTGATCGCGGTGTATTAGCGACGAAAGCGCATCAACAGGTTCGCTGTTTAATAGAATATCGAGCTTAACCAGTTCGGCCTCCTGGTACCCATCAAGGTGGTAGTCAAAAGAGGCGTATCCACGCGATATAGACTTCAGCTTATCGTAAAAGTCAAATACAATCTCGCTTAGTGGCATGGTTAGGGTTATCTCTACCCTATCGGAGGTAAGGAACACCTGATTGCGCAAAATTCCACGCTTATCAATACAAAGCTTCATTACCGAGCCCAAGTATTCGCTTTTAGTAATAACCTGTGCGTTAATGGTAGGCTCCTCAATATAGTCTATAATGGTTGGGCCTGGTAAACCGCTTGGGTTGTGCACCTCAATAATATCGCCCTTGGTTGTATAAACCTTAAAGGAAACGTTGGGAACGGTAGTAATAACGTCCATGTCGAACTCCCGGTACAAGCGCTCCTGAATAATCTCCATGTGAAGTAGTCCAAGGAATCCGCAGCGAAAGCCAAAGCCTAGAGCTACCGACGACTCAGGCTCAAAGGTAAGCGAGGCATCGTTTAGCTGCAACTTCTCGAGCGAGGATCTAAGATCCTCGTACTCATCGGCCTCAACGGGGTAAACCCCCGCAAACACCATTGGTTTAACATCAGCAAAGCCTTCAATTGCGCTTTTGCATGGGGCATCTTTGTGCGTAACGGTATCGCCAACCTTAACCTCTTTTGAGTCCTTAACGCCAGAGATGATATAGCCTACATTGCCTGCTCCAAGCTCGCTCTTGGGGAGCATCTTAAGCTTAAGAACGCCCACCTCGTCGGCATCGTACTCATGCCCTGTGTTAAAAAACTTAACCTTATCGCCCTTCTTAATGGTTCCGTTAAATATTTTAAAGTAGGCAATAATTCCGCGGAAAGGGTTAAATACCGAGTCGAATATAAGTGCCTGCAGCGGTGCGTTAGGATCGCCAGCAGGAGGCTTAACGCGTGAAACAATGGCTTCAAGAATTTCATCGATACCAACGCCCGTTTTAGCGCTGGCAAGTATAATTTCCTCCTTTTTGCAGCCAATAAGGTCGATAATCTGATCCTGAACATCCTCAACCATAGCTGCCTCCATATCAATCTTGTTGATTACGGGAATAATCTCCAAGTCGTGGTTAAGCGCTAGGTAAAGGTTTGATATAGTTTGTGCCTGAATACCCTGCGAAGCGTCCACTATAAGCAGCGCCCCCTCGCAAGAGGCAATGGCACGAGACACCTCGTAGGAAAAGTCAACGTGGCCTGGGGTGTCAATTAGATTTAGCGTATATTTTTGCCCATTTAACTCATAATCCATTTGAATGGCATGGCTCTTAATGGTAATGCCCTTTTCGCGCTCAAGATCCATGCTATCCAAAACCTGATCCTGAAACTCCCGCTCGCTGAGGGTATGGGTCCTCTCAAGCAGCCTGTCGGCCAGCGTGCTCTTTCCGTGGTCAATGTGGGCAATAATGCAGAAGTTCCTAATGTTTTCCATTGTTGTTTCTTATTGGACTGCAAAGATATTTAAAAAAGAGGAATGGTAAATACTCTTACCTCTAAGCAGGGAACATTAATTGCGTTAAAACGTTCCTTATTTAACTCATTAATAGGAAATGGGGTTGAATCTGTTATATAAATCCCATAAATTAGAGACTCCCTATTTATGCCTACTCTTTATTACGGGCAATTCCCAAGAATACATGCACCATGGTATCATTCTTTTATTTAACAACCCTTATTAAATAAAAGCATTGGAATGATGAATGCCAGCTTAAATGCAATACTAGCCAGCTCCCTTGAGCAGATGGAGCACATGGTACTTATTACCGATAGCAAAGGCATTATAGTATATGCCAACACCTCTCTTTGTAATTTATATGGCTACACCAAGGAGGCCCTAATTGGAACCGACTCCAATTTATTTAGCGCAGATTTGCTACCCCAGGAATACGTTGAGAGCATTAGGATAACCTTGTCCGAGGGAAAAAGCTGGACCGGAGAGCTCATTAACAGAACCCGAACTGGGGCCCTCCGATGGGAAAAGACCACTATAACCCCTATAGAAACAACCAACGGAGCGATTCTTTACATTGCCGTTAAGGAGGACATCTCCTTTGCTAAGCAGAAGGAAGAAAAGAAAAAGATTACGGGGAATCTGTACGAATCTATTGTTGAGCTGATGCCCCTAATGGTGTTGCGATTTAATGAGAAAGGCGTGCTATCGTTTGTGAATAAGAGCTATGCAGCATTCTACGGGAAAGGCAAGGATGAGCTTATTGGGCACAGCATTTATGATTTAATTGATAAAAATAAGGCGAAAAAGGCTAAAGCAGATTTTGCAAAGCTAACCCATGAGGCTCCAATAAGAGATGTTGTTCATATAATTACAAACGCAAAGGGGGATGCACGATGGATTAGATGGATTGATAGGTTGCTATATGCCGACGAAACTGGAAGTAAGGAGTACCAATCGGTTGGGCTTGATGTAACAGAGGTAAAGCAGGCTGAGATTCAGCTGCAAATAGCTCAGGAAAAGTACAGCACAACGCTTAACCGAATGAGCGATATGATTCTACTCCTTAACAAGGATTTAACCATAATACTCTCGAACGAATCGGCCAAAAAGTGGAGCAAAACAGCGCTGGGAACCACTGATATTGAGGGGAAATACCTACACAACGTTATTCCATCAATGCCAAATTGGATTACGAAAATGCTTAGAAAAGCGTTTGTTACTGGAGAAACCTATGTGTTAGAAGACTCCCAGCAAATTAGCGGATTATCGTACAGCTTTGATCTCAAAATAATCCCCGTTGTTGCCAATAAGATAGTTGAAAGCATTATTCTTGAGGTACGAGATGTTACAGAGATTAAGGAAACACAACAAGCCCTAGCCAAACGCGGGCGGCGGCTGCAAACCATAATACAAAGCTCTGCTGTTGGAATTGGCCTACTAGACACAAACGCTAAGTATATTTTTGTGAACAAGCAGTACGAGGCCATGACTGGCTACTCCCGAGAGGAGCTGTTAGGCAAGAATGTTATGAACATTACCCACCCCGATGACGTAGAAACATCCAGGACATATCTTAAGCAACTGCTTAACAGAGAGATAAACGAGTACCACATTGAGAAGCGCTATATAAAAAAGCAAGGCGATGCCTTTTGGATAGACCTACACGTATCGCCAATCCTTGACGAGAACAATAAAATTGTTGAGGTTATTGGGATTATTACCGATATCTCTGACCGTAAAAAGCTGCAAGCAGAACAATTTGAAAAGGAGCAGGCACTACTACAGCTAAATAGCACAAAGGATAAATTTTTCTCCATAATTGCGCACGATCTAAAGGGGCCATTCAATGCAATACTAGGATTTACAGAACTTCTGAAGGAATCGGTAGAAGCCGAGAACACCCAGAACTCAAAGAACTATGTGGAAAATCTGGATCTTTGCGCCACCCGGACATACAACCTGCTAGATCAACTGCTAACCTGGTCCCGGGCAAACTCCGGCCGATTACCCTATAAACCCGAACTTGTTAACCTAAAGAATGAGGTTGACCTAGCCCTTGTGCTGATGCAAGAGGTGGCACGAGCAAAAAAAGTAACCATTGTTAACATGGTTGATAAGTACACCCAAACAATGGCGGACACAGAGATGCTGGCAACCATTCTGCGAAATATAATCTCAAATGCCATTAAGTACTCATTCCCCGAGGGGAGAATAAACATAGGGACAACAACCCAGAACATCTCCGAAGGTTACGTTGGGGTGTACATTCAAGATTTTGGCGTTGGAATGGAACAAGAAACCATAAGCACCCTATTTAAAACAGGCAAAAGCAGAACACAGCTAGGAACTGCAAACGAACTGGGGACCGGGCTAGGACTAATTATTGTTGAGGAGTTTGTTAAGGCTCATGGCGGGAAGATAGACATATCTAGCCAGCAAGGCACAGGCTCAACGTTCACATTTACGCTGCAAACCCCATAAAAAAAGGGAGGCAAACACCTCCCTCTCTATATATCAGGTTTCTGATTATTACATCATACCGCCCATGCCGCCCATACCTGGGTTACCCATTGGCATTGGGTTCTCTTCCTTCTTATCAACCATTACGCACTCGGTGGTTAGGAACATACCTGCAATTGAGGCAGCGTTCTCTAAGGCCACGCGGGTAACTTTGGTCGGGTCAATTACACCGCTCTGAAGTAGGTTCTCGTACTTATCGGTGCGAGCGTTGTAACCATAGTCTGCTTTACCCTCACGAACCTTTTGTACAATAACAGAACCCTCAAGACCTGCGTTAGCAACAATTTGGCGAAGAGGCTCCTCAATGGCACGTTTCACAATTAGCATACCAGTGGTTTCATCGTCGTTATCGCCTTTAAGACCTTCAAGAGCCTCAATAGCACGAATGTATGCAACACCACCACCAGGAACAATTCCTTCCTCAACAGCAGCACGGGTTGCGCTAAGCGCATCGTCAACGCGATCCTTCTTTTCCTTCATCTCGGTTTCGGTAGCAGCACCAACGTAAAGTACAGCAACGCCACCAGCTAGCTTAGCAAGACGCTCCTGTAGCTTCTCGCGGTCGTAATCGGAGGTGGTATTCTCAATTTGAGTGCGGATTTGGGCAATGCGCTTCTCAATTGCCTCCTTAGATCCAGCACCGTTAACAATGGTGGTGTTCTCCTTATTAATAGTAACCTTTTCGGCTTTACCTAGCATATCCATTTGGGCAGCATCAAGGCGTAGGCCTTTCTCCTCAGAGATAACAACACCTCCGGTTAGAATTGCGATATCCTCAAGCATCTCCTTGCGACGGTCGCCAAAACCAGGGGCTTTAACGGCAGCAATCTTTAGAGATCCGCGTAGCTTGTTAACTACTAAGGTGGCAAGAGCTTCGCCCTCAACATCCTCAGCAATAATAAGCATTGAGCGACCTGCCTGTGCAACTGGTTCAAGAACTGGCAGAAGATCTTTCATGGTAGAAACCTTCCTGTCAGTAATAAGAATCATTGGGCTCTCAAGGGTTGCCTCCATCTTCTCAGGATCGGTAATAAAGTATGGAGAGATGTAACCGCGGTCGAACTGCATCCCCTCAACCACCTCAACGGTAGTTTCAATGCCCTTAGCCTCCTCAACGGTGATAACACCCTCTTTCTTAACCCGCTTCATAGCCTCGGCAATTAGCTTACCAATCTCGCTATCGTTGTTTGCAGAGATGGTAGCCACCTGCTCAATTTTAACGTAATCGTCGCCAACGGCTTCGCTCTGCTTCTTAAGGTTCTCAACAACCTTAACAACAGCCTTATCAATACCACGTTTAAGATCCATTGGGTTTGCACCAGCAGTAACGTTCTTTAGCCCAACGTTAACAAGCGACTGTGCAAGAACGGTTGCAGTGGTTGTTCCATCACCTGCATCGTCGGCAGTTTTAGAGGCAACCTCTTTAACCATTTGTGCGCCTACGTTCTCAAACCCATCCTCAAGATCTATTTCCTTAGCAACGGTAACACCATCTTTGGTAACCTGTGGTGCCCCGAATTTTTTCTCGATAACCACGTTACGACCCTTTGGGCCAAGGGTTACTTTTACTGCATTTGCGAGCTGGTCGATTCCGCTTTTTAGCTGCTCGCGAGCATCGGTATCAAATTTAATTAGCTTTGCCATGTTGATTGTTTGTTTTTGCGATTGTTAAAGTAAAGTTTGCAGGCTATTAGATGATTGCAAGAACATCCGATTGCTTCATGATAAGGTAGTCCTTACCATCAACAGAGATCTCGGTTCCAGCATACTTGCCATAAAGAACAACATCGCCCTTTTTTACCTCCATTTTGATATCATTGGTACCAGAACCAACAGCAACAACGGTTCCGCGCTGTGGCTTCTCCTTTGCGGTATCGGGAATAAAAATTCCGCTAGCGGTTTTTGTCTCTGCTTCCATAGGCTCAACTAGAACCCTATCGGCTAATGGCTTAATCTTTACTTCAGACATTTCACTTATTTTTTTAGGTTAACGTATCAGATTTACGTAGGGGCTTTATCGAAAGTCGTGCCAATTGGCGTTTCTGACGTTTTGCCAACAAAAAACTGACACGAATGCGGGGTGGTAAAGGCAACCGAAGTTACAATAATAATATAACAGAATGAAACAGACCACCCTTTCTGCTTTTTGCATAAAAGAAGAAGGGGTGCCGGTTACTGACAACCTGACACCCCTTAAGTATTTTAAAGCGTATGCTTACTTTGCGCTATCTGGCTGTGCGGCAGTTGCTGCCTCTGGGTTTGCAACTGGGAAGTTAGGCAAAGCGGTAGGATCCTGAGCATTTTGAATTTGCTCCTCAATTGCCGAACGGGTAACACCTTCGTTACCACGAGGCATAGTTAAAGTAGCCAACAAGGCAAGAACTACTAGGCTAATAGCAAGAGTCCAAGTAGCCTTCTCTAAAAAGTCGGCAGTTTTACGAACGCCCATGACCTGGTTAGATCCGGCAAAATTTGATGCCAAGCCACCTCCTTTTGAGTTCTGTACTAGAACGATAAGGATTAGTAGAATGCTGGCAATAATAATAAGAACTGATACAAGAACGTACATCGTTGGGTCTTTTACGTTTAACTATCTGATTGCTTTTTAATTTCCTGAATTTGACCGGCAAAATAAGCACTTTTTTCTGGATATTTCAAACTTAATCTTTCATAAATTGAAATAGCCTTATCGGAAAGTCCTTGTGCCAAGTAAATATGGGCTAGTGGTTCGCTAATTAACTCTTCGGGTTCCTTAAGCGACTCTAGCGATATATCCTCATTTTCAACAACTTTAGATTGAGCTGGAGGTGTAATTCTGGGATTAGTGGCAATAAAATCGTCAATTAGATCAAAATCGGACTTGGCGTTTGCAATTTGCTCAAGAATATCATTTTCGCCCTCCTCGTCGAGATGGCTTTTGGGAACCTCCAGGGTGTAAAGCTGCGGGTCGAGAAAGGCCTTATTCTCTGTCTGTGGCTCCTGATCGGTGCTATCGCCTAGCTCTAGCAGCTCCTCGGGCAAAGCCAGTGCTTCAACGGTGGTTGATATTGGGTTAGCCTCTGCTGCCACATCCCCATTTTGTGCTGTATTTACAACCGTAGTCTCCTCGGTAGCGGAGCAATTGTGCTCTGCTACCTCAAGCGCCACAGGCTCCTCTGCATTACTCTCGGCTATTCCGTCTAACGATAGCGGGGAGGCTGGATGCAGAAGGAAGAACAGCCTCCTACGATCTGGAACCACGCCAGAAACAACCTTAAGCTCATTTTGGTACTCGGGCGACGATGTTTCCCGTAAGCTCAGCAAATGAAGCACCCTTGCACCAATAAAGTATGGGTACTTACTGGTTAGCTGAGCAAAGAACTCGGCAGACTCTGCCCCTAACGATCCTGGAGAATCAAGGTATTGGTATAGCTTGTCCTTTTCCATTTGTTACCAGTTAGCAACTGCATTGTTAAATATATCCTCAACAAGTTCCCCTACTATGGTTGGCATTAGCTGGGACTCAACCGACGAGAAGTTCTGACTACTCTCAAAGTCGGCATAGCGAGAGAACGACTTATCGTAGTTTTGCTTTGGATCCTTGTTGTTAACAAACTTAACCTTAACCGTAATGGTTAAGCGGTTTTGAGCGGCAACCTCGTTACTCTGAATGGCAATGGGGGTAACGCTGTAGCCTGTTATTTGTCCGGAGAACTGCAAATCGCCATCGGCACGCACCACGTTAAGGCTTGTTTGGCTAACGAATCTATTTTTAAGCTCCTCGGTAAGGTAACCGCTAAGCTGAGGGTTTACTAGCGATGAGAGGTTCTGAAAGTAATCAACGTTAACCGTTTTTACCTCAGGCGATATTGATGCTCCTGTAAATGAGTAGGACACCTTGCACCCTTGCATGGGTACTGCAACTAGCGCCACAAAGAAAAGGGGCAGTAAGAACCTTAATGGGTTATTGCTTGCTACTGTCATGTTAGTCTAAATTATGCTCTTTAATCTTCCTGTAAAGCGTACGCTCCGATATTCCCAGCTCTTGCGCAGCCATTTTTCGTTTGCCCTTATGCTTTTCAAGTGCCTTACGAATAAGCTCCACCTCTTTCTCCTCAAGCAAAAGGGATTCCTCAAGAATCTCCTCGGTATCCTGAATATGGGTAGTGTCGAAAGATTTGGTTTCGAAGGTAACATTATTAGTTGGAGTGGCAACAACGGGCTCCACCTCCTTGTAAAGATTTTGAATTAAGCGGGCGTTATCGGCATGTATCTCAAAATCGGTTCTCCCGCTTTGGAGTAGGTCTAAAACAAGCTTCTTTAGGTCGTTCATGTCGTTGCGCATGTCGAACAGGATCTTGTACAGGATTTCCCGCTCCGACGAGAAGGTTTGCTCATCAACGGCATTCTTGTACACCGCGGGGAGCTTGCTACTCTGATTATCGGGAAGATACCTGTGCAGGATATCGGCAGATATGAGCCGGCTCTGCTCAATAACCGATATTTGCTCCGTTACATTCTTTAGCTGGCGCACGTTACCGGGCCATTTGTAGGATACTAGCAAATGGCGAGCTTCATCGTCGAGACTAATGGATGGCATGCGGTACTTATCGGCAAAATCGACAGCGAACTTGCGGAAAAGCAAAGGGATATCCTCACGCCTATCGCGCAAGGCGGGCATCTGTATGGGAACGGTGTTTAGCCTGTAGTATAAATCCTCGCGGAACTTACCCTCGTCAATGGCTCTTGGCAGGTTAACGTTGGTTGCGGCAATAACCCTAACGTTAGTTTTTTGCACCTTAGATGATCCAACGCGAAGAAATTCGCCCGTTTCCAGAACCCTAAGCAGGCGTACCTGTGTACCCAAGGGCAACTCGGCAACCTCATCAAGAAAGATTGTGCCGCCGTTAGCAACCTCAAAGTAGCCCTGTCGGCTCTCGGTTGCACCGGTAAAGGAGCCCTTCTCGTGCCCAAATAGCTCTGAGTCTATTGTGCCCTCTGGGATAGCACCACAGTTAACTGCAATGTACTGCCCGTGCTTTCGTGAGCTAAACTGGTGAATTATTTGGGGGAACACCTCTTTACCTGTTCCACTTTCTCCTGTAACAAGTACTGACAAATCGGTAGGTGCAACCTGTGTAGCAATATCGATAGCCCTGTTTAGTGCAGGGGCATTTCCAATAATTCCAAACCGTTGCTTTATTCGTTGTACTTCCATGAGCGCTTTTTTAACACTGACAAAATTACATATTTTGAGGAAAAAGTGAAGCGCAAAACACAAAACCCATGGGAAAATGGGTGTTAAAAAGGCTTACATGAAGATGGATTAACAAAATAGCAAGAAAGGGGGCTCCCAATGCCCCCTCTCATTAACTAGCAAAAAACAAAAC
>JAFGDZ010000008.1 GCA_016931855.1 Bacteroidales bacterium
TTAACCCTGATAGGCACATTGGGCTATCAGGGTTTTTCTTTTTAATCTTTCTAATATTACGACCCAAACATTCTCTACCCACTAAAAAGACCTCTATAAACACAGAGGCTCTGAGGCAAAGGAGAACACAGAGGCTTTTTTATAAGATATTGATATTGGGTTAACCCTGATAGGCACATTGGGCTATCAGGGTTTTTCTTTATACCCTCCTGAACACCACAAAGCATCTCACCACCGAGTTATACAACCAATAATTTATGCTAAATTTGACAAAAACAGCAGAAAATGAAGTTAACCACCCTTGAAACAGCAGAACAAGTTCCCTTTAGCATAGATGGCCGTAAAATGTTTACCTCGGCCAATGCAGAGCTAATACACCTAACCCTAAAGCCCAACGAGAAGATAGAGTCACACACAAATCCGTTTGACGTAGTATTTTATGTTATTGAAGGCACGGGCTGCATTAGAGTTGAGAACGAATCGGTAGATGTATCGGCAAACAACACCCTACATGTTAGCGCTGGGCTACAACGCGGAATGTGCAACACGGGTGATACAAACCTAAGGGTACTTGTAGTAAAGCTTTTCGGATAGCAATCCTGCCAAGGCGTAACTACTCAAGTTAAATGGATTCTACACACGCATCAAAAGCTATTTACACGGCAAGAATTAATAAAGCCATTGATTTCATTGAGGCAAACCTCCACAATCCCATTTCCCTTGAGGAGATTGCCGAGGCAGCCAACTTCTCTAAATTCCACTTCAACAGGCTATTCCACACTGCTGTTGGGGAAACTCCCTTTCAATTTGTAAGCAGGATACGGTTAGAAAAAGCTGCATCGTTGCTACAAAGCATACCCAACTCATCAATAGCCGAGATTGCCCACAGGTGTGGTTTTACAGACAAATCAATCTTTTCCAGGAACTTTAAGCAGCTATACGGCATATCGGCATCACAGTTCAAAAAAGGAAAATCACTAAATAGCAATATAAGTCAACAGCAAAGCAATTCGCAGCAACAAGCAGAGAAACCAACCATGTACTTTTGTCCTGAATCACAAACCATTAAATGGAGGACAAACATGAAGCTTTGCAAAGAGGTAGAAGTAAAAAACCTACGCAAGATGACACTTGCTTACGTTAGGAATATTGGCCCGTACAATGGCGACCAGCAGATGTTTCAACAGCTACGCGATAAGCTTTTTACCTGGGCAGCAGCCAGAGGATTGATGAATTTGGACAGCACCCGCTTTTTAGTTCTTTACCACGATAATCCTACAACAGCGGTAAGCAGTAACCTGCGCATGAGCCTTTGCCTTACAGTACCAGAGAATACAAAGGTTGATGGGGAAATAGTCCGAATGGTGCTGGAGGAAGCCAAGTATGCCGTTGCCCAATTTGAGCTGCGCGGCAGCGAGTTTGAACTTGCGTGGCAATGGGTTTATGGCCAGTGGCTTCCCAATAGCGGCTACCAACCCGACGATAAGCCTTACTTTGAGCAATACGCAGCCCCACCACAGGATGGAAAGTACTCCATAAGATTTTGTATCCCCGTAAAACCGCTTTAGTATTGATAAACCGAGCCCAACTCCACTGGTTGGGTTTTTTGTTGTAACTTAATCCAGTCCTAAAGAATGCGCAGCAATGAGTTATATCTCTTGAAACGAATTCAGAATATTTGTCTTAATCAACAAAAAGCTTCAACGCCTTTACATTTTTAGCTAAAATCAATTAAAGGCTTACACATTTAAACTATTTCAACTATTTTTCGTCCAATTTCTAGTTGTAAATAACACAGTATAACTACTAGTATCCAAAAGATTACCACTTGAGGATACTAAAAAAACTTAAAGACAATGGTTGAACTTGATTGGAAAAACCTACCCTTTGGTTACATCAAAACCGATTTTAACGTTCGCTGTACCTATAAGGACGGAAAGTGGGGCGAGTTAGAGGTATCGGACTCTGAGTACTTCCCTATTCACATTGCCGCAACTGCGCTACACTACGGGCAAGAGGCTTTTGAAGGAATGAAAGCTTACCGTGGTAAGGACGGAAAAGTTAGACTGTTCCGTTGGGACGAGAACGCTAAGCGCATGCAGCGCTCGGCCGAAGGTATTCTTATGGCAAAAATACCCGATCACCTTTTCCACGATGCCGTAGTAAAAGCAGTAAAGCTTAACGAGAAGTTTGTTCCACCATACGGAACCGGAGCATCGCTATACATTAGGCCACTTCTGTTTGGCTCAGGAGCCGAGGTTGGCGTTCGCCCTGCCAAGGAGTACACCTTTATTATTTTTGTAACCCCTGTTGGCCCATACTTTAAGGAAGGTTTTAACCCTGTTCGTATTGCCATTGTTCGCGATAGCGACCGCGCGGCTCCACTAGGCACAGGAACCCTAAAGGTTGGTGGCAACTATGCTGCTAGCCTACGCGGTGTTGAAAGAGCGCATAAGGCGGGCTACGGATCACCAATGTACCTTGATGCTAAAGAGAAAAAGTACATTGATGAGATTGGCGCAGCGAATTTCTTTGGGGTAAAGAACAACACCTATATTACTCCAAAGTCGGAATCGATACTTCCTTCTATTACTAACATGAGCCTTATACAGCTAGCTCAGGACTTAGGACTAAAAGTAGAGCGTAGGCCAATTGCCGAAGATGAGCTAAGCTCCTTTGAGGAGGTTGGGGCTTGCGGAACTGCTGCCGTTATCTCTCCAATTGGCGAGATTGCTGACCTTGACAGCGGAAAAGTTTACCAGTACTGCAAAAATGGAAAACCAGGCCCAATATCAACAAAACTATACGAAACCCTTGTGGGAATACAGTATGGTGATGTTGAGGACAGGCATAGCTGGGTTACCATTATTGAGTAACTACACTTACCCTACTAAAATCGGGTAGCAACGATTATCCTGTATCACTTCTTCAAAAAGCTGGAGTTGATTTAACCAAGGAGGATGCTTTCCTTGCAGCTACCCGCCAAATGGAGAAGCTGGTTAACCAGCTAAAGGTGGAACTAAAAAAGATGAATAAAATTTAGAACCACATGCACCAAATCAGGAAGAGGAGCCCAACAGCTCCTCTTTTTTTGCCCAAGCTGTTCACTTTCGGATAAAACTGGAGCAGCCCCTGTACGTATTCGAACATTAGCACTACAAGCAAACCTACAAACAGATCCCTTAAAAAACTGAGAAACAAACCAAAGCCTTATGTGGCTTAAATATTGATTAACTTAGGTGCACCTAAAATGATACTGTTATGATAAAGAACTATTTAATAACGGCTTTCAGAAACATAAATCGGAATAAGTTTTTTTCTATTATCAACGCTATAGGCCTTTCGGTGGGTATTGCCACTGCAATTATTATTTACCTGTACATATCCCACGAAACTAGCTTTGATAAGCACCAAACCAACCACTACAACACATACCGTATTGTAGTTGACACGTATCGGAAAAACGGATCGGAGTACGAGGCTAAAATCCCCTACCCAATGGTTCCTGCCCTTAGGAATGAGCTTACCAGTGCGCTTCAAGTATCGCGCTTAATACACTGGGAAACCACCGTTGTTGCCAACGAGAACGCTAAATTCAAAGCTGAATTCACGCTATATACCGAACCAGAGCTATTTAACATTTTCGACTTTACGTGGATTGCTGGCTCGAGCGATGCCATTAAGGCTCCCGATGCCGCAATCCTAAGTGAGAGCTTCGCAAAGAAACTCTTTGGAGACTCCAACCCCATTGGAAAACTTATTAGGGTTGACGACAAAAAGAGCTTCACGGTAAAGGCTATAGTAGCCAACCACAAAGCGCAAACAAACCTTCCGTACGAAATAATACTCCCCGTAGAGAGCTTTTCCATGATTGACATGCCCTTTGAAATAGATTCGTGGGGTACAAAGAGCTCAGGCTTTTTTGCCTATATGCTTCTCCCAAATACAGAGGTAAAGGATGATGTAGAAAAGCAAATGAACGAAATTGTGGCAAAGCACAACCCCGAAATCGATTCTAAAACGGCGTACAAGCTGCAACCACTCTCCGAGGTAAGAACAACGGCAAAGTACGGAGCCGATAACCTAAATGGCTATACCAATAGCACAACACTAGTAATTGCGGCAATAGTAGGATTATTTGTACTGCTTTTGGCGTGTATTAACTATATCAACCTATCCATGTCTATTCTATTAAAACGGAGAAAAGAGATTGGCGTAAGAAAAGTAAACGGAGCATCGAATAAACAGCTAGTACACCAGTTCACCATAGAGACGCTTATAACCATTTGCCTATCGGTTATTATAGCCATTGTAATAACAGAACTTAGCCTACCAGCAATAAGTAACCTGCTAGATGGGCACATATACACCAATGTGTTCTCCCAGCCAAAGCTCATACTTTTCCTTATAGCGCTAGTTGCTTGCCTAGAGATTATTACGGGGATACTACCCGCCGTAAGAGTGGCAAATTACAAAGCGGTGAATATTTTTAGGGGCGATAACGAGGCGCAAGGACAGAAAGGATTTTTACTCCGAAGCGGGCTAATAGTATTCCAATTCTTAGTAACTGCGGCTCTTATTACCTCTACCCTAATAATAGCATCGCAGCTAAACTTCCTGTTTAAAAAAGATGTTGGCTTTGCCACCAAAAATATCATCAGCGTTGTACTTCCATCCAACTCGCAAGAGCAAAAAACGAGTATTAAAAGCCAAATAGAAACGCTTCCCGACGTTATAACAACTAGCTACTCGCTAGGTGCGCCAATGTCGGAATCAAATGCACAGTACTCCTACCAATCGCCATACCACCAGGAGGGGGAACGCAGCCTTGTAAACCTAAAATGCACCGACTATAGCTACAAAGAGGCCTTTAACCTCAACGTTATTTACGGACGCTGGTGGAACAACCAAAGCACCACCGACTCGCTAATGGAGTTTATTGTGAACGAAACGTTTATTAAAAAGTTAGACTTCCCCTCGAACGGCGAGGCCATTGGCGAGAAGATTGTTGCCGCAGGCAATAGGGGCATTATTATTGGCATAATTAAGGATTTTCACTCACAATCGCTACACGCGGAGATAATGCCTGTGGTTTTTGCGCAAATACCCAGTCTTTACTACTTTTTGTCCATCCGCTTAGCCGACGGGTTTAACCCCAAAACAATTGATACCATTGGCGAAATATGGAAAGAGGCCAACCCTAACGACATTTGGAACTACAAGTTTCTAAACGAGTATGTAGCTGAGCAGTACAAAGGCGACCGCAGAACGTTTTACTTAGCAATTGTGGCATCGGTAATGGCCATTGTTATTGCGCTGCTAGGCCTTTTGGGAATATCGGGCTACACTATACAGCAAAAATCAAAATCGCTTTGCATACGCAAAATACTTGGAGCAAGTGTTCTGCGGCTAATAGGTCAGCTCTCTAGCCGTTTTCTATTACTTATTGCCATTGCTAATGTTATTGGGCTACCCCTTTGCTACATAGCCATGAAAAAATGGCTTGGCGGATTTGCTTACCACATAGAAATTTCCTGGTACTTTTTTGCTGCAACTCTATTAGTATCAATGCTACTAAGCTTCCTAATTATTGTTTACCACACGCTTAGAACAGTAAGAGAAAACCCTGCCACCGTGCTTAGACAGGAGTAACCATGCAACTTTAAAAAATCGATGGTATATAAAAAGCCCAGAGCCAATAAGCTCTGGGCTTTAACTTTTACTTAGCCAGCAAAGTTTATCGCCTTAGCCAACGTAACGCATACCAAACAATAAAACTGGCTATTAGTAGCACAAAACCATACAAAGGTGCAATTAAAGTTACCCTAAAGCCTCCTGCAATTAGGGCCTGAGAAAGCTGTCCGCTCACCTCTCTTATAATCTCAAGTACCTGCCCCAACCCCAAAAGCAGCCCAAGCATTCCCCAAAGAAAAGCAAGGCTACCCAGAAAGAATACACCCTCGCTCAAGCGCTTTAGCTTGCCTGTTACCGCAACACCCTCACGTACTAAGCGATAGGCCATGTAGCAGCAAAGCCCAATATTGGCAATCCACATAATGTAAATGGGCAACATAAAATAAATTCCACCTTCAATTAAATGTCTCTGTAGCATAGTTTAAGATTTTATTGGTTTATGAACCAATATTACAAGCAGCAATTACTAAGTAAAAACTATTTAGGCAAACGGCACAAAATCACACCTAATCTACAAAATAACTGCACATTTATACAAAAAGTGCATTTTAGGGTGCAGAACATGCATTTTACCGAATAAACAAAGCATCAAAATTGATGTAAGCCAATTGCAGCTATATTTGCTTACAACATGATTTTAATGAAACCTAAGGATCAAGATTTTTGGCTACTTACAAAGCACAACAGAGCATGGCAAATTGCGTACTGGTTTATTGCTGCAGCACTTCTATTCTTTGTGTTCAGCAACAGGCAGTACGCCCTCTCCATTAGGCTGCTAACAATTACAAGTTTAATTGCGATTAGCTATACATTAACCAATATTATTAACCACCAGCTAATTCCAAAATTCCTGTTCACAGGCCGATATGCCGTTTTTTTCTACCTCCTTATTCACACCATCGTTTTTTCCATAGTGGTAAACTACATGCTGATTTTTGCCATACTCTTTTTCACCATTAGCAAAACCCCACTCATTGCTTTACCAACAAAAAACGATGTAATACTTCTAGTATCGGGCAGCTACATAATTATACTTTTTGCCGCAATCACTCACTTTATAAAAGAGTCGTACAACCAACAAATTGCAAGTAACCATATAGCAAGGCAAAAATCGGAAGCTGAGCTCATGCTTAAAGAGACTAGGCTTAAGCTGCTTCAGGGGCAGCTTCACCCACATTTCCTTTTCAACATGCTTAATAACCTTTATGGCCTGTGGCTAGAGAAAGATCCTGGAACGCCCGATGTTATTCTTAAGCTATCGCAGCTACTGGAATTTATGCTTTACCAATGCGACAAGGAAAGAATTCCGCTTAGCACCGAGACTCAGCTCATCAATAGCTACATTGAGCTGGAACAGCTTAGGCACGATAGTAGGTTAACTATAAATATCAATTATCCCCAAGAGCCCATATCAAAAGGTATTGCTCCTCTAATTCTATTCTCCTTTGTGGAGAATGCCTTTAAGCACGGCGCCAATAAAAGCGTAGGACAAAGTGTTATTGATATAAAGATTGAGGTGAGTAATAACTGGCTAACCTTTAGCGTTAGCAACACATACAATCCAACAGATGTGGCCAACAAAAGGGGCATTGGACAAAAAAATGTGGAGGAGCGCCTACGCCTAATCTACCCTCAGCAGCATAGCCTAAGCTATACTATTGGCAGTAACACCTATGCTGTTGACCTAAAAATAAACCTTGATGCGTAATGGAAAGCAAAAAGACAACCTGTGTTATTATTGACGATGAGCCCATTGCCATAAAAGTAATAGAGAACTACATAAATCGAGTTGAAGGCTTATGCATAAAGGGACGTTTTACCAACGCGCTAGATGCACTTGCAGTGATACGCAATGAGGACATAGACCTTGTTTTTCTGGATATCCAAATGCCCGGTATTAACGGACTGGAATTTGTAAAATCCATGCAGCAACCGCCATCCATTATCTTCACCACTGCATTTAGAAACTTTGCCGCCGATGCTTTTGATGTTAATGCCGTGGACTACCTAGTTAAGCCTATCCCCTTTGATCGATTCCTAAAATCAATAAACAAATTCTTTGATATAAGTAAATCTAGTTCCGCCGCCGATAACCAGCCGCCCTCGCCTACCAAGTACATCATACTAAAATCGGATAAAAAGAATTACAAAGTGGCACACACCGACATACTGTACATTGAAAGCATGGACGATTACATTAAAGTACACACCAATGCCCAAACGCTGGTATGCTACTTACGCTTAGCTGGAATTGAGGCTGAGCTAAACAACGACTGCTTTATTAGAATACACAGAGCATACATAATAAACAAGCATCACATAACCGCATTTACCCAAACCCACGTTGAGATTAATGGGCAACCATTGCCAATAGGTCGAAACTATAGGGATAAAGTTGTTCCGCTACTTAAGTAAAGGCAACTTAAGGTTTTTACACCAACAAGGACACAAGAACCGCTTTGGGGGTAGGGTACACCACATGCCCAAGTATCTTATGAGTAGAAACAGAGATTTAAACTCTAGTGCTAACCATAAAATACAAGGCCATGAAAACGCTCAGCATCATAACAGCAATCGTTCTAGGAGTTTTCGCCACCAATGGAGCATTGGCCGAAAAACCTGAGAGCACCTATTTTCACTTAGCCAGTAACGCTAAGTACTACAAAACCTCATTTACAATGGCCTCGCACCTTGTTGTGCTACCATTTAGCATAAACGGCTCCGACTCCCTAAACCTGATATTCGATACCGGTGTGGGCCGCACACTAATAACCGATTTACCCAATCCAAACGCCGTGAGCTTTAGCAATGTTCGCAGGGTAAGAATTAAAGGGTTGGGCAACAACGAGGGCGTTGAGGGCTACCTTTCCGATGGCAACGACCTATCCCTTGGCAAACTTAACGGACAGCAACAGCAAGTGCTGGTTGTACCCAATAATGTTATAGACCTGTCGGCTAAGGTGGGTTACCGCGTGAATGGAGCCATAGGGCAATCCATATTCGAGAAGTTTATTGTGGAGATAAACTACGCCACACACACAGCTCAGTTTCACAACCCCAAGGAATTTAGAAAAAGGCTAAAACGCAACGAAGAGGTTATCCCCCTTGAGCTAATTAACGGGAAGCCCTACGTTACAGCCATTGTAACAATAAACGGGAAACAAATACCTGTTAAGCTGCTATTTGACACAGGCATGAGCTTTGCCCTTTGGCTCGACCCTAATAGCAATGAAGCCATTAGCCCTGGCGCATTGCAGCAAAAGGATGTACTTGGTCATGGAATCAGCGGTGAGCTAACGGGTACAGTATCTAGAATTGAGAAGTTCCAGCTAGGCTCCTTTGATTTCAACAATGTGGTAACAGCATTCCCCGACTCGTCGTCCATTGGCGAGGCAACCCGATACAACAACCGTAACGGCAGCATTGGAGCAGAGCTATTCCGAAGGTTCAACGTAATTATCGACTACAGCAACCAGCGGCTAATACTCCGTAAGAATGGGCACTACAAGGAACCGTTTAGGTACGATATGTCGGGCATAGATGTTAGCCCAATACTCCCAGGGCTACCCCTTTATAGAATTGCAGTGGTAAAGGATAACTCGCCAGCACAACAGGCTGGGCTAAGAGTAAACGATGAGCTTTACTCCATAAACGGAGTTCTTACCAAAAAAATGACGCTCCACGAAATAACCACCATGCTAAAAAAGAAGAGTGGCAAAACAATCAGAATTCAGGTTTACCGAAACGGGGAACTTGTTAAAGCTAAGTTTAAGCTTAGAGAGATGGTGTAACCATGCAAATGCAAAAGAGGTGGGACTAGCCACCTCTTTTTTTATTTTAATACGTTTGAAAAACCACTAACCAGCCATCGTCCAGTTCAAGCTTAAACCAGTGGCCCAAGCTCTCATTCAAAGTCCCCATCCAAAGCTCTGGAAGGGGGCTTTTCTCTAATGGATACAATAGGTTATGAGTTGTTACGCGTGTTGTTGGATTTGTTGAGAAAAACGACACCTGTTGCCCCTTATAGCTGGCAAATTGCTTGGTTTTATGCGTAACCGATAGAATGCCGTGATCGGTAAACGCCTGCACGCTAACACCAAGCTCATCGTACCGCGATAGCAACCCAATATTGCCCAACGTGTGATCCTCGCGCAAACCTGTTGCTCCCAGAATGGCAATGTTACCATAGCCCCTCTCCTTGCACCAAAGCACCGCTTTGGTTAGGTCGTTCGAATACTGATCGGGAAAATGGTAAAGCCTATCGGCAAAGCGATCCTTTAGCTCGGATGGAAACGAGTCCAAATCGCCCACAATGGCAGTTGGCTCCATACCAAAGGCTATGAGGTTTGCCACTGCCCCATCGCAGCAAACAACAACCCGTGCGCTACGCAGCACCTGTAAAGGCTGCTCGGCATCGGGAAACTTGCCATTTGCCAGAACCACACAATCCGCTTCACAAAGGCCCTTAAGCCAATCCTCTTTAATCATTGCTGTTACTTACCGTTTATACCTTCTAGTGCCTGTTGCTTCATGGTTCTCTTCCATTCAAAATAGCCCACAACCGACATGCTAAAGTAGAAAATAAATAGCACCGATGTTGGATAAAGCCCCTTGTAAACGTAAAGCACCAACGACACCAAGTTAACAACTACCCATAACCACCATTGCTCTAGTATTTTATGCGTTAGCATCCATGTGGCTACAATGCTAAGGGCGGTAGTAAAGGCATCGCCATAGGGAACAGGAGAATCGGTGTAATTTATAAGCACATAGGCAATAATGCCGAATAATGCAATGGAAATGGGAACTAGAGCAAATAGCTGCCGCAGGGTTATTCTTGTTACAGGCAAATCGTCGGCAACATCGGGCTTAACACCCCTAAACCATTTCCACCAGCCATAAATACTAATAAGTACATAGTAAACCTGCAAGCCCATATCGGCATAAAACTTAGAAACGTAGAATACATAAACGTAAAACGCCGATGTAAGCAATCCCAAAGGCCATAGCCATATGTTCTGCTTTATCTCAAGGTAAAGGTATATTAGGCCAAATATGGTGCCTAGAACCTCGATGTAGTTGTTAATTAGCCATTGCATGGGAAGGAAGATGGTTAAAGGTGAATCGTGAAAAGTGAAAGGTGAAAAGTGAAACGACAATACACAAGACACAAGACACCAAATACTAAACAATAGATACAAGTTACTTAAGAAAGTAACTTGTAACTTGTAACTTGTAACTCGTAACCTGTAACTATTTTAAAACTCTACGCCAAGTTTAAACATAAAGTTTGTACCGGCTTGTGGGTAAAGTCCAATATCGTCAGAAACAGAGTTGTCGGCTTGGAATGCAGCGCGGTAAACCCAAGCATTTGCCTCATACTTACTATTGAAAACGTTGTTGGCGTAGGCCTCAAGTACTACAGACTTTGTTCCCTTAAGCTTAAAGCGAAAGTCAACCTTCACGTTATTCACAAAGTAGGCATCAAGCATACGATCTGTGCTTGAGGTGTTATCGATATACTGATCGCCAACATACTTTGATATTAGCGATACGCCAAGCCACTTTAGCGGCTCAAACCTTACTTGGCTCGATGCCACCACGTTTGGCGAGAACGATATATCTGTAGTACCCAACTTATTGCTAGTCTGCACTTGCACATCATTTACCTCAATGGGCGTCCAATCGGTACTATTATCATACAAATCGATATACTCCACAAAGTTCTCAATTTTGTTCTGGCTTACCGATAGGCTTGCATCCCAGCGAAGCATGCTAAATGGCTTAAGGCTAGTGGTAAGCTCAACGCCCCTTCTATAGCTCTTTTCAACGTTATCCATTAGTGGATAACCCACATCGCTTAGTTTACCTGTTAGCACAAGCTGATCGCGGTAATCCATATAAAACAGGTTAAGCCCTAGCGCAAAAATCTGCGATTTAAGGCTGTAGCCTAACTCATAATCCATAAGCATTTCAGGCTCTGGAACGTTACTTCCGCCCTTTTTCATGGCATCCTTAATATCGGCACGGGTTGGTTCACGGTGCGCAATGCCAAAAGAAAAGAAAGCGCTTTGCGCTGGGCTAATTTCCACCGACAGTCCCGTTTTGGGGTTAAAGAAACCCCAAGAGTGCTGCTGAGTTAAATCTACCATATCATCATCGGCACCAGACATTTCGTACGAGATATTGCGATACTGTACATCCCCAAATACCGACACCCTGTTAGTAACCTGCCACATTGCCTTGGCAAAAACGTTAAAATCATCCTTTACACCAGTATTCCTGTACCACTCGTAGTCCTTAGGTACACCAGCGTTAACCGATGTCCACAGCAAGTTACCAAAGTGGTCGCCATCGTATCGGTTCCAACCTCCACCAATTGTGGCATCTATGGCATCTTTCCTGTAGTTTAGCGATAGGGTTGTACCATAAAACAGGTTATCCATTTGCTTTTGCCGAATAAGATCGGTTATAGCGTAGGTAACACCCCCTATAGCAACAGGTTGCAAACCATAATCTTTAAACTCTACGACTGGTTTATACTGCTCATAGTAACCCTCGCCATCGGTTAGGTGAAGCGCTGTGTTTAGGGTAAGCTCCTGCAACAGCTGGTGGCTGTAGGTTAAGTGGTAGTGCGTTTGGGTGTAGTTATCGGTTTCATTATCGTAGAAACGGGTAACTCCATTTGCATCCTTATACTTTCCTGCTGGGTTATAGGTACGATCAGTCGCTAACTTATCAGGCGAAATACCCTCCCAAGTAATACCTGTATGCTGCTCGCCATGAATTAGGTTAAAGCGAAGAATGCTTTTTGCTGTATGCCATGCACCAGTAGTAAAGAATGAGCGATGATCGGAAAAGCCCCTATCGATATAGCCATCGGACTCAACCTTTGAGTAGCGCGCCTCAAAGCTAAACTTATCGTTAATTAGGCCTGTTCCAATCTTTGCTGCCGTTTTAAGTGCTCCAAAGGAACCAGCAGTGGCTTCAACACCGGCAAAAGCCTCTGATTTAAGGGTTACCGTTTGAAAGTTAACTGTAGCACCAAACGCAGCCGATCCATTGGTTGATGTGCCCACGCCACGCTGAACCTGCACGTTATCAACAGAGCTAGTAAAATCGGGCATATTAACCCAGTAAACGCCTTGCGACTCGGCGTCGTTTAGCGGAATTCCGTTTACGGTTACGTTAATACGGGTCATATCGCTGCCGCGAATACGAAAGGCGGTGTTCCCCACACCCGTTCCCCCCTCTGAGGTTGCCACAACCGATGGGATTAGCTCCAAAAGGTAGGGCACATCAAAGCCCGAGTTCCTGTCCTTTATCTCGTCGGCATTTAACGTGGTTTGGGCAATGGGCATTCTGGAACTGGCGCGGGTTGCACTAACCACTGCAGCCTCACCCATTATGCTCTCGGGCTTTAGCTGCACAAGAACAAGCTCATTTGCGGTAAGGTTTATATCAATTATCTGCTTCTTATAGCCTACAAAAGAAACAGCTATGCTGTAACTCCCCGCACGGAGAGTTGTTAGCGTAAATTCCCCCTCGCGATTTGTATAAACACCCTGTAAAGAGTTATCAAGCATAACAGTTGCACCAACAAGCGCATTCCCATTCTCATCGGTAACCCTACCTGTAATTTTAAGGCTACCATCCACTCTATCTGGATTTGCCAAGGTAACAAGGCAAATCAGCTGCAAAAGCAGCGCAAAAGAAAAACTCTTCATTAAAAAAGCTCCTTTAATTGGTTAATAAATTAACTGCCTAGCCAATAGCATTTACATACAAGCAACGGTGTGCACAGTCCGTTTGCAAGCCTACAATGCTATTCGCAACCAAAAAAAAGGGGAAATAATACTGGGATCGTAAGTAAAGCTCTTTTCCCTTCGCCGGTACTACCCGGATCAGGTTCAAAGGGTATGATCTCAGCCCTATGTATTAAGGCACCCCCAAAAGTAAATCGGCACAAAGTTATACCCAATAAACCTAATAACCCAAGATTTGTTCGACAAAAACGGAATGTTCACCATTTCCACAAAAAAGGTAAACAGGCTAATTCCGAGAAACAATTAAATGCATATCGCTTTCCTTTCACACCAATTATTACCAAATTTGCGAAGTACC
This sequence comes from Bacteroidales bacterium, assembly GCA_016931855.1. Taxonomy (GTDB): domain Bacteria; phylum Bacteroidota; class Bacteroidia; order Bacteroidales; family Tenuifilaceae; genus UBA5206. The sequence continues at coordinate 13,819 of JAFGDZ010000008.1, forward strand.
ACAATAATTTCATTTTATGATACCTCTACATCAGGCCATAAGCATAGTAATGGAATCGGGAAATAGAACCACAACACCCGAAAAGGTTGATTTTATTCAGTCTCTAGGCCGAGTTCTTGCTGCCAACGTTAGCTCCGACCTTAACATGCCGCCCTTTAACAAAACGGCGGTTGATGGCTACGCCTGTCGCATGGCCGATGCGTATCAAGAGCTGGAGGTAGTTGAGGTTATTCCTGCCGGGAAAGCGCCCTCAAAGGTTATAAACCAAGGACAATGTGCCAAGATTATGACTGGCGCCATGATACCCCAAGGAGCCGATTGCGTGCTTATGGTAGAGGACACCAAGGAAATATCTGAAAACAGAATTGCATTCACGGGTAAATCGGTAAAATCAAACATTTGCCTCTTAGGCGAGGATATTAAGAAGAACGACATAGCCCTAACAAAAGGCACAACCATTGAGCCTCATCATATTGCCATTATGGCAGCCGTTGGTTGCACCCAACCAGAGGTGAGCGCTAAGCCACGCGTAGCAATCCTATCAACGGGCGACGAGCTGGTTGAACCCAGCATTGCTCCTGCCATGGGACAAATTAGGAACAGCAACGGGCACCAGCTAATTGCGCAAGTGATTAAAGCGGGTGGAGAGCCGCACTACTTTGGCATTATTGAGGATTCCGAGGATGCTACCCGTGCAGCCATAGCAAAGGCAATAGCCGAGAACGATATGGTTCTACTAACAGGCGGCGTATCCATGGGCGATTTTGACTTTGTGCCCAAGATAATGGCAGAGCTGGGCATTAAAATCCATTTCGATAGCATTGCCGTTCAGCCCGGAAAGCCCACCACCTTTGGCACCGTTAATGGTAAGCTGATATTTGGGCTACCAGGAAACCCTGTATCCTCTCTATTCCAGTTCGATTTACTGGTAAAACCAGCAATACGTAAGGCACTAGGCGCATCAGAAACCACTCCATCAACAGTAAAGCTGCCGCTAGGCAGCTGCTACAAGCGCAAAAAGACCGAGCGCTTGGCGCTAATTCCTGTTGAGATTAACGACAAGGGCGAGGTAAACCCTGTAAATTTTAATGGCTCGGCACATATATTTGCCATTGCAAACGCAAACGCGGTGGCGCTAATTCCACAGGGCGTTGCAGAGCTTCAAAAAGGAGATTTTGTTGATGTTAGACCACTATAATCGCCACATAACCTACCTACGCATATCGGTAACCGATAGGTGTAACCTTAGGTGCCAGTACTGCATGCCCGAGGAGGGCATAAAATCGCTGCCCCACAACGAGATTCTCACCTTTGATGAGATTGTTGATGTTGTAAAGGAGGCCGTTTCGCTAGGCGTTAACAAGGTTAGGCTCACTGGCGGCGAACCGCTGGTGCGCAAAGGCGTAGTTGAGCTGGTTAGGATGATTGCCCAAATTAAGGGCATCACCGATTTTGGCATGACCTCAAACGGCATTCTGCTAAAGCAATTCGCGCAGCAGCTAAAGGATGCGGGGCTTCAGCGTATAAACATCAGCCTAGATACACTAAACCCCCATAAGTTCAGAGAGCTAACCCGTGGCGGAGAACTTGCACAGGTATTGGAGGGTATTGATGCCGCAAAAGCGGCAGGGCTGCACCCCATAAAGCTTAACTGCGTAATAAAGAAGTCGTCGCAGGAGCCCGATGCCCAGCAAGTAAATGCCTTTGCCGAGCAGAATGGGCTTCAGGTGCGCTTCATTCACCAAATGGATTTAGAAAAGGGCGAGTTCTCTGTTGTTGAAGGTGGCGAGGGTGGTAACTGCGCCATATGCAACCGATTACGACTAACTGCAAACGGCTACATTAACCCATGCCTATTTAACGAGGCCGGTTTCAGCGTTAGGCAGCTGGGCGTTCGCCAAGCCATACTTGCCGCAGTTGATGCCAAACCCAAGTGCGGAAGCCATAACCATAGCGGAGAATTTTATAATATTGGAGGATGATAGGGTTGGGATTTAGTGTTTAGTTTTTGGTGTTTAGTGTATAGTGTATTGTCTTTTCTCGTTTCACTTTTAACTTTTAACTTTAATCCTTCAACCATCCAACGTCTCAAATCTAAAATCTAACGTCTAACATCTAACGTCTAACATCTAACAATGTCACTAACACATATCGACGATAAGGGCAAAGCCAACATGGTTGATGTTGGACACAAGCCCAACCAGCTTAGGGAAGCAACAGCCAAAGGGCATATAAAGCTTGCCCCTAACACGGTTAAGCTAATTAAGGAAAACAGCCTGAAAAAGGGCGATGTGCTTACCGTTGCCGAAATAGCAGGCATACAGGCAGCTAAGCGCACACCAGAACTTATACCGCTATGCCACACCCTTTTGCTAACCAAGGTTGATGTAAAGTGCACCCTCACCGATAGCGGTGTTGAGGCCACTGCCACCACCCGATGCATTGGCCAAACGGGCGTTGAGATGGAGGCGCTAACTGCAGCATCGGTGGCGCTGCTAACCGTTTACGACATGTGTAAAGCGGTTGACAAGGAGATGATTATTGAACAGGTTTACCTTGTTGAGAAAACTAAAAAGGATTTATAACCCAAATACCCAAAGCCGTGAGCAAAAGAATTAAAGTACTATCGGTAAATATATCAACCCAAAAAGGAACCATTAAGGAGCCCGTAAGCGCCATAGAGCTAACAGAGATTGGCGTTGTGGGCGATGCCCACTCAGGCGAGTGGCACCGTCAGGTTAGCCTTTTGGGCAAAGAGAGCTTTGATAGGTTCTCCGTTCAGGCAAATCGCGAAATAAAGTTTGGCGAGTTTGCCGAAAACATCACCACCCAAGGCATTGAGCTGTTTAACACCAAGCCCGGTGATAGGTTTGTGGGTGCAGGCGTTGAGCTGGAGGTAACCCAAATTGGCAAGCACTGCCACGGCGATAGCTGCGCTATTTACCGTGAGGTTGGCAACTGCGTTATGCCCAAGGAGGGGATTTTTGCTCGCGTGCTAAAATCGGGCAAGTTAAAACCTGGCGATGAGCTGGAGCTTGTGCCCCGCATCTACAAAATACTAGTTATAACACTTAGCGACAGAGCCTACCGCGGCGTTTACGAAGATAAGAGCGGCCCAGAGGCTGCCCGCCTAGCCATATCGTTCTTCGAGTCCATTAAGTGGGACTACACCATCGAAACGGTAGTTATTCCCGACGATGAGCGCATGCTTAGCGCCCACCTTGCCAAGGCAAAGAATGCGGGGATAGACCTAATTATCACCACTGGCGGCACAGGCATTGGCCCTAAGGATATCACCCCTGAGGTGGTAAAGCCGCTGCTGGATAAGGAGATTCCGGGAATTATGGAGATGATTCGCGTTAAGTATGGCGCCGATAAGCCAAACGCACTCCTAAGCCGCGGTGTTGCTGGCCTTATGGGCGATACTTTTATCTACACCCTTCCCGGCAGCGTAAAGGCCGTAAAGGAGTACATGGAGGAGATTACCAAAACCCTAAAGCATCTTTACCTAATGAAAATGGGTATCGATAGCCATTAGAATCAGCATAGGTGAACAGAATAGATAGGGTTACAGCAATCCTTGTTTTGCTCCAAACCAAGCAATGGATTACCGCAAGCGAAATGGCGCAGCGCTTTAACGTGAGCGTTCGCACCATTTACCGCGATGTGCAAACCCTATGCGAAGCGGGCGTTCCCATAGGATCGGAGGCTGGTAAAGGCTACTTTATTGTAGATGGGTACCACCTCCCTCCTGTTATGTTCACGCTAAACGAGGCCGGCTCCATGCTTCTGGCCGGTAAGCTAATGGAGAAGATGGGCGACCAGTCGGCAGGTGCCGATTTTAGGAACGCCCTAGACAAGATAAGGGCAATACTCCCTCCCACCGAAAAGGACTACCTCCAGCGGCTGGATAGCGGCGTGGAGGTGTTCTACTCATCGCACTCAAACACCAGCATACCACAGAACACCCTAAGCAACCTACAGCAGGCACTTGCAGGCAGCCTAATGGTTGAGCTGGATTACCACTCCATTTACCGCAACCAAACCGTAAACAACAGGCTTGTTGAGCCCATTGTGCTATGCTTTTACAGCATGAACTGGCACCTTATTGCCTTTTGCCGACTAAGGAATGAGTACCGCGATTTTAGGGTTGATAGGATTAGGCAAATCCGCGTTACGGACAAGCCCTGCCCCTCGCGCGACATTAAAACGGCCATGCAGTACTTTAGCACGCTTATAGCCGACGATAACCTTGTTGAGGTTGTGCTAAACGTTGACGATAACATTGCCGCCCACCTATCAACATCAAAGTACTACTACGGTTTTGTTGAGGAAACCCAGCACAACGGATACCTGCAAATGCGCCTGCTCACCTCCGATTTGAAGTACACATCGCGCTGGCTACTCACCTTTGGCGAGGGTATTACCATTATTTCGCCCAAGGAGCTCACAAATCTCGTATCGCAAAAGGTTAGGGTACTTGCTAGTAAGTTTCTTTAGTGCAGCTTTTTCAACAAAAAATCATCCCCCAAAAAAGCTACTGACAAACAGCTGTCACACCACCACGTTAGGTTTGTACTCAAATAAACCTAAAGGCGTATGACAACTAAAAACTTTCCAGCAATGAAGCTGCTTAGCTTCACCACAGAGACCACACTTGCAGAAATAGGCCAATACGTGGGCATAAAGCCCAAAGAGCTAATGGACGAAGCCCAACATCTAGGACTTAGGATTGAAGGCCCCCAGCACTGGATTTACTACGGCATGGACGGGAATCCCCAAACCCGCTTCAAACTGGAAATTGGCATTCCCATAGCAGTGGAAGCATCGGTTAGCGAAACCTTTGCCTACACGCAAACCCAGCCCATTGAGTGCGCCGTTATTACCCACCACGGTGCATGGGAAACGCTTCACGAAAGCTATGCAAAGATTATTGGGGAGATTATGGCATCGGGCAAAACCATGAGCGGCATTACACGGGAGCTATACCACACCGTTGACTTTGAAAAACCTGAGCGCAACATTACCGAGATTCAAATTGGCCTTATGTAGCCACAACACCTCACTTTAACCCCAAAACAGCTTTAGAACCATGCAAACCGCAAGCGACAAAGAACTTGTATCATACTGCGGCCTGTTTTGCGCAGAATGCAGAGCCTACAAAAAAGGGAAATGCCCCGGCTGTGCCAAAAACGAAAAGGCCAAGTGGTGCAAAATTAGAACCTGTAACAAGGAGAATGGCTTCGCATCGTGTGCCGATTGCACCACGTTTAGCAATGTAAAGGAGTGCAAAAAGTTCAACAACTTTGTGTCGCGACTTTTCGAAATTGCATTCCGCTCCAATCGTGTTGCCTGCCTTGAGATGATACGAACCCAGGGCTACGACAAGTTTACACAGCACATGCGCACCCATGGGCTACAGGTAATAAAAAAGGGCAAACAGTAACAGAAAAGCCGTGCAACAATACGCTGCACGGCTTCCCTTTTCTAACCCCATTTAATCAATCGGCTATCCCAATGGGGAATAGCTCACCCTAACTTTACTCAACCTTTAAAACGTCCTTAAATGCCTGCTTAAAGGAGTCCTTTGGTAGTGCTCCCATTGCCATTTGTGGCTGCGCATCAACAGGAATAAACAGAATCGATGGAATACTACGAATACCAAACACCGCAGCTAGTTCCTGCTCAGCCTCAGTATCTACTTTGTAGATATCAATTTTGCCATCGTACTCTTTAGAAAGTTCTTCAAGTACTGGAGCAACCATTTTGCAAGGGCCACACCAATCGGCGTAAAAATCTATTACCGCAGGTTTGTTACCCTCAAACTTCCAGTCCTGGCTTGCTTCGTAGTTAAATACTTTCTGCTTAAAAGTCTCAACAGTTAAATGCTCAATCATAATCGTATATTTAAATTTACAGTTTCACTTTTCTACATATGTTAATGTGTCAATCAAAACATATACCAAACATTACAACATGCCAATTGTTCAACAATAAAATGCACACATTTACACAAGTTAACTCATATATTGCTGTTTATCAATAGTTACAGCAACAATTTTTGGCAAACATTATTTATCCCTCAAAAAGGCAAATAAGTTGTAAATTTGTCAGGCTATAAAATATTTGTCAGGCCTGTGCCAAGTAGCCTACATTTGCAAGAATTAAACAACATAAGAGTGAAAGAGTTTTTAGACCACAAGATTTTTACAATCATATCGGAAGTAGCCCACCAAGAGAATTTACAGGCATTTGTTATTGGAGGATACGTTAGGGACCTGTTCCTTAAACGCCCATCAAAAGATATAGACTTTGTTGTGCTGGGCAGCGGCATTGAGCTGGCACAAAAGGTAGCAAAAAAACTGGGGCACTGTCACCTAAGCGTGTTCAAGAACTTTGGCACTGCGCAAATAAAGTATAAGGATCTTGAGTTTGAGTTTGTGGGCGCAAGGAAGGAGTCGTACCGTTTGGATTCCCGCAAGCCCATTGTTGAGAATGGCACCCTTGAGGACGACCAAAACAGGCGCGATTTTACTATGAACGCCCTTGCCATAAGCCTTGCCCACGATACCTTTGGACAGCTGGTTGACCCCTTTGGCGGGGTTAAGGATATTGAGGATGGCATAATTAGAACGCCTCTGGATCCAGACCAAACCTTCTCCGACGACCCGCTACGCATGATACGCGCTGTGCGCTTTGCCACGCAGCTAAACTTTACCATTGAGGAGGAGACCCTAAAGGCCATTGCCCGCAACGCCGAGCGCATTAGCATTGTGTCCAAGGAGCGCATAATGGACGAGATGAACAAGATTGTGGCCGCCCCCAAACCCTCCATTGGCTTTATTCTACTTGAAAAAACGGGGCTGCTTAAGCTCATATTCCCCGAATTTCAAAAGCTAAAAGGGGTTGATACTAAGGACGGGCTTGACCATAAGGATAACTTCTACCACACCCTACAGGTTATTGATAACCTGTGCGAGAAAACCGATAACCTTTGGCTGCGCTGGGCTGCCGTAATGCACGACATTGCCAAACCTGCCACCAAAAAGTTTATTCCCGGCACTGGCTGGACCTTTCATGGGCACGAGTTCCTAGGAGCCAAAATGGTTCCCGGCATTTTCCGCAACCTTAAGCTGCCGCTTAACGAGAAGATGAAGTACGTGCAAAAAATGGTGCAGCTGCACCTACGCCCCATTATCCTGTCGCAGGAAGAGGTTACCGACTCGGCAGTGCGCCGCCTGCTGTTTGATGCTGGCGACGACATTGACGACCTAATGCAGCTTTGCGAAGCCGATATCACCTCTAAGAACGACAACACCGTTAAGCGCTACCTGGCAAACTTTGCGCTGGTTAGGCAAAAGCTAAAGGAGATTGAGGAGAAGGACGCCATACGCAACTTTCAACCACCCATTACCGGCGAAATTGTTATGGAGGCCTTTGGCCTTACCCCTTGCCGCCATATTGGCACAATTAAGGATGCAGTTAAGGATGCCATTCTCGATGGCATAATACCCAATAACCTGGACCGCGCCTACGCCTACATGCTTGAAAAAGGCGCCGAGCTGGGACTTACTCCCATAACCAGCCAAACCGAAGCCCTTGAGCGCGCCGCCAAGCGCCTTGAACAACAGGAGCAAGAGAAGGAGAAAAAGGAGCAGAAGCAGCAACAACCGCAGAGCAAGAAAAAAACGGTAATGAAAAAGCGGTAACCCGCTAATGATTATAAACGCAAAAGGTTGGACTTAGAATCCAACCTTTTTGTTTTTGGGGTAGTATGAGTTGCCCCTGCTAGGCTCAAGCAAGGTAAAACTTAGAATTTTATTCGTTTAGGTTGCTGGTGTAGTGCGTTCGCTTTTCACGCTAAAAAATTTAGGTACAACAAATTAACTTTAGAATATTTTTAGTAGGTTTGGTATGGTTGTACTTATCCCTTTTTAAATGGGTGGATATGTATGACGTTGTAGTACTTATGAGGAAGTTAGCAACAAGTGCAAAAAGACAGAAGACCAGACAGATACGATAGTGATAAATAATAACGAAAAAAAGGATTTAACTTTTTGATAAGACAGTGCAAATTTGAGGGGAATTTATTCTGTTTTTTCCCCTATGCAAAAAAGAGGATCCCCCACCCTCAAACAGCACATTTACAAAACCCAAGTGCCAACCCCGCAAATCAAAGTTTACAAAAGAACTGTTTTTTTACCATTGCACTTCGTAACTGCATGGCAGTTTTCGCTTATAATTTGTTACGAAATTGTATTTTCGAAGATTAATAAAAATGAATACGGATTAAGAAAAAATATATTGTAGATGACTCAACACACACATTCCGAATTAGTCGGGCTTATATGGAATATCGCCAATAAACTCAGAGGACCATACCGCCCACCTCAATATCGCAAAGTAATGATTCCCATGATTGTACTCCGAAGACTTGATTGTGTTCTGGAAGAGAATCATGAAAAGGTAGTAAAGAAATATGAGCAACTGAAAGACGATGGCAAATTATCGGAAGAAGCCATTGATAAAATGTTGGGTAAAATTGCCGCTGGTGAAAGAACGCAACCTTTATTCAACAAAAGCAAATACACCTTCAAAAAATTGCTAGACGATTCCGATAACATTGCTCGAAACCTCGTGGCTTACATCAACGGATTTTCACCCAAAGCCAAAGAGATTTTCGAAAAATTCAAGTTTGAAGAGGAAATAACAAAGCTCGATGATGCCAACAGACTTTATATGATAGTAAAGGAGTTTGTGCAAACAGAAGACGGTAAATCTGTTGATCTTCATCCCGATAGAGTTTCTAATCTGCAAATGGGATATGTGTTCGAAGAACTGGTACGTAAATTCAACGAACAGGCCAACGAGGAAGCCGGAGACCACTTTACACCGCGCGAGGTGATTCGCTTAATGGCAAACCTTATTTACACCAACGAAACCGATGTGTATAAACCTGGTATCATCAGAACCATTTACGACCCAACGTGTGGAACCGGCGGTATGCTTTCGGTATCGGAAGAACATATACGAGCCGAAAACACCAATGCCAATCTGATTCTATACGGACAGGAATACAACGATGAATCATACGCAATCTGTTGTTCCGACCTACTGATTAAAGACGAACCTTTAGACAACATCATTCATGGTGATACCCTAGGTGATGGAAAAACAAAAGATGGTCATCCCACAATGAAATTCCACTACATGATGGCCAATCCGCCTTTTGGTGTGGAATGGAAACCACAACAAAAAACGGTCGAAAAGGAATATAACGACTTAGGTTTTAACGGACGTTTCGGCCCCGGATTGCCTCGTATTAACGATGGTGCGTTGCTGTTCCTGCTGCACATGATTTCGAAAATGCATCCAAGCCCCGAATCGGGTGGCGATGGTTCTAAAATAGGCATTGTATTTAATGGCTCTCCACTTTTTACAGGCGACGCCGGTTCAGGCGAAAGCAACATTCGCCGTTGGATTATCGAAAACGACATGCTCGATGCAGTGGTGGCCTTACCAAACCAATTGTTTTACAATACAGGTATATTCACATACATTTGGTTGGTTACTAATAAAAAAACACCAGAACGTAAAGGCAAAATCCAGCTGATTGATGCCACCAAACATTACCAGAAAATGGATAAAAGTTTGGGCGATAAGCGTAACCTAATGTCCGACGACCACATTGCTGAAATTACCCGTTTATATGGTGAGTTCGGACACGAAGCCGTATCTAAATTCCTTTGCGAAAAGAAACCTCTGAAAAAAACGGCTTCAAAAATATTCGATAACCGCGAGTTTGGTTACCTAAAAATGACCGTTGAACGACCTTTACGCCTGAACTTTCAATTTAGCGAAGAACGTATTGAAAGGCTTAAAAACGAAACCGCTTTCATTAATATAGCGCAATCTTCTAAGCGAAAAGACAAAGCCGAAATTGAAAAGGAAATTGCCGAAGGAAAAGCCAAACAGGAAAAACTTTTACAATTCCTAAAAAAACAAATATCCGATGAATTAATTATGGATATTGTTCTTTTCGATAAAAAACTCAAAAAAGCTTTGGAAAAGGAAGGACTTGAAATTAGCCCTGCTATTTACGGAGCCATCTCAAATGCGCTGTCTGAAAAAGACCCTAAAGCTCAAATCTGCCGCGACACAAAAGTCCGGCCAATACCCGATGCCGATTTACGCGATACCGAATTAGTACCTTTACCTTCTAACATTGCTTTGCCTTTACCTTTAGATTACGATAAAAAGGCTAAAAACGACCAACTGCTAAAACTGGTCTTAGCCCACTGCGAAGCGTATCTTAAAAAAGAAGTATTACCACATGTGCCCGACGCATGGATTGACCATAAAAAAACCAAAGTAGGTTATGAAATACCATTGAACCGTCACTTTTATGTATATGAGCCGCCTCGTGAATTAGACCTTATTGAAAAGGATATTGAAAAGGTGGAAAATGAGATTTTAGGAATGCTTAAAGAAATGAAAATCTCATGAGTAAAAATAATTATTTATCAGGCAAGATTACACCTCTAAAATGGCTTCTTAGAATTGGCTCTGGTGATTCAATTGACATGAAAAATGTTTCTCAAAATAAGGAGTTAGAAAAGGAAGTTCCTGTCGTTGGAGGTAATGGAATAATGGGTTATACTGAATTGTCAAATACTGGAGCTAATACTCTGGTTGTTGGAAGAGTTGGTGCTCACTGCGGCAATATTCACTTTATAAAAGAAAATTCATGGGTAACTGATAATGCTTTAAAAATAAGATTAACTACAGACCTACTTGATAAAACTTTTCTTAAATATTCATTAACAGCTTTAGAGCTTAATCAATTTGCCAATAGAAATGCACAACCACTAATAACAGGTGAAACAGTTAAATCAAAAACTATTCTATTAACCTCTCTTTCCGAACAAACCCAAATCGCCAAGTTCCTCGACCATAAAACCGGGCAAATCGACCGCCTGATAGAACAAAAGGAGAACCTTTTAAAACTACTGGCAGAAAAACGCACTGCCATTATTACCCAAGCCGTAACCAAAGGCCTTCACCCCAACGTGGAAACAAAAGATTCTGGTATTGATTGGTTGGGCGAAATTCCTAAGCATTGGGGTGTAAAAAGGTTTAAGTTCTGTTTAAAAGAACCTTTAAAATATGGTGCAAATGAGGCTGCAGAAAGTTCAGACCCTGAACAACCGCGTTTTGTTAGGATTACAGATGTAGATGAAAATGGTAATCTTCGAGAAGAAACTTTTAGGTCTATTGATTCTGAAATTGCAAAACCATTCTTATTAGAAGAGGGAGATTTATTAATGGCAAGAAGTGGTGCAACAGTTGGTAAAAACTTTATGTATAAATCAAATTGGGGTATCGCATGTTTTGCAGGTTATTTAATTAGAGCAAGAATTAATCAGGAAATAATGCTTCCTGAATTTGGTAATCTCTTTTTAAATTCAGGTTCTTATTGGGATTGGGTAAATAGTATCTTCATTCAATCGACTATACAGAATATTAGTGCAGAGAAATATGCAAATCTTGTTTTACCTGTTCCTCCTAAGGAAGAGCAAAAAGAAATAGTTGAATTTGCAGCCAGAAAAAGACAACAACTTGGTAGTGTTATTACTGAAATTGCAAAGAGCCTAGATAAACTCAAAGAATACAGAGAAGCCTTAATCACCGCAGCTGTAACAGGTCAAATAAAAGTCTGAATTGGGATTTTTTAGATTAAAGGATTATTGGATGAATAAAAGCCATGCCAAATGAAAGAAGAAATAAACGACGAGCTAACCTATAAAATTATTGGATGTGCTATGAAAGTGCACAACACCCTTGGCAATGGTTTTCAGGAAGTAATCTACCAACGTGCTTTAGCCATTGAGTTGAAAAACGAAGGGATAAACTTTGCAAGAGAACTGGAACAACCTATTTTTTATAACAATATACAGATAGGGACAAGGCGGGTGGATTTCTTAGTGGAGGGAAAAGTGATGGTTGAACTAAAGGCCTTAGTGAAGATGGAAGATGTTCATCTTGCCCAAGGCTTAAATTACCTGGTTGCTTATAACCTCGACAAAGGTTTACTTATCAACTTTGGGGCACAGAGTTTGGAAGTTAAACGACTGCGTCACCCCAAAAACAAGCAAAATCCCAACTCAATAATCCCATAATCCAAAAATCCTGCAAATCCAAATTCTGACAATTATGAGTAAACATACCGAAATACGTTTCGAAGAAGCCATCGAACAATCCTTAATTACCAACGGTGGCTACACCAAAGGAAATCCAAAGAACTTCGATATAGAGAAAGCCCTTTTCCCTAAGGATGTGGTGGCTTTTATTTCGGAAACCCAAAAAAGCAAATGGGAAGCCTTACAAAAAGTAGTGGGCGAAAGGTCGGAAGAAACATTGATTAGCGACCTGTGCAAACAACTTACGCTAAAAGGGTCGCTCCATGTTTTGCGCCACGGTTTTAAATGCTTTGGTAAAAACTTTCGTTTAGCCTTTTTCACGCCCAACAGCAAACTAAATGAACAGGCATGGGACGATTACCACAAAAACATTTTAACCATTACACGGCAGGTACATTTCAGCCCTAAAAACCCAAACTTGTCGCTCGATGTGGTATTGTCGCTAAACGGATTGCCGGTGGTTACCATGGAACTCAAAAACCACATGACAGGCCAAACCATCGATAATGCCATACATCAATACAAATACGACCGCCAGCCTACCGACCCCATCTTTAAATTTAAGGAACGGGCATTGGTGCATTTTGCGGTCGACCCAGATTTGGCTTCCATGACTACAAAACTGGCCGGAAAAGACACCTTCTTTTTGCCATTCAACAAAGGTTTTAACGATGGTGCCGGAAACCCGCCCTGCGACGATAATTACAAAACAGCCTACTTATGGGAAGAGGTATTGGTTAAAGATTCTCTGTTAGACATTCTTGCCCGCTTCATGCACCTTCAGGTAAGCGAAACAAAAACCGTTACCAATAAAGGCATCATCAGCAAAACCAAAGAAACCATGATTTTCCCTCGCTACCATCAGTTAGATGCAGTAAGGGATTTGGTATGCAGTGCCAAAGAAAAAGGTTCGGGGCATAATTATTTGATACAGCATTCGGCAGGTTCGGGCAAATCCAATTCTATTGCATGGCTGGCGCACCGTCTTTCGAGCCTGCACAATACAAACGATGAAAAAGTATTCGATTCGGTTATCGTAATTACCGACCGCCGCGTACTCGACCAGCAATTACAGGATACCATCTACCAGTTTGAGCACAAACAAGGTGTAGTTCAAAAAATCGATGAAAACACACAGCAGTTAGCCAAAGCGCTTTCGGGCAGTGTTCCCATCATCATATCTACCATACAAAAATTCCCTTTCATTGCACAAGCCATCGAAACTTTAGAGAAAAAGGGCGAACAGGTTAAAATCGATACTGTAGGCAAACGCTTTGCGGTAATTGTCGATGAAGCACACAGTTCGCAATCGGGCGAAACAGCCATGGAATTGCGTAAGGTGCTTAACAAGGAAGGCATTCAGGCAGCCATTGCCGAGCAAATGTTAGATATGGACGAAGACGATTTGTCCGATGAAGCCAAAGAAGCTTTATTAAAAGAAATGCTGAAACGTCCGCAACAACAAAACATCAGCTATTTTGCGTTCACGGCAACTCCAAAATTTAAAACCCTTGCGGTTTTCAACGAACCGGGTAAAAACTGGAAAGCTCCTTTCCACGATTACAGCATGAAACAAGCCATTCAGGAAGGTTTCATTATGGATGTATTGGAACATTATACCACTTATAAGCGCTATACAGGGCTTTTAAAAAATATAGAGAACGACCCCGAAGTGCCAAAGAAAAAAGCGGCATTAGCCTTAACCCGTTTTGTAGATTTGCATCCACACAACATTGCCCAAAAGGTTGAAATAATTGTGGAGCATTTCATCAATTCAACAAAGCACTTATTAGGAGGTCGGGCAAAGGCTATGGTAGTAACCAAATCGCGTTTGCAGGCTGTGAAATACAAGCTGGCTTTCGACGAATACATTACCGAGAACAAACAAAAAGACCCGCAACGCTATACAGGCATCAAATCGCTGGTAGCCTTTTCCGGTTCGGTTATCGACCCCGATTATCCCGATAAATCATATACAGAAACAGGAATGAACGGAGGGATTAAAGAATCGGAATTGCCCGATAAATTCGATACCGATGAATACCAGGTCTTGTTAGTTGCCGAGAAATATCAGACAGGTTTCGACCAACCTTTACTGCACACTATGTATGTCGATAAACGTTTATCAGGCATTCAGGCTGTACAAACTTTATCTCGACTTAATCGCATGGCTCCGGGTAAAGAAAGCACCTTTGTTCTTGATTTTGTAAATGAGCGCGAAGAAATATACACTTCATTCAAACCCTTTTACACCGTAACACAAAAAGGCAACGATACCGACCCTCATACCTTATATCGTTTACAACATAGCCTGCAAGAGTATCAGGTTTATACCGATGGAGAAATCAATGCCTTTTGTGATGTATGGTTTAAGAACCGACAAGAACCAACACCCGGCGACCATAAAAAAATGAACAGCGTTTTAGATATGGCAGTCGAGCGTTTTAATCTATTGGAAGAAGATAAACAGGAAGAATTTAAAAGTAAGCTGGTAAGTTTTCGTAATCTTTACGGCTTTATGTCGCAAATTATCCCTTATCAGGATTCCGATTTAGAAAAGCTATACACCTATCTTCGTTTTCTGCATGCCAAATTACCAAAACGCCAAACCGGTCGTTACGAGTTAGAAGATGAAGTGGTATTAAAATATTACCGTTTACAAAAGATTAGCGAAGGAAGCATCAACCTTGAAGTTGGCGAACCCAACCCTGTGTATGGCCCCGATGAAATTGGTACAGGAAAAGGAACCGATGAACACGTGCAGCTTTCAACATTAGTTGATAAACTTAACGAACGCTTTGGAACAGAATTTACCTTAGCCGACCAGTTATTTTTCGACCAAGTAATTCAAACCGCTATCGAAGACGAAAAAATAAAAGAAGCAGCACAAGTAAACACTCTGGAGAATTTTATGCAATTCTTTAGTAAAATGCTCGAAGGTCTGTTTATTGACCGCATGGAAGGCAACGAAGAAATATTCACCAAACTAATGAACGATGATGCCATGATGTCCATTGCAGCACAACAGGTTGGGAAGGATGTTTATAATAGAGTGAGGAAATAAAAGGAAGGATTATGAAAGAGGTAGTTCAAATATTGCTTTTGTAATTTAGGGAGGGTAAATTAAGGGAGGGTAAATTAAACCCTTCCCCCGTTCAGGACAACCCCTGCATGAGTCAGATTATCCCCCCACAGGTTACACCTACAATGCAAACTCCTTTTCCAGCAAAAAAGTTAGCCACAACAAAGTAACCTGAGTATATTTTTAGTAGGTTTAAGATATGTTGCATGTACAAAATGCAGTACTTACAAGTAAGTTTTGCAGTCAATGTGCCTAGTTCTGAAAAAAAAGCGAGTATGGGTTATAGTGCTTACGTAATATGCAATTGTTATAAAGAAGGGAAAACGGCCGAACCTCCCCACAAGGAATTTATGCGGCTTGACGAAGACGGTCTTTATTTGGATATCCCAAATGAACTTTGGGAGAAAGACGAAAATAGGGTTTACCAAATGGAGGCTGACTTTGACAAATGGAAACAAACAGCTTGTGAGCACAAAGAAATGGAATTAGCCAACGAATTTCTTTCCAATATTACAGGCATGGCCGCATTTCGACACATAATCAGTGAACTTGGCGGTAGTAACAAGTTCCCTGTTTTAACAAAATATTTACCCATTATAAACGGGGGCGCTTTGCCTAGTGAGTTTGCGCAACAAGCGCTTGACGAATTATTGTTGCTAGAGAAAGAGCAAACAATGGAAGAAAAAGTTGTGCTGATAGAAAAATCAACAGGAAGTTTAATAGCATCTGTAAACTCCGACACCTATTGGCTCTTTATCTTTACTAAAAATAGCAAAAACACTTACGGCATTGATAAAGACGGGTTCTTCATTCTTGAAAATGGAAACGAAAAAGGGAAAGATGTTTCGTATGTAATGTTTCGATCGAATAATTTTATCCAGCAAACAATATCACAAGATTGCTTCAAATTTATTGACATTCCAAGCGGACAAAACTTTGAATGCTCTGCGAAACTATTTCCGAACCAAGATGAAACTACAAACGACTATGAATTTGAGGTTCAAACAAAACGAGTTGAAATTGATTGCGAATATGAATATATGATTGAGCCTTTAAAACATCTTGCAAGAGTATCAATTTTATCTGGCAACCCAATTCATTGGACATAAAAAAAACAAACAACAAAAGACACTAAAAACGAACAACGACAAGTAAGATGAAGGGCATACCTGTAGAAACCAAGAACAAAAAACTAGACGACCTATTTCTTGCCGTTTACTTCAACGACTTAAAAAAAGTTATTGAGTTTAAAAATCAATTCCCCGAATTATATGCAAAGAAGAACAAGTATCGAATTGATGAAAACACAACTCTTGATTTAACAAACTTGACCTACTTTAATCAAATAATATGGTTTGACGAAGATTGGACTGACAACATAAAGCCTTTAGTTGAAAAGTACAGGCAGAGAACAGAGAAAATGTTAAACTTTTGGAATGCTGAACTAAGCCCCCAAGAAATTAATAGAAAAATAGAGTATAATAGCTATTGTGATTTATTTTATTGCGATGACCCCAATGACCCAGACAATAATGAAAGAATACTATTAGACACAATAACATATTTCATAAAAAGAGGATTTCGCGAAGTTGACTTAAGACTATATAATAGGGTTGAATGTTTTGATTTTGCAGAAGTAGAGAACCTATTAAAACAAGGTGCAAAAACAAATATTCATTTTTATGAAGACGATGACAGCAGTACATTTTCACGAATCTCTAGTGAAGTTTCATTTTTAGCAACTTGCCAAGTTGTTCCTGAATTCAAAATATTTGAAACAAAAGGATACAATCAAAATTTTAACATAGCAACAATGTTTGCCAACTTACTCGCTTTGGCTGCACACCAAGAAATGTACCACCTACTAAACGAGTACGACAAAGAGAAATGAGTTATTGACTGTCTATAATATATAGGAGTCTGAGTGGTCGACATGGCCCCGTTCAGTTAAGGCTCTGCCTAAGTCGGATTATCCCCCTACAGGTTGCACCTGTAATGCCCCCCCCGTTCGGCTCAGTCCCTGCCTGAGTCGGATTATCAAATAAGATGAGATCAATGAAATTTCAGTTGGTAAGGAATGCTTACTAGTGAAGGGGTAAATGCAAAACAAAATTTTACAACCAATATTTTAATTTGCAGCCCAACTACAAATTGATTTTGCATTCAATTTATAGTCCATGAAATTGAGAAAATTATTGTATTTTCATCAACTATTAACAACTGAATTTAAGTCAAATCATTTTGTAATCAAAACATTAAAATCTCATGAAGACAACGATTAGTTTTATGTTATTATTGATTGGATCGTCTGCTTTTTGCCAAAACATCAAAGATGAAAACACATTCATTCCATTTACGAATGATCATCGAATAATAAAAACTGAAAGATACGAACGAGAAAACATGCCAATTTATACTTCAGAATACGAGTATAATGAAAAAGGCATGCTTACTTCGGTAAAAACAAAATATTCTTACAAAGGGGTTTGGCGTAATTTAGAAACAAAAGAATATGTTTATAATAACAACAAAGAAGAAGTGGTATGCATCTACAAACCAGATGTTAATGCATTAAAAAGCACCTATGTTTCCAGAAATATTCAAGATAATGTTGATGCTACTGATACTTTGAAATTTGAAAAAGGGAAATTGGTATATCTGGCTCAATGCAGAATAGCGTATGGGCAGAAGTTTATCACCCAGTTCAACTACACCTATGATGAAGACGAGTTAGTTAATGAAAAAAAATCAAATTATATACTTCATACTTCAAAAGAGAAAAAGGTAACAAAGAAACCATACAACAAAATTATTACTGAAAAGAAATTCAATTATAATGAAGGAGTACTCCAATCGATAATTGAACTAGATTACAATGTTAATAGAAAGTGGCATTTAAGATGGAACAATAACACATTAGAAAAAATAGATATTTATAACACCAGAAATAGTGAAGAGGAGCTTGAACTTGAATATAATTGTAAAAGCGAAGATGGAATGTTAGTAGAAGTAGAAACTTACTATTTCACGGGAGATGAAAAAAGATCTGGTCAAACGCATAGCTATAAGTATGATAACAACAACTTGATTTCAGCAACTACAAGCGGGGATTCAGAAGGTATTCGCACTACATACGAATATGAAAAAGGTAATGGGAATGCCTCTCTTTTCGAAAAAAGAAATTCAATATATGATTATATCAAGCCCTTCATTAAGTAAAAGTTACTCGTGCTACGACTACGTTAAGCCCCATTAGAGGCTATCTGTCGGTAGAGTAGAGCGTTCAAAAACATGTTTTTTCCCCCGTTCGGCTCAGGCTCTGCCTGAGTCGGATTTTTCCCCCACAGGTTGCATCTGTAAGGCAAACTCCTTTTCCAGCAAAAAAGTTAGCCACAACAAAGCAACCTGAGTATATTTTTAGTAGGTTTGGTGCATGCCTCAAGATTAGTACTACTCCCATTAGATATTGGTTTATGCGTAGTATATTGTAGTGCATACATATAAGTTAACAGCACGTAAAACAAAGACCCTGCATATGGATACAGATGATTTATCAAGAGAATCTTACCTCGGTATTTTAGTAGAGGCCGAGAAATTAACTCATGATTTGACATTGCATTATGGTTTGCTTTCGTACAGTTGCAAAAATGAGTCTGAATATATTGACAAAGCAGAAAAACTCACAAAAGAGATAATGCAAGCCGATGATATCGAGTTAGACGATTTATTTTGGGGTAATCCACCTAACAAAGAGAAACTGAATTACACGCTTCAAAAAATCATTAGTAACATTGAGAAAATTAAGCAAACTCCAATCGAGAAACGACACTATGACTAAACAAGAGATAAAACAAAAAGAAGAAAAACTTATTGAGATAACAAGTGCTTTTTGTGCTCAAAAATTAGATGATGACTATTTTCATCTATGCGAGAAACTGGTTAAAAAACTGGGACGAAAAAGGGATGTTCCTTTTCAGAGAGGTAAAATTGAGATATGGGCAGCAGCTGTTATTCATGCCATCGGTTCAATAAATTTCTTGTTTGATAAATCGTTTGAACCTTACGTAACCGTAGATCAGATTAGTGAACACTTCGGGACAAAAAAATCAACAGTGGCCGGCAAATCTCGAGAAATTAGGAATATGCTTAAGATGGGGCATTTTAACCCTGAGTTTTCTACACAAAAAATGAAAGAATCAAAACCATTTAATCAAATGGTTTTGGTTGATGGCCTTTTTACGCATATTGATACTTTACCTGAAAATTTACAGCAAATGGTCAGAGAAGTGAGAGCTAAAGGAGAAGATATTGAATTTCTCACAAACTAGATATAAAAACTGCCATACGCCAAAATACAAAGCCCCGTTCGGCTCAGGCTCTGCCTGAGTCGGATTTTTCCCCCACAGGTTGCATCTGTAAGGCAAACGCCTTTTCCAGCAAAAAAGTTAGCCACAACAATGTTATCTGAGCATATTTTTAGTAGGTTTGGTCTGGTTGTAGCTATTCCTTCTAATTTGGCTGTATATGTACGACGTTGAAGTACTTATAAGCAAGTTGGCAGTAATAACAAGATAACACGATATGAGACTATTGAAAATATTCGTATTAATTATTCTCTTAACTGCTGGACTTTTCTTTTTAATCCTATTGGATAAAGCCGATAGAAGTATAATTTATTCAGGATATACCCCAGAAGAAGAGTTTACAGAGTTTAGAATGTATAAGACCGTTGAAGAAGTAAAGCGAGCATATGAAAGACATTTTAAGGATACTATTTATAAATTCCCAAGACAAAAAGTAAAAAAAGTAAAGATTTTTAAGAGTATTCCAATTATCAGTCGTTTGACCAGGAGAGAACTAAACGAAACTGAGATTATCTCCTTTTTTAACAATCCCGAAAACTTTGACTGGAATGAAACAACTTGGTCTCTCGATGAATCAGAATACATTTTAAGATTTTATGATTCCAATAACGAAGTCATTGGAAAAGTATGGATTTGTTTGAAGGATTGCGGAATGACAGAATCAATTCCATTTGCTCCGACGATGAAATTTGGTGCACTAACCGAAACAGGAAGAAAACAAATTGAAAAAATAATTGAAAAGAAATAAACTACTGCTGCCGACAAGCAGCTACCAACCATATAAGAAACGATAGTACAAAAATGAAACTGATTGATAGAATAACATACGTAACATTTGGGATTAACATTGCAGCGATACTTTTCTATTTCATCGGACTGCCAATTATTGTGATGACCATTCCTGATGCTTTTGACAAAATAACTGCGAACAAAGGACAGAATTCATACAATATTGCATTGACTGTTATCTCTACGGTTGTGTTTTTTCATTGGCTTTATTGCATCTGGTTTTTGTTTAAATATGACAGACATTCAAAATCAATTTTTCCACTTTTATTCTTCAATGTAATATATGCACCGATTTACTTTTATCGTGTAAGGATCAAGAAGAGACCTTTACGAAAAAAAATTAATAAACCAAAGCAGGACATCGAAACTGAAGACATGAGCACAACCGCTGATGAATTTGAAGATTTAACGCGAAATAATGTTTTCGGAGTTATTGACTTATGGGCATCTGAAAAAAGCCAACTTGATTATCAAAAAGATGTACCGATCGCTCAGGTATCGGCGGAGTTGTTTTGTCAATGGGATGATTTCTATTATCCTGATTCAAGCGATTTTAAACAAGCATTTAGTAAGGTCGAATTGGAAATACTTGCTGAATTTGACAAAGCTTTAAATGAGACCGTGGACAAGACGCCTGAAAATCCTCCGCAGATTGACGTATTTATTAAAACTCAGGAATGGATTGATATGAATAAAAAAGCGATTGAGATAAAGAACAAATTAAATAAGGTTGGCAACAAGCGATTATAAAACATTGCGCAGATCGTAACAGTTGTTCACAATACACCTGCCTTATGCCCCGTTAGGGGCAATCTGTCGGTAGAACAGCCCGTTTAATAGCGTGTTTTCGCCCCGTATGGGGCGTTCCAATTAAAGAGAAGCAAAGGCTCACCCCTACGGGGTGTACCACCTATTTTGGTTGTGCTGCCTACCAATGGTGCGTGCCTACGGCACGAAGAGCACAGGCGTAATAGCGTATCAATGTTTAGCTTGGAGATGTGATTCGAGGGTTGTCGACTTCCCATTTTTAGTACAGCGCTAATGTAGACATTTCCTTCTTTCTTTTCAAAACCAATTTCTAAAAGCAGTCTTAGTTAA
>JAFGDZ010000009.1 GCA_016931855.1 Bacteroidales bacterium
ACCCTTAGAGGGGTTACGGATACTTCATTCTTTATGTTTAGGCTGGCTAAAATTTATGCTTAGTCCACAACTTTTTAAAGTGATCCCAAAAAGTGCATTAAAAAGCACTATTTGCTTCGCGTTGTCCTAAAATGACGAAAGCACCTACAAATTTCTTTGTAAGTGCTTTCTGTGGGTGGGCCCAACTGGGCTTGAACCAGTGACCCTCTGATTATGAGTCAGATGCTCTAACCAGCTGAGCTATGGGCCCTAAAAAAAAGCGCAAAGGCTTTTCAAATCGGAGTGCAATATTACATATTTGTACTCGAATTTTCAAACCGAATAACAACTTTTTATGCAACAGCTCTTGTTTACGCCCCTTAAAGGCCTGCAAATCCGCAATATAATTTTTGATTTGGGCGGTGTAATTCTTAATATCGACTACCATTTAACCATTAATGCCTTCAAAGATTTGGGTTTTCAAAGCTTCGATCAAACCTTTACTCAGGCAGCACAGGTTGATCTTTTCGATAATCTTGATACGGGAACCATAACCCCGCAGCAGTTTAGGGATGGGGTTAAGTCCCTTACTTCGGCCCCTATTACCGACGAGCAAATAGACCATGCATGGAATGCCATGCTGCTGGATTTTCCTGTACATCGACTTGAACTTCTTGCCGAGGTAAAAAAGCGCTACCGTACCTTCTTGCTTAGCAACACCAATCAGATTCATATTGATGTTTACAACCAAATTCTTAAAAACACCTTTGGGGTTGATAACCTTTCGCCATTTTTTGAGCGGGAGTACTACTCGCACGAGATACATAGGCGTAAGCCGCACCCTTCAACTTTTGAGTTTGTGCTTGAGCAGAATGGCTTAAAGCCAGAGGAGACCCTTTTTATTGATGACACCCTACAACACGTGGAGGGTGCGCGTAAAGCGGGACTCCATGCCTACCACTTAAAGGTTACCGAGGGCGAGAGCATAGAGCAGCTATTTTGCCTTGCATAGCAACTAAACATATCAAACTATAGTTTACTTTTTCAAAAAGGGATTCGGATACCGAGTCCCTTTTCCCGTTTATGCCAAGGGGTCAATGTTTTTAATCGCCCGTTTGAATTTTGCATTTAAATGCTAAATTGCAGATTAATGCGCATAGTGTTAATGCGTTTAAACGTACAACCTAACTCGTTTTACTTATGAAAAAGTTTGTTTTGGCTATTGCCTTTGCTGTTGTTGGTGCGCTTGCCTACGGTCAGGGTTCAGGTAAAATACTGGGCACATGGGTTACTCAGGATGGCGACTCTAAGGTTTCCATAAAGCAGGATCAGTCGGGTAGATATTTTGGTGAGATTGTGTGGCTAAAGGAGCCCAATAAGAATGGTAAGCCTAAGGTTGATGATAAGAACCCTGAGGTATCCATGCGTAGCAGGCAAATTCTTGGCCTTCGCATTTTATCGGGATTTACTTTTGATAAGGGCGACAGCCAGTGGGAGGACGGAACCATTTACGATCCTAAGTCGGGCAAAACCTACAGCTGCAAAATATGGTTCGAGAAAGACCCAAAAACGCTACACGTAAAAGGCTTTATTGGCGTATCTTTAATAGGAAAAGAGGTTAAATGGACCCGCGAAAGCTAAACTTCCTATGTACATACCAGGTATAACTGATTTGTATAGACTGTTTTACCCCAATCAGTGCGCTCTTTGCCACGAGACTCTTATTGGTGGCGAGAGCGCAATTTGCTTGGATTGCCTGTACCACATTCCCCGTACCCGATTCTGGTTTGATGCAGAGAACGTTGTTGCCCAAATTTTTTGGGGTCGTGTAAACGTTGAGAATGCTTGTGCCTACTTTTTCTTTGCCAGAGGAAGCAGGTACCGTAAGGTGTTGCACCTGCTTAAGTACGGTGGCAATAAGGATGTGGGCATTGTGCTGGGGCAACAGTTTGGACTAGAACTTAAGCACAGTACGCTTTATACCGATATAGATTACATTGTGCCCGTTCCGCTGCACCCCAAAAGGCTGAAGAAAAGGGGGTACAATCAGGCCGAGATGATTGCCATTGGCCTTAGCCAATCGTTGGGCGTTCCCGTTTCAACCGATGTGCTTATAAGAAATAAGTACACCGAGACCCAAACCAAGAAGAGCCGTGCCGAGAGGGTTAGCAATGTATCGTCGGCATTTATGCTCACAAACCCAGAGGCCTTTAGGGGTAAGCACCTGCTGCTTGTTGACGATGTGGTTACAACAGGCGCAACCCTTGAATCCTGTGCTGCCGAGATGCTAACTGCACCCGATGCTAAAGTAAGCATTGTTACGCTAGCCTACGCAAGTAGCTAATTTTCGTGAGACGTAAATCGTGAGACGTGAAACGATATGGTAGGTGCCTTAATCTTGAATTTTATCCTTCCCCTCTTCCTCCCCATCTATAAGAATCAATTTCAATCCCAAGTTGCGCAACTATGCGGTCAATAACGGTATTTACAAGTTCCTCAATGTTTTGCGGTTTGCTGTAGAACGATGGGCTTGCGGGAATAATTACGCCTCCAGCAAGGGTAATCGTTTTAAAGTTTTCAATGTGAATAAGGTTTAGCGGAGCCTCTCGGGGAACAAGAATTAGCTTACGGCGCTCTTTTAGCATAACATCGGCAGCCCTAATAAGTAAATCGTTACTCGTTCCCGATGCAACCTTACCAAGCGTTCCCATGGAACAGGGCACAATTACCATTGCCGCATATTGTGCCGATCCAGAAGCAATGGGCGCAAAAAAATCGGAGTGCTCATAGTAGGTTACCCTATCGTTAGCAATAGGGGCAACATCAAGTTCATAGTTCCAAACCTGCGTCCCTGTTTCGCTGTACACAACGGCTATTTGGCCTACCATGCTGCTGGGTAAAGCAAGGAGCTTGGTTATTAGCTGGTAGGCATATATGGATCCGCTTGCGCCTGTTATTCCTACAATTATCTTCACGCTTCTGGTTTTAGTTAAAGGCAAATATAGAACAGAAATTGGTTCCCTTTTGTTGGAACTTGCAAAACGTACAATAGCTATTTTGTAATAATCTCTGTGCTAATACGTGGCAATTTTATTCTTCGGATGTTAGCTCTTTGCCTTGCAAAGGGAGTCTTTTAGTTTGGTTTTTCTCTAACTTTAAAGCTGAATTTTAGAAGAGAATGATATGAAAAAGGTCTGTTTATCAGTGTGTTTTGGCTTAATGCTAGCCGTGGGTAGCGTTATGGCACAGCAACCGTTACCCTCCATAACGGAAATGAAATGGGGTTACGATTACAACCTACACGTTAAGCTGTCGAACGACACAAACTACGTAATGGACGTACGCGCGCTGTACCATACCGGAAGTTCGGTTTTCGATACAACAAGCCAGTCGGCAACGTACTACCCTGTATCGCTCGACGAGGATTTTATTAATCACCTCAAAAACAATAAGCTACAAGCCGACAGCCTGATTGCAAAGAACGACTCAACGCAGAAGCGGTCAACCGAAACCCTTTGGTCCGCGCTGCACAAGGAGATAGGTAGTGGGTACATTCACTTTGTTAACTGCGTGGTTTACTCCCTTGAATCGCGGCAGCTAAACCTTGAGGATGCAATAATGAAGCGCCCCGTTACCAAGTGGAAGCCAAAACCCATGACCGAGAGCTATAAGCGCACAAAGAAATGGGTTTACTACATCCCCTACACCCAGTCCGAAGCCCAAAAGGAGTATAAAAAGCGGCTAAAGGAAAACGATTTGCGCGACCTACAGGGAGTGCCCGATCGCTTTATTACCCTGTTTAACGAAACCTCGCAAAAGCAGTACGATAACCTAAAAGCGGAGGGCAAGTGGCACCTAGTAGCGCAAGTAGATCTTATTAAGCTGCTGCTTGGCGCAAAATACCTTGGTCGGGATCAGATATCGTTTATAGGTAGCCGTGTTATAGCCTCGGTGCTGCGTTACAACGCATCCAATCTGCCCACTGTTATCATTTTTGACGATTACAATGCAGCGGTTGCGATGACCCTTGATGCATCGGGGTATAAAATAGATTACGTGGTATTTAAGGATGCCGATAACATTATCGAAACCGATAAGCTAATAAGGATTCAGAAAATAGAATCGCTAATTAAATCCATTAACGAGGCCAACGATAAGGTTTTCCGTAAGCGGTTATCAACCTACTATCAAAGCAACAAAAAGGCGTAACAGGCGTCAATTTCAACACATATAAGCCATTACCAGCGAAATAGCTGATACCAATTGGCTTAAAAGTGTTATTTTTGTGCTGGCTAAAAAGGGAATACTCTGTTTTTTAGTATTTTTGAAAGTTCAGCAGCATAAGTGAATGCGGTGCTGGTAATAACGTTGTTTTATAATTATAAGAACTAAAATGGTACTTACAGAAAGAGTTAAGGTAAAAGCATTGCTCGAAAGCGGCCAGGCAGGGAGCCTTGTGGTAGCAATGGGTTGGGTTCGCACACGACGTGGAAACAAAAACGTATCATTTATTGCACTTAACGACGGTTCTACAATAAATAACATACAGGTTGTTGCTGATAATGCTAACTACCCCGAGGAGCTACTTAAGGGTATCACAACAGGCTCTTGTATAGGGGTTAAGGGATTACTTGTTGAGTCCCCAGGCTCAGGTCAACGCGTTGAAATTCAGGCTCAGGAGCTAGAGCTCTTTGGCACTGCCGACCCCGAGACCTACCCTCTTCAGAAGAAGGGGCACAGCATGGAGTTCCTTCGTGAAATTGCACACCTTCGTCCACGTACCAATACCTTTGGCGCTGTGCTTCGCATTCGTCATGCTATGGCCTTTGCTATTCACAAGTACTTTAACGACAAAGGGTTTACCTACCTCCATACGCCAATTATCACCGCATCCGATGCCGAGGGCGCAGGTGCCATGTTCCGTGTTACCACCCTTGATGTTAACAACCTACCTCGCACCGAGGAGGGTAAAATTAACTGGAGCGAGGATTTCTTTGGTAAGGAGGCAAACCTAACCGTATCGGGACAGCTTGAGGGTGAGCTTGGAGCCATGGCTCTTTCGGAGATTTACACCTTTGGCCCAACCTTCCGTGCCGAAAACTCAAATACACCACGCCACCTGGCCGAGTTCTGGATGATTGAACCCGAAATGGCGTTTTACGATATAGTTGCAAACATGGATTTGGCCGAGGATTTTCTTAAGTACCTTATCCGCTATGCACTAGAGAACTGCAAGGACGACTTGGAGTTCCTAAATAAAATGTACGACAACGAGTTACTAGAGAGGTTGCTGTTTGTTGTAAACAACAGCTTTGAACGGTTGGAGTACACAAAGGCTGTTGAGATACTTGAGAAGTCAGGACAAAAATTTGAGTTCCCTGTGTTTTGGGGTGCCGATTTGCAGAGTGAGCACGAGCGCTACCTTGTGGAGAAGCACTTTAAGAAACCAGTAATCCTTACCAACTATCCAAAGGAAATAAAGGCATTTTACATGAAACAGAACGACGATGGCAAAACTGTACGCGCCATGGACGTTCTTTTCCCAAAAATTGGAGAGATAATTGGCGGCTCGCAGCGGGAGGAGATTTACCAAAAGCTTATTAACCGTATTAATGAGCTTGGCATTCCCGAAAAGGACGTGTGGTGGTACCTTGACACCCGTAAGTTTGGAACCGCACCTCACAGCGGTTTTGGCCTAGGTTTTGAGAGGCTGCTGCTTTTTGTTACGGGAATGACCAATATCCGCGATGTTATCCCATTCCCTCGCACCCCAAATAACTGCGAGTTTTAATTAGCTTTATATCATGCTCAAGCAACGGTTACAACAGAAACTGCTCCAAAAGCTTTCGCCACAGCAAATACAAGTTATTAAGCTGTTGGAGCTTCCTACCCTACAGCTTGAGCAGCGCATAAAAAAGGAGCTAGAGGAGAATCCTACCCTAGAGGAGAGCGCCGACAGCTCCGATAGCATTGAGCAGGACGAGGTGCTTTCTGACGATAACGTGGATCAGAACGACGAGGAATTTACTCTTGAGGATTACCTTAACGACGAGGATATCCCTTCCTATAAGCTTAGCGCAAACAACTACTCAAAAGACGATAAACGTGAGGAGATTCCCTTTTCGGGGGGAGTCTCGTTTCACGAGCACCTTGAGTCGCAGCTTGGCCTTCGCGTGCTGGACGAGAAGCAGTACGAGCTGGGCATGTACCTTATTGGTAACATTGACGACGATGGCTACCTGCGCCGTAAGCTAACCGCCATTGCCGATGATATTGCCTTTGCAATGGGCATTGAAACCAATGAGGATGAGCTGGAGCGGGTACTCTACGTTATTCACGATTTTGACCCTGTGGGCGTAGGCGCTAGAGACCTTCAGGAATGCCTGCTGATACAGATTAGCGCAAAGGATCAGACCCTTGCCGAAGTGGTTAATGCACGCAAAATAGTAAAGTACCACTTTGACGAGTTTACCCGTAAGCACTACGATAAAATTGCATCACGCCTGAATCTTGAAGAGGATGAGCTTCGCGATGCCATTGATGAGATTCTAAAGCTAAACCCCAAGCCAGGCGGTTCATTTTACGACCCCAGCAACCGCACGGTGCAGCATATTATCCCCGATTTTATTCTGGATCTTAACGATGGCGAGTTTAGCCTAAGCCTTAATGCGCGTAACGTTCCCGACCTGCGTATAAGCCGTGAATACTCCGAAATGCTTGAGTCATATGCCGCAAACAAAAGCAACGCCTCGCGGCAGGAAAAGGATGCAATGGTGTTTGTTAAGCAAAAAATTGACTCTGCCCGTTGGTTTATTGATGCCATACGGCAGCGCCATAACACCTTGCTCGGCACCATGGAGGCTATTATAGAGTACCAACGGGAGTTCTTTAAAGAGGGAGACGAAACTAGGCTAAAGCCAATGATCCTTAAGGATATTGCTGAGGTTACAGGGTTGGACATATCTACCATATCGCGCGTAGCAAATAGCAAGTACATTCAGACTCACTTTGGAATTTTCTCCCTTAAGTACTTCTTTAGCGAGGGAATGCAAACAGATAGTGGCGAGGAGGTATCAACAAAGGAGATTAAGAAAATACTTCAGGACTGTATTGGTGCCGAGGAGAAGCGCAAGCCGCTTACCGATGAGAAACTCATGAAAATACTACAAGAAAAGGGGTATCCAATTGCTCGCCGAACTGTAGCTAAGTATCGTGAGCAGCTGGGTATTCCTGTTGCCAGGTTGCGTAAGGAGCTATAACAACCATAAGATGCGCATAGCATCAGTGTTTATCTATTTGTTATTTGCTGTATTTCATCGTCGCTGGATAATTAAGCCCAGCAGGAGGTTGGCTCTACACTATAAATTCTCTATAAACAGTACTGATATACGCACACAATAGCAAGTAAGCGTAAAAGGTTTGTATATTTAGGGATTACTTTGCACCCACACACATAGCAAAAGAACAATGAAACAAACCGCAGCAAAAATTGCCTCAGTCGCTCTACACCCGTTGTTTATGCCGTTTATTGGGGTGGCATTTCTTCTTTTCTATGGTGGTTACATAAGCCTACTCCCATTTCAGGTAAAAAAGGTTATTCTACTTGTTGTGTTTGCCAATACGCTTGGGCTTCCGCTAATTATGCTTCCGTTATTTCTTAGAATGGGGATAATTAAGAGCCTTGCAATGGAGAGTCATAGAGAAAGAGTTTTTCCGTTGATATTTACCCTAATACCCTATGCCTTTTCCTTTTACTTCCTATATAAACTCCCTATACCAACCATACTGGCCACTTTTATGCTAGGAGCAGCCATTGCGGTGTTTGCCACAACAATAATTTCATTTTGGTGGAAAATAAGCATCCATATGGTGGGCATTGGCGGTTTTGCTGGTTTTTTAATAGGGTTATCGTATCGCCTATCATTAGATGTTCTGTCCCTTTTTATTGTGGTTACCCTTTTATCGGGAATCCTAGCCACCGCAAGGCTTATGCTTAACTCGCATAATCAAGCTCAGGTTTACTCTGGATTTGGATTGGGCTTTGTAACCTTGGTCTCAATAATGCTACTGTAGAGCTAGTGAGTAGAGGCAAACACATCTACCTCATCCTTGTTTGCTGTTCCTAAATATTTTAGACGCCCATTTTCGGCCGT
Source organism: Bacteroidales bacterium (assembly GCA_016931855.1). Taxonomy (GTDB): domain Bacteria; phylum Bacteroidota; class Bacteroidia; order Bacteroidales; family Tenuifilaceae; genus UBA5206. The sequence goes on from JAFGDZ010000009.1 coordinate 8,133, forward strand.
TCTAAGTGAGCGGCTGTACTGCACTCTGCACAAAAAGTGCTAGTTACTCCTTTTGGCAAGATTTTAGTTAACAAGTTAATATTTAGCGGATTTAGCCATTTGATGCGATTTTTTGTCCAGTTTCGGACAAGGCTGCTTTACGCTTTTGACTAAGCGCTCATTTATGTGGACTAACTACTTGCTTTGCGGGGTAAAGTACTGAACAATGATCTTTATGCTATTGGTTTTGCTGATAATACTTTGAAAGTATGGTAGTCTAAGCAAGAAATAATGGTAATAATTTTAATCCAAATAATGAGCAAAATGGACTGATAACCAATAATGTGCCAATTAATACGTAACATTGCAGGCTTTTGTAAGTCTCTTATTTTGAGCAAAATGTTTTTTGAAAAACAAAAAAATATATACTTTCGGTCTTAAATACGAATAATTGCACAATTTGCAAGGGTTGTATAATTTATTTTTTAAACAATTGGTGTCACTTTTTTTAACAATTAAATGCTGTTTATCGTAAAAGCATTTAATTGTTATTTGCATATAAATTAATGAAATAGCCATGATACAACGATTAGTACATTTACGGACAGTAGTTTTTCTCCTGTTTATTGTAGCATCTATATCTGTAAAAGCACAGTCCCTATCTGCTCAGATAAAACCATCAGGCGGTCGTTTGTCCGTTTGCCAAAATAGCAACTACTCCTTGCAAGGAGATGGTTTTGATGGAACGGGCTCGTACGTTAAGCACGAGTGGGAGGCAAGTGAGGGGGTAATTTTTATGTCGCATGAGTACGTGGCTCTTATTAGAACTAAGAATATAGGTGTATATACCGTTACATATAGGGTGTACGACGATTCTGGCGCAATGGCCGAAACATCAATTACTTTTGAAGTAATACCTATCCCTAAAGCCAATCTAGTTAAAACAGAAGCAGGTGTTGAGGTGAAGCTCGATGGTACAGATAATGTATCAGTAGTATGGTACAACAGCGGAAACAAGTTGCCTAACGAGGGTTTTACACTAAGCTCCCCATTGCATGGGAGCTATTGTGCTGTAGTTGTTGGAAGTAATGGGTGCAGCATGCGCACTAATAAATTTGATTTTGAATAGTTAACAATTGCTATTATGAGAAATATCTCCTCTATTTTAAAGGGTATTATTCCTTTCTTAGTCCTTCAAATAGCATTAGTTATTGCTACTTCCGATAGGGCATCAGCTCAGCTAGCTGTTACCATTGTTGGGCCTACAGAAATTTGTCAAGGCTCAACAGCCTCCTTAAATGTTTCTACAGAGGATGCAATTGGCGATGCTGAAAACTTTACCTATACATGGACAGTACTACCCCCAGGTGACCCCACGGTAATCCAGCTTACATACAAGTATGTTGCATTTATTAATACCTCATCGGCACCAGGATTCTATACAATACAATGTGAGGTTACAGATGAGGATTCAAACACAGCTACAGGGCAGATAACCATTGAGATACTCCAAAGTCCTGATGCTACAATTACAGTAGGAGGGCCAACAACATTTTGCGATGGCAACTCGGTGTTGCTTAGTGCGGTAACAGACCCCACATATACCTACCAGTGGCGTAGGGGGGGTAGCGATATTGCTGCAGCAACTAGTTCCGATTACTCGGCCATGGTATCAGGCGGCTATCGGGTAAGGGTTACAAGTACTGTTAACGGCTGTAGCAGAACCACAAAAGATCCAATTGACGTTACTGTAAACCCACTACCAACGGTAACCGCATCAAACGATGGGCCTGTATGCTATAACGGAACAATAAACCTTACTGCTACGCCCAGTGGCCTTACTAGTTATAGCTGGAGTAGCAACTCGGCAATACCTTACACCTCAACAGATCAAAATCCTAGCATTACCGGCATTACACCCGATTTTAGTGGCGATTATACGGTAACCGTTAAGGATGATAAAGGCTGCGAGAACACATCTGTTACTACTGTATTAGTTTACGATGATGTTTTGGGTGGAACCATAGGCACTAACCAAACGGTTTGTTACAACGGCGATCCTATCGCATTTACCAACGACGTTTCACCATCGGGTGGCGATGAGGTTTGGATTTACTCTTGGGAGTACCAAATTGGCGCAGGGCCATGGACTCCTATTGCAGGTGCCGATCAGATTACCTATGACATTCCTGCTGGAATTACTCAGACAACCAGCTATAGGCGAGTGGCTTCTAATGGGTGTAGCTCTGCCACATCAAATACAGTAACAGTAACCGTTAATGACGAGATGCTAGGTGGAACTATTGCCGCTGATCAAGAAATATGCTACGGTGAAATTCCTGTTCCATTTACAAGTACAATAGATCCTTCGGGAGGTGATGGCACTTGGGCGTACTCTTGGGAATACAAGGTTGGCGCTGGTGCTTGGGCTCCAATAGCAGGAACAAACAGCTTAACCTATGCTGTTCCTGCTGGTTTAACTGAGACCACTATGTACCGCAGGGCAGCCACCAATGGTTGTGGAACGGTATATTCCAATGAACTAACCGTTACTGTTAATGCAGATCTTAACGGAGGAATTATAGGCTCTGACGAAAGCGTATGTTATGGGGGCGATCCTATTGCTTTTACCGATGATGTTTCTCCTTCGGGCGGTAGGGGTATTTGGATCTACTCTTGGGAAAGTAAGGTTGGTGCTGGTGCATGGGCTCCAATAGCAGGAACAAACAGCTTAACCTACGATGTTCCCGTTGGTATTACTGAAACCACAATGTACCGTAGAGCTGCAACAAATACTTGCGGAACCATTTACTCAAATGAGATAACTGTATCGGTTTACGACGAGATGCTGGGCGGTACAATCGCTGGTAATCAGTCGTTATGCTACGATTCCGACCCTGCTGCTATTACCTCAACGGTTGACCCATCGGGTGGATATGGATTATGGACTTATTCTTGGGAGTATCAGGTTAACTGCGCTGGGCCTTGGATACCTATTGCAAGTGCCTCGGGTTTGTCTTATGATCCTCCTGCAAATCAAATAGAAACCCGCTGCTACCGTAGGGTTGCAACAAATGACTGTGGTACAGTTTACTCTAATACTGTAACCATTACCATTTATGCGATGCTTGATGGCGGTACTGTTGCTGCCGATCAAACTGTTTGCTATAATGGCGATCCCGTTGCATTTACCAGTACTTTGGCCGCTTCTGGTGGTAATGGTGCTTGGACGTATGCATGGGAAAGTAAGGTTGGTACAGGAGCGTGGACTCCTATTGGTGGTGCAACTGCTGTAACATACGATGTTCCTGCAGGTATTACAGAAACCACCATGTTCCGTAGGGTTGGAACCAATTCTTGTGGTATTGCATACTCAAATGAGCTTACCGTAACTGTTGATGATGAGATTTTAGGTGGGACAATTGCCGCAGATCAGTCTGTATGCTATGCTGGCGATCCCGCTGCATTTACAAATGCTGTTTCGCCAAGTGGTGGAACGGGAGCTTGGGCATACTCTTGGGAGAGCAAGACTGGTGCTGGCGCTTGGACTCCTATTGCCGCAACCAATAGCCTTACCTACGATGTTCCTGTTGGAATAATTGAAAATACGATGTATCGAAGGTATGCCTCAAATCTTTGTGGTTCGGCATACTCTAACGAGCTAACCATAACCGTTTACCCCGAAATGAATGGCGGAACTATTGGTTCTGCACAGAATGTTTGTTTCGGAGGCGACCCTGACGCATTTACCAGTAGTGTTGCTCCTTCGGGTGGTAACGGGAGTTGGACATACTCATGGGAATCGCGAGTTGGTGCAGGTGCATGGACTCCAATTGCAGGAACCAATAGCCTAACCTACAATGTGCCTGCAGGCATTGCTGAAACTACCGATTACCGTAGAGCAGCAACAAACAGCTGTGGTACAGTTTATTCTAATGTAATTACCGTAACAGTAACAAGCGCGCTTAACAATAATACCATTGCGAGCGATCAGCTAATTTGCTCTGGTTCAATACCTAGTTTGCTTGATGGAGCCACTCCAACAGGCGGAACAGGCACTTACATATATCAGTGGCAAAGCAGCACTGTTGGTGCAAGCGGCCCATTTGCCGATGTTACAGGGGCTACTCTTGACGATTACCAACCTGCTGCGCTAACCCAAACAACTTGGTACCAGCGCATAGTTACCTCTGGGCCTTGTTCTGATATTAGCAACGTTATTGAGGTTACCGTTAACCAGCCAATTGATAACAACACCATCTCGGCAGCTCAAACCATTTGTTATAATACTGCTCCTGCTCAACTTGCAGGTTCTGTTCCTACTAATGGAAATGGGGTTTACCTGTACCAGTGGGAAATGTCAACCGTTGGTGCTGCTGGCCCTTTTACTCCAATTGGTGGAGCAACATTACAAAACTATCAACCTAGTGCACTTACTCAGAACACTTGGTACCGCAGGGTTGTAACCAGCGCACCATGTTCTGATAATGTAAGCAATGTGGTAATGATTACCGTAAGCTCAGAAATTACCCTAGCCTTTACCACAACAGCTCCGCTTTGTGCAGGTGGGGCAACAGGAACAGCCACAGTTAACCCTTCGGGAGGAATTTTACCCTACACATACAGCTGGGCTACAACCCCAGTTCAAACAGGGCAAACAGCAACGGGACTTGCTCCTGGTACTTATACGGTAACGGTTTTCGATAACAACTTGTGTGCAGTTTCGGGCGATGCTACCGTTGTTGATGCTGTTCCAGTTACCTTTAATCCCGAAACAGTTACTGATGTAACGGGCTGTTTTGGAAACACAAATGGCGCAATATCCATCTCTGTAACAGGAGGGACCTCGCCATACACCTATACCTTATATAATAATGGTGTGCTTGTGGCAACACAATCGCAGCCGCTGGGTACTCCTGCTAACTTTACTTCGTTAGCGGCAAGTACTCAATATGTGGTTGAGGTTGTTGATGCTAATGGTTGTGGACCAGTTGCTTCAAATTCAATTACTGTTAATCAGCCAACCCTTGTTGAGTTTACCTATACAACGGTTGACCTGTCGTGCTATGGAGATAACTCTGGCGAGATTCATTTTACTGCAACAGGCGGCACTCCTCCATACCAGTACTCTATTAATAATGGTATAACATGGAGCGGATCTGCCGACTTTACAGGGCTTAGTTCGGCTAACTATTCACTCCGCGTTCGCGATGCCAATGGCTGTACAACGGCTCGCCAGCTAGTTAAGCTTAACCAGCCTGCACAGCTATTCTCCGATGGAGGAACATGGCAGGATGTTATTACCTGCTCTGGCGACAACACCGGTTCTATAACCGTTGTCCCTGGTGGGGGCGTTCCTCCATATCAGTACTCTATTAACGGAGGAACAACTTGGCAAACTAGTGGTATTTTCCCTGATCTGTTTGCAGGAACCTACACTATTATTGTAGAGGATGCATCGGGTTGCTCTATTAATGTTGGGCCAATAACTATTAATCAGCCCGATCCTATTGATATTATAAGTGTTGATATTACTAATGTTACCACATGTTGGTATAATAATAACGGTGAAATTTTTATTTGGGCATCGGGAGGAACGGGCGATTTAGAGTTCTCTATTGATGGCGGCCTAAACTACCAGCTCGATCCTTTATTTGAGAATGTTATTGTTGGTACCTATAGCATTTACGTTAGAGATGCTAATGGTTGCGGTAAGTATGCTGGCGATTATGCCGTTACTGGGCCTCCTGCAATTGTGATTAATACGCTAAACGTTACCGATGTTACCTGTAATGGTGCTGCCAACGGCGAGATTGATGCCACCGCAGCGGGTGGAACAGGTGCGCTAACCTACTCTACTGATGGTATAACCTACCAGGGAACTGGTTTATTTACAGGCTTAACGGCAGGAACCTATACCCTTTACGTGAGAGATGCTAATGGTTGTATTCTAACCCAATCGGTAGAAATAACTCAGCCATTACCTCTATTCTTCGATACCCAATCGGCAACAAATATTACCTGTTTTGGCTTGGTTGATGGTACTATAACTCTAGTTGCAACAGGAGGAACCGCACCTTACGAGTATAGTATTGATGGTGGAGTAACCTTTGGAAATACCACAGGTACCTATACTGGCTTAGCGGCTGGCGACTACAATGTGGCGGTTCGCGATGCCTCTGGCTGTATTACCAATGGGAATAAGCTAACCGTTGTTGAGCCTGCTGCCATATCAATAAACTCAACATCAACGCAAAACAGGCTTTGCTTTGGCGATACCAACGGAGCAATTACCGTGGAGGCAATTGGCGGTACGGGAGCATTAACCTATACGCTAATTAACTTATCGTTAGTACCTATTGAGACCAATACAACGGGTATATTTACCAATGTTATACCTGATACCTACACCGTTAATGTTGACGACGAGAATGGTTGTGGCCCTGTATCTGCTGGTCCATTTACCATAACAGAGCCAGTGCAGCTAGTTATTGATAGCGAAGGGGCAACAAACATTACCTGCCATAATGCCGATGATGGCACCATTACCATTGTTTCCTCTGGTGGCACGGCTCCTATTAGCTACAACCTTTACAGCGGAGCAGGAACGCTGCTTCTAGCTCAAACCGATAATGGTGCATTTACTGGTCTTGCCAGTGGCGATTACTACGTTGAGGTAACCGACGTTAATGGTTGCGGCCCCGTAACCTCATCAACCTTTACAATTATTAATCCCGATGCACTACTTATAGATACAGAAACGGTTACGGATATTACCTGTACAGGACTAAATGATGGTACCATTACGGTTACCATTACAGGCGGTACTGCTCCATTTGTTTACAACCTTTACAACTCAGCATTGGCACTAGTTGCCACTAACGCAACGGGTTCCTTTACTGGTCTTTTGGCCGATTCCTATACCGTTGAGGTTGTTGATGCAAGCGGATGTCCTCCTGTTACGTCTAGCGTACTTACAGTAAATGAGCCTACATCTGTTACCATTACAACTAACCTTACTCATATAAGTTGTAATGGGCAAAACGATGGAGAGATAGAGGTTGTTGCCTCTGGCGGGAATCCTCCATACACCTTTACGCTTTACGATAACGCCATGAACTCACTGGCTACAAACACCGTAGGGGTATTCTCTGGGTTAAGTGGGGGCGACTATATCGTTGAGGTGAACGATGGCAATGCTTGCGGAGTTGTATCAACAGGTATCGTAACAATTAACGAACCCGCATTGCTAACCATTACCACCTTTGAAACCGATCTAACCTGTAATGGCGATGCCTCTGGAAGCATACTTGTGGTGGCTGGCGGAGGAACTACTCCTTACGAGTACTCGTTTGATAATGGGGTTACCTTTGGCCCGTCTAACACCGCAACGGGATTAAGTGGTGGCGATTACAACGTTGTTGTACGCGATGCCAATGGCTGTGAGGTTTCGACGGTTGTTAACATTTATGAGCCCGATCCGCTAACTCTAAGCCTTACTGGCTTTGATTTGACCTGTGCTGGTGCAGTACCTAGCGATGGCCGCATTATTGCAACATCAACAGGAGGAACATCTTCTAGTACAACTCCTAAGCTATTCCGCCTAGACGGTGGTTTCTGGCAAACATCGGGAATATTTAATGGTATAGCGGCAGGTTTACATACCGTTGAGGTTGTTGATGCCAACAGCTGTATTGAGTCCGCAACCATTACTATTAATGAGCCTCTTCCAATTTCTATAACCTCGGTAACATCAACCGATCCAACTTGTAACACCTTTGGTACAATTACCGTTGTAGCTACCGGCGGAACGGGCGTGCTAACCTATACGCTTATTCCTGGTGGCGCTACAAGCACCGATGGTACATTTACAGGACTAGGCGAAGGAACATATACCGTAGATGTTACCGACCAAAATGGCTGCGGCCCTGTAACATCGGCGCCAATCACCATCTCTTCTCCATCATCAATAACAATAACTAGTGTTGATATAGTTGATGTTACCGGATGCTTTGGCGATAGTAATGGACAGATAACCATTAACGCTACTGGCGGAACGGGTACACTTAGATACTCTATTGATGCTGGGGTTACCTATTTCCCAACCAACGTGTTCACTGGTTTAGCAGGAGGTAATTACACCGTTGTGGTTAACGACGATGCCGATTGCCCACAAACGTGGCCTGTTGCAGTTGGTCAGCCCGCTGAGCTGGTTATAGACAACGTATTCTTCTCGCACGTAACTGCTCCTGGTGCCGACGATGGTGTTATAATTGTTGTTGCCTCTGGCGGAACAGGCACCTTAACCTATAATTTGTACAATACACTCAATGTACTAGTTTCGACAAACACTGTAGGCGAGTTTAATAACCTGCAAGCAGGAACGTACTACGTACAGGTTGTTGACGATAATGGCTGTACCGTAACAACTGGTAATATCGCTTTAAGCCAAATAGAGCTAATCCTTATGCCTACTCCAGTTACTTGTAACGGCGCAGGCGATGGTAGAATAGACCTAACTATTAACGGAGGAACAGCACCTTACACCATTCGTTGGGAGGGTCCAAGCGGCGCTTTGCCTGCATTTGACGATCAGTACGCAGCAACAGGGCTAACTCCAGGTATTTATACCGTTACTGTAACTGATAATATTGGAGCTGTAGCCCAAAACTCCGTTACTGTTGATGAACCTGCAACAATAAGTTTTGCAGTACTTGATATTACCATCCCATCGTGTAATGGACTTTCCGATGGAACCATTAATGCTCAAGCGGCAGGAGGAACCGGAGCTTATACTTACAGGCTGCTTGATATTAACGGCCTTGAGGTTTCGCAAAATGGTACAGGTTTGTTTACCGCCCTGCCATCGGGATTCTACACCCTTATAGTTAACGATGCACTGGGTTGCTCTGTTTCAACCTCTGTTATTGTTGACGATCCAGAACCGCTAACCATTGTTGATGTTGATGTTGTTCATCCAACAACACCAACCGCTACCGATGGTTCTATAACTATAACAGCGCTTGGCGGTTCAGGGGTGCTAACCTACGATTTGTTTAATACATCAAACGTACTCCAAGCAAGTAACACAACGGGAGCATTTGCCGGATTGGGTGTAGGTGTTTACTATGTGGTTGTTACTGATATTAATGGATGTAACGCAACCTCGGAGAACATCACCTTAAGCGGAATGAGCATTACTGTTGATATTACAGACGTTTCATGCTACGGCGGAAGCGATGGTGGTCTAAACGTTGTAATAATTGGTGCAACGCCTCCCGCTCAAATTACCCTATTCTACATTGACGAAGGGGTTGAAATTGATGGTTACGACTATAATAGCGCAGCAAGAACACTAAAGGCTGGCGAATACCTAATTACCGTTACCGACGCTAGCGGCAAGGTGGTTACCCAACAGGTTGAGATTACCCAACCAGATGCTCTTGTTGTTACTTTGGGCGCAATTACCGAACCACAATGTGCTGGTACCGCAGGCGATGGTACGGTTGAGTTTATAATTACTGGAGGTACTGCGCCATACACTATTACCTGGGACAATGGTACTTACTCTAGTGTTGGTACAATTGCAACTGGTGTAATTGGTGGAACCCATAACTTCATTATTACCGATGCCAATGGTTGTACCACCGAGGTGCTAGATGTATATATTGCAGAGCCTACACCTATGGTATTCCAGAATATTACAATGTTTAATCCTCCTTGTAATGGCGATGCTACTGGTATTGTTGAGGTGGTTGTAACAGGTGGCACGGGTACCCTAACCTATAATCTAGTAAATGGTGCTACCAACGAGACCAACAATACTGGATTGTTCATAAACCTTACTGCAGGCGCTTATACACTAACAGTTACCGATGGTAATGGCTGTAGCGTATCGCCCGATGAGCGTATTACGCTTACCGAGCCTATTCCGCTACAAATAGCTTTCTCTCGTAACATTGGTGAATTTAGCGACTCTGTAAAATGTCCTTACGATAAAACGGCGTATGTTACCGCGCTTCCTTCTGGTGGTACCCCCGATTACTCCTACTATTGGAGCAATGGCGAGGCCAGTCACTCAATAGCGAACCTTGGTAAGGGCGACTACGTTTTCTTCCTACGCGATGCCAATGGCTGTTTTATAAAGGATACCTTTACGGTTAAGGGCCCTGCTGATTTTGATATTGATATGGTGCTTGACCTTCCGCTATGTAAGGAGTGGGATCCGAAGGTAGATGAGGCCTTTATAAGGTCTAACCTAGGTACCGTTTCAATTAACAATGTAACGGGTTCCTATGTAGCTGGTAGCGATTCTCTTCTTTACACGCTTAAGTACCATAGAGGCTTCGATTATGAGACAATAGCATCTTCGTGGCAGAAAGAGCCTGCAACAGTATATGCAAAGGATAGCATTGTGGAGGGGAACTACCTACTTGTGGTTCAGGATAGCGCTGGTTGCGAGTACAACAACGAGTTTTATGTAGGCTATAAATCTCAGGTGGACTTTAGCGCTGGTGATCCTGTTGAGAACCACTGCTACGCTGCAGCGTTAACACTTGCTCCGGAAGGGCTTGGAGGGCTTCAAGATGAAGACGTTATAACGTGGAGTTCCTTAACTTACTTTAATCAAGATGGAACAACTTGGACTTCGCAGAATCTTAGTCCTGTGGTTTATCCTACCCAAACGGGCTACTTTGTTCTAACGCTAAGATCGGAGTACAACCCTGCTTATGGCAATGTTTGTATCGATAGAGACTCTGTTGAGGTGTCTGTTAGACCAGATATAGGCATATATATTCCAGGTTCAGTTTCAATTGTTCAGGATGATGTTATCAATATTCTTGCTAAAACCCATTATAAGATTAGTGTAGCAACATTAAGTACTGAAAGCATGATTTACAGTTGGAAAGCAGATACTCTTTTTGTAGAAGATCCAAGTCACATTGAGGATAATTATAAATTGATATTTGTTGAGGATAAAAAGGGAATGGAGAACTATTTAAGAAGTAATCTAGGTGAAGAGTGGGTGATATCTGAGAAAAAGGATGGAAAAACCGAGATCTACTTTAGAACAGTTATTACAGCAATAGATGAGGTTGGTTGTCAGGATACGTTAACGCTTAAAACCTTAGTGGTTGATAAAATCCGTATTCCTAATGTATTTACGCCAAATGGCGATGGTAAAAACGATACGTGGATTGTTCCAAGGGAATACCTATTCCCTAGCATGGAGGTAGAGGTGTTTAACCGTTGGGGATCGCCCGTTTGGGTTGGTTCTGGCGACGATTTGGCTAAGGGCTGGGACGGTAGAACCAAGGGAGGTAATGAGTTACCTGTTGGTACTTACTACTACGTACTTAAGTACAACGCACCTTCCGAAAGCGGAAAGTGGGATCCAATTACAGGTTCTGTTACAATTATAAGATAGATTTACTTCCCAAGCAGATTCGTACCATTGAGCTGCTTGGGAGGTTTTGGGGGTTTGTTACTTCAACTTTTGCCCGATAGTTATGAGTAAAATTATGAATATGAAAAGGTTTTGTGGAGCAATGGTGCTTCTACTGGTATTGCAAATTGGCGCTAGAGCGCAGCAAATACCGCATTTTACGCACTATATGTTCAACACCTATACCAGCAACCCTGCCGTTGCGGGTACATTCAACTTTTATCAAATTAGGTATAATAACCGCTTCCAGTGGGTGGGAATGACCGATGCACCCCAAACATATCTGGTTAGTGCCTATGGTCCTCACTCATCAAAGGATATGGGTTTTGGCGGTTACCTTTATAGCGATATAACTGGCCCAACCAGCCGCTTGGGAGCAAATTTCTCCTATGCCTACAATATGCCTATTGATGATATGTACCGCATTTCTGGGGGTATATCGCTGGGATTTATGCAGTACAAGGTGGATGGATCAAGGTTGGATTTAGGGGACTTTGAGAACACCTGGAGCGATGATGCTGCTGTGCTAAGCGCACTGGAGCCTTCGTTTACACCCGATGCCTCAGTTGGGTTTTACCTTTACTCTACTCAACTCTTTGTAGGATTATCGGCGCATCAGCTGTTTGGGCAAAAAGTGAGCCTCGTTCCCGATATGGATCAGAGTAAAACGTATGGCGTTAATAAGCTCCGCCAGCACTTTATGCTTACTGGAGGGTACAAACTATTCCTTAATAGGGACTACGCCATTGAACCATCGGCCATGATTAAGTATATGGTTAAAAGCCCATTGCAGTTCGAGGTGAATGGAAAAATAACCTACAGTCCTCCGCGCGGGCAAGAGGTTTGGGCAGGATTATCGGTACGCTGGCAGGATGCTGTGGCGCTGCTTATTGGTATCAACTATAACAAAAAGTATATGTTTGGGTACTCGTTCGATTATAGCTACACTGGCATTAGAAAGTACCAAAGCGGAACCCATGAGATTATGATTGGGGTAATGTTTGATAAGCTAAAGTAGAGAACCAATATCAAAATATAAAATCTCAATCCTTACACGGGGTTGAGATTTTTTTTGCCCTTGCGGGGATAATCCAATCAGCTAATGGAATAAAAAAACCGCAGCACGTAGCGGCGGTTTGTGGTATGCCTTATTTTCTTTTTGCCTATTTCTTATCCTCGTGAAAAAGAGCCTTGCGCTGGAACAGCAGTAGGTAGGCAACCCCAACGGTTATGGCAGAATCGGCAATGTTAAATACCGGACGGAAAAACTCAAACTCATTTCCCCCAACAAAAGGAATCCAGTTAGGCCAAGTGGTCTTAATAATTGGGAAGTAGAACATATCTACCACTCGCCCGTGAAGGAACGTGGCGTAACCACCCTCGGCGGGGAATAGGGTGGCAGGCTTAAAGTACGACTCGTTAAAAACTAGCCCGTAAAAAGCGCTATCTATAATGTTACCAATAGCACCGGCCAAAATAAGAGAAACGCCAAGCACAAGCCCAGCGGGGGCTTTATGCTTAATTAGGTAGCGAATAAAGAACCCAATGCCAATAACCGCTGCAATGCGGAAAAGGCTAAGGAATAGTTTTCCGTACGCACCCCAGAACTCAATACCAAACGCCATCCCGTTATTTTCGGTAAAATGGATAAGGAACCAGTTCCCAAATACGCTGAACTCCTGTCCAAGCGTCATGTGTGTCTTAATCCAGAGCTTTAGCGCTTGGTCAATGAGAAGAACAAATGCAATGAGTAGTATCGATTTCTTAGTGGTTGACATGCTTTCCTTTGTGTAAAATTGTGCGTAAATATAATGCTCTAAGTTGAAAGATGGAAGAACTTATTGCGGTTTACATTCAATGTGGGTTAGTTAACCTGATTTTAGAAAATTAGCCTATCGCAGCGGTTCAAAATATGTGCTAGCCCCAAAAGTGGGCTTATACTGATGTGCTTGCTACATAATCCAAGGGTTGGCGAGTATTGCTGTATTAATGGCGCACATCTCTTAATGGTTTTACTCACTTACTAAGGTCAGCAGAAAGGGTAAGTACCATCATCTAAATCGTATTTCACAATTGCCCATTCTTTACTAAATTGCGGCACAAACAATAAGGCTGCGAAGGTATGGTTGATGTAGTAGCGGGTATCGATATAGGTGGTACCAATACAGTAATAGGGCTTGTAAACAGGGATGGGGACTGCATTTCGGAGGTTTCATTGCCAACTCAAGCAGAGAGTAGTTTTGCCAATTATTTAGCAAGCATAGTATCTAAAATTGATGGGTTGGTGCAGGTTGCCAATGGTACTGTACGGGTAAAAGGTATTGGTATTGGTGCTCCAAACGGATCGTATAACCTTGGTGCCATTGTTGATGCCCCCAACCTAAAGTGGAAGGGTATTCTCCCCATATGCCGTGAGCTAAAGCTGCAAACCAAACTACCTGTGGCTCTTACCAACGATGCTAATGCTGCCGCTGTGGGCGAAATGCTTTTTGGCGAGGCCAAGGGGATGAAAGACTTTATTGTTATTACCCTTGGAACGGGACTTGGTAGCGGAATTGTTTCCAATGGAAAACTGGTTATTGGTAACGATGGATTTGCTGGCGAAATGGGTCACACCGTTGTTAAGCCCTTTGGACGCCAGTGCGGCTGCGGAAAAAGGGGATGCCTTGAGACCTATGTATCGGCAACAGGCATTTGCCGCACCGTATACAAGCTGCTAGCCTCAAGCAATCAGCCTAGCATGTTACGAAGCATTAGCTTTGAGCAGCTAACCTCAAAAATGATAACCGAAGCAGCACAAAAAGGCGATCCCATTGCCCGCGAGGCGTTTGAATATACCGGGCGCATTCTGGGCACAAAGCTGTCCGATGCAGTTGCCTTTTTTAGCCCCGAGGCCATATTCCTTTTTGGAGGGCTAAGCAAAGCTGGCGATCTAATACTAGATCCAACCAAACGCCACATGGAGGAGAACATGTTCCCCGTTTTCAAGAATAATGTTAAAATAATTCCATCGGGGCTAAACGGGAAAAACGCAGCAGTAATGGGGGCCGCTGCACTTATTTGGCAAGAGCTTGAGTAATGATAACAATCGAATGTTGATTTTGTTTGGGAGTTACCTCCAACGTTGTCATCACCTGAGAGTAAAATTATTAAAAGGAAATTACTCTGCAAACGGAATCAGCCCAAATAAAATAAACACTTTGTTAGCGTATGGGATTCCTAATCAAACTTGCTTGAATTTCAGTCTGTTGTCAGCGAGTACAGTTTTCTAGGTGCACAAATCATCGTGTCATAGGAGAGAAAGCGCAAACCTTATGGAATTGGTAAGGGAGGGTAATTTTTTAGTTTCTACCTGGAATTAGCTCCTCGTGGGTGGTAAAAAGGCACGTTATTCCTACTTTTTGAGCAATAGGGTGACACTGTGTGAAAAGGTTGATACATTCTGTATAAATTATTAACCACCCCATAATTCATTATTTAAAGCATTAACTTTATTTTCATCTACAACAAAACCTTTTCTTCTTGAGTATTTACCACACTTTTCAATAGAAACATAGCCATCTTCTCCCTCCCATTTAGCTATATAAGGATTATAGGTACACTTGGCTGGCTGTGAGTAAATATTCTCAGGGTCTTTTATGTAAGCACGGCAATCGGTACACATATGGCGGAACTCACAGTCCTTGCACACATCTATTTTGTCTTTTGTAATATTCCAGTATTTTTTGAAATCGGGGTGGTTGAGCACCTGCTCAAGGGTTGTGTCACTAATATTTCCAAAGAATTGGGCACAGGATGGGCAGTTCTTGATATTGCCGAGGTCATCTATGAATATTTTTTTGTAGAGGCAGGTATTGAAGTTGATAGACTCAAGATAAGTTTCGAGGTTTATAGAAAAGAAAAATGGATTTATTTTTCCGCAATCATTTTTCTGATTTATGACATTTTTTATTAGGAATAACGGTTTGTACTTATCTTCTACAGAGTAATTAATTCTGTCACAACTAGCTGAATGCAAGGTTACAGAAAGTAATTTGCCGTATTGTTTTAGAAGTTTATCGTACTTTTTAATCTTAGAAGGTTCATATTTATCTATTATTTCAATGCTGGTCAGCTTTAGCCTATTTGAATACGAAATAATCCTTTCAATTTCGGTATATTCCGATATAATAAACTGTATGGCCTTACAATTCACTTCATCTAACTTTTCCAATGCAGTAATAGTTGTATTTATGCTTGAGCCTTTTGATAGTTCTATAATCGCATTCGTAATGGCAGAGGGAACCTTATATTGTTTTTCAATTGATGGAAAATGATTTGGAGTATCAGTTGAAAAAACGAACTCATTAGCAACTAAGAAGTTAAAATAGTCTTTTATGTGTTGTTCGTTCTGTTTGCCATATTCTTTTATGAGTTTTTTAATGTTGTACGTTTTACTGGAAAGCAATATTGCAGCCAGAGATTTGGGGATAAAACGATACCTGCATCGTTGAGTGTCCATAATCATTCCCCTAGTGGCTCCCTCCACAGGAATACACCCCTCAAATAATTTAAAAAAAATCATAGTTTATATCAGTTTGGATATGGGTTTGTGAAATTTTTTACTTCTATGCTTGGGCGTTTGGTAAAACACACTTGAACCTTCAAATATAACACCCGCAGTTGATGGATGCTCTAAAAATTTAAAGTAGAAAGGGAAATTCAATTTATTTTTAAGAATTCCTTTTTTTAACGGTTTATCCATTGTGAATGCTTATTAGTTCTTCTGCAATTTCTTTCTCAATAGTGTAGTTACAAGGGTAGGAAACCATACCAAATTGTCCTAGAGGATTGACTTCAAGGAAGTAGTAATCATTTTTAAATCGAATTAAATCGATAGAGCCGGTATAAATATCAAGTTTTTGGGCAAATTTTAAAATCTTCTCCTCTACAGTGGACGGTAATTTATACGGTATAGTTCTATTTGGTTTATTGTTATCATACCTTCGGAAATCAATTTTTGTTTTCTCATTTAACTGGGAGAATATAGCCATGGAGTATATTTTACTTCCAAAGAAAAAGGTTCGTATTTCATAATCTTTTGGAATTAAAGCCTGAAATAGTGACGGGAATCCTTTGTATCCTTTTATTTCTTTTGATTTTATACTATTTGCATATGTCATCAAGAATTCGTCTTTAGAGTCAATTATGAGATTGTTAGATATAGCTTTGGTTATTAGGTTTTCATTGTGTTTAAACGGAGAGTTTTTTTTAAAATTGCTCGAAATTATAGTATTTGGTATTTTGAAACCAACATCTTTGGCGCATATTAGTTGAATTAATTTATTTGCACTTTCTTTACTAGGGCAACCAATAACTTTTGCTTGTTTTTTCAGGTAGGCTATAAAGAAATCGCTTAATGAGTTTAACTCATTATGGAGGTTTTCCCCAATTTGATTCGTTATAGAGTTATCTACTTCAATTATAATTTTTGTAACGTAAGTTGGATTCCATTTTCTAAGCCAAACCACATTTTCTCCTTTAGTAAAATTGCTTAAAGTTAGCGACCTAAAGTTGATGCTGCTATTACTTATTTTTAGATGAAAATCGTTAAAAAAATCCTCACAGTTTATGCGAATAGCACTTTGACCCAAAAAATGAATCCAATCCATAACAGTATTGGTTGTGTCATCATCCTGGTTGCTTAAAATATAAATCATTCTTTGTAATTCTTTATTATTGCAATGTTTCGGTTATATGTTTTTAAGTTTAGCCCATAAAGGTAAACACTGTTTGCCTCAATTCCCTTTATGAGAAAGTATGCCGTGCTGCCATGAACTGCTTGAAGGAAAATTCTTGTGTCACTCTCTACTGTTAGCACGGCACTTTCCTCGCATGGGTTACCGTGTATTTCGAAGATATTGGTATGAAAAACACCGTCAATCATCTGCTGCTTGGCTAAGTAAATCTGCCTGCTTACAATATCTTTACAAATGTTTCCGTTTTTTTGTGTGGCAAGAGTGTCTATAATGATACTGCTATTTATTTCGTATCGCTTTACTATGCCGGAAAACCTGTTGTACGAAAGAATGGATAGGGAGTCTAAGGCAAGCATTGTTGGACTCATTAGCAATTCTGTTTTATTGTATTCCAGAAGTTCAAGTTTCCCAGTTTTGTTGGTATAGGTGGCATATACAGAGCCTTGCTTATCTTTATGAAAAAAATTGAACACAAAACACTCCGTGTTATTCTGACGGTAGTACCCATTGAGGCGTAACTTTGGCTCCTTTGTTTTAGGTACTTCAGGCGGAAGTTGGGATAAGGTTGGTATGGGTTTAATTTCAGGCTGAATTTTTCCGTTTACAAGGTTTAGCAAAAGAAAATAAATATCATTAGTCCTGCTTACCAAGCCTGCGTAAATGGTGCTGTCATCTATTTGGCTTATACTTATATCAATGTAACTCTCTGTTTCCTCTATCCATTCTAAATTTTCTTTTTTTCTGTAGGATTTCAGTTCCAGTTTATCCTCTATTAGGTTATTCTTACGGTTAAGTAAAAATATGGTATTCTTTTTTTTGTCTAGGAATAACAAGTAGCTCGTTCCAACAATTGGTGAACTAATATCTATTCGTTCGTGTCCATACTCCAACTTTACGCCTGAGCTAGGCGATACAATATTCTTTATGCTAATTTCAATTGAGTCGAGTTTTTGTGCCGTTGAGGCAAAAGACGAAAAAAGTAGTACTAATATGTAAAAGCAGGTTTTATAGTTCATGGTAAGATTTTTATGAAAAAATGAATTTCGTTAAAGCAGAAGGAGTTGCCTGATGTAAATTAAGACAACTCCTTTTGTTCTATTGTTAATCTGGATCAGCCCACCTTTTAACACAGACTCCTAAAACATAGTATTCATAAGCTTTGGCTGTACAACCATTTTCGTTCGTTGTAGATCCAACGCATTCCTTACCCCAAATCTTACCTCCTGTTATTTGACTCAACTCTTCGTTGCTTAATTCGGTAAATTTGGGAGCTGAAATTTTCTCAAAATTCATTGTTTTTGTTTTTAAAAAGTTTCTTAATCTTCTTTTCTTTTAAACTTATAACCATCCGAGGTCTTTTTTTTCCAAACAGCAAGGGTTTGATCACAGTTTGTTTCTATTCCGTGAAACTCCCATCTGGCAGCACCGATTAGAAATTTCATGTCTTTCTCAGATAGTAGTGCAAACTTTTTATTCGTTATACTTTCCATAATAAAATAATGTTTAGCTTAGTACATGACAAAACTGTTAAATAATTGTAAATCAACTAAATAACAATTAAAAACATTTGAATAAAACACTGATATTCAGTATA
>JAFGDZ010000010.1 GCA_016931855.1 Bacteroidales bacterium
AACCTTGGTGTTCATGTATAGTACAAAAGATGTGGTTATCAGCTGTAATATACTGAATATCAGGGTTTTATTCAAATGTTTTTAATTATTATTTGGTTGATTTACAGTTATTTAACAGTTTTGTCATGTACTAAGATACTAGTTGCACAAAGGTGCTTCTAATGTAAGATTTTTTGGTG
The DNA here is from genome assembly GCA_016931855.1 of Bacteroidales bacterium. Lineage (GTDB taxonomy): Bacteria > Bacteroidota > Bacteroidia > Bacteroidales > Tenuifilaceae > UBA5206. Next base: position 180 of record JAFGDZ010000010.1, read on the forward strand.
GAAAATTGAGTTTAACCAATTGCAATATTACAACAACAGAGTACACGCTGCGCTTACTTCCTCTAATACAATAATTTCATCCAACCACACCAAACTACTGGATACAAAAAGGTTAGCATAACAATTTGTATGCTAACCCTGTCAACAGCTGAATTGTTTTACTCTTTATCGGCGTTTGGCTGGTACTGATATGCCGCTTTGCGCATTCTATCCATAATGGCAACGCCCAAGCCCTTTATTTCAACAGGCTTAATGAATATCTGCGTTACGCTATCGTTCTCCTCCATTGCGTGGAGCGATGAGAATAGGTTTGCAGCAACCTCTACTAGGCTTCCTGTTTGCGATGTGTACATTACGCAGCTAGCTTCTAGGGTAGTTGCCTCGTTGCTATGTAGAATTAAGCCCGAGCGCTCTGGTAGCTGCTCCTCGGCACCTGAAAGAATGTACAAAGGCTTCTTGGGCGAGTAGTGGCTTTTTAGCAGTCCGGGCGAAACCAGCTTTTGCGGTGTTGAGTAGTCGAACTCAAAAACACCGGGCAATGCCTTCTCAATATCCTCAAGGGTTATAAAACCTGGCCTAAGCAGCTGGCAAACGTTGCCCTCTACTGCTACAATGGTTGACTCAATACCAACGGTGGTAAAGCCGCCATCGAGAATGTAATCGATATTGGGTAGCTGCTTGCGCACGTGCTTTGCCGACACTGGGCTAAGCTGACCAAACTTATTGGCGCTTGGCGCAGCAATTGGGCATTTGGCAGCTCTTATTAGCTGTAGTGCCACCTCGTTATTGGGCATACGAATACCCACTGTTTCCAGCCCCGATGTTACAATATCGGGAACCATCTTGCTTTTTGGTAGGACAATGGTTAGTGGTCCAGGCCAAAACTTTTGGGCAAGCATAAAAACGCTCTGCGGAACGTTATCCGACAGCACGTTTAAATCGTCAAACGAGGCAATGTGTACAATTAAAGGATCGAACGAAGGACGTTCCTTTGCCTCGAAAATTTTTGCAACAGCAATAGGGTTAAGAGCATTTGCTCCTAACCCATATACCGTTTCAGTAGGGAAAGCAACTAAACCGCCATTGTTAATGACTGCCGCTGCTTCTTGAATCTGTTTATCCATTAGCTATTACCGTTCAAATTGCTATCAGCCTCCTCAATCTCACGCCTCTTCTTCTCTTGAAACGCGCTAATTTTTGCTTGCAAATCGGGATTTGATAGACCTATAATTTTTGCTGCTGCAAGTGCAGCATTCTCTGGGCTTAGTATGGTTAAAGGAGCAACCCCAGATGGCATGCGAACGCTTGAGAAAATATCGGCACCGCCAAACTTATCGCTGTATGGAGGGCAAGCAATAACTGGGCAGAAGGTTTGCGCATCGGTAAAGCCGCTAAGCGCGTTGCTCATGCCAGCAATGGTGATAAACACAACGTTCTGCTTCTCGTACTCCTTAATTAAATCGTAGCATTTTAAAGGCACTTTATGGGCCGATGCGATACGGGTAACGCTTTCAACGCCAAAAGTATCAAGCACCTTTACAATCTGGTTTGCCCAATCCAAGTCGGCCTTGGATCCCATAATGATTACTACTTTACTCATGTTTTTCGTTTTTTACAGTTGATAAAATAAAATGACTTGCATCCAGGATATTCCCAAGAACGGTCTCATCACCCTTTAGCTCCTCCCTGTGCTTTTGCCCATGACCGCTAAGCAGGTAAATTGATTTTATGCCTGCATTACGGCCAAACTCCACATCGGAAGGGTGATCGCCAACCATAAACGACTGCGACAAATCGATATCAAAAAGGCTTGCCGCTTTGTTTATAAAGTACGGACTGGGCTTTTTACAGCTACAACCATCCTCGGTATTGTGCGGACAATAGTAGGTTTGCTCAATCGTTACCCCTTGATTACGCAAGTGCTCCTCAATAAAGGCGTTAACGCGCTCAACCTCATCAACGGTAACATTCCCTTTGGCAATACCCGACTGATTGGTTACAATGAACAGCCTAAAGTGGGGCTGTAGCATTTTTAGCGCCTCAATGGTGTAGGGGAAGAACATAACCTGCGATGGATTGCGAATAAAACCAACATCCTCAACCAGCGTTCCGTCCCTATCCAAAAATATTGCAGCACTCTTAGCCATCTCTCAACTATTGCACAAAAGTAATGATCAACCCTATAACTATAATCGTCCTATATCAAAAGTTAAAAATTTGGTGGCGATTGCACCCAAATTACCTCACTCTCGTCATCGCTAGCATTCTGCACGGCATGCTGATGCTTTGCGTTAAAATATATGCTATCGCCCTGCTTAAGCAGGTATTGCTTATCCTTAAGATTAAACCTCACCTCACCAGCCAATACATGGCAAAACACCTGTCCGTAAGTACTAGTGAATAGCCCATCCATATTGGCACCCTTGGCAAAGCGTACCATAAAGGTGTCCATCTGCTTATTAGCGTCGTGGTTAGACATGGAGTAGATTGCCGTTCCGGCACTATTCTGGTTAATAAAACGCAGCTCGGCTCGTTGCACAACTGGGTTACCAGCCAGCGACTCGTTTTCGCCAACCAGATCACCAATGGTGGTGTGTAGCGCCTCGGCAATTGCTTTAAGTGTAAGTACGGAGGGGAATGATTTTGACTTCTCTATTTGAGACACCGCGCTGGAACTTATGCCAACCTTTTCGGCAAGCTCATTAAGGTGCATGTGGAGCAGCTCCCGTTTGCGTTTTATTCTTTCGCCTATTCGATCCATGCGTAGAACTTTGCCGCAAAAGTAGTATGATTTAATTTATTAAGCAATACTTAATTTATTAATTAGAATTACAAAACAGTACACACATAAAAAGTTAAGTGTTAATAGAACAATCAAATAGTGTAAGGGTATGCCCGTAATTATTACAACCAGTTAACCATTTTTTAATACATTTGGGCATACAGCATGTTCTCACTCTGGTTAACTGCAACTATGAAATACATCAAACTAAAAAATTGTATTGCGCTAGCACACCTGCTTTTTGCCGTAACAAATATTGCGGCTGCGCAGGGTGTTACAGGAATTCCCATCATTGAAAACTTCTCGAAAAAAGAGTATAAAGCGGGCACACAAAACTGGAGCATTTGCCAAGGGAGCGAGGGCTACATGTACTTTGGCAACAACCAAGGTGTGCTACAATACACAGGATACGACTGGCAGCTGGTTGAAATGTCTAACTACTCCATTGTTAGAAGCCTTTTGGCTGGTGGCAAGGATTCTATTCTGGTTGGCGCATTTAACGATCTTGGACTGCTTAGCCACGATAAAACAGGCAAACCACAGTACCACTCCTGGAATAGTAAAATACCAGAAGAATACCGCAACTATGGCGAGATATGGAGAATTCACAAAAATAATGGCTACACAATTTTTCAAGCGTTTAAGGCCATCATCATTTTTAGAAATGGTGAATTTGTTAAATCCATTGCACCTACCACCGAGTTCCGATTCTCGTTCCTCATTGACAATGTGCTATATGTGCAGGAACGCAGCCGCGGACTACTAATGCTTTCAACCGATACGCTTGCTCCGGTAAAGGGCGGAGATTTTTTCCGCGACAAGGAGATTTGGAGCCTTTTTAAGCTAAGTCCAACCCAGCTACTTATTGGCACCCAGTATAACGGATTCTACACATATGAAAACGGAAAAATTTCCGTGTGGGACACCCCAGCAAACCAGTTTGTGCTAAAACACACCCTGTTTAATGGGTTAAAATTAAGCAACAACCAGCTGGCATTTGGGTCGGTACTAAACGGGCTAATAATTACGGATCTGAATGGGAATATAATATCAACCCTAAATATGCAAACGGGTATTCAGAACAATACCGTTCTGTCTGTTTTTGAGGATAACCTTAAAAACATTTGGGTTGGTTTAGATAATGGTATCGATTACATAAAAGCCAACATCCCGCTATCATTTGTTCGCAAAAGCGGAGGCTTTGGAACGGGATACTGTGCTAAGATTCACAACAACCTACTTTACACAGGAACCAACCAGGGGCTATTCAGGCAAGGCAACCATAATAACAGCAACGATTTTACACTAGTTAACGGAACCGAAGGACAGGTTTGGGGTCTCTTTAGTTTAAACAACAAGTTGTTGTGCGGTCACAACTCGGGCCTACTACTAATTAAGGACAATGGTGTAGAGCGCCTTTTTGACACCTGCGGCGTTTGGGATGTACAACCCATACCAAACCACCCCTACCTTTTTATTATGGGTACATATTATGGGTTTTATATACTCAAGGAGCAAAATGGCAAATTTAAAGTTACCCAAAAGATTAGCGGGTTTGACGAATCGGCACGCAGATTCTTTTTCGATCACAAGGGGTACTTGTGGATGAGCCATGGCTACAAAGGCGTTTATCAGCTTAAACTATCAACCGACGCCACCTCTATTAACCTTATTAGAATACACAATAGCACAAGCGACCTACCCAAAGATTATAACAACGAGGCTGTTTACATAAGGCACAAGGTTCTAGCCACAACCGAGGAGGGCATTTACGAGTACAGCTACGACAAGGACATATTTATTCGCGATACAAAATGGGATGAGTTTTTTAACGGGGATGCTAGCCAGTTTACCCGAATGATTGAGGGTAATGAGAAAAAGATATGGGCTTTCAAAAAGGGCTCCATACAGCTTCTAACCTACCTCTCCGATAAAGTACATGAGGTTAATACGCGCTCCTTTCTCCTGATTAACGGAACGCTATCCCGAAGTTACGAGAACGTGCTAGAGCTAGAACCAAACAGGTATTTACTGGGCACCGAGGATGGATTTGTGCTATTCACCGATACCGACGTTACCCCCAACACAGAGCCAATTCCTATGACCATTGCTTGGGTTGAGAGTGTTAGTAGCAACCAGCACGATTTGGGAGAGCGCATTCCCATTAAGGACACCAAAACAAACAACCTAGGCTCAATCCCATACCGAAAAAGGCATTTAAATGTAAACCTCTCAATGCCCTTTTATAGCAGTCAAGACCTAGTGCGCTTCCGCTACCGTATTAACAAAGGGGATTGGAGCATTTGGCTAAACGGGAATAGCTTAGATCTAAACGGGTTAACCAATGGCAGCTACAAAATTGATATACAATGCTCCATAGACGAGAACGAGATTGCTGGCGAAACTCATCTACTATTTAGCATATCAACCCCAATTCAGCGCACTTGGTACGCCTATCTTACCTATCTCATACTTCTTGTTGGGCTATCGTCACTAGCATACCGTTTTGTGAGGAATAGAATTGAACGCGAGAAGAGGCTCGAGTACCTAGAGCAGAAAAAGAAGATGATACAGCAAAGCATCAAGCTAAAAAGAAAAACCCAAGAGGCAGAAAATGAGCTAAACCGACTAAAAAATGAGAAGCTCGAGGCCGACATCATATACAAGAGCAAGGAGCTGGCAAATACCACCATGAACATAATCCAAAAAAATATCATCCTTGGTGAAATTAGGGAGATGCTTCAGGAACTGGTTAACGAGAACACTGTGCTACGCAGCAATCGCAAGGTATTCCAACTGCTCAGGATGATAAATAAAGGGATAGAGCACAACGATGAGTGGAAAGTTTTTGAAAAGAACTTCGATCAGGTACACGAGAACTTCCTACACAAGCTTAAGGAGCAGCATCCCGAGCTCACAGCAAAGGACATGCGACTGGCAGCTTACCTTCGCATGAACCTATCGTCGAAGGAGATTGCTCCGCTAATGAACATCTCGGTGCGAAGCGTTGAAATAAGCCGCTACCGTTTACGCAAAAAAATAGCACTAGAACACGATCAGAACTTGTACGATTACCTAATGACGCTTTAAGACACGTTACCAAAACCAGTCCCTAAAAATGGCAGTTCACAAATTGAACCGCCATTTTTCTTTTGTGGCAAGCTATAAATAAGAAAGATCTCTCGATTAGGCTTCACACTTTTAAGCAGTCTCCTTGTCATATTTTTTATACCTCCTTATGCCATCAAAAACTGAATGTGCATCATAATGCGCTATTGAATAATCCTATAATGTAGAGGTTCATTTTAACAAAAAATAATTTTTGCGGTTATACTATATATTTATCTATCTGTTCATTATCTTTTTTCTGTTGAGGTGTTGTATAGGTATTTTTTTCTGAATGTTGTAGCCGTATATAGGCACTTTTTATGCTTTAGCATTGCGTATGCCCTATTTTTGCTTTAGTGATCCTAAACCAAAAACTTTATGAAAAGTCGTCTATTCCTAACCACACTTTTATCACTTTTCGCTTTTGCCACATTTGCGCAAACGATTTCAGTTAGCGGAACAGTGATTTCAGGTGACGATAAATCGCCCCTCCCAGGCGTTTCCATAATTAAAAAAGGAACATCGGAAGGAACATCATCCGATATTGATGGCAAATTTACCATTAGCGTTAACAAGGGTGCAACCCTTGTATTCTCTTTTGTAGGATACGAGACACAAGAGATTGCTGTTAACATGGATACGTATCTAAACATTACGCTCAACCCACAAAATTTGGATATAGACGAGGTTGTGGTAATTGGATATGGCACCATTAAGAAGAGCGACCTAACTGGTTCCGTTGCATCAATTAGCTCCAACAGCATTAAGGAGTCAAGGGTAGCCGGTATTGACCAAGCCATACAGGGAAAAGCCGCTGGAGTAACGGTTATAGCCAATAGCGGACAACCAGGCAGCCCAGTAACCGTAAGGGTTAGGGGTATTGGTACTGTAAACAATAGCGATCCACTTTATGTTGTTGATGGGGTTGCCCTGTCAAACATCGCTTTCCTTAACCCTTCGGATATCAAATCCATGGAAATACTTAAGGATGCTTCTGCTACTGCCATTTATGGCTCCAGAGGTGCCAACGGTGTTATTCTTATTACCACGATATCGGGAAATAAATCCAGTAAAATAAATACCACTTTCGACTTTTACACCGGCATACAGAATAAGTGGCGCACCCTTGACATGATGAACCGCGAGCAGTACGCCGCCTTTAAGGGTTACGATCCAAACGACGCAACCTACTCTAGCTTTTCCGATTGGGTTTACGGCAACTTTAATTTGGTTAACAACCCCTACATCCCAACCGATATTAACTACGAGCAGTACGATACCGACTGGCAAGAGGTTGTTTTTAGGGATAACGCCCAAATAAGCAACTTCCACTTTGCTGCCGATGGAGGTAATGAAACCAGCAGCTATGCTTTAAGCCTAGGATACTTCAATCAGGAAGGTATTATAATAGCATCAAACTTTAAGAGGTTAACCTTTAGGGTAAACACAAGTCACATGCTATCTAAATACATTAAGGTTGGCGAGAATCTATCATTCTCCAACTCCCGTAACAGAGGCGTTGCCACAAATAACGAGAACTACTCGGTACTAAATAGCGCCATAGCCTTTGCTCCCTGGGATCCAGTAAAATATCCCAACGGAAGAATAACCCCATCAACAACAACAAACCTAATTAACCCAATCAGCATGATTGAGAACCAAAATCCTAAGGAGGAGTGGAATAGGTTAGTTGGAAATTTCTTTGTTGATATCACCCCTATTAAAGGGCTTACCTTTAAATCGGATGTGGGAACAGATATTTCCTATGGCGATGCACGCAACTTTAAGCCCAAGTACTACATATCGGCCAACGACTACATGGCCAACAACTTCCTGGAGCACTCCTACCAAAAGTACTTCTCTTGGCAATGGGAGAACACGGTAACGTACAAACATACCTTTAAGGATAAGCACGATATTACCCTGCTTGCAGGTATGACAGCACAAGAAGGCACATGGGACTTTTTGGGAGCAAGCAAAACCCATATTCCTAACGAGAGCCCTAACCTTTGGTATCTTGATGCAGCCACCCAAAACGCCACAGCTGGCGGTCGGGCTTGGGAATGGTCCATGTTATCATATCTTGGTCGCTTACACTACTCCTATGCAAGTCGCTACATGCTTACCCTTACAATGCGTAGAGATGGTTCATCCCGCTTTGGCGCCAACAACAAATGGGGTATGTTCCCTTCGGCTGCGCTGGGCTGGAATGTACACCAAGAGAGTTTCTTTGCCAACTTGGCCGACAAAATAAACACCCTAAAGGTTACATTAAGTTGGGGACAAATAGGAAATCAGGAAATAGGTAACTACGCCTTTACCACCCTAATAAATGGAGGAACCACTTTTGTGGGCTACGTTTTTGGTGTACCTCAAGCATTAATAGCAGGAGCCGCCCCCCTTTCTAACGCCAACAAGGATTTAAAGTGGGAAAGCACTGAGCAATCAAACTTTGGAATAGACTTGGCTGCGCTTAACAACAGGCTAAGCCTAACAGCCGACTACTACATAAAGGATACAAAAGATATGCTGGTAGCAGTACCCGTTCCTGGGAATGTAGGACTTAGATACAACCCCATTGTTAACGCTGGGAGCTTAAGAAATAAAGGATTTGAGTTTACAGCAGAGTTCAAGCAAACCCATGGCGACTTTAGCTACTCAGTAGGAGGTAACTTTACCACTGTAAAAAACAAAGTAATCTCGCTTGGTGGTGGAGAGGACATATACTCGGCTCCATTCTTTGGAGAGTTCCTTACACGCACCCGAAAAGGGGATCCCATTGGTTCATTCTACGGCTACGAAATAGCAGGTATTTTTCAGGATAAGTACGATGTTGAGGAGTATGTAAACTCTAAGGGACAGCAGATACAACCAACAGCAAATCCTGGTGATTTTAAGTTCGTAAACCAGAACGACGACAATAAGATTGATGCCAACGATAAGGTAAACCTAGGAAGCCCAATACCAAAGTTCACCTATGGATTCAATGCCTCATTAAACTATAAAAGCGTTGATTTTCAAATATTCTTCCAAGGTGTTTACGGCAATAAAATATTTAACGGCAACAAGTACTTTACCGAGGGCGATGGCTACACAAACCTTAGCGTTGATATGCTTAATGCATGGTCGGGCAAAGGAACATCAAACACCCTACCCAACCCTGCTGGTAGCGCCAACAACCGCTTAGCATCGAGCCGATACATTGAGGATGGCTCATACCTTCGCCTAAAGAATGTGCAGCTTGGCTACACCCTTCCCGATGCAACGGCAAAAAGAATAGGCTTATCGAGACTTCGCGTTTATGTTGCAGCAACAAACCTACTCACCATAACCAAGTACACCGGTTTCGACCCCGAAATTGGGGTAACAAACGGGCTAGACCTTGGCGTAGATAGGGGTACCTATCCACAAGCCAGAACCTTTACCATTGGTGCAACCGTGAATATTTAGTTTTTTGAAGATGCAAATAAGTACAGCTATGAGAACACGCATTCAACATATTTTGGTAATAGTATTTGCAGCACTACTTATTACCGCTTGCTCCGAGGACTTCCTAAACAAGGAGCCACTTGTTGACAATGTTATTGAGAACTTCTACAAAACAGGAAGCGATGCAATTTATGCCACCAATGCAGCTTACACCCCGCTACAATGGGAGTTTAACAACACCTACTTTAGCGAATGGATGCTTGGTGACATTGTTTCCGATGATGCGCTAAAAGGTGGAAACTCCACGAGCGATATGGGCGATCTTTTCCTACTGGAAAACTTTAACGGAACCCCAAGTAATGAGATACTTCTTGAGTTTTACAGAGCTCAATACCAAGGAATAAACCGTAGCAACCTTGCAATAAATAACATCCCCGCAATTCCTGTTGACGAGGATATGGACGAAAGCCTTAAACAAAGGCTAATTGCTGAGGCCAAGTTCCTAAGGGCATTTTACTACTTCCGCTTAGTTAAGGTGTTTGGCGGTGTACCTAAGGTTACTCGCTCGCTTAGCCCTTCGGAGTACGCAATGCCACGCGCTCACAAGGACACCATCTACAACCTTATTTACAAGGATTTGCTATCTGCAATTCCTCATCTTTGGAAAAAGTACGACTACGAACCCGAAGATATGGGACGCGTAACCAAAGGAGCAGCTCAAGCCCTACTAATGAAGGCTTACTTGTACAACAAACGCTGGGACGATGCACGTGCATGGGGCGACTCCATTATAGCATCAAGCGTATATGGGCTAAACAACAGCTATGCCGATAACTTTACACTTGCCGGAGAGAATGGCATTGAATCGGTTTTCGAAATACAGTACATGGAGGAGCCCACTAGCGACTATGGCGAGGGGAATGGATTTACAAGGGGAACGTTTACAGTAATACTTCAACGCACCAGAGTTTCAAACCTTGGCTGGGGCTTTAACCACCCAACTACCGATTTAATTAACGAGTATGAGCCCAGCGATCCTCGTAAAGATGCCACTATTACAGGTCCCGATGCCGATGTGTACCTAGGCAATGGATATCATAGCAAAAAGTACGCGCTAACAGGTTACCAGCTTGCGCACCCAACCCGTGCACCACTTAACTACAAGGTAATTCGCTATGCCGATGTGCTACTTATGTACGCCGAGGCTGCTTGTGAAATAGGCGACCTAGGCGCGGCCAAGCTAAAGCTGGAGGAGGTGCGCAACAGGGCTCGTCAGGGTAACAACACAATACTCCCCGAGTTCCCATACGGCAGCTACACCGACGACCAAGCGGGGCTTCGCCAGGCCATACGCCACGAAAGGCGTGTTGAACTGGCCATGGAAGGGCAACGTTTCTTCGACCTTGTTCGCTGGGGCATTGCACCACAGGTTATGAACGCCTATGCCGAAAACGAATCGGAAGCAGTAAAAGCACATATACAACCCTTTACTGAGGGCAAGCACGAGCTGTTCCCAATTCCTGAGGTTGAGCGTAACCTAAACCCTAATCTAGACCAAAATCCGAACTACTAAACACTCTCATATTTTCAAACTCCTAATACCAAACAGCTATGAATAAGAAAATTTTTATTGTACTACTAGCCGTTCTTCAAACAACGGTATTCTTCTCCTGTAGCGACGACGATGAGCCTACAGTTGACGTAAAATCACGCTTCTCGGTTGTTAACGATGAGGTTGATGGATTTAAGGTTAACATAACCAACGACTCCGAAAACGCAACCAGCTACGAGTGGAACTTTGGCGATGGCAGCGAAACCGGAACCCAAAGCGCAACCACATTCTCTTACACCTACCAAGAGGCAGGTACCTACACCATTACCCTTACAGCAATTAACGGAAACGTTAAGAATGTATCTACAAAAGAGGTGGTTATATCGGGTATGACCCTTAAGCAGTTCCTAGCAGGAACCGAGGCTACTGGTAAAGTTTGGCACCTTGAGTTCGACCTGCTAATAAATATGTTTAACCCCGATAACACCAGCGAATGGTGGTACGGATGGAACTCTCTTCCTACTGCCGACCAGCGCAACACCGTTCGCCATCACGAGTACATCTTTAAGCCCGATGGCTCATTCGAATTCAAAACCAATGGCTTCACTGTTCGCCCTGTAGCATCAATTCTTTTTGGCGATGCTCCCGAAACAAAGGGTTGGAGCGACGATGTTAGCTGGGAAAGCCTTATTGGCAAAGATTGCAGCACCTGGGGTAACAATGCTAACCTAACCTTCCAGATTAGCGATGCCTCTAAGTATGTTCCTATGTGTACAAACCGCATTACCATTGGTGGTAAGGGTGGTCACATTGGCCCTATGGATTGTGGTACACTAAAGGTTATCGACGAGCCTGCTCTTGAAACCTTCTACGAAGTGCTAAAATGGGCCGATGGTGGCGACCAGCCAGACACCGTTATCCTTTACACTCCTTGGGGTGGTAACGAGAATGGCGTTGGCACCGATAGACCTGCACTAGGTGTTATTACTCTGGTATCGTACAAAAACGAAAGCCAAATTCCTGTTGACGAAATAGTTGTTGAAAAACCTCTAGGCGTTTACGATATCAGCGAGACTTTTGAAACCGCTGGTACCATGACCTGGGTTGCAGACAATAGCCCAGCCGAATTTGTTGAGGATTTTGCTAACCCAGTATCGGGCGGCATCAACACCTCTGCTAAAGTGGGTAAATATGTTCGTGGCACACAGGATTACGCAAACCTTCAGTTTGAACTTTCCTACAGGATGAACCTTGGCACACGTAACGTATTCAAGATGAAGGTTTACATTGATAGCGAAGCTGCTGTTCCAACTGTATCTATGAAGCTACAGGACACCAAACAGGGTGGCAACGCTTGGCAAACACAAACCGAGATTAAGTTGCAAGACTTAACCAAAGGCCAGTGGATTGAACTTACCTTCGATTTTAGCGCTGTTGCTACTAACGAAGCTTACGATAAAATTGTGGTTCAGTTTGGGGATGAGGGCGCTAACAAAGGTGATGGTCTATTCTACTTTGACGACCTAATCCTTCAATAGCGGATTAGCAATGTGTTTTTCGTTCTGGCCTCCCTCAACCACTGGGGGAGGCCTAACGGAAAGCATGGGACAACTCCCCATATCAACAAAAACTTGCACTTGATGCCAATAAAACAGCATAAAATGAACAAAAGCATACTCACCATACTACTGCTCTTTAGCGCCTTAACTCTTTTTGGACAGAACCAGCTAGTATGGTCTGATGAGTTTGACTCAGAATCGCTTAACACCGAGTTCTGGAACTATGATATTGGCAACGGCGCAGGTGGTTGGGGTAACAACGAGCTACAGTACTACACCAATCGTCCAGAGAATATAAGCATTGAGAACGGCGTACTAATGATTACCGCCCGCAAGGAGCTATACAATGGCTACAATTACACCTCGGCGCGCATACACTCCCGCAACAAGGCCTACTGGAGGTACGGGCGCATTGAGATGAGAGCCAAGCTACCCAAGGGGCGCGGCACTTGGCCCGCTTTCTGGATGCTACCCCAAAAGCAAATTTACGGCTCAACCTACTGGCCCGATAATGGTGAGATAGATATTATGGAGTACGTAGGCTACCAGCCAGGTGTTGTTCATGGCAGCGTTCACACCGACATGAACTATGGGGGCAACAGCATTACCAGAACCATTACCTACGCTGGTGTTGAGAACGATTTTCACATCTTTGCCATTGAGTGGTCGCCAGACATGATTAAGTTCTACGTGGATAACTACTACTATGGCAACTACTACCGTTCCAACCGCGATTGGCACTACTGGCCTTTCGACCAGAACTTTTTTCTGCTCCTCAACTTTGCCGTTGGTGGCAACTGGGGTGGTGCACAAGGTGTTGACGAAACCATCTTTCCACAAACCTACCAAATAGACTACGTAAGGGTTTACAACACCAACCCCACATCGGTTAACGACACGCAGGTTGAGGCTTCTACCATATCGGCTACTCCAAACCCAACATCGGGACTAGTTACGGTTAGAGTACAGGGCAATGCTCCAGAGCGTAGCACCATAAGCGTTTTCGATATGGTTGGCAACACGGTAATTGCCCCATTTATTAGCAACAACCAGTACACAACACTGGATTTGAGCCACCTTAACACAGGTCTTTACTTAGTTAAGGTTAAAACTAAAGTGGGAACCAAAACCTTAAAGATTGTAAAAGAGTAAATTATCTGCTGATTTGTAGTCTATTACACAACAATTAGTTCGCTAGCACAGCGGCGAACAAGCCTATTTTACATCATTTTTTTCATAACGGAAGCCATAAACCCAATGAAGAAGTTAGCATACATACTACTGGGAATCGCAATTCTATCGGCATGCACAACAAGTAGCCATAGGGATTCTAACAGCGTACTCGAATCCAAAGTAGATTCCGTTTTGGCAAAGCTCACTCTGGATGAGAAAATTGGGCAAATGATGCAAATATCCAGCTACTACAGCAGCGATGCCGAGAAGCTAAAGGAACTGGTGCGTAAAGGCGCCATTGGCTCGCTTCTTAACGAGGTTGACCCCAAAGCGGTTAACGACCTGCAAAGAGTGGCCGTAGAGGAGAGCACACATGGCATTCCGCTAATTATTGGTCGCGATGTTATTCACGGCTTCAGAACCATTTTCCCCATCCCACTAGGACAAGCAGCAGCATGGAATCCTGAAATTGTGGAGAAGAGCTCGCACGTTGCAGCAACAGAGGCACGGTCTGTTGGCGTAACATGGACCTTCTCGCCCATGATTGATGTTGCCCGCGACCCACGCTGGGGACGCGTTGCCGAAGGTTACGGCGAGGACCCTCTCCTAACCTCTACTCTTGGAGCTGCAGCCATAAAGGGCTACCAAGGCAACAACCTTACAAACAGCAACACCATGGCAGCATGCGCCAAGCACTTTGCAGCCTATGGCGCAGTAGAGGCTGGCAGAGATTACAACACAGTAATACTATCGGACCAGGAGCTACGCAACGTTTACCTCCCTCCTTTTAAAGCCGCTGTTGATGCTGGTGCGGTTACCTTTATGAGCGCCTTTAACGAGATTAACGGCGTACCTGCCACAGGAAACAAGCTACTGCTAACCAACGTGCTCCGCAACCAGTGGGGCTTTAACGGGTTTGTGGTAAGCGACTGGTCATCGGTTCCCGAGATGGTAAGGCACGGCTTTGCCACCGACGAGGCGCATAGCGCCATAATTGCCGCCGAAGCAGGTATCGACATGGAGATGTCCAGCGATGCATACGCCTTAAACCTAGCCCAATTAGTAAAGGAGAAAAAGATTTCGGAAGAGGTAATAAACAATGCCGTTCGCAACATACTAAGGGTAAAGTTCCAGTTAGGACTTTTCGACAACCCCTACGTTGACGAAACGCTTAGCCAAAGGGTTATGGCAACAGACTCTGCAATGGCGCTTGCACAAAAGGCTGCCGAGGAGAGCATTGTGATGCTAAAGAACGAGAACAACACCTTGCCCCTAAGCACAAGCATTAAACGGGTTGCCGTTATAGGCCCCATGGCAAACGACCGCTACGAGCAGCTTGGCACATGGATTTTTGATGGCGATACAAATCTTACCATCACCCCATTGCACTCCATAAAGAAGCTATTGGGTAACAATAAAGTGCTATTTAGCAAAGCTCTTACACATAGCCGCGACAACAGCACCAACAGCTTTGCCCAAGCCAAAAGCATGGCAAAGAGCGCCGATGCGGTGGTTGTGTTCATTGGCGAGGAGTCCATCCTATCGGGCGAGGCACATGGCCGGGCAAACATAGACCTTCCGGGCTCGCAAGCGCAACTGGTTAAGGAGCTGGCTAGCACAGGCAAACCAGTAATTGCAGTAATTATGGCAGGCCGTCCGCTCTCCATTGGAAATATAATGCCCTACACAAGCGCCATACTATACGCTTGGCACCCAGGAACCATGGGTGGCCCAGCAATTGCAAACGTACTGTTTGGGGTAACTAACCCATCGGGTAAGCTGCCCATATCGTTCCCTCGTTCGGGCGGACAGTGCCCCATTTACTACGCAAAGAAGAATAGCGGCCGCCCAGCCGATTACACCAACTGGGTTCCCATTGATAAGATTCCCGTTAGGGCTCCCCAAACATCGCTGGGGAATACCAATCATCATCTTGATGATGGCTTTGAGCCCCTTTTCCCTTTTGGGTTTGGCCTCTCCTATACCACGTTTGAGTACAGCGACCTAAGCCTATCATCGGAAAAAATGGGAACCAACGGAGCAATTACCCTATCCGTAACCATTACCAACACAGGAAAAACAGGCGGTTACGAAATAGCACAGCTATACACCCACGATGTTGTGGGCAGCATTACACGCCCAGTAAAGGAGCTAAAGGGCTTTGCAAAGATTTGGCTCGATGCGGGCGAATCAAAAAGCATTGAGTTTACACTTAGCGCCAGCGACTTGGCCTTTTACAAATCGTGGAGCGAGCAGGTTGTTGAACCAGGACAGTTCCGCCTATGGGTGGGCGGCAACTCAACAACGGGCTTAACCCAACAATTTAGCATTGAGTAACGCACAGCAAAACGCACTATAAACACTTAACGAGACTACACATGAGACTAGCACTAGCACTTTCGGCCATTGCGCTTGCTGCCCTTGCATCGTGTAACAGCGGAGCCAACAGCAACAAGGATGAGTACACTATGGTTTGGAACGATGAGTTTGATACCGATGGACTACCCGATAGCAACAAGTGGAGCTACGACACCAGCGGTAACTCCTGGGGATGGGGTAACGAGGAGGCTCAGTGGTACACCAGCAACAACCTAAAGAACAGCTACATTAAGGATGGCATGCTTCACATTGTTGCCATTAATGAGCCCACTGGCGAAAGGCAGTTCTCATCCAGCCGACTAATTACCAAGGGCAAGGGCGATTGGCTTTACGGCAGAGCCGAGATTAGAGCTAAGCTCCCATCGGCAAGGGGTGTGTGGCCAGCCATTTGGATGCTCCCAACCGACAATGCGTATGGCATTTGGCCATCGAGTGGGGAGATTGATATAATGGAACACGTGGGCTTTGTTCCCGATACGGTTTACGCATCAACCCACTGCGAGAGCTACTACTTTAAAATAGGCACACAAAAAACCAAAGGCATATACGCTCCCAATGTACACAACCAGTTCCATGTGTACACCATGGAGTGGACTCCAACGGAGATTAACATGTACATGGATTCCACAAAGTACTTCACCTTTAAAAACGAGAACACATCGTACAAGGAGTGGCCCTTCGACAAGCCGTTCTACATGATTCTGAACGTTGCCGTGGGTGGCCATTGGGGTGGAGTAAAAGGAATTGATTCATTGGCCTTCCCTCAAACAATGGTGATTGACTATGTGAGAGTTTTCCAAAAGAAGAAGTAGAGATTTAGGTACATTTAGGTTTAGCGAGGGATAGGCTAAGGGGGCGCTAAGCGCCCCCACTTTCTGCTTTACCACATAACCAATATTTCAAAACGCAATAGCAATAGCATTAGTATGAATACATCATCACTCAAATTGCCTTTCAAAGAAAAAGTGGGTTACGCGCTTGGCGATACCGCTTCGCACTTTGTTTGGGACATGGTTGGCTTTTGGCTCATGTTTTTTTACACCGATATTTACGGAATATCGGCCGCTGCTGCCGGGACAATCATGCTTATTGCCCGTTTCTGGGATATGGCTATCGACCCGCTTATTGGCGTGCTATCCGATAGAACCAACACTCGCTGGGGTAAGTTCCGTCCATACATCCTGTTTGGCGCAGTTCCCTACGCGGTGCTATCGGTGCTAACCTTTACCACACCCAACTTTGGCGAGTTTGGCAAAATCCTTTACGCCGGCACAACCTACGTGCTGCTTATGACTGCCTATGCGTTTATAAACCTCCCCTACTCTGCTCTGGGCGCCGTTATGTCGCCCGATACCTACGAGCGAGCAGGACTAAACACCTACCGCTTTATAGCTGGCTTTGTGGGGCAATTTGTGGTTACTGGGCTTGCCCTTACCCTTGCCGAATTCTTTGGCGGTGGCGATAAGGCGCAGGGATTTCAGTACACCATTGTGCTATTTGCCTTTTTAAGCCTTGTATTCTTCTTTATCACCTTTAAAGCAACCAAGGAGAGAGTTAGCCCTCCCAAGGAGCAAAAAAACTCTCTTAAGGGCGATTTCAGCAGTCTGTTTAAGAACAAAGCGTGGGTAATACTTGCCATTGTGGGTATCATCTCGTTTATAATGTTTGCCATACAAAATGCGGCTGTGGCCTACTACTTTAAGTACTACATTGGCAATGAGAATAACGTACAGCTATTCAACGTAGTTGGTACCGTAGCGCTTATTGTTGCACTCCCACTATCAAAGCCACTTGCCAAACGATTTGGAAATCGCAACGTATTCATTGGCAGCTCCATTATCTCGGGAATATTCTTTATGCTGATATATCTGCCCGGAGTAGATAATCTGGTTAGCGTTTACATCTTTAACGTCCTTGCAAAAATGGCCTATGCACCAGCTGTTCCGCTGCTTTGGACCATGATTGCCGACTCTGCCGATTACGGTGAGTGGACCACAGGCAGACGCGCCACAGGGCTATACTTCTCGGCGGCCGTTTTTGCACAAAAGGCTGGTTGGGGTATTGGAGCCGCTCTTGCGGGGTGGATTTTAGCCATATCGCAATTTGTACCCAACGCCGTACAAACCGATACCGCAATAACGGGTATCAAACTCCTAGTATCTGTAATTCCGGGCTTGCTATACATGTCGTGCGCCATATTCATGATTTTCTATAACATCGACTCAAAAACCACTGAGCAGATGAAGCGCGACCTTGACCTTATACGCGAGCAGGAGAAAAACAACAGCTAGAGAACATTAACACCCATACAAACGGACTTAGCAATGAACAACCTCTTTGTTGGTAGAAATAAGCTAAACAGCAATCCCAATACGGCCAAGGGCAGCTTTACCCTTATTGGTAACGAGAAGTTTTACCAAATTGAGGAGTACGATACCATGCTCCCCTTCTTTATTAGCCTTGCCAGCGACTCCAACCACTGGATGTACATATCCAGCACGGGCGGCTTAACGGCTGGCAGGATTAGCCCCGACAATGCCCTTTTCCCTTACTATACCGACGATAAGATACACGAATCGGCGGAGAGCACAGGGAGCAAAACTATACTACACGTTAACAAGGATGGCCACACCTACCTTTGGGAGCCATTCTCACAGCGCTACAGCGGCATTTACGCCATCCAGCGCCGGATACTTAAGAGCACAACGGGCAACAAGCTTATTTTTGAGGAGCACAATATCGACCTTGGGCTAACATTCTGCTACGGCTGGATGAACTCCGACCAGTTTGGATGGATAAAGAAAAGCTGGCTCACCAACATCTCCAGCCAAAGTATTGAGGTAAGGCTAGTTGATGGGCTTCAGAACATACTTCCATACGGCGTTAACCAGTTTACACAAAGTAAATTCTCAACACTTGTTGATGCTTACAAGAAGAGTGAGCTAATTGCCAGCGTTAGCCTTGCGCTCTTCCGCATGGAATCGTTAATGGCCGATAGGGCTGAACCCAGCGAAGCGCTTAGAACAACCACCGTTTGGACATATGGACTGGAGAACAACCTATACCTACTTAGCTCCAATCAGCTAAATGCCTTTCGCCACGGAAGTGCCATAACCAACGAAACCGAATCGAAAGGTGTGCGCGGTGCATTCTTTATTGCCAACAGCACAGCACTTGCTGCCAACGAAACCAAAACGTGGTACTTTGTTGCCGAGGTTAATCAGGATGCGGTTAGGGTTAACAACCTTATTCATCTGCTAGAAATCAGCAATAACATTGATACTCTACTTGAGGAGAGCATTGATAGGGGAACGCAAGCCCTACAATCCATGATAGCCCAAGCCGATGGCATACAGCACACAGCCGATGAGCATATTGCAGCACGCCACTTTGCCAACGTGCTGTTCAACGTAATGCGCGGAGGCATATACAGCAATGGCTACAGTATTGGCAAGGCCGATTTCGGTAAGCACATAAAGCACTTCAATGCCGATACGTACAGCGCGCATGCCGATTTCCTAAACAGCCTACCAAACACCATTGGCTATGGGGAGCTATCGCAAAGGGTGCAGGCGCAAGGCGATGCCCAATTGTACCGCCTATTCCTTGAGTATTTGCCACTCACGTTTAGTCGCCGCCATGGCGACCCTAGTCGTCCATGGAACGCATTCAACATCAACGTAAAGGACCAACACGGGAATCGCATACTCTACTATCAGGGTAACTGGCGCGATATATTCCAGAACTGGGAGGCGCTGTCGCTATCATACCCTGGGTTCATAGACTCCATTATAGCCAAGTTCCTTAACGCAACAACTGCCGATGGCTACAACCCCTACCGCATAACATCGGAAGGGATAGATTGGGAGGTTATTGAGCCCGACAATCCGTGGTCGAACATTGGGTACTGGGGCGACCATCAAATAATCTACCTGCTTAGGCTATTGGAGCTATCGAACAGCCATTTCCCCGAGCAAATTAGCGGATGGCTAACCCGTAGCATATTTGCATATGCCAACGTTCCGTATCGCATAAAGGGATACAACCAAATAGTTGCCAATCCCAAGAGTACGGTAACCTTTGATACCGCTCTGCACAAATCCATAGAAAAGAGGGTTGCAACCATAGGCGCCGATGCCAAGCTGGTACAGAGTGCCGATGGTAACGTTAAGCTGGTTAACCTAACCGAGAAGCTGCTTAACACGCTGCTTGCCAAGCTTAGCAACTTTATACCAGAAGCGGGCATCTGGATGAACACGCTTAGGCCAGAGTGGAACGATGCCAACAATGCGCTTGTGGGTACGGGGGCATCAATGGTAACGTTGTACTACATGCAGCGGTTTGTGAGGTTTACCACGGAGCTGCTTGGCGCAAGCACAGCCGGGAAGTTTGAGGTATCGGAGGAGATAGCCACATTCCTTAACGCCGTGCACAAAAGCTTAATGGAGTATAGCCACTTGCTTAGCTCCCGTTTCGACGACCAATCGCGGCGGAACGTTACTAACCAGCTAGGATATGCAGGCGAGAGCTACCGTAATGCCGTTTACCAAGGCTTTAGCGGGAATAAGGTGAGCGTAACCAAGCCTGAGCTGCTGGCTTTTCTTGAGCTAACGCGGGCGTACATTGCTCAATCGGTAAGGGAGAACAAACGCCCCGATGGTATGTACCACGCCTACAACCTTGTTAGCTTTAGCGATAACGCAATAGCCATTCGCCACCTAAGCGAGATGCTTGAGGGGCAAGTTGCCGTGCTTAGCTCCGGCGCACTTGGTGCTGCCGAGGCCGTTGAGCTGCTTGACTCGCTTAGGCGGAGCGCTATGTACCGTGCCGACCAGCAAAGCTACACGTTGTACCCCAATAAACAGCTGCCCACGTTCCTTGAAAAGAACAATATCCCCGCTGAGCTGCTTGCAAAAAGCACGCTGCTACAGCAACTAGTATCGGAAGGGAACACACAGATTGTATCCAGAGATTTACGAGGTGATGTTCACTTTTGTGCCGATTTTATTAACGCAGAGCACCTAGCCCTTGCCCTTGATAGGCTTAACGAGAGCAAACCAGTGACCGCAGCCGAGCGTAAGCAGATTATGGACATATACGAGCAGCTATTCGACCACCAATCATTTACTGGACGCTCCGGAACGTTCTATAAGTACGAGGGGCTTGGCAGCATTTACTGGCACATGGTATCGAAGCTACTGCTGGCCATAGGCGAAAACATTCAGTGGGCCGTGGCTAACAATGAGGATGAGGCAACCATAAGCGCCCTAAGGCGCCATTACAACGAGGTGAAGAGGGGTATTGGCGCGCACAAATCGCCAACGGAGTACGGCTCGTTCCCATTTGATGCGTACTCGCATACTCCCATGATGGCGGGCGTACAGCAACCCGGTATGACGGGACAGGTTAAGGAGGATATCATATCGCGATTCCATGAGCTGGGAATTACCGTGAATGGCGGGTGCATAAGCATCAACACACGGATGCTAAATGCTGATGAGTTTGATGCAACAAGCGTTCCGAGCATTACGATTACCTATTGCTCCATACCCTTTAGCTATGTGATTAATGGGAAAACGGGTGTGACCATCCATTACAGCGATGGAACCATATCGACCCAAAACAACTACACGCTACCACAGGATGTTAGCCAGCAGATATTTATGCGCAGCGGTAGCATTGCCATGATAGAGATTCACATAACCAACGGCTAGCACAGTTTAGTTAAGCGAGATAGACAGTTAAGGGAAAGAGCCCTCCGGAGAAACGCTAGAGGGCTCTTTTATTGGACATTGAGCCTTAAGACCCTCCTACTAATTCAAGACTTTAGCATCAAACTAAACTCACTCGCCCCAGCCGAGTGGCAAAACAGCCGTTTTACCTGTTAGCCAGATTTGCGCTAACAAGCCGAGGTATAATGCTTATATGTTGATTCTACGGTGGCTGTAATCCACCCGTTTTTATTGGTATAGAACCGACGCATGGAGGTTATGCGCACTACCTTATCATCATCAAAAGTAATTGACTCTATGCTAACAAGCGTACCGTTTGAACTTGGTTTAATATCATTTAGAAGTCTAACCGATTTAAAATCTTTATCAATACAACCAACATTGGCTGTACAGAAAATATCGTAAAAACTATTGTATATTGGCGGAACAGGACATGGAATAGGTTCATTTGTAGCTAATCGGAATTTTGTCTCGGCTGGCCATGTCTCAGAAAAAGCAAACTCATTATCTTTTAAACAAATATCTAGAATTACAACCTTTAGCTCAACCTCAGCCATTAGAATCATGGAGTTTTCTAAGGTCAAATTAACAGATGCTATTCCGTCGTTATTCAAATCTAAAGGTTGATTCGACTGGCAAGAGGTTAACTTGTACCTGCCGTGAATTTTCTTTTGAAGAACCAACCTAGAGTCATCATTAGCATTATCCTTACCACATGCAGTGAGTAGTACAAAGGCAACTGCTGCCAATAAATATGGTTTCATACAATTTTACATTTAATGGTTATTCGTTTACAAATACAAAGTTACCCATTCTTATTGCAAACAGGGACTTTACAGTCCTTTTATACAGCAGGTTTTGGATGCATTACAGCTTACCCTTTAAGCTCTTTATGAAGTAGGGCGATATCACCCCGTTAACGGTACGGCAAACCGAGAGGTAGCCTATTGTGATGCCATCCTTCTGGATACGAGGAGGTGTTGTGCTGGTTGGGTTGAATGGTGATATGGTGCTGGTTTCGCTACCAAACTCCGAAAGGTTATTCCAGATGCTGCTGGCGCCAAACTCGCTGCCGTACTGAGCGTACTCATTGAAGATGGACTCAGAATCGTACTCATTACATATTTTTCCAAGATATGTACCCTCCTTGTCCTGTGCAAATATCTTAGCATCCCTTAGCTCACAAACAACATCGGTACCACTACTACTGGAGCGGCTCACATCATGCTTTTGATTCTTAAACTTGCCTGCATAAGAGGGAAGCTTATCAAATTTATAATCCATTGCACTATTAAGCGCTGGAAGTATTGCCACCACTATTTCCTCAAGCGTTATAGCGCTCCGCTCGGTGTACACAAGGTAATCGGCATTGCCATACTCCTTAATCTTAACCTTAACATTAGTAAAAGGCACTTGCTGGCCATATCGTACCACAATATCGGCAAAGGGCACCGTTTCCGAAGCGTTTACTGTGATATCACTTAGTGGCGAATCGGATATAATAAAATCGGCCATACTCCTATTAGAGGTTACACCCACCGTAAAGGCCTCAAAGGCGATATCCTTTCCTATGGAAACCGATATATTGGGAAAGCTAACATCTGGCGATATTTTAACCCGTAAATTGGGAAATGCAATGTCGTTATCAATCCTAAAGGATACCTGCGCACTCCCACTTAACACATAAAAAACTAGCAATAAAATGGTTACCTTTTTCCTAATCATAGTTCACTCCTTTTTATATAGCGTAAAATTCAAAATTTTGGTTTTTGGGATAAGCAATATCTATACCGATATGCTCCACCAAGGGGTGTGCTGTGATATCTAAAACTCTTGGCGAACGGGTCTCCGTTTTAGAAGAATAGATAGAAATGGTTTAAGGATAGGAACGCCTCTGTTGGGGCTTGCTACCTTTAATGTTCATCAGTTGATTAAAATACGTGGGAATCCCAGTCTCAAAAGTCATTTCCTTATGTGTATAAGGGTGAATTATTGTGAGCGAGTAGGAATGTAGGGCCAAACGCTTTATGGACTTATCCGGTTCACCGTAAACCTTGTCTCCTAGAACAGGATGCCCTTTATCGGCAAGATGGACACGAATTTGGTTTTTTCTTCCTGTAAAAAGTTCAATGTCTAAAAGACTAAACCTTTCGTTTTCTTTAACAACCCAATACCCTGTCTTTGCATACTTCCCTATAGTTCTATCAGATGTTGAATACACTCTAAAGCTCTTACTCTCTGCAAGGAAAGACTCAATCACGCCCTTTTTATCCTTGAAACTTCCTAATACAACAGCAACATATCTTTTCCTAAAATCCGACCAGTTATCCTGCAAAAAGTATTTCGCGTTTTCTGACTTTGCAAATACAAGTAAACCTGACGTATCCCTATCGAGGCGATGTACTATAAAAACCCGCTCATGAGATCTTGGGTTGCCTTTTTTTACATAATTAGTTAAATGGTAATAAGCAGTGTTCTGTTTATCCCTATCCGTACCCATGGATAATAACCCGGATGCTTTATCAACAACAATAATATCATGATCCTCATATAGGATTTCAAGTCCTTTGGGCTGATGTTTTCTGGAGCCTAATCTACCGTCTGGCATACTTTTATTTAAGTTTCTAAGTACATGACAAAACTTTGACACATTCATTAAACTCGCAGATATCCAACGAATTTGACAACGCATGAGCTATCCTAATTAAC
>JAFGDZ010000011.1 GCA_016931855.1 Bacteroidales bacterium
GCATGGAGTGAAGAGCGAACGTACTGCATTGATAGCATTGGCGCACAAATAGAGGTGCAAACAGCAGAAACGGTTGAGAACATAAAGATGCTATCCCAAATGTAACAGCGTGCTACTAACCGCCTGTTAACCAATACTCAATTTTGAGTATCTAAAAACGCTCCTATCGTAAGGGGCGTTAATTCATTTAGCCCCCTAGTAATCAAAGTTCGCACACTCATAAACATACGTCCGTTTTATTCTCTAGTTATAGAAAAATTAAATAATAGCGTTCCTTACTATTATCATCTCAAATTGAATGATTACAAAAGAATTTCAGGAAAAAAGGCTATAATTGCATGGCAGTACCAAACCAACCAATTTTTAAAAATTGACTAAAAAACCTATCCCGTTGTACCCTATTTGTACCCCAACAACCATAAACACCTGTATATCAATCATAGTTACTTTTTGTATCGGGAAGTAAATTCTGACATTTCTAATTTATCTAAAGTTTATATCAATTGCTAAAACTATCTTTATCTTAATAATATGAAAGTCTGTTCAACCAATGCTTCATGTAGAATTTGAAAGTATATAACAGTAGAATGTACACCTTCCATTCCATAAAAGAGCTACTTAATGCATTAGTGCTTGGGAAAGAATTGCTGGGCGAAATGTTTGGCAAACGAAAATCGTTTGATTACCGTTACGACCAGGCTATCGAGCTAATGGAAGAAAGTAAGGTAGAAACCTTAATTGAGAAAGGGGTTATTATACGAAATGGCCGCTACTTGGAAATTGAAGACCAATTGCTTTCCTTTTTTGAGCAAATTTTAGATGTAAATGAGGAAATTAATATTTCGCTTATCACTGAGCATATTACATCATTAAAGGAGAATATAGATTACTACCTGTCTGAAAATAGCGAAATCAGGAAATATAAATATCTAAAATCTGTCAAAGGCTCTTTGCGTAAGATGGGATTTACTTGTTTACGCAATATTGTTGACCTTAACCGGAATGTAAACAATACATTTAAAACAGAACCCAACTATAAAATTAAAATAAAGAAGCTCGAAAACTACGACCAACGTAGAATCGACATCAAAAAACTTATTGCAGTTACGGAACAATTCATAACAGAAGACGAACTTACTTTTTTTGCAATAGCTAAAGATGATGAATTAAACCACGTTACCACAGAATTAAGATTGCAGCTGCAAGAAGCACGCCATAACCTGATTGAAACAGAGAAGCAAATTATCGATTTTCTGAATCAGGTAAAGCATCAAAGTAAACTTATCGAGAAAATCCGTCAGGTTAAATATTTAAAAGACCAGTTTGAGATTGAAAGCAAATCGGATATTGTTAAGCTGCTTCACGAAATGAATCCGGTGGCATTTGAAAACAGGCCTGTCTTTCCATTGAAACTTTCGTTAGATATTTTACAGGATGACGATACCTATGAAATAATTAAAGCGCTAAACAAAAATAAGAGTTCCGTCAAATTAAAAGTTCCACTGGCAAAGGCTATTGATGCAACATTTTTTAATGATACGGTAGAAACTGATATTTTTATCGATTTGGAAAAAATGAAAAGTAGTTTCTCTGCATCTGGCTATCATTTACTCGATTTTGTAAACCAATATGATTATCCCAAAGAAGTAAGCTTTGAAGATATAGTAACATGCTATTGCCAACTCATTTCTCTCTATGAGCATGATTTTCGATTTACCGATAAATATGTGATGCATAAAGGAACAGAATTCTCGGTGGTTTACCCTAAATAAAAGTTTATGGATACAGGTGAAATATTAATATATCAAAGCAAACAAGGCGACATAAAAATAGATGTCCGATTAGAAGAAGAAACTGTTTGGCTCACACAAGACCAAATGGCTGCTTTATTTGGCAAGGCAAAATCGACCATTAATGAACATATTAAAAATATTTATTCTGAGGGAGAGCTTGAAGAATCAAGGAGTCTAAAGAAATTCGGAAATTCCGAATTTCAGCAAAAAGCACCTAACTTTTACAATCTTGATGTGATAATCTCTGTTGGTTACCGGGTAAAATCGCAACAAGGCACGCAGTTCCGTATTTGGGCTACCCAACGCTTGAAAGAATACATTGTAAAAGGTTTTGCGCTTAACGATGAGCGTTTTAAGACGGGAAGTTCCATGAATTATTTTACCGAATTACAGGAACGTATTCGCGAAATACGTATTTCGGAAAAATTCTTCTATCAAAAAATTAAAGACATTTATGCCACAAGCATCGATTACAATCCAAAAGACGAAAAAACAATCCTGTTCTTCAAAGTAATCCAAAACAAATTGTTATGGGCTATCAGCCAGCAAACTGCGGCTGAACTTGTATATCGTCGGGTTGATGCTACATTACCTTTAATGGGCATGTTATCGCACGATAAAAAAAGTACCAGCGAAGTTAAAAAAGCTGATGTTAGCATTGCTAAAAACTACCTTACCGAAGACGAAATGCGTTTATTGGGGTTGTTGGTTGAACAATACCTTGCTTTTGCTGAAACCATGGCTCAGCAAAAAAAACCAATGTATATGAAAGACTGGATTGAACGTTTAGATTCCATATTACAATTAAACGGCAGGGAATTGCTGGACCATGCCGGGAAAATCAGTCATCAACAAGCCCTTGAAAAGTCAGGCGACGAATACAATAAATACATAGAAGAACAAAAGGAAATCCAACGGGAAGCCAGTTTGAAAGAAATTGAGGCAGATATTAAACGATTAGGTAAAAAATAAAGCATCCATAATGGCAATAAATAACTTAAAGAAAGACGTATTTGAACAACTAAGTAAAGGTGCTTTTATTTGTTCAAACAGCTCAAAGCCACAAGACCAAAAATTGTACAATTTTATTGACGAAAACTTTGATGCCTTAGAGGACTACTTCCTAGAAATCAATTACATATTAACCCGGGGTGATGAATATTTTCATTTTACCCGTCCCGAACAAAAAGTAGATATTTCCCGCAAACTGGAACAAGCCTTCCGATGGATTGATATTGTTGACTTTTTCAAAACTTACGACGCTTCTTTTAGCTCAGGATTTAGGTTCGAACCTCAATCCATTGCAGTAGAATTGAAAGTAAATGCCAATCTAAAAAGCAAATTAAAGGCTTTAAAAAAATATACCCAAACCGATAACGAACTGGATGGAATAAAGAAACTGGTTGAAAAATTAAAGAGCGATGGCTTTGTGGAACTTGAAAATGAGATATCTGATTCCTATAAAGTATTAGCGTCGTTTAGTTATCTGGAAACACTAATATTAAGTATTAACCTTTCAGAAGAAGTACAAGATGAGATACCTGAATAAAATTATATTCATTAATAGTGCCACTATTCCTTATTCCGAAATTCAACTGGATGGTAATATTCATTTCATTGGCACACAAGGCGTAGGTAAAAGTACTATTCTTCGTGCCATCCTGTATTTTTATAATGCCGATTCCCGAAAGCTGGGTATTCCCAGTGGTCCAACTGTAAAAAGCTTTGCCGATTGGTATTTAAGCTATGCAAACTCATACATTGTTTATGAAGTGGCAAGAGAAACCGGTGCCTATTGTGTAGTTGCATTTAAATCGCAAAACAGAGTATGCTATCGTTTTATTGATACTCCTTATAATGCCGATTATTTTGTAAAAGAAACCGGAGAAGTATATAATAATTGGGATACCATACGTGAAAAACTTGATGCCAATAGAATCAATGTTTCGTCAATGGTTAATAGTTACGACCAATACCGTGATATTTTATACGGTAATTTTATTGGCAAAAATGAATTTAAAAAATATGCTTTACTCGAAGCAAAACAATATAAAAATATCTATCGAACAATACAAAACGTTTTCTTAAATACAAAACTGGATGCCAATGAGATAAAACAAACCATTATCTCTTCAATGGAAGATGAGCACATAACCATTGATTTAGACCAGTATAATCATCACCTTAAAGGATTTGAAACAGAATTAAATGATATTAAGCGATTTCGTTTCCCTTCAGTGCAAAAACAAGCTGGAAATGCGATTCAAACACTATCTGCAATCAGGCATTTAAAGAGAGAGCAAAGTTCATTCGCTGGATTTCTTAAATACAGATTAGAAATAATTGAATCCGAAAAGCCTGTACTTCACATACAAAAAGAAGATAAGGAAAAGGCACTGAATGCAGAGAAGCAAAAACTCAATTACGAAAAAGAATTATTTGAAAAGCGTAAAGTCAAGATTAATGAGAGTGTAAGCCAGTGTAATGGTAAGTTAAAAGATGCCGCTAATCAGAAGAAATTTTACGAGAGCATTAATATTTCAGAGCTTATCAAACGAGTATCTGCTAATGAAGAAAAGAAGCTGGAATTCGAGTCTTTAAAAAACGAACGTACCTTGCTTACAAATAAGTTTAGCGATATCAATAATAAATATGAAGCCCTCATTAAAGAGCAGGAGAATCAACTAAATGCTTTTGTAAACCAAAAGGATACTCAAAAAGTTGAAATAGAAAAGGAAGAAGTTAAGTTTATCTCAGATTTAAATAGTGAGTATGAAAAGCTATTTCAAGCCTTAGAAAGTGAACATGAAACTGAATTAAAAGACAAGGAAACTGAGCTTGACAGGAAAAAAGAAGATGTTCATAATCTTGAAAAGCAAAAAGTAGCCATAAAACATTCCAAGTTTTACGAGAAAGAAATCGAGCAGGCTACTCAATCAATTAACGAAGCGAAACTAGCTTACAAAGAAGAGTCTAACAATATTATTAGTTACAAACAACAAGTTGAGACACTGCAAACCAAATGGAATTACGAAAAGTCGGAAGCAGAAAAAAACAGCGAACGGAATAGGGCGAAATTACAAGAAGAACTAGATACAATACGAATACAAAAGAATGAAATAGAAGATAGAATCAACAAAAGCAAAGATTCGCTCTATGGGTGGTTAAATCAAAATAAGCCCGGTTGGGAAAATACAATTGGAAAAATTATTGATGAAAAACTCTTATTCCAGGATGGATTATCGCCAAAACTGCATAAAGAATCTTCTTCAATTTATGGCATCGAAATCAACTTGAATGAAATTGATTTAAAGATTAAAACCATAGATGATTTTCGGTTTGAGTTGAACAAGTTAAACGATAGTATAGAACAATATCAAAAAGATTTACAAGAAATTACAGTTGTTTTAGAGAAGGATTTGGATAACATACAACGTAGAAACCTGCCAAAAATAAAAGGACTTAAAGAAAAAGCCAGACAAGCTGAGTATAATTGTGAACAACTGACAAAGAAAATAGAGAAGTTTGAATTAGATAAGAACAGTTTCACAAATAAAGCCTTAAGTGAAAAACTTGATTCGATAGAGAAAATTCAAGCAGAAATAGATAAAGCGATAGTTATTAAACAGGAAGCGTATGATAATTATGAAACCTGTAAGGCTAAGCTGCGAAAGAACAAAGAAATAAAACAGAAGGAAAAGACAAGACGAATCAATGAATTAAAAGCAGAGAACAATGCTAAAATTCAGGAGTTGCAACAACAAATAATAGAACGGAAAACGCTAATTGCTGAAAAGATTGTTATCCTTAAAACCGAAAGAAACAATGAATTGGATAACAAAGGAGCCGATACCGGGCGTCTATCAGAAATTGAAAAGCAAATTATTACTGTGGGTAACGAGTTAACTTTTATTGAGGAAAATCGAAATACAGTAAGTGATTATTATAAAGATAAAAGGGAGCTGTTCGATAAAGAAAAAGACTTTAAAAATGAAATAAAGGTTCTTGAAGAAAAGTTAACACATACGCAAAATGAGTTCTCCACTTTGAATAAAACCTTCTCCAAAATAATTACTGATATTCAAGAAAGTATAAGTGAAATAGAAGCAAAAATAATTTGTTTCCAAAACGATGTGGAAAAATATACCAAACAAGCAGGCTCATCAGCTCTCGAATTTTTCGAAAGCACTAAAAGTACAATACAGCCAATAAGCAATAGCAAAACGGCTGTTGATATTATTGACGATATTATAGATAACAATAGTAAAATAACCAATAAATATCAGGAACTCAGGGAAAGTATCGACAAGTTTCTGTCTCACTTCTCTGATGGAAATATTTTCAATTTCCCATCTAAATTAATTGAAATAGAAGAGTTGATTAATTGGGCGGAAGAGTTAAGCGATTTTATTGAGGAGGGTAAAATAAACCAGTTTGAAAAAAGAACGAATGAGCGCTTTGCTTACATAATAAGTTCAGTTGGAAAAGAAACAACCATGTTAATTTCCAAAACTGGTGAGATTAAGAAAATTATTAATAAAATAAATGCTGATTTCAGACAAAAAAACTTTGTTGCAGCCATAAATAACATAGAATTGGATATTACAGACAGCAAGAATACTGCCGTAATGTTACTAAAGAAGATAAAGGAATTTAACGATGACAATGCCTTAAGCCTTGGAGTAGCCAACCTTTTTTCAGGCATTGACCAGGATAAAAACAATGAAAAGGCAGTTGAACTTCTAAAACAACTAGTTCGGGAAATAAATCAGGCAAAGGATTCTGTAATTCAATTAACGGATTCTTTTGAATTATCATTTAGAGTTGAAGAAAATGGAAATGACACAGGATGGGTTGAAAAATTATCAAATGTTGGTTCGGAAGGCACTGATGTCTTAGTTAAAGCAATGATAAACATTATGCTACTAAATGTATTTAAAGAGGGTGCTTCAAGGAAGTTCAAAGATTTTAAGCTTCATTGTATGATGGATGAAATTGGAAAATTGCACCCTAATAATGTTAAAGGAATCCTTAATTTTGCTAATGATAGAAACATATTGCTGATTAACGGCTCCCCTACCGAAAGTACACCGCTTAATTATCGCCATATTTATAAAATAAGTAAGGATGATAGTAAACAATCTACGATAAAGCGAATTATCTCAAACCCAGTATTAGTTGAATAATTATGGATAAAATATCCATTAACATAGCGAAGAAAATTCAATTACTGATTCAAGGTGAAATCATTCCCTATGGTCAGCTGAAAAGCAAAATTATAGACCAAATGATTGATGATGGAATCTTGAAGATAAAATTACAGGGGAGAAGTAGGAAGTTCATATATAGGGCAAAACCAGAAGCAATTACCAATTTTCTGAGCAGTAGCTTGGGTATAAACGACCTCAATACATACATTAATAACATAGAAAATGGTGAAACAAGAGCTGAGAACATTGTTGCATCATCCAATTCTAAATCATCTTTAAGACGCACATTTAAAGGATTTATAGTCAACTGTTTTTCTCCCATAGAAGCAAAAATCAACGGAAGTGAATTTATAATTAAACCACAGGAAGGAACATATTCATACATCCATGACTTTGAAAATTTTCGTATTCCACCACATACACTTGTAATTGGAGTTGAAAACCCTGAAAACTTCAGATTCATTAGCAATCAAACTCACCTATTCGGTGAGGAGTCTATTCTATTTGTTAGTCGTTATCCTCAATCAAAAGATTTAATAACTTGGCTTCAGAGCATTCCCAACAAATATTTACATTTTGGCGATTTTGACTTTGAAGGCATACGTATTTTCAGAGACGAGTACTTGCAATACATTAAAAATAGAGCATCTTTTTTTATCCCTCCAAATATTGAGCAATTAATAATTAAGTATGGCAACAAAGGATTGTATGATACACAATACAAAGCAAACACTTCCATATCATTAAACTTAAATAACGATATTGAAAAACTAATAACCTTATTTCATAAATATAAAAAGTGTTTGGAGCAGGAGGTATTAATTAAAGTTAACTAGACAGAGTTTGATTTACACTCCCTTTACACTCCTTGATACTCTCCATACCTGCATACTCAATTCCAATAAAACGTCCCCCCTAACCATAAATCTCATCAAAACTGCTTACGGACTTAATGGTTACACCTAGGTTATGCATCAGATTTCTGATTGCAGGCAATGGGGTTCCCTTGGTTACATAGTAAACATTCATGGGCTTTTCTGTTGTGTTGGCAAAGCGCTTGCGCTCAATTAGTAGCCAGCGCAGAAAAACCTCATCAATACCAAAGCCAAAACCAACAATAACAATGGGAAGGTTAAACCATATGTGCAGCAAGGTTTTGCACCCCTGCCAAAGTTCTGTAGTGTACTCATTGTAAAGTCGGCCTGCACCCTTGTGTATTATGTCGCGGGCCCGCTGGGCGCTCCCCATGTAATCGGTTAGCCCAAGGCGTATGCTATCCTTATACTTTACATCGCCGTGAACCTTCCAAATGCCAAAACCATCGGTTGGCAGGGTGTGCTGCGCAAAGCCGTAGTACGATTTCCAAGGGTAGTAGCGAGTGAATCCTTCGGCTTCAATATGATACATTTTTGCTCCAACCGATTTTTCAAAGGCCGCATCGAAGTTGGTGGTTAGCACCGGACAGCCATGCGCTATAGCTAGGCTCATTAGCCGCTTGTGCACATCTAAGCAATCCGACGATGTTAGCTCCAACTTCTCCCTAACGCGTTGCTTAGCATCGATGCCGTTGCCAAGGGTAAGCTGCACTAGGTCGTACACTTCGGTATTCGATAGGCCTTCGGTATCAATTGCAAGAGCATTATCGGAGATGGAGAGCAGCAGCTCTTTCCACGATGGCATTATGCCTGCTGCCAAATTAGGGCCATTTCCAATAAGCAGGGCTACCTGCTTGTGCTTTTTAATGATATCTTCTATTACTTTCATTTTTGAATGTTTTTGAAATCGATTACTAATATCCTAAAAATAAAAAAGCACTGCAAGTGCAGTGCTCCGTGTGGCTATTTCTTTTTGCCCGTCTTTTTCTGGGCTTTCTTTTGCGCCTTCTTCTGTGCCTTTTTCTTAGTGGCCTTACTCTTTTTCTCCGCATACACCTTAGCCTCTTCATCGGCTTCAACCAGCAGGCTTCGCCAATCCTTGTCGGTATCGTCGGAAAAGTCGATGGTTGCCGAGTAGTCGTTCTTGCTTATGTCCAGAACGGTAACCTTGCGACCTATGTACTCCTCAATGGCCATAAGCTGCTCGTGCTCCTCGGGGCTACAGAACGATACTGCCGTTCCCTTTTTTACACCACGACCAGTACGACCAACGCGATGAACGTAGTTCTCTGGAACCTCAGGTAAATCGTAGTTAACTACGTAGTCAACATTGGGAATATCCAAACCACGAGCCGATATATCGGTGGCAATAAGCACCTTGTTGGCTCCGCTCTTAAAGTTGGTCATTACCTCTTCGCGCTCGTTCTGCAGCTTATCGCTATGGATAGTCTCGCTCTTTAGCTCAACACGCTCAAGCGCCTTCATTACCCTTTCGGCGCGCACCTTGGTACGCACAAAAACCAGAATCTTAGAGTCGGGGTTCTCCTTTACCACGCGCTCAAGGAAAAAGCGCTTATCGTCCATATCGATATTGGCAACAGCGTGCTCAACATTCTTAGAAACGGGATTGTTTGGGGAGATATGAATACGTATTGGCTTATTTACCAGCGAGTAGGCCAAATCCTTAATGTGCGGATTAATGGTTGCCGAGAAGAACAGCGTTTGCCTACGACGGGGCAAGAAACGGGCTATCTCCTGAATATCTTTTAAGAAGCCCAAATCGAGCATATGGTCGGCCTCATCGAGCACAAGGAACTGTAACCCTTTAAGGCTTAGATTGCCTTTACAAACAAGGTCGAACAAACGCCCAGGGGTTGCAACAAGTACATCAACGCCCTGCTCTAGCCTCCTAACCTGAGGTGCTATTTCCACACCACCAATAATACACTCGGTTACTACACGGGTATTCTGTCCTATGGCGTTAAAAACCCCCGTTATTTGCTGAGCCAGCTCATGGGTTGGCACCATCACCATACAGCTAATGCCATCAAGATCATGATTCCCCTTTACCCTATGAATAATATCGATAATTGGGATAGCAAACGCAGCAGTTTTTCCTGTTCCCGTTTGGGCAATGGCAAGTACATCCTCCCCGTTCTCTATAGGAGGAATGGATTTAAACTGAATGTCGGTTGGGCGCTTAAACCCAAGGTTTTCCAGGTTTGCCTTGATTTGTGGGGCTATGCTGTAATCGGAGAATTTCATTGGAAACTGATGTGATGTTTTTATATTTTAAACATTAGAAGAAGAACGTGTGAAGTGGAGGAAGATGATAGGTAACTAGCGGTATCCTGTTCCCCAAAAAATCACTACATCAAAATCTTCTAATCTTCTTTTTGCGTTATAACCGATAGGTAAAGATCCTCCACCTTAGCACGAGCCCAAGGGGTTCGGCGCAAAAAGGATAGACTTGACTTAACGCTTGGGTCGTTTGCAAAACAGTTTATACGGATTTTTTTAGCAAGCAGCTCCCATCCGTAGTAATCAACTAAATAGAGCAACATCTTCTCCAGCGTAACGCCGTGTAAGGGATTATTGGGTTGTTCTGGTATCATTGCTATTGCTCGTTTATGGAACTGTTCCCTCCTGTGCGGGGGCCACGTTTGTAAATTATCAATCCATTTAGAAAGTTACGTAAAACCTGCTCGCCACACTCCTTATAGTTTGGATGATCTACATTGCGAAAGAATGCGCCCAACTCAGTTTTTGTTACCCTAAAATCAACCAGTTCAAGTATTTTGATAATATCATCGTCCCTAAGTTGAAGAGCTACCCTTAGCTTCTTTAGGATATCGTTGTTGGTCATTTTCATACAAAAGCGGTTTTGTGATTAACTATCTGTGTGCCATAATAAGAAAGCAGGCAAAGGTATGAAAAAAAGTGAAACGTGAGACAGCTTGTCTCGCCCTTAGGCGAGATTAAACGTGAATCGTGAAAAGTGAAAAGATAGATTTTAGACTATAGACATAAGACATTAGATTAAAGACAAATTCTATTTCTAAAGTCTAACATCTAAAGTCTTTTCTCGGTTAGGTATTTCCAGAATCGCTTGGGCATAAAGTTACGCTGAAGGGTTAGGTTCTTCCGCTCGGCAATGGAGATATGCTTAAAGTAGCTGCGCCATAGCTCATGCCATTTATCCTCATCGGGATGCTCAGTCCCCTGGCGCAGCTTACCTGTTGCGCTGCCAAAGGTTGGGTTCTCAATGGTGATTTGCTCAATGGTTTGGGTATTAAAGTAAAAACCGTATCCGCGCTTGGTGTCGTATATTATCCAGGATTGGTCGGCAAAGCGTGACTTAAAGTGCCCTATTACCAATGGTATTACATCGTACTGCGGGGCAAAGGGCGCAAAGTAAGTTCCATCGGCAGCCTGCTCAAAGCGCAGGAACATAAGCACACGATGCGCCTCACGAAGCACCATACGGTCCAACTTGTGCACCTTTAGCACATCGGGATGCGCCAAATCGGTCATTACAGGCGCATTACAGGCAAACAGGTGCTTGCTGTAGCTAAAAATGGCCATCTCCACCTGCTCGTCCAGCGAGAGAAAGGCGTGGTACAGATGCTCACAGGTGGTATTCCCTCCCACTCGCTTAATGCCCGCCCATACCCTATCCGCCTTCTCCTCGCTAGTTTCTACAGCATAAACCGACGCAAACAGCAATCCCTGAGCCCCCGGGCGAAGAATGGCATCGGGTTGCTCCTTCCTGTTAAAAGCATCGAAAATTGCAGTTAGTAGGCCAGGAAAAGTTCCGTCGTATTGGTATTCTAGCATTTAATTACGTTAAAGGTGAGACGTGAATCGTGAAAGGTGAAAGAGCTTGTCTCCTCGCCTTGAGGTCAGCTTGTCTCGGCTATGACGAGAAGGCAAGCAGCCCCTAGGCGAGATTAAAGGTTAAAGGAGAGATGTTAGATGTTAGACGTTAGATAAAAGAAACCAAATACTAAACACTAAATACTATACACTAAAAACCAAACTCCTCATCCCCAAAGCCCAAGCTGTACGGCATCGGGGAGCTGCTTACGGCGCTCGCTCATGGTAAGGATAGAGCGAACCCGCTCTGGGCTTAGGTCCTGAACCGAAGCTGCGGGCAGCTCATTACAGGTTATAAAGTACTGTGCACGTTTCATTACCACTCCAATTTTCTGAAGATTGGCCGAGTTTAACCGCCTAAACTTACGGGCAGCCAGAATCATCTTTGCCGACTTAACCCCAACTCCCGGAATGCGCAGCAGCATATGGTAATCGGCTCTATTCACATCAATAGGAAAAAGGTGCGGATTACGCAACGCGTAGCCAAGCTTTGGGTCAATCTCTAGGTCTAGGTCGGGGTTGGTATCATTCACAATCTCGTTAACCCCAAACTGGTAAAACCGCAGCAGCCAATCGGCTTGGTAAAGGCGATTCTCACGCCTAAGCGGTGGAGCCGCTAGCGCTGGTAAGCGCTTATCATACAAATTTGTTGGGTTGTAGCCCGAGTAGTAAACCCGCTTTAAGCTTTTCTGCGTGTACAAACCCGATGCTAGGGTTAGTATTTGCCTGTCACTATCGGGAGTTGCACCAATTATAAGCTGGGTGCTTTGTCCTGCTGGCGTAAATACTGGGGACTTGCGCATTATTCGTCGCTCCTCACGGCTCTGCTCAATGCCCGTTTTTATTAGCCCCATGGGGTTTAGCACGCTCTGAAAATCCTTTTCGGGCGCCAGCAGCTGAAGGTTTGGCTCCGAGGGAATCTCAATATTTACCGATAACCTATCGGCATAAAGCCCAGCCATGTGAATAAGCTCTGGACTGGCTCCCGGTATTGCTTTTAGGTGGATATAGCCATTGAACTTATGCTCCAAGCGCAGCTGCTTTGCCACATTGGCAAGGCGTTCCATGGTGTAATCGGCACTTTTTACTACTCCCGAACTTAGGAATAACCCCTCAATGTAGTTTCGCCTGTAAAAGTTTATAGTGATGTCCACCAGCTCCTTAACGGTGAATGCTGCACGGGGAATATCGTTGCTGCGGCGATTAATGCAATAGGCACAATCGTACTTACAGCTATTGGTAAACAGCACCTTAAGAAGCGATATGCACCGTCCATCCTCCGTAAAGCTGTGGCAGATGCCTGCCTTAGCAGCATTGCCAATGCCCCCAGGAGTATTCATGCGGCTACTTCCACTCGATGAGCACGAAACATCGTACTTAGCCGCCGATGATAGTATTTCGAGTTTCTGTAGGGTTTCCATGGGAAAGGGGAAAAGGTTAAACGTTAAAAGTTAAGGGTTAAGAGTTAAAGGATAAAAAATTAGAAACAGATAATGGATGCTAGACAAGATTTGCTCTTAGTGTGAAACTTCACACCACAAAACCTCGCTGTAACATGTAACTAGTCTTTTGTCACAAATACCAATAGGAACTAAAGAAACCCCATTACATCTCCCCTTTCCTAAGCTGGTTAACGGCCTGTTTAACGGAGAGTATCTCGGTCATTAGCTGGGCATTGTCAATACTACCCGATGGCAGAATGTTGCTTATGTAGTGTACAAATCGCCATAGCTCACGAATATCGGTTGCCTTAACGCTATAGGGCTGGTAAAGGGGGTTTAGGGATATCATCTTCATAAATCCGCCATCGGCAAGGTGATTCTCAACCACCTTAAAGGCCAATCCATCATCGGAGGTAAGCACAATGCATGCCTCACCAGATTTAATGGAGGTCCAATCCTGCACAAACTCGCCCGTAACCCAAGAGCCATCGGGAATGGGTAGCATTGAATCGCCCGATATTTGGAAGGTGCGGTACTTCCTATCGCTCCTTAAAAAGGGCAATCGGAAAACGGGAAGGTTCTCTATGTACTCCGGGTCCGAAAAGCCAGCCATGTAACCAGCCTTTGCCTTTTGGGGTACCAGCTCAATGTTCTCCTCGTTATCGGTGCCAACAGTTGAGGTTAGCACACGCAGCTTGCTGCCCTTTATAAAGGCATCGGAACCCGACTCCAACTCGCGAAGCTGAGTCTCAGACAACGACTGCAAATCCATTCGCAAAAGAGTATCCACAGCCACATTAAAGTAGCCCGACATTGCAAGCAGCACATCAATAGCTGGTTGCGCAATCTGGTTCTCGTAGTTATTGAGCGTAGAGCGCTTCAACCCTAGCGCTGTGGCCAAATCTTCCTGTGTTTGGTTGCGGCGCTTCCGCAACAGACGTAGGTTTGAGCTAAAGAACATAACGTTTATATTTTAATCATATTTATGACACAAATATAAACATTAATGTATTATTGAAATAAATATTATTGATTTTTTTAAGCGTGAGATGAGAATCAATATTAAAAACAAGGTGTTTAGTGTTCGGTTTCATTTATCTTATATCTAACGTCTAATGTCTAGCGTCTGTCCTTTCACCTTTAACATCCCCTCTCCCTCCCAATGCAAAAAAGCACCATCCCTTGCGGAATAGTGCTTCTATACTATGCTGACCCGATGCCTATAGGTAAAGCGACTTACGCTGCTCCTTTAGCTTCTCGTCAAGAATATAATCATCGTAATCCATCTGCTTATCGATGCTGCCCTTAGGTCCAACCTCGATAATGCGGTTACAAACGGTTTGGATAAACTCATGGTCGTGCGACGACATAAGCACCACGCCCTTAAACTTAATCAGCGTATTGTTGAATGCCTGAATAGACTCAAGGTCAAGGTGGTTGGTTGGGGTATCGAGAATCATAACGTTGGCGTTACGAATCATCATGCGGGCAATCATGCAGCGCATGCGCTCGCCTCCCGATAGCACGTTAACCTTTTTAAAGATATCCTCGCCAGAGAAAAGCATTTTACCAAGATAACCCCGAAGGTAAAGCTCACTGGTATCGGTTGAGTACTCGGCCAACCAATCAATTAGCGTTACAGGTTTTTCAAACAGGTGCTCGTTCTCAAGTGGCAAGTATGCCTTAGTTATGGTTTGCCCCCACTCAAAGGAACCCGAATCGGGCTCAAGATGCCCTTTTATGATTTTGAAAAGCGCAGTCATAGCCCTAGGGTCGTGGGAAAGGAACACCACCTTATCGTTCCGCTCAATGGTAAACGATAGGTCGTTGAATAGCAAATCGCCATCGATGCTCTTTGATAGCCCCTTAACCTGTAGAATTTTATCGCCAGGCTCGCGCTCGGGGGTGAATATGATACCCGGATAACGACGATTGGATGGCTTAATCTCCTCGATGTTAAGCTTCTCAATCATCTTCTTACGGCTGGTTGTTTGCTTACTTTTAGATACGTTTGCGCTAAAGCGAGCAATAAACTCAAGAAGCTCCTTCTTCTTCTCCTCGGCCTTTTTATTCTGATTGGCTAGCTGGCGGGCAGCAAGCTGGCTACTCTCGTACCAAAAGCTGTAGTTACCAGAGAATAACTGCACCTTACCAAAATCGATATCAACAATATGAGTACAGATTGAGTCTAGGAAGTGACGGTCGTGAGAAACAACCAACACGGTATTCTCAAAGTTTGATAGGTAGCTCTCAAGCCAGTTTACGGTTTCAAGGTCAAGGTCGTTGGTAGGCTCGTCCAGAAGCAGGTTATCGGGCTTACCAAAAAGCGCCTGAGCTAGAAGAACCTTCACCTTTTGCTTACCGCTAAGATCCTTCATCAGCTTATGGTGTAAATCCTCGGAGATTCCAAGTCCGCTAAGTAGGCTGGCAGCATCGCTCTCGGCATTCCATCCATCCATTTCGGCAAACTTCTCCTCTAGTTCGGAAGCACGAATACCATCGGCATCAGAAAAATCGGGTTTTGCGTAAAGGGCGTCCTTCTCGTTCATTATATCCCAAAGCAGGGAGTGCCCCATTAGTACTGTGGTGAGCACATCGTACTCATCAAACTGGAAGTGGTTCTGGCGAAGCACCGACAGGCGCTCACCCGATCCAAAGGAAACGTTACCACGGGTTGCATCAACATCGCCACAAATCATTTTTAGAAAAGTGGACTTACCCGCACCGTTAGCACCAATAATACCGTAGCAGTTACCAGGAGTAAACTTTAGGTTAACATCCTGAAACAGCGTGTTTTTGCCGAACTGAATGGCAAGATCAGAAACTGTAATCATTATATGGACTCAAAATTAGATACCGAATTGCTTGCAAGTTGCAAGAAAATCAATGTGTAAAAGGGCAAAATACCCCTCTGTTTCGGGGTGCAAAGTTAGGAAATAGATTTGAGAATTTTGGGGTAAACGCTTAAACTATAATTTTTAAGGGGAAAAGGGGAAGCGCTTAACCTACCCATTTTTTCTGTAAATAGCCCAGTAAACCAAGGGTATAACGTACAAGCTAACCAGCGTACCCAGTACCATTCCGCCTATTGTTGTAAGAGCCAAAGGCTGCTGCAGCTCAGAGCCCAAATCGGATCCCCAAAGCAGGGGGATTAGGGCAAGAACAGATTACACAAAACTTACATGCTCTATAATACCCCAAAACTACAATAACCGACTATCCCTCTCTTCAACCCTCTTCAAATCAAAGGCAATGCGAACATCGGAGGTGTAGCAGTAGGTTTTGCGAGACGGGTCGTAGCGAATCTCTATGCCCAAATGGCGAAGGTGCTCCAAGTGAAGGAACAGGGTGCGTACCCCAATGCCCATTTTGTCGGCAAGGCAGTCGGCCGTTCCGGTTGATTCTTCTATTAAAAGTTTATCGAGGAGCTCTAGGTAGCTTTGCATTTTTAGTAAGTTCATTTCTTATACCGTTTTATATTCTGTATGTGCATCTTCATTTATATATTCCATCAAACACTAAAACGTGACACGTTTTTAACATCATTTCCTCAAAAAAATCTTTATTTAGAAAGCGTCTGAACTATTGACACTACACCTTTACAAAACTCAATGGCTATTGCTATATTCGCAACAAAAAATTCGATGACCAGTATTGCCCTTATCATGGCCATGGACGAGGAGGCCAGTCCCATTGTTAAAGCCCTGAGCCTTGAACCCAAAGGATACCTTTGCCCTCCGCTACCAATGTGCCTTTACCAAGGCGAATGGCACGGTAAGCAAATTAGCCTTGTGGTTAGCGGCAAGTGCAAGCGCTACGGCGTTGACCATATTGGGCCTCAAGGGGCAACTGTTAGCGCGCTAAAAACCATAGAGGTACTTTCACCTTCCATCATTATTAATGCGGGTACTGCAGGCGGCTTTGTAAAAGCGGGTGCCGCAATTGGTGATGTTTACCTTAGCTTCCCTTACGTTTGCTTTCACGATAGGCGCGTTGCCCTACCCGGCTTTGATAGGTACGGCGTTGGCGAGTACACGTGCATGGACACACGCGAACTTGCCTCTAAGCTAAACCTTAAGCTAGGCGTTATTACTACTGGCAGCTCATTGGATATTACGGATAGTGATATCAGCATAATGAATTCCTATAATGGCATTGTTAAGGAGATGGAAGCGGCCGCTATTGCTTGGGTTGCCGAGATGTACCAAGTCCCCTTTATGGCCATTAAATCCATTACCGATTTGGTTGATACCGAAACTCCCACCGAGGAGGAGTTCCTTAAGAATCTAAGTTTGGCATCGGAAAAGCTGAGCAAAGAGGTTATTAAGCTGCTTGGTGAGGTTTAGCAAAGAGCTATGCAAATCATTACAAAAGGAATGAACCGTTTACAAAAATATACGCCCATCGACCTTATTACCCTTGTGTAT
The DNA here is from genome assembly GCA_016931855.1 of Bacteroidales bacterium. Taxonomy (GTDB): domain Bacteria; phylum Bacteroidota; class Bacteroidia; order Bacteroidales; family Tenuifilaceae; genus UBA5206. The sequence continues at coordinate 17,624 of JAFGDZ010000011.1, forward strand.
GTAATAATTACAGGGATATACATTTTAGCGGGACACGGTTCGCTAAGTAATGAGTGGATTCATTTAGCCATACGCATTGGCATTGCGGGTGCAATTATTGCTTTACCCAAAATCGATGTAAAGGGCAGCAGCATATTGCAGTACCTAAGAGCGGCTTACCCCCTTGCGCTGCTAGGCTTTTTCTACTCGGAAACCGATTATCTAAATAACATTCTACTTCCTAATCAGGACGCCCTTGTGGAAACATGGGAGCTGTGGATGTGGGGATACCATCCCAGTTTAGAGTTCTCAAAAACCATTAGCTCCAACTGGTTTAATGAGCTAATGAACTTTGGATACTTCTCATACTACCTGCTGGTTTTTACGCTATCGGTATGGCTATTCATTAAAAACAGGGAACAATTTGCCCAAAGCGTATTCATTGTGGTTTGCTCTTTTTACATCTTCTACACCATTTTTATTCTTTTCCCTGTTGCTGGCCCCCAGTTTTACTTTGCCCAGCCGCTAAACCAAATTCCCGATGCAGGTATCTTCCGCTGGCTTGTTAAGCTGGCGGCTGTCATTGGCGAGGGAGAAACAGCTGCCTTCCCCAGCTCGCATGTGGGTATTACCGTTATGCTCATTTTTATTGCTTACAAATGGGCAAAGCCGCTGTTTATATACTTCCTATTTATTGGCATAATCCTATGCTTCTCCACGGTTTACATAAAGGCACACTATGCTGTTGATATAATTGCTGGACTACTATTGGCTCCTATTATCTACCTTCTATCGGCAAAAGCATACAATTTGCTTAACAAGCTAACAAACAGCTAAGCCAGTGTTTGCCATTTTTTAAGAAAACTTTACCTTACCACTCTTTTTAAAACGCATAGTATGCTAAATACCCAGCAAGGGCTTTGTACCGTTGAAGCTAAAAGCGCCAAGCAAATAAAGGAGTTTATCTATTTACCAGAGCAAATTCACAAAAACCATAGCAACTGGTTACCACCAATATACATTGACGAGCGTAACTTTTTTAATCCCCAAAAGAATAAAGCCTTTTCGCATTGCGATACCATAATGCTAATTGCCCTACAGAACGGAAGGCCTGTGGGCAGAATAATGGGCATTATACACAAAACTTATAATGCGCTGCATGGTGAAAAAACGGCTCGTTTTGGATTTTTTGATTGTTATAATATCCCCGAGGTTGCACAGCTGCTTATATCGGAAATTGAGCGCTGGGCTAAGAGCAAGGGAATGACCCGAATTATTGGCCCCTACGGCTTTTCAGACAAGGATCCACAGGGTTTTCTTATTGATGGATTTGAGCACATGCCCGTACTAGACTCCGCATGCAACCTACCCTACATGGTTAATTTTGTTGAACAGGCTGGCTATACCAAGGAGGTTGATTGTCTTATTTACACTTTTGATATCGACAAGGGATTATCCGAGAGCTACAACCGAATTATTCAGCGGGTTGAGGCTAACAACGGCTTCCAGTTTATTGAGATTAGCAAGCGCAGCCAGCTAAAGCAGTACATTTTGCCCATTCTTAGAATGGTTAACGAAACCTACTCGGAGCTTTTTGGCTTTGTCCCCATGGAGGAGCAGGAGATGCTTGATTTTGCAAAAAGGTACCTCCCAATTGTTGATCCTAAGTTTGTGAAGATTGCCACCGTAGGCGATAAGCTTGCTGGCTTTATTATTGGCTTACCCAACTTTACCCCCGGCATACAAAAGGCCAAGGGCAGACTCTTCCCTTTTGGCATTTTCCACATTCTAAGGGCTATGCGCAAAACCAATCAGCTAGACCTTATGCTTGGCGCTGTGGATAAGGAGTTCCGCGGTCGCGGATTAGAGATTGCCATGGCAGTTAGGATGATTAACTCCTGCAAAGAGGCGGGGCTAAACCGCATTGAGATTCATCTGGTTCTTGAAACCAACACCGCCATGATTGCGGAGTTAGAACGCGCTAACTGCAATTTCCATAAGAGGTTTAGGGTGTTTGGGAAGGAGATTTGAGAAGTGAAAGGAGAAAGATGTTAGATGTAAGACGTTAGATTTTAGACTTTCGAAACACTATTTACAAGACACCAGACACAAACCACCTTCCAAGGTAACTCGTAACATGTAACTCTAAACACAAACCACCAAAAACGAATATACAAAGATGCCACGCCTACGGCGCTTTAAAATCAGCACATCCAATGTTTCTATAAAGATGTTGCACCTACAGCGCTTAAGAGAACACTATTCCAAGGTAACTAGTAACTTGTCACATGTAACTCTAAGCACAAAACACCAATTTGCCCCATCCAATTGTGGCGATATTTTCCACACAATGTGGACTACCAAGGCTTAAACACCCCATGTTTTCTGTTATTACCATACGGCCAAAAATAGTATTGATCACATATACTGGCCGTTACGGTATTTTTAGTATTTAACCGAAAGTTTGGCAAGGATTTCTCTATATAACTTACGTTTTTCCCCACCACACAATTATATACAGCTGCTACGGCAGCCAGGTTGTCCTTCCCACCACCACTGTCAGCCATGCATCGAATCCACCACAAAGTCCCAAATCCCCGACAGAGGATAAGGGCAACCTGTTTTTACTTTTTTGCCAAAGACAAAAAACTCAGGAAATAGAAGTCGCTAATGTTTTGTAAGTAATTGATACAAAACCAACAATTTGTGCGCAAAAAAAGCCCAGAGCATTGCCCTGGGCTTCCAAATTATAATGAGGAGTACTACTTTACAGGGAAGCAAACCTTTGTTTCAAGCATCATTGGGTCGGTAACAAGTTCTGGATCGGATATGTACTCGTCCCACATATCGCCATTAATGGTTAGCTGGTTATCGTTAATATACTTCATTATGCGGATGTAGGTCTCCTCAACCGTATCGTAACCGCCAAAATGCCTTGCGGTAACCACTTTTCGCGCTGGTTGGTCGAGTAGATAGTAGCCTTGGGGTAACACCTTTGGCTTGCGCTGAATAGGAATAGCAGCAGTTACAACCCACTCGGTAGCATCGGGTTCGCCAGAATAAATAGCTATGGGAACCCCTGCAAATTGCAGCTTCTCCTGAGTAATAAGGGCAACCATTGCGGTGTAGTTTTCTTGCAAAAAGGCGGCAATACCCGCAGCATCAACCGTATTTGATGCGGCAATAAGGGTGCGTGCGGGAATTACCTCAATGCCAATATCGCCCGAGAGGTAATCCACTGGCATAGCTTCTACATATCCCTTTAGGTTGCTTAACCCCTTCTCGAATGTTTGGTTCATTGTAGGAGTAATTAAAGCGCCCATTATACGACCCATTGGGTAACCAAGGTTTGATAGCTTAGTGCCCCAAGCAACAGTAAACGCCTCGCCAGTAGGCTCTATGGCAAACCAAGTGGTATCTACGTTGCCCATGCCAAAATTGAGCGAGTAAACCACCTTTTGGTTGTAATTGCTTTCAAGGATACTCATGCTACCATTACCATTTAATTTGCTAACCCAGTCTTGGGTAGCACCAACGCCATAATCGGGCCCAGAGTAGGTTGATACCATGGCGGTATCGGCCTCAAGGAATGGCGACCAGTTCTCCCAGTTTTTTAGGCTGTTAACCTGCTTAAATATTAGGCGTGCCGATTTATTAATTGTTACCGACCGCTCAAACACACGCTCCGATGGCAAAAAGGCAGCCCATAGCAGTACTAGTGCAGCAAGAGCAAGTACCACAATTAGAATCCACTTTAGCACTTTCATAGTAGTAAGGTTTATTGGGTGAGGTTGCAATATATGAAAAGGAACAATTTAATGCTAGTAGTTTACAACGGTTACTTATTACCAAACATCACTAATAAGTAGATTATTAAGTGCTACCCTAATTGATGCAAAACCGATAAATACTCGTCAATTTAGTGTTTTCTTCATCAGTAATACCCGCATTGAGTATAAATAACCAGCATGTGTCCATTATTTCTGAAAAAGACTACTAAATTGCAGTAGAATAGCCCTCTTAACCTAAATTGCTAAACTAATGAGGCATTTGACTGCGTACATACTGCTTTTCCTAACCCTTCTCCTTAATGCATTTGCCCTAGTGGCGCAAGTTACCAACGACCTTTTTACCAACTTTACAATCCTTAGCATTAATCAGGGTTTGCCGCACAGGGAGGTGAATGCCATTTATCAGGATGCCAAGGGCTTTATGTGGATAGGCACCGAGGATGGGCTGTGCCGCTACGATGGCTACCAGTTTAGCGTGTACAAATGGGCCGATGGCGACTCCTCTACCCTATCGGCAAACACAATAACAAGCATAACTGGCGATACACAGGGTAACCTATGGATAAGTACAACCAACGGGCTAAACTACTACAACCGAAGCAAAGGGAATTTTACCAGGTACTACACGCAGCCATCAAACCCTAACATATTTACCAACAACCACATTCGCAAGGTGCTTTGGCAAAACGATACGCTATGGATTGAAACGCTTGATGGCATCCTTACCATGCGCGACCTGCCCCGCAAAACCACAAAGCACACGCATCATGTTGCACCAACTCAACCCTACTATAGGTACCACGTGCTCCATGCCGATAGCAAACAAAACATTTGGTTTGGTGGACGCAATACGCCCATTTTTTCGCTGAATAAAAGAACCAACCGACTTGATGTTTACCAAGCCAACAGCGCAAGTCCTGTTGGCAAGCGCGATAACGATTTGGCCATGCTTGCAGAAACATCGCAGGGCAACTACTACGTGGGAGCCGTTGATGGCTTTTACCAGTTCTGGCCCAAAACAGGGTACTTTAAAAAGCTTTTACCCATATCAACCTTTGGTATGGTTCAGGAAAACGATACCACCCTTTGGGTTGCAACAGGCAATGGGCTGTACCTTTTTAATCCCACAACCCAGCATTTTACCCGTATTGCGCACAACAGGGATTACAACAAATCGCTAGTGCACAACCATATAAATTGCATAACATTAGATAGCAACGGGAACATATGGCTTGGAACACAAAACGGGGTAAGCATTTTGGAGTACAACAAGCGCCGCTTTAGGGTTTACTTTCACATTCCGGGCAATAGCAACTCCTTATCGGACAACAACGTAACGGCAATAACGCAGGATAATGCGGGTAACGTGTGGATAGGCACAGCCGAAAACGGCATAAACATTTGGGATACCAAGAGCAACCATTTTGCTGAGCTTAGCACAAAATCGGAGAATAAGTTGGCATCAAATAGGATATCAACACTTTACACCGACGCTCAGGGAACCATTTGGGCTGGACTGTGGTCGGGAGTGGGCTTTAACCGCATTAACCCCAAAACCCTAAAGGTTAAGCACACCGCATTGGATCCTACTTCCAAAAAAAGGGATTGGTACAACGCCTTTGCCCAGGATTACCAGGGCAACATGTGGGTTGGCATTTGGGGCGCAGCGGGTCTTTACCGCTTTAGCAGCACACTGGATTACTTTGAGGATGCCAACAAGGTAAATGCCATAAATATACCCAGACATAGCGCCAAGTTCTTTGCCAACGACGGTATGGGTAGCCTTTTTATAGCAACCTCCAACCAAATTTTCAGGTATGATATTAAGTCCAAGCAGTTTCAGCTTTTTGCTCAAGCATCGCTGGCACCCAAGCTATATGCCCCTAACCTATTCTACAATATTCCCATTGATTTTGATGTGGTGCTAAACGTAACATCAAACCAGCACGGAGTAACGCTTTTTACAACCAATAACGGCTCGTTTATATACAACGCAGCCACAAACAGCCTTAAACCCATTTATGCTGATATTGCCCCTACAAGCATGGTATCTTTGGTGGAGAGTAAAATAGTGTCGGTTGACACCTTGCAAGTACGCGAATTTAACCTAAAGGGTACAGAGGTAAACAGGTACGCCATACCGCAGCTTAGTGGGCTAAAAGCGGTACTACTTCTATCGGAACAGGGCTACTTAGCACAAACAAGCAGCGGACTTTACCTGCTAAACCAACAGAACCTTAAGCAGCTTATAAACTTTAAGGGTATTGCTCCCGCTTCCATTACCCTAAGCAAGCAGAATGGGGATGTTGTGGCTGTATCTCCTAGTGCGATATGGATAATTAGCGCAACGGGTAAGGTAGATACCCTTAACCTTACCAATGCGCTAAAGCCCTATGGCGCCTTGCTAACGGCTGCGGTGGCAATAAACAGGCAGCAACTGGTGGTTTTTGCATCTACAGGTATATACAGCTACAGCACATCAACAGGCATATTAAAACCCATAGGAATAGCCAATAAACCCGAAGAGTTTGCTCATAACATAAGCCTTGCCGAAAGGATTAGTGAGTCGAGTATCCTGTTCAGCTCTGAGAATGGCATCTACATGCTTGACATAAGCACCAAGCACCTTGAGAAGATAAATATTGCCGATAGCAACAGCCTATCGTCGCATCTTGTAACCTGCATATTGCCAGACAAAAAAGGCAACCTATGGGTTGGCACCTCTACCGAGGGGCTAAACTGCTACAACATTGCCAGCAAAACGGCAAAACACTACCGAATGGAGGATGGGAATATGCTCCCAAGCAACAACATTACCACCCTATTTTTTGGGCACGATAGCACGTTATGGGTTGGCACAACAAATGGCTTGTGCCAGTTCCTTCCCCGCTCGCAAACATTCAACGTGTACGGCACCAGCTGGCCCAGCTCCATGGTTATGGGTATTGCGCAGGATGACGACAACCGCCTTTGGGTAAGCACCCAAAACGGGCTAGTGCTGTTTACTCCTAGCCAGAATAGCTGGAGCGTATATACCGAATCCGATGGGTTACCCAGCAACACCTTTAACCGCGGAGCAGTTTATAAGCTCCGTAACGGCAACTTAGCGTTTGGCTCGGCAGGAGGACTAGTGGTTGCTGAGCCGCAAAAGGTTAACGTAGCACCGGAACATACGGTAAGCATCAGCTCATTTAGCCTTTTTGGGAAGGAGGTTAGCCAAAGCGTAAACAGCAGCGATACCATAACCCTAAGCTACAAGGAGAACTTTTTTGGGCTTACATTCTCAACGCTATGCTATGCGCATCCACAGCACAGCAGCTACTACTACAGAATGGTTGGCATTAGCACGGAGTGGATAAAAACCAGCACCAATCAGGCCACATTCACCAATCTAAGCCCTGGCACCTACCGCTTTGAGGTTAAGCACAAGGAGAACTCACCGCTAGATGCTGTTACAGCGGTTACACTTGTGGTAACACCCCCATTCTGGCAAAAGACATGGTTTATAGTACTGATATCCATTATAGTGCTTGGAGGGGCTCTGGCAGCGCTTTACACCTACATTCACCAGATTAACATAAAGCGGCGCACCACCGAGCTGGAGCAAAAGCTGCTGATATCTCAAATGAACCCCCACTTTATTTTCAACAGCTTATCGGCCATACAAAGCTTTATGTACAACAATAACCCCGAGGAGGCAGGAAACTACCTATCGCATTTCTCAAGGCTGGTTAGGCTGATACTAGAGAACAGCCGCTCCGAGAGCATTAGCCTTAGCAACGAGGTGCAAACCATTAAGCTCTACCTAATGCTGCAAAAGCTGCGCTTTACCGATAAGTTCGACTACCAAATAACCATGTCGCCAAACATCGACCCAAAGGCCGTTTTTATTCCCCCCATGCTAGCACAGCCGTTCATAGAGAACAGCATTGAGCATGGTATTATGCACAAGCCAACGGAGGGCTTTATTCATGTTGATTTTAGCATAAGCCACAACATAGTAACCATAACCGTAACCGACGATGGCATTGGGCTAAGCAAAGCCCAGGAGCTCAATAAAAATAGGGAGAACCATATCTCTTACGCCACATCAATAACCAAGGAGCGCATAGAGAACCTGCGCGCTACATGGGGTAAACAGCGTATAGGAATAGATATAGCAGACCTTTCCACCAACGAGGGCAAAACCGGGACTAAAGTAACGGTTACCGTTCCATACAAAAAATCGAAATAGCTACTTTTATCTAACTAAACAACATCAAAAAAATGATTAGGGCTATTATTGTTGATGATGAACCCAGAGCACGCGAAACCTTATTAGGAGTAATTACCCGCTACTTTCCCAACGTACAGCTACTGGGCGAAGCAGCCGGTGTTAACGAGGCGTTTACCCTAATTGAAAAGGTTAATCCCAACGTGGTATTCCTTGACATTAAGATGCCCGATGGCAGCGGATTCGATTTGCTTAAGCGATTTAAGAAGCCTACGTTTAGAACCGTTTTTGTAACCGCATTTGATGAGTTTGCCGTTGAAGCTATAAAGTTTAGTGCTTTCGACTATCTGCTTAAGCCCATTAGCACCGATGAGCTAAGGGAAACCATAGCCAAGCTAACCGAGGAGATGAGCGAACCCGAAGATTTTACGCTGAAGCTCCAAGCCTTTTTCGATAACGTAAACTCTATTGAGCGCGACAAGAAAAAGATTGTACTTAAAACGGCCAATAGCATACACCTAGTAACTATTTCCAACATTGTTAGGTGCGAGTCGGATGGGAATTACACATGGTTCCATTTCAACAATCAACCTAAGATACTAATATCAAGGCCACTAAAGCAGTTCGAGGAGCTACTAGAACCCTACGGGTTCTTTAGGCCACACCAGTCGCACCTAGTGAATATCCGAGCCATATCGCGCATTGATAAGGTTGATGGCGGAACGCTAATCCTTGAGGATAACACCCCAATACCAGTATCGGTACGCAAACGCGAGCAGCTGTTTAGCATTTTGGAGCAATTGTAATATAGCAAAACGAAGCGCCCAAGTGGTACGCTTCATTCCTTGTTATATTGCGATTATTAAGCCCTATTTTTGACGGTAAGCGGCACGGTTAATATCTGACAGGCTCTTTAACTGCTTGGGCGGATTTAGGTACTGCGCAAGAAACTTATACACCTTAAGCCGAATCTCCTTGGCAGCCTTGGTATCAATACGATCGAAGGAGTGGCCACCAGGCATATCCTTATAAATCTCGTACTCAAACGTCTTACCATCGGCCTTTAGCGACTTAATAAGATGCTCCACCTCAAGAACATTTACATCGTCGTCGTTGGTATTGGTGTGTATTAGCAGAGGCGTTTGCAGCTTATGGGTATTCCATGCTGGTGAGCGGCGCTTGTACTCCTCTACGTTTTGGTATGCGGTTTTGCCCAAATGGTAATCGGCCGAGTATAAATCCCTGTAATCGTCGGTATAGTAGCCCATGCGTGCAATTAAATCCGATACGGGAACACCAGCATAGGCGCATTTGTAGCTCTTAGGATGATCGAAGATGTTTAGTAGCGATATCATTCCGCCATGGCTCCAACCAATAATACCAACTCTATCTGCATCAACAAACTCGTAGTTTTCAATCATGTAAGCACGGCTTGCATCAACATCTTCAACCTCTAATCCGCCGTAGTCAATCTTCTCATAAAACCCCTTGCCATAGCCTGTGCTTCCCCTGTACTCGGGAGCCACAACAATGTAGCCCTGTGCCAACATTTCGCGCACAATGTGGGTGTAGTACGTGGTAAAATCGCCATGAACGCCTCCGTGCGGGAATACCAACAGCGGGTACTTCTTGTTGTAGTCCATATCGCGCGGAATAAACACGTACGACCAAAACTTTACGGGGTTGTTTGCCCCCATGGCAGTTGGATTCTTAACCACAGCAGGCGGTGGGCCGTACATGTACACCTTGTCAACAAAGGCCACATCGGAAAGGCGATCGAACCAAAGCACGTCGTCAACCATTTTCTGAAGCACATCGAGCCTATGGTTAAGCTCTTCGTTAGCCTGTTTAAGATGCTCAATAACGGCTGCATTATCGGTGCTCTGCGCTTCTGCATAAGCCGATAGCACAACCATTGCTGCAAGTATCACCAGTTTTTTCACGCTAGGTAGGTTTTAGGTTAGGGTATTTATATCGATTAGTGTGAGGGGCTTGTTACCAAATGTTTCAAAATCAAACTACGTTGCTAATGTTTGATTCTATACTGCTAAAAAGTTTAATCAAAGGGACTTAATCCTCAGGAATATAAATTAAACTACTGATTACAAGTCTATTCCCCTATTTATATAGCCAGAGTAATCCTTTACCTTTTGGTGGTACTCCTGTTCTAAGAGAGGGGAACTTATCATAAAATCGGCAGTTGAACGGTTGGTTGCAGTGGGAATATTGTACAGGCTAGCAATACGAAGCAGTGCCTTTACATCCACATCGTGAGGTTGTGCCTGCATGGGATCCCAAAAAAAGATTAGCATGTCGATATCACCCTCGGCAATTTTAGCCCCCAGCTGCTGATCGCCACCTAGCGGCCCCGATTTTAAACGGGTTAACGATAGCTTACCAGTAAAATCATCGCCCTGCATCTTTATAAGCGCCTCAGCAACAAGTTTACCCGTAGTTCCGGTACAAACCAGCTTATGTTTCAGCAGCTTTTCCCAGTTCCACTCAACCCATTCAACCATATCGGCCTTGCGATTATCGTGCGCCACAAGGGCAATTGTTTTGGACTGTTTCATCTTTACAAAACGTTTATAATGTATTTTCTTTAAAAGCTAACCCTAGACAGGTGCTACATGCGCTGTAAAAAGATACCACAAATATAGTGTATAGATTTGTTAACAGCCTTTCACATAAAATTAAGAGCCAATTAATCATTAATAAATCGTGCTAAAACAGTAAATTGACTGCCCAACCAAACCAATCTACAACCAATGCAACAGAATAAATCCTTTACTATTCTGATACTCCTTGCCCTAGGGGTTTCTGTGGGTATAAACCTTTACCATTGGAATAGGAATAGCACGTTTCAGTATAAAATTGAGATTGCCGAAACGCTACTCGACCTAGACTTTACCCTATCCGAAAGAGATTCTATGGTTGATGGGCTAAAGGAGGCACGCAAAAAGTATAAGGCAATACATAAGTACGAGCTCCCAAACTCGGTGGCTCCTACCCTAGTGTTTAGCCCTGTTCCCGTTGGTTACAACACACCCCAGCAGCAGTACGAGAATGTTTACAACCTACCTACAGAGGTTATTGTGCCCCAAAATAGGGAGGAACTTTGCTTTTATAGTATTGGCGAGTTAGCCATGCTAATAAAACAACAAAAAATAACTTCAACAGAACTCACTCAGCTATACATTAACAGGCTAAAAAAGTACGATCCAGAGCTGCACTGCGTTGTAACCCTACTAGAGGATAGGGCACTTGAGCAGGCAGCAAAAGCCGACCAGGAGATTGCCAGAGGGCAATACCGTGGCCCTTTGCACGGCATTCCCTATGGTGTTAAGGATTTGCTAGCACTTAAAGGAGAACCCTTTACGTGGGGTTCGGCCATTTACAAGGATCAAATTGCCGATATCACCTCACCAGTGATTGAAAAACTCGATAAGGCTGGAGCGGTGCTTGTTGTAAAGCTATCGCTTGGCGAGTTTGCCATGGGCGATGTGTGGTACGGCGGGAAAACCCGAAACCCGTGGAACACAGAACTTGGTTCCAGTGGTTCATCGGCAGGATCGGCAGCAGCAACTTCGGCAGGACTAGTTGCCTTTGCCATTGGTTCGGAAACATGGGGCTCTATTGTATCGCCATCAACAGCTTGTGGGGTTACAGGCCTTAGACCAACCTTTGGTAGGGTTAGCCGCACCGGTGCCATGGCGCTCTCGTGGAGCATGGATAAAATTGGCCCCATTTGCCGCACCGCACAGGATTGTGCCATAGTTTTCGATGCCATTCGGGGCCCCGATGGAATTGACGCTTCCCTTGAAAACGTAACGTTTAACTACAATGCAAACAAACCTGTAACTGCGCTACGAGTTGGCTACCTAAAGCATCTGTTTGATGAGGATTACGAGAGTAAAACAACCGATAGCCTTGCGCTTAATGCCATCAGGAAACTGGGTGTTAACCCTGTTCCGCTAACCTTACCAAGCAATATTCCCGTTGATGCGCTATCAATTATACTTGAAGCTGAGGCTTCAGCCGCATTTAGCAGCATCACCCTCTCCAACCAAGACGACAAAATGGTTGAGCAGCACATGTGGGCTTGGCCAAATATTTTTAGAACGGCAAGGTTTATTCCTGCAGCAGAGTACATACAGGCTAACCGAATTAGGCAGCACCTAATAAATGAGCTAACAAAACTATTTGCTGATGTTGATGTAATTATTGCCCCTAGTTTTGGCGGCAACCAGCTACTAATGACCAACCTAACAGGGCACCCAGCCATTTTGGTTCCCAATGGCTTTACTCAGGAAAACCTACCAACAAGCTTCACATTTATTGCCAACTGGTACAACGAGGCCGACCTTATTCTTCTTGCCGAAGCATATCAGCAAGAAACAGAATTCAACAAAAAGCACCCAGAGCGATTTTTGACTACAAACTAGCAAATTACAATAGTAAAAACTCGAACTACTCCCCAAAATGGGAGCCAGTTCGAGTTTTTACTTCCAAGAAAAATAAACCTTAACAATAAAACTAAAACATCACCCTAACTAGCGATAGTCTCCTCCTGAATCCATTCCAATATTTTTGCCTCTTTTTTAGGCAGAACAGGAAGTAACTCCCTATTTTTTAGCTCCAGAGTCTCTCTCGATTCCGACATACATTTTATGTAACCAACATTCACCAAGTGATTCTGATGAACCTTTATAAAACTGGTAGCCTTAAGCTTAGTGCATATCCAGCTAAACAGTTTTTCTGCAATAAGCACCTTACCATTTGCTATAACCAGACATGACCTATCGCCTAGTCGCTCAACTCTAACAAGCTCCCCTACAGGCAAATACTGACATGCATGCTCCGCACAATCACCAATGTTTATTATTTTCCCTAAGGGAGAGTCGGTAATAATCTCTTTGTCTGGAATTATATCGTTAATTGTAACAGAACAAATAATGGCAAACTCATTCCCCGCGCTGGCATTCTCTATAATATGTAATCGTGGCATAGCTTTTTTTTATAAAGTTATTAGCCATTGATTCTTATTAAACAGCCATTGATTTTTCGTTAGCACCTATTTACTATTAGCTGTAACTCATTTATAATTTGATAAGCTGATTCAGGATCACTTTAAAAAGTTGTGGAGAAATAATTAAAACATAATCTTTGCGGTGTTTAAAACACCAAGATTATGTCATCCGATAACGA
>JAFGDZ010000012.1 GCA_016931855.1 Bacteroidales bacterium
AACCGCACCACAGAGGAACTTAGGGGAATGATTAAGGACTTCTTAGAAAAGAACATTGAGGTGCTGCAAGCGGACTTTGATAAACTCGACCCCAAAGAACGCCTTAACTTCATTGATAAGATGCTGGTTCACGTAATGCCTAAACCCATAACCCGACTAGACCAGCTAAGCGAAGAGGATTTAAAAGCACTTCTTGGGTTGGTAGAATCGGAACAGATAGTAATTACTAGAGACGAAGCAAAGCAAATTTCTAAAGCCCTAGATGATGAGTACTAACCTGTATGTAATTTGAAAATCGGACGAATCCAACACCCTTAAGAAGAAAAACATGAGTAAACCACAATTGATTAAGCAAATCCAAAGCGCACTTAAAGGCGATAATGATACCCTTGTGTTCTTTTCGCAGCGTAACTACTCCAATGGAGAAAAACCCGCCCCCAATGATTTGTTTGAAGCCAAAAATAATGGGCAAACCATCGTTAAGCCATACAATGAGATTAACGGCAAGTTGGGCTATATCGCATGGAGTGAAGAGCGAACGTACTGCATTGATAGCATTGGCGCACGAATAGAGGTGCAAACGGCAGAAACGGTTGAGAACATAAAGAAGCTATCCCAAATGTAACATGAGTTGAATAAGTTAAATAGGGGGGAAAGTCTCCTATTCATGAATAAATGACTAGCAAGGGCTGCCTTTTATCGGGTTGCCCTTGTTTCATTATGCTAACCCCTTGTTAACCAATACTCAATTTTGAGTAACATAGGCTTAACACCATGTTAAGGAGTAAAGAACAATTAACATGGTTCTCGACATAGTGTCGAGTTTAGCGTTAATTAATTTAGCCCCCTAATAATCAAAGTTTGTTCACTTATAAACATACGTCCGTTTTATTTTCTAGTTATAGAAAAATTAAATAATAGCGTTCCTTACTATTATCATCTCAAATTGAATGATTACAAAAGAATTTCAGGAAAAAGGCTATAATTCCAATAACAGATTAGAGAGTAGTATAGCGATTAGTTGTGTATCAAATTGTGTATCCAACAAAAAACCACTTACCTCGATAAACGTTGTAAGTGGTTGATTATTAGTGTCGGTTCGGAGAGGATCGAACTCTCGACCCCATGATTAAGAGTCACGTGCTCTACCAGCTGAGCTACGAACCGTTTTGGCTTGCGGATGCAAAGTTAACTAATAATGATCCCGAACAAAAAATATTACCCCATTTTTCTGGCAATTTTGCACTATTTAAGCATTTAGCTTAGCAATGAATATATACGCACAGCGCCAATTACAATGGTATCTCACTATTATTAACACTATTGTGCGCAATATTTTGGTACATTTGTCATTGTAATCCCCATAACAAGTTGAGTTAATGAAACGAACAATATTGATAACAGGTGGTGCTGGTTTTATTGGATCTAACCTTATAAATCTACTGGCAAGTAGGTATAGCAGCTATCGTATAGTAAACTTCGATGCATTAACCTATGCTGGAAACCTGGAAAATTTAAAAGCTGTTGAAAACCTACCGAACTACATTTTTGTAAAGGGCGATATAACCAATGCTGATGAGGTTGATGCAGTCTTTGCAAAGTACACTATAGATAGCGTTATCCATTTAGCAGCAGAGTCGCATGTTGACCGTTCCATAACCAATCCTTTGTCCTTTATAAATACTAATATTATAGGAACAGTAACCCTACTTAACGCCGCCAGAAAGTTTTGGAATGGAGACTTTAATGGTAAGCTATTCTACCATATCTCTACCGATGAGGTTTACGGTAGCCTAGGCGACGAAGGGCTTTTTGTTGAAACAACAGCCTATGACCCTCGCAGCCCATACTCTGCATCAAAGGCAAGTTCCGATCATTTGGTGCGAGCATACCACCATACCTACAAACTTCCTGTGGTTATATCAAACTGCTCCAATAACTATGGGCCAAATCAATTCCCCGAGAAGCTAATTCCACTAGCAATTAGCAACATAAAGAACAACAGGCCAATCCCAGTTTATGGAAAAGGAGAGAACGTAAGAGACTGGCTCTTTGTAAAAGACCATGCTGAGGCTATCGACACCATTTTTCATAACGGCAAGATTGGCCACACCTATAATATTGGGGGGTCAAACGAGTGGAAAAACATCGATCTAATAAGGTTACTCTGCCAAATAATGGATAGGAAGCTTGGGCGCGAGAATGGAGATTCAGAGAAGCTTATAACCTTTGTTTCCGACAGAGCGGGGCATGATCTTCGCTATGCCATTGACTCATCAAAACTTCAGAACGAGTTGGGCTGGGCACCCTCTGTTAGCTTTAACGAGGGGTTAGAGGAAACCGTTGAGTGGTATTTAGCTAACACCGAATGGTTAGATAGAATACTAACGGGCAACTACCAGAACTACTATAAGGAGATGTACAGTAACAGGTAGCAAAAAAGGAGCGGCATTCCGCTCCTTTTTGTTATATGTATATGCCAGAGTAGCTACTCTACTGTAACTGATTTTGCTAGATTTCGTGGCTGGTCAACATTACACCCGCGAAGTAGCGCAATGTGATACGCTAGGAGCTGCAATGGAATTACCGCCAGCAGCGACTCTACAATCTCGTCGGCCTTAGGTATCTCAATAACGTAATCGGTCATGTCACGAATAACTGTATCGCCCTCAGTAACAATTGATATTACAACGCCTTTACGAGCCTTTACCTCCTGAACATTGCTAACTACCTTTTCGTAGCTGCTATCCTTTGCGGCTATAACAACAACAGGCATTTTCTCATCAATAAGAGCAATTGGGCCATGTTTCATCTCGGCCGCAGGGTAACCCTCGGCATGGATATATGAAATCTCCTTAAGCTTCAAGGCACCTTCTAGTGCAACCGGGTAGAAATAGCCACGCCCCAAGTAGAGGAAGTTGGTTGAATCCTTAAATATCTCAGCAATTTGTAGAACTTTATCGTTAGACTCAAGAATCTTCTCAATCTTATCGGGAATAGCATACATTTCATCTATAAGCACCTGGTAGCGCTCCTCGGTGATATGTCCGCGCTTACGCCCCAGAAGTATGGCCATCATGGTTAAAACCGTAACCTGAGCTGTAAATGCTTTTGTTGAGGCAACCCCAATCTCTGGGCCAGCATGGGTATAAACCCCTGCGTGAGTCTCCCGAGGAATGCTTGAACCCACCACGTTACAAACACCAAGAACTAGCGCACCAGCCTCCTTGGCAAGTTTAATTGCAGCAAGAGTGTCGGCAGTTTCGCCACTTTGGCTAATTGCAATTACTACATCATCCTTGTAAATAACCGGATTCCTGTACCTAAACTCAGAGGCATACTCAACCTCAACAGGAATGCGAGCAAGCTCCTCAAACAAATACTCACCAACTAACCCAGCGTGCCACGATGTTCCGCAACCAATTAGAATGATTCGCTTTGCCTCTATTAACCTAGGGAGAACATGGTATAGCCCTCCTAAATGGATGTTTTTATAGTCGGCAGAAATTCTTCCTCTGAAGGTATCGTGTATGCTCCGGGGCTGCTCAAAAATCTCCTTAAGCATAAAATGGTCGAAACCGTTCTTTTCAATTTCCTCAATGTCAAGATCAAGGGTTTGAATTTTAGGCTCAAGCGCTTCGTTGCGAATGGTTTTTAGAACTAGTTCGCCAGGGCGGATAACTGCTACATCATCATCATTTAAGAAGATAACGCTATTAGTAAACTCTACAATTGGGGTGGCATCCGATGCAACAAAATACTCCTCGTTGCCAACGCCAATAACAAGAGGGCTTCCTTTACGTGCAGCAACTAGGGTATTAGGCTCATCCCTACAGATAACAACA
Organism: Bacteroidales bacterium; assembly: GCA_016931855.1. Lineage (GTDB taxonomy): Bacteria > Bacteroidota > Bacteroidia > Bacteroidales > Tenuifilaceae > UBA5206. The sequence continues at coordinate 3,846 of JAFGDZ010000012.1, forward strand.
ATGCCGTAGGCTCCAACCACTTTTGTTAATGCTAGGCGTACCGCAATCTCGGCGCTAATATTGCCTTTTAAGTAGATATATTCTATTAAGTTAACCAACACCTCGGTATCGGTATCTGAAGAGAATTTATAGTCTCTACGCTCTAACTTTTTCTTAAGCTGAGTATAGTTCTCAATAATTCCATTGTGAATGATGATAAAGTGACCATTCATGGAAATATGAGGGTGCGCATTAACATCGTTTGGCTCACCATGTGTGGCCCAACGAGTATGCCCAATGCCTACAGTTCCTGCAACAGGCCTACTGCCTATATGTTCTTCTAGGTCTGAAACTTTACCCTTACACTTATACATGTATGGATCGCCATCAACTACGCAAACACCAGCAGAGTCGTACCCCCTGTATTCTAGTCGCTTAAGCCCATTTATGATAACTGGATAGGCTTGTCTCTTCCCTATGTATCCAACAATTCCGCACATATGTAGCTACAATTTTGTATATGTTAATGCCAGTCTAATTCTACGGCGGTGGTTGCCACTACGTAAGATAACATTTCCAACCTCTGTAGATCTATATTGAGTTGTTAAAATCAACTCGTTACTCTCTACATCTGCTGTTAAAATCCGCTGCAGGTGCAACGTAATATTAAACGAAAAGTGATTCTTAGCTTTGCTATACTTACCACCAAAAGTGCTGGAGTAGGGAGAAGTTGCATCAATAATAGTTTCATATCCCTCACCAACAGGGTAATAAATAGACACAGATGAGAGCAATGAATCTTGAGGCAATAAGGAGCTGTTCTCGCGTTCAATAATAAGTTCTGCTCTGTTGATAACAATAGGCATCTCTTTAATCCACTCTTGAATCTCATCCAGCCTTAGTACCCCATAGACTCCACCTAAGCCCTGCAAATAAAAAACACTATCCTGTAACTGCAAATCGTTTAGGTTCTTGATAGCAAGCTCGCTAGAAGCTTTGCTGTAGTCGTGTTCAATATGATTGAACTTTGCTTCATATAAACCCGTGAAATAAGAAAAAGACAAAGAGTCCTTGCTAGGAACTACATCGTTATGATAATATAGGGTTAAAAACTTTGTTGCCGAAGAAATGTCAAAATTATAAAGCGACTTCTCTTTGTTAGCTAAATCATCAACCGTTAAGTATAGCCCTTTAAAAAGAATATTAAAGTTATCATTCGACGCCATTGTGGCTGAATCGGCGGTAATTAATCGTTGAGCAAGACTATTACTAAGTTTTATAGACAACAATGAATCGCCCATATATACCTTCTCTCCAAGTAGTTCGGGAATGTATTTACCGTCCATTGGAGCTAAAATGTCATACGACTTAAGGGTTTTTAGTGTATCCGTTAGCTCATATACCTTAACGTTTAAAGGGTTGCTCTTGCTACCATAAAAACTTTTGAGATTAAGGGAAAGAACCAAGGAATCTACAACAGGATTAGTTCCAAATTTGTGGTTTAAAGAAACTGGCGAAACCCTTGTTACAAAGCTGACTTTTGTTGAACCAAATATCTCATTATGAACATACCCAATTGTAGCAGCACTAACTCCTTTTGCACCATATGGACTGCCATTATCAGACGATACCACAAAAAGCGAATCTGTTGTTTTTGTGTACGCCGATATCACAAAAGACGTGTCCTGTTCCAATCCTAATTTATCCTGATCTGGAATTAAATTACCTCCAAGAAAGTCAGGATCTGTGGTACACGATGAAACAATAAGAGCAATAATTACTACGAGTACTTTGCCTGAAAACAATGATGAGAACCCGTTCATCAAGGGGCTAACCCTTGGATTTACTGTCGTTTGTGCCATTTAAAATCTGATCGTAGAATAAGTTAAACGCTTCAATGTAAGTGTCGGTATCGTGATAACCTAAAACGGGTTTTTTAACCGTTTTAATATACTCCTCAACCTCACTATTGATTTTCTCACTACCAATAATAATGCCATCGGAGTAGCTGCTGGCAAATTTTGTGATGGATGGGAAGTCTGGAGTCTTAAGCAGCTCCACGTCCTTCTTTGTTATGCCCTCCATAACGGCTTTCTGCCTCATTTCGGGGTTTAAAGAAGGGGTAAAGTCATCGTTGTAAATAGAATAAACTATTTTCGATTTTGCAAAAATGGGATCCTCCTTGTACATCTTTTTAACTAAAATTGGGAGGAACGATGTAAACCACCCATGACAATGGATGATGTCTGGAGCCCATCTAAGCTTCTTCACCGTTTCAAGTACACCTCGAGCAAAGAAAATTGCACGCTCATCGTTATCGCTAAAGTAGTTACCCTCATCGTCGGTTAGCGTGTGCTTTCGATGAAAATAATCCTCGTTATCGATAAAGTAAACCTGCATTCTGGCGCTCTGTATTGAGGCAACCTTAATAATTAGCGGATGGTCGGTATCACTAATAACCAAATTCATCCCAGAAAGACGTATCACCTCGTGAAGCTGGTTTCTACGCTCATTTATATTCCCGTAACGGGGCATAAACGTACGTATCTCCTTGCCTTTCTCCTGTATCCCCTGTGGAAGGTTACGCCCAATAGTAGCCATTGCCGAATCGGACAGATACGGAGTAATCTCTTGTGATACAAATAGAACCTTAGTGCTTTTCATCAGTATTTAAAGTTTCTGCTTTGGGGCACAACAAGGAAAGCAAAAAAAGTTCCTATACCCTGAACTTTTAGCATATATAAACTACAAAAGTACAAAAAATTATTAAGATTTTTTGATGTACGTAAACGGCTTGTTTTATGGAGCGAACTTATTTTGGTTCTCTTTAGCTAATTTTCTTTAGTTTGGTTTTTCATTTTTTACCACCTTTGCACCGTTTTACATCTTTGCACCGTTTTACATTAAAAGTTTTAAAACTTTTTTGCCAAAACTAGGTTTGCTAATTTTACTTAATACGATGGAGATTGCAAGAACGGTTGTTGAGCTAAGGTCCCTTCTCGATAAAAGAAGAGCAGCAGAACAAACCATTGGTTTTGTACCAACTATGGGCGCCCTACACCAAGGACATGTTTCGCTTATGGAACAAGCGGTAAGGGAGAACAGCTGTGCTGTTGTAAGCATTTTTGTGAACCCAACGCAATTTAACGACCCCAACGACCTGAAAAAGTACCCCAGAACCCCCGAGAAGGATTTGGCTCTGGTTGAAAGGGCTGGCGTTTCCGTTGTTTTTATGCCCGAGGTTAAAGAGATGTACCCAACCCCTGACTCCCGCCAGTTTGATTTTGGTATGCTAGATAAGGTTATGGAAGGGGTTCATCGCCCAGGACACTTTAACGGGGTGGCACAAGTTGTTAGCCGCCTATTCGATATGGTTATGCCCAATAGGGCGTACTTTGGCCAAAAGGATTTTCAGCAGCTAGCTATTATTAGGCAGATGGTGAAAATGCTTTGCTACCCTATTGAAATTATTGGCTGCACAATTGTTCGCGAAGCAGATGGCCTAGCCATGAGCTCCCGCAACATGCTCCTTGAACCTGGTAGGAGGCAAAGCGCACCGCTAATTGCAAAAACCCTTGCAGAGGCTCGAAACAAAGCTACACAACTATCCGTAAAACAATTGATTGACTGGGTTGTTTCATCTATTAACAGCGATGCAAACCTAGAGGTTGAATACTTTGAGGTAGTTAACGCAGAAACCCTTGCGCCCATTGAGGGGTGGAACGATGCGCCTGAGAAAGCTGGCTGCATTGCCGTTTGGGCAGGCTCTGTTAGATTGATTGATAACATTATGTTCTAAACATTTCAGATACAGGAGGAGTAAGATGTTTATTGAAGTTGTAAAGTCGAAGATTCATCAGGTTACAGTTACCGAGGCTAATCTGTACTATGTTGGTAGCATAACCATTGACGAGGACTTAATGGATGCAGCAAACCTTATTGAGAACGAAAAGGTTCAAGTTGTTAACATAAACAATGGTGAGCGCCTTGAAACGTACGTTATAAAGGGAGAACGGGGTTCTGGTAAAATTTGCTTAAATGGCCCTGCTGCACGTAAATGCGCTGTTGGCGATATCGTTATCATCATATCGTACGGACTAATGGACTTTAGCGAAGCAAAAGGTTTTAAGCCTGCTATTATTTTCCCAGATATTGCTACTAATAAACTAGTTTAACCCCATACAAACTAAGTTGAACCCTAAGGCTAAGAAGTTTTTTAGGTTTATCGTATTTCTCTCGCTCTCTGGAGTACTACTTTTCTTTGCCTTCAAGAATGTTGACCTAAGGTTTATTCTTAGAGGCTTTCTTGAGGCAAATTTTTTTTGGGTAATACTCTCTCTCTGCGTTAGCGTTATGGCACATGCGGTTAGGGCGCTAAGGTGGCAGCTGCTTATAGAGCCATTAGGCAAACGTCCAAAGTTCAGTAATACGCTAGGTGCAGTAATGATTGGCTATTTTGCGAATTTGGCATTCCCCCGTATTGGAGAGATTACGCGCTGTGGTGTACTTAATCGGCAAGAGAACCTACCCTTTGGGGCACTTATAGGAACCGTAATTGTTGAGCGGGTATCGGATCTACTAATGCTTGTTACCATTACCCTGCTGGCCATCGTTATAAAGATAGACCTATTTGGTACGTTTATTATAACCAAGCTGCTAACCCCGATAAAGCTCAAAATACAAGCGCTATCAGACCTTAACCTACTGATTGGATTGGGTGTAGGCATAGCAATAATACTACTGATATACCTAACTACTACCCAACTTCTAGGCAAAGGTGCAAAGGAGAGGGTTCAAACCGTATTCTCAGGATTAGCCAATGGCCTAAGAGCCATTGCCAGAATGAATCAAAAGGGTCTTTTTATAGGTTACTCTATACTACTATGGTTCTGCTACTGGTTAATGACCTACCTTCTGGTTTTCTCCATTCCTGCAACCAGCAGCTTGGGCGCAGCCGATGCTCTTTTCCTTTTGGTTGTAGGCTCTGTTGGTATGCTTGTTCCTGTACAGGGTGGGTTTGGTGCGTTTCATATTGCTACAGCAATGGGACTGGGCGTTTATGGCATTTCGCGAGAAGAGGGGCTTGTTTTTGCAACCATATCGCACGAGGCACAAACGCTCTTAGTAATAGTATTAGGATTGCTTTTCGTACTTCTATTTATGCAGAAAGCTCCCATTAAAAAAAGAGTTAACCAAAAACAAAATGCAAGAGGACTATTTTAAACGAGAAATTGACCGCTTAGGGCAAGTCCTTGCTAAGCTTATTTTAAGCCTACTAGGAAAGTCTAGCAACCAAGGATCTGATGAGGTAGTGTTTGCTATAACAAATTCATTTGCAGAGCTAGACATAGACCTTGAAGCGCTTCTTGCCTGCACACCAGCAAACGCATCGGATAAGGTGTGGGATAAACTTGGAAACAGCACCCCTTTACTAGAGCAGTTTGCCGATTCTCTTGTTATTTCAGGGAAGCTAGCTCTTAAAAGCAACCAGCCCCTATCAACTAAGTTGCTAAAAATAGCAATGGCCTGTTACGCTAAACTTGAGCAGGAGAGCAGGGCATTCTCCTTTACAGTTAATGATAAAAAAGCCGATGTTACATCGATTCTGGACAGTAGCGCAGCAATCTAACTATTAGGATCCCCTTCTGTTTTTTCTGTTTTTAACGCCTTTCGATATAATCGGAGCGACTCAAAGTAGCCAATAACCCTCCGCAATAAATCTATTTGAAGAGAAACAAAAAGCGCCAAAGAACCAAGCCAAATAACTGCGATATTAAACCAAAGCGTATCAACGTACTGGCCGTTGAAGTATTTTACTGGAGCATAAAACTGGGCGCGCCCCCAAGGATGATTAGGGTACAAAAATATTGGATCGAACTTTTGAACAATTTGGTTCTCGGTTTCCAGCATTTTGTTCACCTCGTTGGTATTCAGCACCCAATCGGCAAGCGCCTTGTTATGGTTCCTTTGCTTTAGCTCAAAAACCTTATCCCCACCTAAACTATCAACCAAATGCTGATAAACGCTATCCTTACTGTGACTAGCCTTATTGCTTTGCTCCGAGTAGTGCAGCTTAAGATATATAAGGTACCCGTTGGCCTCATCGGCAATACTAGGAAGAAACTCCCCTGGGGTAAGCTGCGCAAGGAATTCGAAGGGAGGCTGCTGCGTTTCGTGTTGCATCCTAAGCATCTCGGTTCTTACAACCGTTAGGTTTCGATCCATCCTAGGATTACCCTGCTGCTCCCTGTTAAATAGCCTAATGCACTCCTCTATCTTGCTTTGTAAGCGTGGTATAAGAAACGATATTTTAAAATGAGCCTGGCTCATCTTTTGCTCCTGCCCATAAAAGTACTTCTCGAAGTTATTGTTCTTAAACGCTTCAACGGCAAGAGCTTCGTAAGCCCATCGAGATGCCATTAAGTCTCCAACAAATGGGGTGTAAACCTTTTTTGTTAGGGATGGGTGCAGGTTATCGAACTGAACAATTGTGCCACTAAGCAGGATTTGAGGAACCAGTATAAAGGGGATAACAATGTAGATGGCTACAACAGAATTAAGCCCAGAGCTAATGTTTAGGCCCACCATATTTGCAAAACACGATACAGTAAAGAGGATTAGCCAAAAGCTAAGCGTCATCCCCTGAATCTCCAGTATAAAATTACCTATTAGAACAAACATTAGCATCTGCAGTCCCGACAGGAGGAATAGGTAGAATACTTTGGCGTTTAGGTAGCTAAACCGGCTAAGATTTAGGAACGATTCGCGTTCAAGAATTTTTCGGTCGTTAATTATCTCCTCGGCACTTCCCATTAGCCCCATAAATAGCGATACAACAATGCTCATGAAAAAGAACGCAGGGATATTCTTATTCTCGCTAAAAAGGTACTCGTTGCCAGGAATGTACTTGGTAAAGAACGCAAGAATAAATGCAAGTACAGGCGCCTCCATAAGGTTGATAAAAACGTACTGCTTGTTTGCTATTTTTGAGAGAAAGTTCCGAATGGTAAATATCTTAAACTGCACCTCTACGTTAGGTATATTAAAGAAGTTTTTGGGAAGTATCCCCTTATGCTCCTTAGGTACAACGTTACGTTGAATGTGCTGCTGGTAAAGTCGGTTCCACTCCCAAGGCTTTCTTAGTCGCTCTGCGGTAAGCCTTCCCTGCTCATCAACAATACGAGCCTCAACAATTTCAAGAACCTGCTCTGGGTTAATATTACCGCACTGGGGGCAACCGCTTTCCGATGCGTTAACCTGAGTGCTCATTGTTTTGAAGTAAACAATAGCATCAACTGGGTGCCCCGCGTAAATGGGGTATCCGCCCCTGTCTAGCACCCAGAGCTTATCAAAAAGCTTAAATATTTTAGATGATGGTTGGTGAATATTGGCAATAACCAAGCGCCCATTTTCGGCTTGCTGCTTAAGGAGCCGCATAACCATAAGGGAGTCACTAGACGAAAGCCCACTTGTGGGCTCATCAACAAAAAGAATCCCGGGCTCACGAAGTAGTTCAAGGCCAATGTTTAGCCTCTTGCGCTGCCCACCAGAAATCATCTTGTTTAGTGGCGAGCCAACCTTAAGGTCGCGAATCTCCCATAAATCGAGATTATCGAGCACCTTTTTAACCGTTTGCCTAATTTTAAACTCCGTAAAGTTGCTAAAGCAGAGCTTTGCGTTATAGTAAAGATTTTGGTAAACCGTTAAATCCTCAAACAGAAGGTCGTCTTGGGGAACATAGCCAATTATTCCTTCGGTAGCGCGCTTATCGGTGTGAATATTATAGCCGTTAACGGTAACAGTTCCCGTTTTAGGTTTCGATTTTCCGGTTAGCAGGTTAAGCAGCGTTGATTTGCCAACGCCACTTCCTCCCATAATACCAATTAGCTGACCTGACTCCTCAGAAAACGAGAAGTTCTTTATGCCATTGCTACTATTGCGGAAGCGAAACTCTAGGTTGTTAGCGGTAAAAACGATTCTTTGCTGAGCTTTATACTTATTAAGCGCTTTGGTTACATCGCCAAAGTATATGGGGTTAATCTCTGCCCCTCGCACAATGCTGCCCACCTCAAATATGTAGGCTTTGCCGGGAATAATTATCTTCCCATCAAGGTACAACTCGGCCTTACCAAAGTAGCGTAGCACGTAGGCTCCTATTGAAGGGAGCAGCAAGAAGCCAAGCCGCCCACCAATCTTCTCGTTATGGATTATGTTAGAGTCGTCCTCCCAGCTGCTTCGATGCTGCTCAACCCAAAGCCCCTCCAAGGTTTCCTCGTGTATGCGTGGCTGCTCCTCAACTAGCAGCAAATTTTTGGGCTCAATTTCTACAAAGTCGTTGCGAAAAAGAAAGTTTTTAAGATTATGTGCTTCCGTTTGATCTATGCTAAAACAGGACGCAACGGTATCAACAATTTCGCGCTCAACCTCGGTTACCTTATCGTCCTGACAAACGTACTCAAGCATACGAATAAACACAAGAATCCGATCGGCCTGCTGTAGCCCTTTCCTTATTTGAATGCAAACCTTATCAACGTAATCAATTAGCACCTCATAGTTGGACTCGGTATGCTCGTTAATCTGGGGCATGTCGCGCTTATAGAAGCTTAGGTACGAATCGAAAAGATCAACATACTCATCAATAAGCCTGCGGCTAAGGTGCTGACGTAAGAAGGCATCCACAATTTTCCGCCCCTTTGCCGTTACCTTTGAGGTAGTGGCTGTGAGGGCGAAAAGCTGAATAAGGGCATTGAGAATTGATTCGCTCATATGGCGGAGTTATTGCATCGGCCTAAAGTACAAAAAACGAAACCGCCTACAAAAACAATCTTTTCAAAATTTGAGCGATACAGATACGCTCTATGATTGCTTTTGTGGGCGGCTCCCTATTCTGGGAAATTTATTAGACTAGATTAGTCCTTCGCGAACCGTTGAAACGGCTTGCGAAACTTGCTCAAATTGCTCTTGGGTTAGAGTGTCGCCACTTACGGCAGCAAAGATGTCAACAAGAGGCTTAAGCGATGCAAGGAGCTCAGCAATGGCTGCATCTTCAGCATTTGGCTGCATTAGCTCTACCAGCTTATTTAAAGGCTCCTTTTGGTTTGCGATGATCTTAATGATATCAACATTATTCTTGCTAATAACACCAATTTGGCTAGTAATGTATAACCCCTCAATCCAGCTACCGGCCATAACCATAAGGGAAAGATTATCCTTGCCGTTATCGTTTAGGTACTCATAGGTATCGTAGAAAGAGTCGGAGATAATGCTAATTAGCGAGTCCTTGTTGTCGATATTTGACTCAACACGAGTAGCAAAGTCTGAGTTGAACGCGGTTGAGATCTGTAGCTCATCAATTAGCTTCTTAGAAACCTTAAGGTAGTTCATGGTTTCCTGCTTCATTTGGTATGTTGATGCGTAGCTAAGGTCGGCACCATAAATACCAAGATTAACTGCTTTACTCTTCTCTGTAAAGTACTTATCAACGCTCTCTACTGGGTTGCTTAGGCTTAGGATATAGCTGGCACCTGCTTTATTTAAAAGTTTTGTTACCTCAAACGCGGTGGGAATAGGATACTTGGTTACGCTTTTAAACGCTTCCTCCTTTGGAGTGGTATCGCTCTCCGCTTCCTGTGTTTGCTGGCTGTTTCCGCCACAGCTTGCAAAAAACATTGCTGAAGCTATTGTAAGTGCTAGTGTGGTTGATTTTACGACGTTAAAGCTTGATGTTTTCATTTTGTTATGGAGTTATATGGTTCTTAGGTTTTGAAGGTGCCAATTTATTAAAATTGGCTGATAAAGGTACACATTTAGGGATAAAAAAGTTTATCCCGATTATGATTCATGCAATTCCTTTAAGCCGCTTCAACTTTTGTGTACCCCAGATGTAGCCACTTGCCTACAAAACCCTAAATACAGGCTATGGCAGGGTGCTCTTAAACTGCTGATACCTATCGGCAAAATCGCTGCCTTGCTTTGAGCCTAACGAAACCCAAACCTTATTAATAGCCTCTACACGGTTACCTGGATCGGGGTGTGTGCTCAAAAACTCAGGTGTTTTAACTTGCTGTCCTTCGTTCATTAGCTTTTCAAAAAATCCAGCTACACCTAATGGGTTGTAGTCGGTATCGTATAAGTACCTAACGGCAAACTCATCGGCCTCGTACTCGTGGTTACGGCTAAACTTTAGGTTGGTGGCACCTAGCGCAAGCTCCGATAGTATTTGCTCCAGAGCGCTTGGGTTTTGCCCTAAAATAATTTGCAACAACGTGCTAAAACCATACATCTTGGTCATGGTTTCGGTTGAGTGGCGCTTATCGGCATGGGCAATCTCGTGTGCCATAACGCCTGCTAGCTGCGCCTCATTGTCCAAGTACTTAATAAGCCCTGTATAAAAGTACAGGTAACCGCCAGGGGCTGCAAATGCGTTAAGCACCTCATCGTTATGAATAATTCTAACCTGCCAAGGAAACCGATCCCTGTACTTCAAGTCATCCGAGGCTAAAACCGCATTCATTATCCGGTTAATGTGGTCGTACGATGCAGGGTACTGTGTCTCACTAAGAATTGTAAACTCCGATTCAGGGGCTACAATAGTGGCATCCATTTGTTGGCCAAACTCAATATCCTGATCGAGGGTAAAGAAGTTAATGCCCCCATCCTTATCGCAAGCGGTAAATGCCAACGTTGAAGTTAACATTACAAAAAGAAGCAGCTTTCTAGTCATGGTTTTTGTGTGTTATGGTTATAAATCCGTTTCAGGGTCATCAAAAAAACAGATTGCACAATTGTTTAACAAATTTAGCAATGATGCGCAACCAATCCAAGGCTATTTCTCAAATAAAGAGAACAGAAACTTGCTTTGGGTTTATCTCTTTATTGCACAGTAGTCTTTGCGTTCCTCAATTATAAATGGCTAATAGTTTTTTGTAAAGATGCTTTTAATATCTTTGCAGAGACAGTGTATTTATGCACATTCACGTAACAAACACAGGTGTTCGTCACGTTTTTATGGCTTTTAGTCAACTCTACTTATACCTAAAAGGAGCTAAATCATTCTAAAAATGTTTAACAAAACAATTGTCACAACAGGTTTAATACTAGCTACGTGCTTAGGCGCTTTTGCCCAGCCAATAATTAACCACTACCTTAACATACAACCCGAACCGTTTAAAGGTGGAAGGGTATCAGCCGTTATTGAGAGCCACGAGCTAATGATTAACAATGTGGCAGGGCAACCCTTTACCGTTGAGAAGAGGTATAACAACGCACAGCTTATTGTATCGGAAACATCAACGGGAAAAGCAAGTGGCGCCAACCTAACCCGGACCTGGGAGTACGACCACAAAAACCGTCCAGTACTAATTACCACCAAGCAGTTTGTTAATATATTAGGCTGGAAAAATGAGCGAATAGAGTTTGCTTACAACGATACTACCAATTTTCTGAAATCAATTAAAGTTTTTAAAGAGGATGCTATTGATATAAGCGGTAACGTAAAGTGCGACGACAAAGGAAGTCCCATTTACGTTGAAGTATTTAACAGCAAAGGGGCTCACACCTCTACGGAAAAAATATACTACCTTCCCGCGAACAATCTTGTTAAAATTATGGTTTACAAAATAAACAACCAGCTATCTGGGATAACAAATGTGCCCCTTGATAATAGTAAGCCATTTACTCACAGTACGCTTAACCGGGAGTACTATTCTAATGGGGATATTATGCTTGACTCAATAAACGGCAATAACAAAATTAACCAAGCATACTACTATGAGTACGAGTATGACTCCAAAGGGAATTGGGTTGTAAAAACAACATATCAGGTTAACGTAACAAAGAGCAATAAAATTAGGAACAAGAAAGCCGAGGAGAAAACCACGCGCCAAGTTATATACGGTTAAATACCCTGCAAATGGACACATTACGACCGCTCCGACTATCGGATGCTAAAAGTATTGCCAAGTATGCAAACAATAGAAATGTTTGGCTTACGCTTCGCGACATATTTCCACATCCATACACCGAGGCTGATGCGGTATCGTTTATTGGGTTGATTTCGAAAACGGAACCACTAACAACCTTTGCCATCGACCTAAACGGCGAAGCGGTGGGTATTGCAGGTATCCATAAGCGCGACGATGTATTTGCCCATACCGCCGAGATAGGCTACTGGCTTGGCCAACCCTTTTGGCAACAAGGCATTGCAACCCGCACTGTGGCCACGCTAAAGGAGCTTGCCTTTAAGCGCCACAACCTTTACAAGCTGTATGCAGAGGTTTTTGAGTCGAATGCAGCATCGGCTAAAGTGCTTGTGAAAAACGGATTTACGCTGGAAGCAACCCTAAAAAAGGGGGTTGTAAAAGATGGAAGGCTTATGGACTTTCTTATATTCAGCTGCGTTAACCCAAGTTACGCTCAGGAATAGCCTAAAAAACCGCAGAGGTTACCCCTTCTTTCCCCTATCGGATTGCGCTTTGGCTAGCGTAAACACAAATGAAGTCCCCTCGTTAACGCTACTACGTACGTTAATGGTTTGCCGGTGAGCCTCAATTACGTGCTTAACAATTGCAAGGCCTAGGCCTGTACCGCCCTGCTCGCGCGATCGGCTTTTATCAACCCTATAAAAGCGTTCAAAAATTCGGGGAATATCCTTTTTATCAATACCCACACCATCATCGTTAACCTCAACAAGAATGCGCTCGTGCATATCGGAGAAGGAGACAACGGTTTTTCCATTCTGCTTGCCATAGTTAATTGAGTTTACCACCAAGTTGGCAAGCACTTGGTATATCCGCTTTTTATCGGCATAAACCCAAACAGGTTTTTCATACTCCTTATCGAAGCAAAGGGTAATGGCCTTGCCCTTTGCACGAATCTCATGAACATCAAAAACCTCCTCAACCAACGATACTACGTTAAACCTATCCATTTCAAGGCGCATTTCACCTGCCTCGAGCCTCGATATGGCCTCAAGATCCTCCACTATAGAAATCATTCTATCTATGCTCTTCTCAGCTTTTTCAAGATACTGCTTGTTAATAGAGGGGTCGTCGAGCCCCCCATCTAAAAGGGTTAGCACGTAGCCTTGAATGTTGAAAATTGGGGTTTTTAGCTCATGCGACACGTTGCCTAAAAATTCCTTGCGATAGCGCTCCATCTCCTTAAGCTTGTCAATCTCACGCGATTTTGAAGTAGCCCAATGCAGCACCTCCTTGTTTACCTCGCTAATGAGGTCTCTCTCCTCCAGCTCGCGCTTAAGCTCATTATCTGAAACGTTAAGGTTGTGTATGGTTTTATAAATAGGATTTATCTTCTCAAAAATAAATGAGCTTAGCAGGTAATAGGTTACAATGTACACCACAATAAAAATGAACAGAATTGCTGCAATAACAGCAAGGGCGTAGTAACCAGCAAATCCGATGGTTAAAACCATGGTTACACCTGCAATTGCCGATGCTACAATGGAGACGTAGATACTCATATCGCGGGGGGAGGAGACGTTCATAGGCTAAACATTACATGGTAATATAATCCTGACTTTTAATGCAATACGCAATTGGGAAACAGGGGCTACAATCTACTAAAATACCGTATATCAACAACAAATGTAATACTTAAGTGTTAAGCCAAAGCTAAGTTTTAGCGCTGTATAGTGCCAATATGCGCAAAAGGAACCTAAAAACCATGCATGCGCTTGCAATTAGCAGGGCAAACGCATCTAAAATATTTTAGCATTTAATTACCTGAATATCAACAAAGTAGTTTGTTTTTAATGAAAAAAATCGTAT
>JAFGDZ010000013.1 GCA_016931855.1 Bacteroidales bacterium
GCCACGAAGTGGCTTAATCTCAATAACCGTGGGCGCAGCAAAGCAGCCCACGGGAAGTAGCCCACAGCGCCTCGGCCCAGAAAGGGTCGAACCGTCTTAGTAAAGCCCCTTCAGGGCTAATTTCCATCTACTTAGCATACCCCGTGGGTTTTGCACCCACGGGTATTCAGATTTTGGCCTTTCAGGCCATTCAAATCAGGAATAGGAAGAATATTGCCGTAGCGCCACAGCACGCCGTGGCGATTTAGGAATTATCAGAAACCCACCATCAATACCCACGCATATGCACCCCTAAATAAGCCCGTGTAGAACAAACCCCGAAGGGGTGCAATTATTATAGCAAAATAGATTATTGGAACAATTAACCCCGAAGGGGTGACACTATAAGAAAGGAATTCGAAGGAGAGGAGGAATTGATATGTAGATTGCCGTAGCGCCACAAAATCTTGTGGCGATTTATAGCAGCGAGGATTCGGAACCTACCCCTTTGCGTCTTTGCGAGAAAAATTCCCCATTGCACCCTCACTAGAGTGCCCCCACATTTTCCCTTCACCAGTTGCTATATCTGCCGCAGGTTGTTACCTTTGCATTCTTAAAACAGATTTTACCTCAATACGTTATGAGTACCAAGCTGCAAATATACAATACGCTTACGCGTAAGAAGGAGGAGTTTGAACCATACAACGCGCCACATGTTGGCTTATACGTTTGCGGTCCAACCGTTTATGGCGATCCTCATCTTGGGCATGCGCGTCCCGCAATTACCTTCGATTTGCTGTTCCGTTACCTAACCCATCAGGGCTACAAGGTACGCTACGTGCGTAACGTAACCGATGTGGGTCACCTTGAGAACGATGCCGATGCAGGCGACGATAAAATCGCCAAAAAAGCTCGCCTTGAGCAGCTTGAGCCCATGGAGGTTGTGCAGTACTACACCCTGCGCTATCAGGATGCCATGAAGGAGCTTAACGTGCTACCTCCAAGCATTGAGCCTCGCGCATCGGGCCATATCATTGAGCAAATTGAGATGGTGAAGCAGATTCTTGACAACGGCTTTGCCTACGAGAGCAACGGCTCAATCTACTTTGATGTGGAGAAGTACAACACTAAGCACAACTACGGCAAGCTATCGGGTAGGAACATTGAGGAGATGATTTCCAACACCCGCACACTAGACGGACAGGACGAGAAGCGTAACGGCGTTGACTTTGCCCTTTGGAAAAAGGCATCGCCAGAGCATATTATGCGCTGGCCATCGCCATGGAGCGACGGGTTCCCAGGCTGGCACCTTGAGTGCTCGGCCATGAGCACCAAGTACCTTGGTCAGCCATTCGATATTCACGGTGGTGGAATGGATCTTATGTTCCCTCATCACGAGTGCGAGATTGCCCAAAGCGTTGCAGCGCACGGTCACGAGGCCGTTCGTTACTGGATGCACAACAACATGATTACCATCAACGGACAGAAGATGGGAAAATCGTTGGGTAACTTCATAACCCTTGAGGAGCTGTTTAGCGGCAACCATAAGCTGCTTGAGCAGGTTTACAGCCCAATGACCATAAGGTTTTTCATTCTACAAGCGCAGTACCGCTCAACACTGGATTTCTCTAACGAGGCGCTCCAAGCTGCCGAGAAGGGACTACAACGCCTAATGGCGGCTAACCGTATGCTTGATAGGATTAAGCCATCCGACAGCTCAACGGTTGATGTGGCCGACCTTCCATTACGCGCCTATACTGCCCTTAGCGACGACCTAAACAGCCCAATTGCCATAGCCGTACTATTCGACTGGGTGCGCAACATCAACTCCCTTGCCGAGGGTAAGGAGAAGATTACGCAAAGCGATTTGGAAACCCTTACCAAGGAGTTCCGCGCCATTGTGTTTGATGTGCTAGGTATTGTTGATGAGCAGGGCGGCGGCTCTAAGCAAGCCGAGCTTACTGGCAAACTAATAGATATGCTACTAACCATGCGCCTTGAAGCTAAGGCTCGCAAGGACTTTGAAACCTCCGACCGTATCCGTAACCAGCTCACCGAAATGGGTGTTACCGTTCGCGATAGAAAGGATGGATTTGATTGGGAGATAGTTTAGTACGTTAAAGAGCCTGTCTCGCCCTTAGGCGAGATGAAAGGTTAAAAGTGAAAGGTTAAAGGATTTAAAAGCAAAACCCCAGACAATCAATGTCTGGGGTTTCTTATTTTGTTTGGTATAGACCGCAATCTTTAGAACCGCCTAAATCCAATAATCTCCCTAACCTCCTTAATGGTTTGGCTGGCGCTTTGGCGAGCCTTTTCTGCTCCCATCTCTGCAACATCGCTTAAGTACTTATTGTCGGCTAAAATGGCCTCAATCTTCTCGCGGAAAGGATCGGTAAAGCGGGTGATATCCTCTGCAAGCTGCTTCTTTAAATCGCCGTAGCGAATTTGGCAGGTATTGTACTTATCGTCAAAGTAGGCGTAGGTATCAGGAGTAGAAACCACTTTCATTATGGTGAACAGGTTCTGAATGGCCTCTGGTTTTGGCTGGTTTGGCTCGGTTGGACCACTATCGGACACCGCCTTCATCACCTTTTTGCGAATGGTTTCAGGATCATCAGACAGGTAAATGGCATTACCCTCCGATTTGCCCATCTTACCAGAGCCATCAAGCCCAGGAATCTTTACCAGCTCCTCGCCAAAGTTGTACGCCACAGGCTCGGGGAAGTACTCCACGTTGTAAAGCCTGTTAAAGCGATTGGCAAAGGTTCGGGTCATCTCAAGGTGCTGCTCTTGATCCTTACCCACAGGCACTTTATGCGCCCTGTGAATAATGATATCGGCAGCCATAAGCGTAGGATAGGTAAGCAATCCGGCGTTTACGTTGTTGGGATGTTTGCGAATCTTCTCCTTAAACGATGTACAACGCTCCAACTCGCCTAGGTAAGCGTTCATGTTAAGAAGGAGGTATAGCTCAGGTATTTCGGGAAGATCGCTCTGTATGTAAAGGGTTGCCACCTCAGGATCAAGCCCGCATGCAAGGTACTCGGCAAGCACCTGCTTAACCGAACCGTGAAGGTTCTCGGGCGTTGGATGGGTGGTTAACGAGTGGTAATCGGCAATAAAGAAGTAGCACTTATTCTCGTGCTGCATCTTAATAAAATTCTTAAGGGCACCAAAGTAGTTACCAAGGTGCAGCTTTCCGGTGGAGCGTATTCCGCTTACTACTATATCCATAATAAAAATATGTTAGATGCTAGATATTATATGCGAGGCACTTACAACGCCTAAACATTAAACACCTAAAGTATGTTTACAAAAATACAATTTATATGTGTGAAACGATGAATGGTGGGGAGTAAAACAGCGTGCTTATTATTGTTACCTGACTTGTTTTGCTATCTAGGGAATTTAAAACTTTCTTGGTTAACTTGAAACAACTACTTACCTTTAGCGTTACTAATAATGAGGTTGCAATGATTCTTTCATTTGGATCAAGAGAAACAGAGAAGATCTGGCTTGGGGAACGAGTTAGAAATTTTCCTCCCGAAATACAACAAATAGGAAGGAGAAAACTCAGGATGCTTAACAACTCTCAGTCATTAGTGGACTTGAAGGTTCCTCCTTCCAATCGACTTGAAAAACTATCTGGAAATTTTAAGGATTACTATAGTATAAGGATAAATGACCAGTGGAGAATCATTTTTAAATGGGCAAGCAACAATGTAGCAGAAGTTGAAATTTTAGATTATCACTAATGGCAGGAGAAACTATGGAAAGATTAGAGAATATTCACCCAGGAGAGGTATTAAAAGAAGAATTTCTAATACCAATGAACATTACAGCTTATAGGTTATCGAAAGATACTGAAATACCACAGACACGAATTTCTCAAATTTTAAAGGGGAAAAGAAGTATAACGGCAGATACGGCGTTGAGATTAAGTTTATATTTTGGAACAAGCCCCAAATTTTGGTTAGGTCTGCAAGATGATTATGACATAGAGGAAGAACGTAGGAATAAGCATGAATTATTTAACCGTATAAAACGAATTAGAAGAGACGCATCGCAGCATGTAGATTAGTTGGTTGTATATGATTGCTTTAAATGCCTTTGCGAAAGAATTTTTGTAAAGAAAACTCACATTTCTTTACCATAGATTTCCATATGAATATGATTTTTAGGATCTAGGCGTAGAGTTGTTTCCAGAAATATTTTTAAAAAGCTAAGCTACCCGTGATGTCTGCTGCTCAATACCTAAAATCGGTTTAGTATTCTCTACACCAAAATCCTAGACAGCTCCTTGGACAGAATTCCCCTTAAATTGGTTAGGTTGGCCATTTGCTGCATAACCTCGCGCTGCTCATCAATTTGTTCCTTACCCAGTGTGCCCAATTGATTGCGGAGGTTGTTTATTGCCATTTGTATAATCTTGCTTTTGTAAACCATAATTGCTTTGGGAATGGCATGGTTTAGGTAGTCTATTATGTCGGAGCTGTTGCTTGGGTGGTTGTCCCAAATACGGCTAAGCCTGTGGCGCTGCGCAAGAATATCAACAGCAAGACTGCTTATTTCGGGATCGGGAAAGTTAATAAAGTAGCGGTTATCCACCTGCGTTTCGCGCTCCATAACCGTTTTATACTCATTAAACATTTTACGGTAAACCAGATTCTGAAAATCGAGCTCATCGTTCATTAGCTCTGCAATAATGTATTGCCCTGCAGTTACCTCGCGCTCATTGGGTTCAAGGTTCTCGTTGTCGAGTTCAAAAAGCACCTTATGCCCGTACTTTAGCAGGAAGTAAATTATCTCCTTTTCCTGCTCCTCGCAGAACACCTCCGACACAAACGAGGGAACGCTTGGCGTAATGGGCTTTGCCTCGGGCTCCTGCCTTACGCGGCCAAATACCTCCTCAAGCTTCTTGCGGCGCTGGCTACCCACCTCGGTGTAGAGAATGCTCTCATCAATATCAAGCATTCGGCTACACTCCTTGATATAAACGGAGCGGGTAATACTATCGGGGATAACCGAGATGGTGCGAACAATATCAGTTATTAAACCAGCCTTTTTAATGGGGTCGTTCTTGGCATCGTCAAGTAGCAGGCGGGTTTTGAAGTGTATAAAGTCGGTTTCGTTTTTGGCAATAAAGTCCAGCACCTCCGTTGCGCTGTGTGAGCGCGCGTAGCTATCGGGGTCTTCGCCATCGGGGAGTAGCACAACCTTTACGTTGAGTCCCTCCTCAAGCACCAAATCGATACCCCTAAGCGATGCCTTTATACCCGCAGCGTCGCCATCGTAAAGCATGGTGATGTTTGGGGTGAAGCGCTTAATTAGCCTAATTTGGTCGGGGGTAAGGGCAGTACCCGAGCTGGCCACCACGTTCTCAACACCAGCTTGGTGAAGCGATATAACGTCGGTGTAACCCTCCACCAGTAAGCAGCGGTTTTGCTGCGTAATGGATTGCTTGGCAAAGTAAATGCCGTACAGTACGTTACTCTTATGGTAGATGTCGCTCTCGGGGCTATTGATGTACTTGGCAAGCTTTTTATCGCTACGCATTATGCGCCCACCAAAAGCTATAACGCGCCCGCTAATGCTATGTATAGGGAACATTACGCGCCCCATAAAGCGGTCGAAGGCATCGTTCTCTCGCTGTACGCTTAGCCCTGTTTTAACAAGGTACTCCAGCTTATACCCCTCGCGCTGTGCGGCAGTGGTAAAGGCGTTGCGCTGCTCAAGACAGTAGCCAAGCTGGAACTTCTCTATAATATCGTCCCTAAAGCCACGCTCCTTAAAGTAGCTAAGGGCTACGCTTTTGCCCTCGGTGTGCTTGTGCAGAATATCGGTAAAGTAACGCTGTGCCCATGCAACAGCAACCATAAGGCTCTCGCGCTCATTACGCGATTTTAGCTCTTCGGCCGTTACCTCCTTCTCCTCAACCTCAATGTGGTACTTCTTGGCAAGGAACTTAAGCGCCTCCACGTAGGTTAGGTGCTCATGCTCCATGATAAACGAAACGGAGTTACCCCCTTTTCCGCATCCAAAGCACTTGTAAATACCCTTTGCCGGCGATACCGTAAACGATGGCGTTTTTTCATTATGAAATGGGCAGTTGCCTAAGTAGTTCACCCCACGTTTCTTAAGGGAAACGTAGTCCTGAACCACTTCTACTATATCGGCTGCGCCAATAATCCTATCTACGGTAACTTGGTCTATCACTGATTGTAAGGGCTTTTCTGTTTGAGGTACGAACGTGTAAAGATACTAAAAAGTGGAAGCGGTTTTGGGGTTTGGGGAATCTTTAGATGGAAAGGAGTGAGATGGAGATTGAAGGTGTTGAATGGAGGCAGAGGAATCTAAGGAAGGTTGGTATAGGCATTTGAATTCTAGCTGCAAATTGCTATTAAACTGTAGCCCTGCATAGTAATGTGATGAATTGGATGAGAGAGGAAATTCACAACAACCCCCGATAGGATTCAAAATCCTATCGGGGGTAATTTTTAATCCAACGTATCACGAGATTTAATCCGTGAAAATCAGTAAGATTTGTTTTGTCTGTGTTCCTCCCTATCAATCAAAAAAATAGTCGTCCATGGTCCACATGCAGGCGGTTACCAGCTCGTTATCGTTAAAGGCGGTACGGTTCATATCCTTTACGGCCGCCATAACGGATTTGGCCTTATCGTCGTCGCTAATCTGCATAATAACGGCCGAGTTAAAGCCTGGCCACACCGGATTATTGAACCGGTGGTCGCCCTTTTTGTTCTTAACGGTTACCTGCTCAACTATCTGGTAGTCGCGCACGTTACAACTGTCTAGGGTTTGCAGCAGCGATTCTATTACGCTTACGTTGCAGGTGCAGTATATTATTTTCATTACCTGAGTGTTAAGTTGATGTTTTTGCTGATGCTGTATCTACCCTAATCCCTATGGAATACTGCGTAGATGGTTGGAACCACAAGCAGCGTAATTAGCGTTGATACCAACAAGCCTCCAATCATGGTTGTTCCTAGCGGTGAGTAGGCCTCGCGTCCCATCCCCTGGCTAAGCGCCATGGGTAGCATACCCAGTATGGTGGTTAGCGAGGTCATTAGCACTGGGCGTAAACGGCTTCGTCCGGCTTCCTGAACGGCATCGTAAACCCTATAACCGCGCTTACGAAGCAGGTTGGTGTAGTCAACCAGTACAATACCATTGTTTACCACAATACCCATTAGCATAATCACACCAATAAAGGTGGTTACGCTAAGCGTTATCCCCGATAGCTTAAAGGCCCAAACAACACCAATAAAGGTTAGCGGTATGGCAAACATAATGATAAACGGGTCGCGGAAACTCTCAAACTGACCCGCCATAACCATGTAAACCAGCAGGATACCAATTATAAGGATTAGGTACAAATCGGAGAACGAGTCGCCCTGCTCACTGGTTTGACCGCTAAGCTCAACCTCAACGCTATCTGGGATATCCATGCCAGCCAGTATCTGCTTAGCCTGCTCCTGACCCTCGCCAAGCGATATGCCGTTTAGCTCGGCCCGCACCTTTACTATACGCTGCTGTGCAAAGCGGTCTATTTGTAGCGCTCCGGTTCCCGTTGTAACCTCGGCAACGGCAAGTAGCGGAATCTGCTGCCCAAGTAGATTGGTTAGCATGATGTTCTTAATGCGCTCAATATCGTTACGGTACTCGGGTGAGTATCTAACCATAATAGAGAACTTTTCGCCACCATCCTTTAGGTTACCAGCCTCGGCACCATAAATGCTCTGGCGTATCTGCATCCCAATCATGGCGGTGTTTAGCGCCATGGCCGATGCTTTGTTCTTATCAATCCTAACCTGCACCTCCAGCTTACCCTTATCAACGGTGTTGGCAACATCAATAAAGCTCCCCGCTTCCCTAAACTTACTGCTGATGGCCTCGGCTACAGGGTTAATCTGCTCAAACTCTTTTCCGTAGATATTAACCTCAATGGGCTTTTTATTTCCGGTTATGGCTGCGGATATAAGGCTACCCGCCATTATGCTAAAGTTCTCTATTTCTGGAACCTCCTTAATCCTAACACGAATTGCTTCGGCAATCTCCTTGGCGTTCCTATCGCGCTTATCGGGCAGGGTAAGGTGCGCCAGAATGGTTGATACGTTTTTCCCCTCACGGAAACCTACGGTGGTTAGCACTCCATCGTCAGTTTGTCCGCTAATGGCCGATAGCGACCCGGGAACCATTTCTGGTATCTCCTCCTTAAAAATCTCCATCACCACCAGTGCAACGCTATCGGTTTTTTGTGCCGATGTGCCCACCTCGGTCTCAATTACTGCTGCAATATCGCCAGCATCAAACTCGGGTATATAGTCGCTACCCAGCCCCTTACCAACCCAAAGGCTTATTACAAGTAGCGCAGCAGTTAGCACCAGCGTAACGGTTTTGTGCTTAACGGCCCAACCAAGCAGCTTTCTGTAGCTGTTCTCTAGCGCTAGAAAAAGCTTTTCGCTTAGCGTAAACAGCTTGCCGTGCTTGCGTGTTTCGCCCTTGCGCATTCCGGTTAGCAGTAGCGATGATGCCATGGGGGTTAGCGTAAGCGATGTAAATAGCGATGTTATTAGCGTAACTGCGGTTAGCAACGCCAGCTGCTTAAACATGATACCCACAATGCCACCCATAAAAATCATGGGGATAAAAACCATGAGCGTGGTTAGGGTTGATGCGGTAATTGCCTGCCCCATCTCGCCAGTACCAAAAATGGAGGCCTGCTTTGGCTTTGCGCCCTTCTCTATGTGCTGGGTGATATTCTCCAGCACAACAATGGCGTTATCAACCACCATCCCCACGGCAATAATAAGCGACATAAGGCTGAAGATATTGATTGTCCAGCCAATGGCATACATCACAATAAATGCGCTAATAAGCGAGAATGGGATGGTTAGAAACACTATAAAACCTTGTCGCCAGTTGCGCAGGAACGCAAACACCACAATAACCACAAAGAACATGGCGTACCATAGCGACGACGATAAGCTGCGGATACTCTCCGTTACCAGCTCATCGGATTTCATCACCTCCTCAATCTTAACATCGGCCGGAAGCTTCTTTTGTAGCTCGGCAACCTTTGCACGCACTGCGTTTACCACGTTTAGGGTGTTCTCGCCGCTCTGCTTCTGAATCATAAGCGCAGCGCCACGTCCGTTTGTGGTGCGGGCAAACTCATCCTTCTCGGCAAAGGCATCGGTAACTGTGGCCACATCCTTTAGCCTAATTACGTTTCCGTTAAAGTTGATTAGGGCGATGTTGCGCAGCTGGTCCAACGACTCAATATCGCCAGGTACCCTGATGGCAAAATCGCTCTGGCCCACCTTAATGTTACCGCCGGGAATAGATATGTTCTCGGCCTTTAGCACTGTTGATATTTGCGATATGGAGAGGTTATACGCCTTTAGCGCATTTGGTTTTACGTTAACCTTTATCTCCCTAATTGGGGTTGCAATAATAAGGGCCGTTCCAACGCCGGGCACTTTGCGCAGCGGACTGGCAATTTCATCCTCCAGTATCTGGTTAAGCGAGTTGTAGCTCTCATTTGCGGTTACACCGTAAACCAGAATGGGCATCATGCTGGAGTTAACCTTAAATATAACTGGGTTGCGCGCCTCGTTGGGAAGCTTGTTCTTAACCAGTTCAATAAGGTCGCGGGCGTTGTTTGCGGCAGCGGTAATATCGGTACCCCAATCAAACTGCAAGGCAATAAACGATACGTTCTCCTTTGATTGCGACGTAATCTCCTTTAGGTGCTCCGTTCCCGATAGAATGGACTCCAGCTCCTGGGTTACCTGCTCCTCTACCTCATCGGCAGCAGCACCCGGATAAACGGTAATAACGGTAAGGGTTGGCAGCTCAAGTTCTGGAAGCACATCGAGCGGTAGCTTCCAAAGGGAGACCAAACCGAAGATTAGCATTGCCACAAAAAGCATTGCGGTTGCCACTGGCCGTTTAACGGCTACTTCAGGTAATCTCATGGCTATATGCTGTTTAGTGTTTTACTTTTATGTTGATATTGATTGATTTGCTGGGCTACTTCTTAACCGTTACGGCTTGCCCATCGGTTACGCGGTTCTTGCCCTCGGCTATTACCTGCTGATTGGCGCTAATGCCCTTTACGGCCACCATATCGGCAATGGTAACAATACGCTCAACAGGAACCTGATTTGCAACGCCATCGGTTACGGTAAAGAGGTAATCCTGTGCTGTGCCAGCAACGCGGTAAAGACTCTTAATGGGCACAAATACCGCCTTTTGTGGTGCAAGCATAACGGTTACATTGGCGTACATGCCTGGCTTTATTCTGGTATTGGGGTTTGCTATAGAAACCTCGGCAGTTGCGGTTCTAGATATGGTAGAAAGCATTGGCTTAATGCTCTTTACGCTCCCAGCAAACGATTCTCCCACAAAGGCATCTAGCGTAACCGTTACCTTTTGGCCCACCTTTACATCACTAAGCTGCTTCTCGTTAACCTCAAACTCAATGCGCACAGGGTCTAGTTGCATCAGCCTAACTATGCCAGAGCGCATGGAGTAGCCCGGTTCCAGTCCGGGGTTAAGGAAGTAAACCTCGCCCTCTTCCATCATCCGCTCAACAAGAACGCCCGAGAAAGGAGCGTGAACCTGCGTGTTCTTGCGAATCATCTCCGTTTTAGCCTTTGATGCCTCGTACTTTGCCCTTATGTGGTCGTACTCCATTTCGGAGATACTACCCTTTTCCCTTAGTCGCGATACGCGCTCGTAGTCCTTTTTTATGGTTTCGTACTCAATTTGCGCTTGGGTAAGCATCTCGTCCGAGAGCTCCACAATAAGGTCGCCCTTACTAACATGCTGCCCCTCGGTAAACAGAATACGCTCTACCTTCCCTGGTAGCGAAGCGCCAAGGTTAGCCTCGCGCGCTGCAAAAACGGTTCCGGTGTAGGTTAGCTGTGGAGTGTACTCCTTCTCGGTGGCCAGCGCAACGGCTACCACAGGGGTGCTGCTCTCCTGCTGCTGGGTACTCTCCTTTTTTCCGCAGGCTGCAAGCGCAACGGCAACAGCTGCTACTACAAAAAGCTCCTTTGCCTTCATGGTATCTAGTTTTTTTCTGATTTCCTGTTAATTAATTTTTTGTGACAGGTTACGGGTTACAGGTTATATGGAACACGGATAACACAGGTTTTACGAATTGACACGGATTGTATGTATTCCTCTTACTCTCTCAAATTCTTTATGCCGATAAAACTTCCGAGTCTCCCGCTAATTCCCACTAATTCCGACTACTTCCTCTTTATTTGTGACGCGTTACAGGTTACATGTTACTAACGTCCAACGTTTCTCATTCCTCATCTCCCTCATATTCATTCACTTCCTTCCTCCTCTTCCTCACATTCCTCCTACTTCAGCTTAACTCCCGTTGCCTTCCGTAAAAAGACCTCGTTTAGCCGAGCCTCCATGCGCGCATCAATAAGGGTGCTGTAGGCATCTTGCCATAAGGCTTGTGCCTCCAGAACGTCGGTGGCTTTAAGCATGCCGCTATCAAAAGCATCGGTGGCCACGCGAAGGTTCTCTGTTGCCTTTTTCAGGTTCTCCTGCGCCATCTCAATGCGCTTTGCCGATTCTGAGACCTTGAACATAGCCTGCTGAACCTGAAGCGCAATAAGCTCCGTAGCCTCCTCCTTTTTTAGCTGAGCCACAGCGTGCTCATGCTTCGCAGCCCTTAGGGTATGCGCCCTATCGTTCCAATGGAAAATGGGGATGTTAATGGCAACGCCCACATTCCAATCGCCACCAAACTCCTCCTTCATTCCATTGTATGGGTTTGGATTCATGTACATGTAGTTTGCAGTAAGCCCAATGTTTGGAAGGTATCGGGAACGCATAATGTTAACACCCGATTGGGCTATGTTAACCGTTTGGTCCAGCATATCAATCTCGGGGCGGTTAAGCAGCGCGCTATCAATAAGCGCATCGGTTCCTTGTAGCGGAATGGCTACGCCAAGCGTATCGGTTGGCTCAACCATTGTGCTAAGGGGCAACCCAACAACCTGGCAAAGCGCCATTTGCGATAGCCTGTACCCATTCTCGGCCTTAACAAGGTTTAGCTGCGCCTCGTTTAGCTTAACCGTTGCCTTTAGCTTATCGTTTTGGATTATGATACCCTCGGCATAGAGATTATCTAGGTCGCCATTAAGTTTTTCAAGCAGGGCAACATAGCTTTTAACCAGTGTTACCTTCTCCTTTAGCGATACCAGTCGCCAGTAGCTCTCCTCGGTTTGGTAAAGCACTTCGCTTTGCTCTACCCTTTCCGATGCCTGCGCTGCACGCTTCCCATAACCAGCCATTTTATAGGTTTCGCGGATTTTACCTCCAAGGTAAATGGGCTGCGTTAGGGTTACCCCTGCCGCAAAGATGTTCTTTGCGCCAAACTCCGCTTTATCCTTGGGTATCCAAGCATACTTTTGGAATACCGGATTCCCATCCTTGTCGTACAGCGGTTGTCCCGTTGCAGGGTTAAGCTGAAAGGTATTGGTAAATACCGATGGGTCAAAGTTGGGGCTTTGTGGGTCGAGTATCGAACCGTTAAGCTGCCCTGTGGTTGGGTCTATTGCGCTAAAGGGAACCACGGGAATAAACATATCCTCCGATAAAAGGCTGTACTTTTTGTTGGTTCTAGTGTAAAGCCCGTTTGCACTTATGGAGGGGAAGAACTGCGTTTTTGCCGATTTTTGTAGCGCATCGGCAGCACCCGTTTGTTCCTCCGCAATTTTTATGCGCTGATTGTGCTCCAAAGCCATTTGGCGGCACTGCTCCAGCGACACCTGTTGCTGCCCCATACCGCTAAAGTACAGTAGAAGTAAGGGGGCAAATGTGAGCAATCGTTGTTTCATTGCACTTATTGTTAGCGTTTTACTAGTCCGTAAAAGAGAATATCTAGCATATCGTCGATAACGGCCATAAGGTTATTGGCATACTTTCCCGATAGCGCTAGTGGAACCTCCAATCCCTTCATGGCGGTTACTATGGCTAGAGCCGATAGCTCAATATTCTTTACCTTAAAGGTTTCCTTGTCGATACCCTCCTGAAGCAGCTGGCTAATAACCTGAATCTCCTCTAGGTCGTACTTCTTGCGGAACTTCTCGGCAAAATCGAGGTTGCTTAAATCATCATTTTTTAGCAGCTCCATGTAGTTGCTCATGTTCTTAACAAGATCCATACGACCCTTGATATGCGCCGAAAGCTTCTCACGGGGGTCCATATCGCTGGCCATAATCTGCTCCATCTGGGTGCGAAGCACATCGGCCTCCCTATCCACCACGGCCTGAAAAATCTCCTCCTTACTCTTAAAGTAGTAGTAGATGGAACTTTTACCCTTGCGAAGCGCTTGGGCTATATCATCAACAGTGGTTTTCTTAAAGCCAAAGCGGCTAAATATTGCCGATGCGGTATCGATAATGCTATCGCGCATATCGTCCTTTTCCGATTTTATTAATGCTGCACTGCACATTTTACTTTTCGACCATTAGAGTTATACGGTCGAAAGATACAACACAATGAATGTGAAATGCAAATTTTTAACAAAAAATAGGAAGAGGAGGAATGGGAGGAAGAGGAGGAAGGAGAAGAAGGAAGAAGTCGGAAGAGAACGGGAGTTAGTGGAATTAATAAAGAAGGAAGTGAATGGAGATGAGGAAGATGAGGAATACATACAATCCGTGTTAATTCGTAAAACCCGTGTTATCCGTGTTCCA
>JAFGDZ010000014.1 GCA_016931855.1 Bacteroidales bacterium
CTTAAAAACCCACGTTCTGTGAACGTGGTCAGAGCCGTTCTACGGGTTTGCCTGTAAAACGACTCATTGTTATCTTTCAGAAGTTGTCCCCACAACAAAAGAAAGGAACAAAACAATGAGTCGTTTTAAAAAAATGTCACATGCCATATGGCATTGTACGTACCACATAGTTTGGACACCCAAATATAGGTACAGGATTTTAAAGGAAGAAGTAAAAGATGAGGTTGAGCATTGCATTCGATTGTTCGCAGATCAAAAAGGATGCGTGGTCAAAGAGTTGAATGTTCAAGCGGATCATGTCCATTTGTTGATAGAAGTACCCCCTAAAGTTTCCATTTCGGATATGGTGGGGATTCTAAAAGGACGGACAGCGATTCGAGTGTTCGGTCGGTTCAAAAGTCTGAAAAGCCGCCCCTATTGGGGCAATCACTTTTGGTCAAAGGGCTATTGTGTCGATACCGTTGGGCTTGATGAGGAAATGATTCGCAGATATGTGAAATATCAAGAGGATAAGGAAAAGAAAGAAGAACAAAAGTAGTAACCTAAATGTGGGGCGACCCGTTGCCTTCTCTGAGGGCAACAGTATTCTTACCCCTTATAGGGGTGAACTCAAAGCCCCTTCCTCTGGATGGGGATTTTTACTTTGAATGGATGTGTCTGTTTTAATGGTGGCACAAAGTTAAATTTTTGCCATTCATGGTTTGTTGAACGGGATGTATTTTGAAACACCTAATTTTGTTGGTGTTGCTTGGTAATCGTTTGGTTATATTGATTATATTATGCCTGTTAGTTTTAAAAAAAGCCCCCGATTAGACTTTGTCCAAACGGGGGCTTTTGCTATTAAGGGGGTGTAGCTATTTGCTGCTATTTTTAGTTCACCACGCACACATTGGCCTGCTCCCCGTTGTTGTTGGTCACGTTGAGCATGGTAGGGGTGGCCGTGTAGTACACGTACACGTCGCATGTGGCGCTGTGGGCAATCTGGGTGTTGGCTAGCGAAATGGCATTGCCACACTCTTCTATGTAAATGGCCCCGGTGTCGTCGTTGGGGGTGCCAGCGTAGGCCACCAGGCAGTTGTTGAGCTTGGTTCCCGCGCTGGTCTGGCTGTAGAACTGGAGCCCGCTCCAGTCGCCCGCCGAAGGGCTGGACGCCGCCGATGTAAAGGTGATGGGCTCGTTGGCTGTTCCCTCGGCAATGAGCTTGCCGTAGGCATCGTAGCCTACCTCAAAGTAGCCATCGGCCAGGAACTTAACGGTGGTTCCCGGGGCAATGGTTAGCACCGCGTTATTGTTAAAGCGGATGAACTCCACAAAGTAGGGCGCCTCGTGCTTGTTCCAGGTTACGGTTCCGGTAAGGTCGTAGTTGGGGATGTACACGCCAAAGTTACCGTCGGAGAGAATGGTGTTGGATGCGTCTATGGTGTGCACCGCGTTCACGTCCACGCGCATGGGGTGGTTGCCAAACTCCTTAATGGTGTTGCGCATGCACTGGGTGAACTTGGCGTTGCCGTACACCTCCACGCCGTAGTACTGCCCCTTGGCAACGGTGCAGTCATTGAGCTTAATCTGGGTCTCGCTGATGTACAGGGCAGGGTATGACTGGGTTCCCGCGTACTCAATGGTGCAGAAGGTGAGCTCCGATGCGGTGGACGAGTTCTTGGAGTAGAACTGGATGCCGTACCAGTCGCCGGGCTGTGGGTTAGCCGATGCGGAGGTAAAGGTAATGGGCTCCTGGGCTGTGCCCACGGCTTTAAGCGATGCGTACTCGCTGTAGCCCACCTCCAGCATGCTGTGGGGCTCAAAGAGCACGGTGGTTCCAGCGGCAATGGTCAGGTCGGCGTCCACTTCAATGTAGTACTCGTTGGCAATAACGTAGGGTGTGCCAATGCTGCTCCAGGTGGCGGCACGGGTTACGTTGCGGCTCCCGCTAATGCGCACGCCCTTGTTCCCCGTAGTGGTAAAGGTGTTGGTGGTGCCTAGGGAGCCCGCCACATCGGCGTCAATCTCCATAAGGAAGGCACTACAGCCCTGTAGGGTGTTGTTGGTGAACCCGTTGAAGTCGCCACCGCCCAGCACGTGAATGGCCGACTTGGCGCACTCGGTAAAGGAGCAGTGGTCCAGCTTGGCCTTAGTCCCGTAGATGAGCAGGGCGTAGTCCCCGCCTAGCTGCCTAAAGGTGCAGTAGGTAAAGGCGGACTTGGTGGCGCTGTTGTGGGAGTAGAGCTCAATGCCCTTCCAGGTTTGGCCCTCGTAGCCCCTGAACACAATGGGCTTATCGGCAGTGCCCAGCGCGGTGATGCTGGCCGGTGCGGAGTAGCCCACGTACACTACAGCGTCCTTCTTGAACTCCACGGTGGTACCGGGCTCAATAATCAGGTCGGCCTCCAGGTAAACGCTGCCCTCAACCACCCAGGTCTCCCCGGCTTTCCAAGTAATGGGGGTCGATATGGTTCCGGTAATAACCGTTACTTCGGTTTCACCATCGTCTTCGGTTTCGCACGATGATAGTGAAATCATGCCGAGGGCAATTAGTGTTAAAAACAGAATCTTTCTCATAGGAAACGAGTTTTGGGATCATTTACTACAAAGGTCAACCTATTAAGGTGATGATTTGATGTAAAAAAACGACAAAATGAGGCTGTGCCGTTTGTGGTTATTCTTTGTAATCAGAACTTGAGCCTTGTTTCTATGTCGAGTGTGTGCGTGTGTTTTAGATAAGATGAAGGGCTGTAGCCTGTTATCTTCTTAAAGTCTTTAATAAAGTGGGCTTTGTCGTGAAAGTTGTATTTAACAATTATATCTAACCAGTTTATTTGATTTGAGGCAACAATCTCTCTAATAATTGCGTGGTGCTTAACCAGTCGTGCGTAGCTGTTGGGAGAGGTACCTTGTTCGTACTTAAATTGGCGCTCAAGTGTTCTTGGTGTGGTATTTACCATTTTTGATAGTTGCACTATACTTAGTTTGCCTTCCTGAGCAATAAGGAGTTCTGTAGCCCTTCTGCTTATGCTTGCATTGGTTGGGCTAACGCAACCTTGGGTTATTATTGTGGCAACGCTACCAGTAATATCCTGTTTGTCTGTTGTATCCTCTGTAATGCGCAAAAGGCTTAAGTACGTGCCCTTAGGTAATATGTACTTTGCATCAACAATAGGATTCTCTATGCATTCCGAAAGCGGGAACTTAAACGTATTGTACAGTACACCTGGTTTAAATATCACTAAAATGGACTTGTAGCTCCCATTGCACTTTAGTAGCATGCTTTGCTTTGATATTGATGCAAGTGCAAAGTAAAGTTTAGGGAAAATGGTAAAGTTTATACCATCAAATGAGTAGTACGAGGGTTCTCCAATCTGTATAATTAACCCGTTGGTTGGATTGGGCATTATGAGCTGGTACGTATCGTTACAGAAGTATGTCTCAAAAACATTTATGCTTTGAATCACATTTGATAGTTCTCCCGGTGGAATAACCCAGTTGCAATTCATAATGTTTTTGTTGTAATGTCAAGTTTGCTAAATCGTTAGTGTTTTAAGTTACTTCTTTTGCGCTTGTTGATGATGTATCTAACAGCAATTGCTATTACTAGTATAATTATTAGCACCAATAGCCCTACTATACCTTTCTGCGACAGGATATTGTTTCCGTTGGCTTTTTCCTTTGCAAGTTGTTCTAAGCGCTGCTGTTCGTTAGTGGGTAATAGGCTAAACTCGTTCTGTGTTACTTCCCCAAACAGGGTGATAAGCTCAGCAAGTAACTCGTTAAATAGGTCTGGGTTAAGCGCTTTAAGAATTGCAATTAGTTCCTCAAACGATTGGATATCTGGGTTGTTGGCAAGGCCCTGCTCAATAAAGGCTTTGAGTTCTGGCGATGCTTTCTCCAAAAACTTGTTAATCAGGGATATGAAATTATCTTTTGTTACGTTGGATTCAATAGTGCGCTTTTGCCTAAGGTTCTGTAGGTTTGTGTTTGTTACTAGCCAGTCTGCTAGCTTTGCAAACGACATTAGTAGCTCTTCGCCCTTACCATTGGCAATAGCCTCAGTTGCTAACTGTGCCAGTAGCTTATTAAACTGTGTTGAGGTGTAAGTTCCGCTGGTAAATAGCTTTGTTTCTACCTGTTTTTTTAGCTTACGGGATTCTATCCCTGCAAGTAAAACGCTTGGGAATAGTTCCGATAGGGTAGCTGTATTCAGCCTAAACTCTGCCTTTTGGGCTGTTGTGTCGGTTTTGTTGGTGGTTTTAGTAGCAGGTATTTTCTGTAGCTGAGTAATGCTTGGTGCTTCCTCTAGTGAAGGTAGCGTTGGGTTAGCGCTGTTAAGCTCCACCTTATTGGCAAGTAGCAGCGAGTCTTTTTCTTTTGTTGATGATGTGTTTATTGCATCAATAGACTTCTTGCTTGTGGTTTGTAGCTTTGCCAGTAGTAGTTTGGCAGCCTCAGAATGGTCGCGCATTTCGTATGGGCTGCCTTGGTAAAAAAGCGTTGCCCTTTTGTCTGCATCAATGTAGGCCACATTTTCCCCTTTGTCGGGGTTAAGGATTGCAAGCCCTGCCGCTTTTATAGTATCAATTATTAGCGTCTTAAAACCTCTATCCGATGTATTATTTGCAGTTAGCTCGTCCGATGTAAGTATCGTTTTCCTGTAGCGTGGAGAGAATATCTCTACCTCGCAAATATCCATTTCGCCAAAGCCATTTTTATCAAACAGGGCAATAAGGCCGTAGGAGCCGTCTTTGATTGGAGCAAAAAACAGGTCGTCGTCGGTGGTGTTAAGCGGGTAGCCTAGGTTTATGGGTTTACTCCATCCTTCGCCCGTTTTTTGCGATACAAAGTGGTCGTATCCGCCCATGTTGTAATGCGCCTCGGAGCTAAAGTAAAGCAGCTGCCCGTCGGTTGTAATAAAGGGGGTGTTCTCGTTTAGGTGCGTGTTAATGGTGCTGCCCAAATTTTTTGCTGGGCCCCAGTTGTCGCCAGTATCCCTACGCGAAACGTATATGTCAAGGTCTCCAAATCCGCCCAAGCGGTTACTGGTGAAGTAAAGCAATTTCCCGTCGGCGCTAATGCTAGCATGGGTCTCGTAGTACTCTGTGTTGATATTGGCGTTGAGCTGCTTCATTGGCAGCCATTTCTCCCCGTTAAAACGGCTTACGTAGATATTCCCGTCGTGTGTGTCGTCGCGGAAAAGGTATAGCTCCTTCCCATCGTGCGATAACGATAGGGTGGAGCAATTTCCGTCAACAAAAAGATCCAAGGTGATATTTTGTGGTGCTCCCCACTTTTCTTCTTTTTTCTTGGCAACGTAAACCGCTTGGTAGAACTTGCGCTTTGTGGTGAATGCCATTGTGTTGCCATCGCCAGAGATTACGGGGTTAAAGTTGGAGAACCTATCGTTGATAGTCTCTCCTAGGTTTGTTCTAATAAAGTTGGTTGGGAGCTTCTGTATTCCTTTAGATGCTACAAGGGTTGATGTTTGGTGCTCAAAGTAGCTCATGTCCCACCGTTTCTCCTTCTTTATCTGCTCCTTGAATCGTTGGTAGGTTTTTTCGGCTTTATCTAGTTGGTTGCTAATAAAGTAGGCGTTGCCAAGGTAGAAAATGGCATCGATGGGGGCTTTTTTTTCTGTAATGCTAATTTCGCTGTAGCGGGGTGTTGTGTTGTTTGCCGCTTGCTCCAGATAGGGAATGGCTTCGTGTTTTTGCCCTGCCATGTTGAGGTAACAAAAGCCAATCCGGTATTGCAGGTTGTAGTTGTCGGGGTTGTGCTTTAGCACCTGTAGGTAAAGCGCTAGGGCTTCATCGTAATCTTCAAAGTAGAAGTAGGAGTTTGCGTCCTTATATAGTTCCTCTATTTCTTTGCGGTTTTGCCCAGCGCAAGTTAGGCCTATAAGCATAAGGAGTACTATAAACCGTAGGGGTTTCATTTGTGCAGCGGTTATTTATGGGGTAGATAAACCTGTGGTATTCTATTAAACAGCATACCAAATTTAGTAAAATTACCCAAACAATTAGGGGGGAATCTATTCTGATTGATGAATGGCGTATTACCATTTATCTTTGTACTGTATGGCGGGGTATATAACCAACAGGAACTATAGCATGGCTACTGTTTTGTGCTGCTAGTTTGTGTTATGGCTGTGCTGTTATGCTAGCGCTGCTATCGGCAGTGGAGGTAGGATGGGTAACGGGAAGGTCTAGTTCTATGTAGTAAATATCCTCCTCTCGTTGGTCCTCCTCAAGTATTCGCGACATGTAGCCGCTGCGCTCATTGTCGAGAGGGAAAAAGAAGGCCTCGTCGTCGGTAGTGTTAAGTGGGTAGCCAAGGTTTACTGGTTTTGTCCAGCTGCCGTTTGCTCTAACCGCTTTAACAATATCGTAGCCTCCCATGGTTTCGTGTCCTTTTGAGGCAAAGTACAGGCTTGTTCCGCTCGATGAGATTATGGGTGCCGTTTCGTCAAACGGCGTGTTTATCTCTTTGCCAAGGTTTACGGGTTGGCTCCATGTTTCGTCGTTGGTGCGTACGCTCATGTATATATCTAGCCCTCCAAACCCGCCTGGGCGCTTGCTTGCAAAGTAAAGCGTGTCGCCCGATTGGCTTAGTGAACCAGATGTTTCCCAACTTCTTGAGTTTATCTCCTTGGGGAACTTAACCATGCTGGACCAGCTCTTTTTTATGGCGTCGTACTTGCTGTAGTATAGGTTGTAGTCGTCGTTATCGTTACGGGCAAGCACCAGTACTCTTCCGTTACCCGAAAGGCCAACCGTTTTTACGGGGCCATCGGCAAGGGTTTGGGTGTTAATGTTTGTTGGATTGGACCAAGCCGAGTCGGTAAACTGGCTAACTAGTATGGCATTGTAAAAGCGTTGTAGCGAGGTGTAAACCAAAATTCCCTTTTCTTTTGATACAACGGGGTTAACTTCGGCCAGTTGGGTGTTAACGCTTCGGCCAATGGAGGTCATGGTTATTTTTAGCGGATTGGCCATCATGGTTTTGGCAAAAGCCAGCGCTTCAATCTCTTTGTTAACAACTAGTAGTGCGCTGGGCGTGTTGCCAGCCATGTTCTTATAGGCAATAAATGCCTTTTCCGACTGTTCAAAATCTCCCTTTATTCTAAGGGCTTTGCCGTAAAGAAGGTACGCCTCAAGTGGGGCTTTGTTCTCGGTAAAGTAGCCCTCTTTGTAGTTGTTGGTTGTATTGGTAATGGCTTTTTCTAAATGGGGTATTGCCTTAGTCTTTTCTGTAAGAATATTTAGGTAGCACATGCCAATGCGGTAGTTTATGTTGGCATTTTCGGGGTCGGCTTTAAGGAGTTCTTGGTATAGAGGCAGGGCGTCCTTGTACTCCTCGTAAAGCAAAAAGTATTCAGCATCAACAAAAACCCGCTTGTAGTATGAGTTTTTTTGCGCTGTAGCTTGAACGGTTAGTACAAATAAAAAAATGGTTGCGTAAAAATACCTCATGTAGTAATGTTTATAAACAACAATCAACTAAGGTAAAAGAAAATCAGTTCTTTATAGCAAAGAAATAAAATAAATGCGTTTTAGAAAAGCATCAACCCAAATCTTTTGTCCTATGCTATTAAAACTTAACCCCTATTACGTAAAACAAGGGCTATATGTTTCTTTACACATAGCCCTTGTTTATTCCTTGTTTTGTGTGGTTTTACCCGTTCCAGCCTTCCAGAATTCCTTTAAGCGTTTTTAGGAACATTCCACCAAGGGCTCCGTCAACTACTCTATGGTCGTAGGAGAGCGATAGTATGGCCATTTGCCGTATTCCTATGGTATCGCCTTCGGGGCTTTCAATTACAACGGGGCGCTTTACTATTGCCCCAATGGCCAGTATGGCTACTTGTGGCTGATTTATTATGGGCGTACCCGAAAGGGTGTCGAACATTCCCAAATTGGTAATGGTAAAGGTGCCTCCCTGTATCTCGTCGGGTTGTAGCTTGTTGGCTCTGGCGCGTTTGGCTAAATCGTTTACCGATGATGCTAGCCCGCTAAGGTTTTGCTTGTCGGCATTCTTAATTACGGGAACTATAAGGTTTCCGTTTGGCAGTGCCGCCGCAATGCCAATGTTAATGCTCTTCTTTATCAGTATTTTATCTCCATCAACCGATGAGTTTAGCATAGGGTGCTGCTTAATGGCTTTAACTGCCGCATCAACAAAAAGCGGGGTAAGTGTTAGCTTTTCTCCTTCGGTTTTTTGGAACTCGTCCTTTATGCGGTTCCTCCAGCTCACCATTTTGGTCATATCAACCTCAATAAAAGAGGTAACGTGTGCCGATGTTTGCTTAGAGCTAATCATGTGCTCAGCAATAAGCTTGCGCATCCTGTCCATTTGCACAACCTCTACACCCACGCCAAGCTGTGTATGGGTTGGTGTAACCACGGGTGCTGCCTTTGGTGTGGTTTGCTGTGGCAATACCTGTGTGGGCTCTTTAGGCGCTAGCCCTTTCCCCTGGGGTGTTTTATTTTTGTTGTTGATGTACTGTAGTATATCGTCTTTGGTTACCCTGTTGTTTAGTCCAGTACCCGGTATGGCTTTGAGTTCTTGAGGGGTGATGCCTTCCTCTGTGGCAATTTTTCTAACTAATGGCGAAACGTAGGTAAACTCATCTTCGCTGTGTTGCTCGCTCTCTGCTATTGGGCTAAGAGGGGCCGATACGCCAGGGATTTCTGCTATAATATGGTCAACTTTTTGGGTGTGCTCTGCAGTGGGGCTGTCGGTGCTTTCTCCATCAACCTCAACAATGGCAATGGTTTGCCCTACTTGTGGAACGTCGCCCTCGTTAAAAAGGAGCTGCTTTACTTTCCCTTTTTCCGACGATGGTATTTCGGAGTCAACCTTGTCGGTAGCAATTTCGGCAATGGATTGATCCGCTTCAACGATGTCGCCAACCGATACCAGCCATCGTGTAATTGTTGCGTCTGTAATGCCTTCGCCCATTGCGGGCAGTATAATTTCTATTGTTTTCATGCTTGCTGATGCTTTTTGTCCGCTGATGCTTTTTGGGGCACCTTTTGTTCAATTTATGGAATGCTCTGGTATAACAGCCAATTTACAAAATTGTTTTGATGTGGGGACAAGTGCGCAGCACAATGTGAGCTGCCCTAATTGGTGTGGCTGTAGCTTTAGATTCTGATGTTGGCTTTTCTATTCCTTATTCTATCCCCTCTTTCACCCTTTTGTACAGCGCCATTAAATCGGTGGTTACGCTGTAGCTCTTTGCGTAAATAAGGTTTGCGTGGTTAATGGTATTGCTCTTTTCTTTCGATGTGTGGGTAATGGTGGCAAAGGCAAATACGCTAGGTTTTATTCTAGGTAGGTGGTCGCTTGTGCTATTGCTCTGTATGTAGCCAATCCATGTTTTCCTTCCAAAAAGAACGGAAAGGCTTTGCTTGGCGGTTGGGGTTCCGGGTTTTCTTGTTAGCCAAAGGATTGGGGCTGCAATTAGCAAAAGGGCTGCTGCCGCAACATCAAAAATGCGTTTGCGCCGTCTGTTGGCTGGTTCGCTAATTGCCTTAAAGTCCAGTGTGTACAGCTCTCCTGGTGAGTTAATGGAGTTGCTGCCAATAACCGAAAGGCTATCCTGTGGCGCTATTTTAAACTCAATACCAGTTGGGGTAAGGAGCAGCATGTGCCTTATAATTTCCTGTAGCGATAGGTCGTTGCTGCAGAATACCACCTCGTCTATTCTGTTTATTCTAATAAACTCGCTAATTTGGTCTAGGGTTGCAATTTGGCTCTTGTGCGTAATGGTGTTAGATGGGGCTATGTTGCCCAGGAAAGTAACATCAGCGCCAGCATTGCTAATTAGCGCTGTTACCCTGTCCGATTCTGGGGGCGTGCCCACAATGGCCACCCTTTTTGTTCTGCGTAATGAGGGGAATGTGTTGGGTTTAGCCATGGCCCATGCAAACCTTAGTCCTTGTACCGATACCAATGCCCAAGCGGTGCTAATAAGTATTAGTGCTCTTGAAAAGCGCATGGTAACGGGAAGTAGGGCGTACGCTGCAAGAATAGCAAGCGCACCGTAGGCAACTCCCTTGCTGGCAGCAAAAAGCTTTTGGGGTTTATCGTATGCGCCGCTTAGGTATAGCGATAGTAGCCATGTGGTAATGTAGGCAGGAATCATAACCCAAAGCAGCTGGTTGGGGTAGGCTTGGCTTGTGCCAAAGCGGTACTGCTCCCAAAACGATACAAGGAACGTTATTCCTGCCGATATTAGTGCCGTGTCGGCAAGTGGAAGGGCAAGCCGCTTGGCTACGCGGCTAACAATGGAGGCTAAGGCTCTAAAGTATATGGCTAGGTATATTATAAGGATATACAGGCGTGCGTTCTTCTTACTAAAGTGCTTTTGGGCAAAAATGGCCATGGCCTTGTAAAAAATAAGCACGTAGTTTATGCTCCCTTTCTTTGTGCTTTCCCCTTTGTAGTGAATAATTGTGGTTTCGGGGTAGTAGTAGTTTTTGTAACCCTCTTTAAGTATTCGGTACGAGAGGTCTATATCCTCTCCATACATAAAGAATGTTTCGTCAAGTAACCCTGTTTTGTCAAGCGCCTCCTTTCTCATAAACATGTAAGCGCCAGGCAGTATTTCTATGCTGTGGGTTTGGTTGGGGTCTAGGTGTCCTAAATGGTATCGGGCAAAGGTTCTTGAGTGTGGGAATAGGCGCGATAGTCCAAATATCTTGTAAAAGGATACAATGGGAGAGGGGAGTGCTCTTTTTGATTCTGGCAGGAAAACGCCTTTCCCGTCAATCATCTTAACAGTTAGGCTTCCCGCTTCGGGGTGGGAGTCCATAAAGGCAATGCACTTGGTAAATGTGTCTTCCTGCACAACGGTGTCGGGGTTGAGCAGCAGTACGTACTTGCCCTTGCTTTGCCTTATTGCTTGGTTGTTGGCCACAGAGAATCCTACGTTGCTGTGGTTCTCAATTAGCTTAACATGGGGGAAGCGTTCCTTTACCATTTGGCATGAGCCATCGGCCGAGGCGTTGTCAACAACCCACACCTCAGCGTTAGTATCCTTTACCGCCCTTAAAACCGAGATTAGGCACTGCTCAAGGAAGTACTTAACGTTGTAGTTTACTATTATTACCGATAGTGTCATGTTGCGGTAAAGGTATAAAAAAACCGCTCTAGCGGTTTGCTAGAGCGGTTTTTTGGGGGCTAAAACTTATTTCATTAGCTTCTTAATGGCGTTTGCAAGGCGTAGTACTCCTTCGTCGTTTTTCTCTTTCGACATGTACGAGAAGTTTAAGCGCATGGTGTTGCGTCCGCTTCCATCGCAATGAAAAACGTTTCCTAGTACAAAAGCTACGTTTTCCTCAATGGCAATTTTGAATAGCTCTTCGGCATCCATGTACTCTGGTAGAGTAAGGAATAGGAATAGGCCTCCCTCTGGCTCGGTCCAGCTAACACCAGCAGGCATGTACTTGCGGAATGCGTTAAGCATTGCGTCGCGTTTTTCCCTGTAGCTATCAATAATACCTTTTAGGTTTTGATCAAAGTATCCTTTTTCAAGGTATAGTGCCGATATCTTTTGTACAAAAGGAGGCGTACAAAGGTCGGTGGCTTGTTTCGCCATTACCAACTTGTCTATAATAGCCTCGTTACCAATAACCCAGCCCACACGGAATCCTGGTACAAATATTTTAGAGAAGGTTCCAAGTAGAATTACTTGTCCGCTATTATCAAGTTGGAACATGGTTGGTTGGTGCTCACCCTCAAAGCGAACCTCGCGGTATGGGCTATCCTCAATAATAAGTACATCGTACTTATGGGCAATTTTAATAATCTCTTCCCTGCGCGACTTGGGCATGGTAATCCCAGCAGGGTTTTGGAAATCGGGGATAATGTAAAGGAACTTTGGTTTCTCCCCATTCTTTTTCATCTCCTCAAGCTTTTGCTCCAATAGGTCGCTGCGCATACCCTTGTCGTCAAGCTTTATGCCCACCATTTGCGCTCCGTAGTTCTGGAATGCCTGTAGCGCACCTAGGTACGATGGTAGGCCGCAAATGATTTTGTCGCCTGGGTTAATGAAAATCTTTGGAAGTAGGTCTAGCCCTTGTTGCGACGAGGTTGTGATAATAAGGTTCTCGAGCTTAATGTCAAGACCCTGCTTGCGATACCTGTCAACAAGAATTTGGCGAAGCTTGTTGTCGCCCTCTGTTGCTCCGTACTGTAGCGCTTGGGTTCCATCTTTCTCTAGTACTTCGGCGGTAATCTCCTTTAGCTGCTCTATAGGGAAACTCTCTGGAGCAGGTAGCCCTCCTGCAAACGAAATAATATTAGGCTTTTGGGTTAGCTTAAGTAGTTCCCTAATAGCCGAGCGCTTCATGCTTTTTGCGCTGTTCGAAAAAATTTTGTCTAAGTCTGTTATCATGGTTGTAAGTATTGTTGGGTAAAATATGCTAATGCTAAACTTTTCGGGTTGTTTTAGTTCTGAAATGAAATATTTTACAGCAACAAAGTTATAAATTGAAATTCTGAATACCAACAGAAACTGCTTTTTATCATCTATTCCTGCTTTAGAATAGGATTGGGCCGGTTTACGTGTATCTGTCTATTAAGAATGGTTAGAAATAAGATAATCGTTTCACGCCCTAAATGCCTGCTTGGTAATGTAAGATGCTAGTAATATCGGGCGTAAGCAATGCGTTGGTGCTCATTTCGAGAAGGATAGTAGTGTGGAAATGTGTTTTGAGTTCAGCTTAATTATTTCTAACTTGTTGTTAGATGTGCAATTGTGGTGGGTAAGGATTTAATCCAAAATTTATGAGCTCTCTAGTTAGAGGTGAACGTAGCTACTCTTCAGTTGGCTACAGGTGGTTTGTAGAGTTTCTTAAGGATGTATCGCACATAAGCCGTTCCATGATAGTGCTTTTCTCTAAGGATGGACGGTGCTTAGAGGTTATTCCTG
Source organism: Bacteroidales bacterium (assembly GCA_016931855.1). GTDB lineage: Bacteria > Bacteroidota > Bacteroidia > Bacteroidales > Tenuifilaceae > UBA5206. The sequence goes on from JAFGDZ010000014.1 coordinate 12,926, forward strand.
AGGTCGAAAAATCCAGCTCGCTTTCACTATGGCTTGCATTGGTAGGCTTGCAGTATGGCGAGGTGCTGTCGGGGAAGTCGCTAGAGAGCTTTACCCGTGGCTTTTCTCTTGCCCTAAAGCAAGGGCGGTCAGAGCGTGTTGTGCTACTTGAGATGGGCGTATCTGGCTCTTTTATGAAGGTGGGGATTGGCACCGAGGACGACCTTTTTGTTGCTTGGGTTCAGGAACAGGAAATGCTTGTTGATGATGAGAATAGCTTAGCTTCCTATATCAAGAATTTTAGGCGGCGTACAAGCTGGCTATCTATTCCGTTACTCTTAATTGACCCCGATAATGGGCGTATTGTAATGGCTAACACCGCAGCCATATCATTTTATGGCTATACGCAGGACGAGCTGGAGCGCTTAACGGTTTACGACCTCAACAGCCTGCCCGAGGCGTACGTAAAGCCTCGGCTACAGGAGGCTGCTACAAATCCAAGGGAGCGGTACGAGTTAAGCCATAGGCTTAAGCATGGAGAAATTCGCGATGTGGTATCGCATCCCGCCCCTATTGTTGTTTTCGAAAAAACCTTTGTTATATCTGCTATTGTTGATGTTACGGAGCAGAATAGGGCTTTAGGGGAACTTGCCGCTAGCGAAGTTCGGTTTAGGGAGCTGTTCCGTAACTTGGCATCGGGGGTGGCCATATTTACTGTTTTTGATGATAATCGCGTGGTGTTCCTTGATTTTAACCCCGCTGCCGAGCGTATTGCCAAAGTTACAAGCGAAGAGGTTGTTGGTAGGGATCTAGTGGAGATGTTTCCCGGTATATACGAGTACGGGCTTTACGATGCCATACTTAAGGTTAACGAAACAGGTAACCCTGTTACCATTGAGCCAAAGTACTACAGGGATAGCATTAGGGAAGGGTGGCGCCAAAGCTTTGTTTACCAGCTGGTATCGGGCGAGATTGTTGTTGTTTTTGACGATGTGTCCGCGTTTAAAGTATCGGAGCAAAAGCTTCTTGATAACCAGCGATTGCTCGATTTCTTGTTCCAGTCCATGTCGCAAGGGGTTGTTTTTACCGATGTGCATGGCGGGATAACCAAGTTTAATCCCGCCGCACGAAGACTCTTGGGTGGCGATAAGGGCATTGAGCTAAACGCAAGCCCCGAGGATTATATAGCCCAACCTCTTGATGCCCACGGGAACCCAATTCCCTACGAGCGAATGCCCCTTTCCCTTGCACAGGTTCTGCGTAAACCCGTAATGAACTATTTGGTTAGCGCGTTTCTGCCCAAGCGCAACAAGCGGCTATGGCTAACAATAAGCTGCGTGGTGGTAGAGCAATTGGTGGGTGCAATGCCCGATATTATAGTTGTTGTGGAGGACGTGTCGCAGCGAATTGACGATGAGCGGAAGCTCGTGCTTAACCTCGATACGTTTTCTCAAATATTCCTTAAGAATACCCTCCCCATGCTAGTTGTGGATTCCGATACGCTCAGGGTTAAACGGGCAAACGATGCTGCATTGGAGTTTTACGCCGTAAAAACGCCTGAGGAGCTAGATCTTTTTGGAATCTCCGATTTGCCAGAAGACGAGCTAAGGCGCCAGTTCTACATCGCCTCTCAAAACCAATCAGGTGTAATTGAGGTTACGCAGCACAGAGCTCAGGGCGACGATAGGGTGGTTGAGCTACACTTTAAAAAGGTTAACCTTGGCCACTCTCCTGCGGTTCTCTGCACTACTGTTGATATTACAGAGCGCAAACGTGCGCTCGATATTCTGCAGAAAGCCCGGCGCGAACTGGCTCATGAGGTGCACATGCAAACGGCCGATTTACTGCGGATAAACAACTCGTTGCTAGACCAAATCCGTAGGCGCGAAATTGCCGAGCAGGAGCTGCGCGACCGCGAGCAGCAGCTTAGGCTTATGTATAATAATGCTCTTGCTGGTTTTTACCGGTCATTAGAGAATGAGGGCGGCTTGGTTGTGTACTGCAACCCTTACTTTGCAAATTTGCTTGGCTACGAGAGTGTCGATCAGGTGCTAAGCGTAGTTAACCTTGTCGATCACTTCTCCTCGGCCCGCTACGCCGCGTATGTCGATCAGGTTATTAAAACAGGCAATGCCGTTTACGAGTTCAACTTCAGGAACCTAAGGGGCGAAGAGGTGTGGGTGCTAAACTACTCCCGATACTTTAAGGATAAAGGCTATGTTGAGGGCGTTGTGGTTGACATTACTGATAGAAAGCGGATGGAGAAGCTGCTGTTTAGGCGCGAGCAACGCTTTAGGGCACTTGTTGAAAACTCATCAGACATGATTATGCACCTTAAGCCCGATGGAACCATTATATATATGAGCCCCTTGGTTACAAAGAGCTTATTCGATGGGAAATTAATGGTGCGTGAGGATAATGTCCTTTCCTTAATTCCTTTAGAGGATAGGGGCAGGTTTAGGCTCTTCCTGGATCAAATGATTGAAACCCCGAATAAGGTTAGGCAGGAGAATTTTAGGATGGTGCTAGCCAATGGTGCCATAAGAACTTATGAGTACACAGGGCAGATGCTAATTGGCGATCCTGAGTATGAAGGACTTGTGCTAAATGCTCACGATGTTACAGATTCAATCCGCATTAACGAGGAGATGTCCAGGGCTCTTAAGAAAGAGCAGGAGCTTAACTCGCATAAAAACCAGTTTATTTCTACTGTATCGCACGAGTTCAGAACACCGCTCACCAACATATCCCTAAACCTACAGCTGTTAGAAAAGTATGTAAGCGAGGGGAAAGTAGAGGGAATGGGCGTTGGTATTGTCCGTATCAGTAAGGCCGTTAAACGGTTAACTGCATTGGTAAGTGAGGTTTCTCTTATTAGTCGCGACCAGAGTGGCCGGCTTGAGTTTCACCCTGTTCCCATGCTGTACTCTGAACTTGTTAGGGGTGTTCAGGAGCAAATAGGCTACATGCTGCGAAGCAATATTGTACTTGAGATCTCCGATAGCCCAAATGTTGAGGTTTTGGCCGATACTAAGCTCCTTTTTCATATTGCCGATAACCTGCTTGGGAATGCCATTAAGTATAGCCCCGAGAAAGGCAGCGTGCTGCTAAAGATGGGTTTAACCGAGAGTAAAACGCTTGTTCTGGCTGTTCGCGATGAGGGAATTGGCATTCCCGAGGCTGACCTAAAATATATTTTCGAACCCTATTTTAGGGCATCAAACTCAAAGGGCTTTGGGGGTACAGGTATTGGCCTAAGCCTAGTTAAGCGTTGCGTTGACTTGCATGGTGGAAGTGTCTCTATTTTAAGTACCTTGGGAGAGGGAACCTCTGTGGAGGTTTGTATCCCATTGTAAATTGCCTGTTTTTTGCGAGATTGTAATCTGAAATAGTTAAAATAATGCGAAAAATTCTAATCATAGAAGATGATGCCGATTTGCGAGAAACAATTTCCGAGTTTCTGCAAACCGAGAATTTCCTCCCATTACAGGCAAGTTCTGGGCCTGAAGGTATTCAGCTAGCAATACTAAACAATCCCGATGCCATTGTGTGCGATATTACTCTGCCGGGTGCTGATGGTTACGAGGTTTTTAACATGCTAAGGCAAATAGGAACAACGGCAACCATTCCTTTTATTTTCCTAACGGCTCGGTCAACAAAGGAGGATATTTTGTACGGCATAAACCTTGGTGCCGACGATTACATTGTGAAGCCTTTTCAGATGATCGATTTGGTTAAAACCATTAACGTTAGGATTAGTAAGCGGGAGCGTATTGTTTCTGAAAGCGATGAGAGGTTCCGAACCCTTTTCCAGAACTCAACCACAGGCGCGGTAATTCTTAACGGATTAAACGTTGAGTTTGTTAACGATTACTTTCTAAGCGCATTGGGATACACCAAGGGAGAGCTAAGCGGAACAAGCATTGTTAATATTACTCACAAAGATGATATAATGCATTTTACAGAGGCCGTAAACCAGTGCTTCGGTAAAACAGGCACCTGCTTAAGTACCCGATTCAAAATGGTGAAACGCGATAAGAATGTAGTTGAGGTTGATGTAAGGGGCGTTTCAATGCACTATATGGGGACTCCCCGTTTAGTTGCCAACTTCTCGCCCGTTAGCAATGGCTCTAAGCTAGATTCAACCGACTTGCATGCCATGGTAGATTGTACCGATGTAAAGCTCTCGTTGCGTGAGGTAGAGGTGCTAAAACTTGTGTGCAAGGGGCTGTCTAATAGCGAAATAGCTGATGCGCTTTTTCTTAGCGAGCGCACCGTGGAGGGGCATCGCTCTCGCCTTTTCCAAAAAACCGATGCAAAGAATGCGGTTGCCCTAGCCATGTGGGCTGTTAAAAAGGGGTTGGTTGAACTTTAATAGCGCTATCTTTAGCCGCGTTGTTGGCAGGTGTAATCTGCTTGTTTCTTTAACCAATTAGCTCCCTATGAATTTTCGCGATAAGGTTTTTATTTCGGTAGCCGAGAATCTTAGCTTCTCTAGGGCTGCCGAGTACTTGTATATAAGTCAGCCTGCTGTATCTAAGCACATTCAGGAACTGGAATCATCATATGGCATATCCCTCTTTGAGCGTAAGGGGAATAGGGTTTTGCTAACTCCAGCAGGCCGAATTGTTTACGAAAAGCTAAAGGAGATTCAGCATCAGTATAGCGAACTCAATTTTTCGGTAGGTTCGCTCACAAACCAGTATAAGGACGAGCTGCGCATAGGTTCAAGCTCAACCATATCACAGTACGTTATCCCTTTGGTTCTAGCTAATTTCCATAGTAAGTATCCCTCTGTAAATCTCACCCTGTACAATGGTAACTCCGACGATATGGAGCGGTTGCTTATTAACAATCAGGTTGATGTGGCGTTGGTTGAGAACGTGTCGTCGCATCAGGGGCTAAAGTATGGGGTTGTTACCAGCGATAGCATTGTTGCCGTAGTGGGGGCTCATGGTGGATTGGCGCGCCTAAAGGAAGTGAGTATAGCCGATTTGGTTAGCTTGCCACTTGTGCTGCGGGAGCACGGGTCGGGGACACTGCAGGTGATTCAGCGCGAGCTTAATGGGTTAGGCATTAGCATGGCGCAGCTAAACGTACTGCTTCATCTAGGCTCAACGGAGGCAATAAAAGGTTTTGTTGCAGGGTTTGATGCCGTGGCGCTAGTCTCGGAAAAGGCTGTGGCTAAGGAGTTGCAGCTTAATGCGCTTAAGGTACTGCCGCTAAAAGGGGTGTCTTTTCTACGTCAGTTCCGGTACGCTTTGCGCTTGGGCGAGTCGCTAAAGATTGCTCAAGCCTTTGTTGATTTTACCATTGGTTCGCTTAGGTAGATTATCTTTTGTGTTAGTATAATTACAAGTTATGCGCTATAGTAATTATTGATTTGTTTTGGTTATAAGCGGCACCTACTTTTGTCCAAAACAAATTGGTATAAAAATGAGTATCTCTAAAAATGCTGAGCGTATTGTGTGGGTATCGCTGTTTGCATTGTGTTTCCTTCCTGTGCTAACTGCACCAATAGCCCTATTCATAGGTATTGCACTTTCCCTGTTAGGGTTTAAGCCAACTTTTTTTAGTTCCAGCAAAATAACCTCCCTGCTGCTACAGGGCTCGGTGGTGCTAATGGGGTTTGGAATGAATCTGAGTGTAGTGCTGCAAACCACACAGGCGGGCTTTGCTGCAACGGCAATTTCTGTGGTAACAACAATCCTTGTTGGTGTTGCTTTGGGGTATCTGCTTAAGGTTGATGGAAAAACGGCAATGCTCATTTCTTGTGGTACCGCCATTTGCGGCGGGAGCGCTATTGCAGCCGTTTCGCCAGTTATACGCGCAAAGGAGGGGCAAATATCGTTTGCCCTTATGGTTGTGTTCTTGCTCAACTCTGTAGCGCTATTCCTGTTCCCGTTTATTGGCCACTTGCTTAACATGTCGCAGGAGGCGTTTGGGTTTTGGGCTGCTATTGCCATTCACGATACTAGTTCGGTAGTTGGGGCTGGTTCTGCATTTGGCGAGCAGGCTCTGCAGGTTGCTACAACCGTTAAGCTAACTAGGGCATTGTGGATTATTCCCATGTCGTTAGTCTTGGCTCTTGTTTACCAAAAGGATAAAGCCGTAAAGATTAAGATTCCGTGGTTTATAGCCCTTTTTGTTGCCGCTATTGCTGTGGCGTACTTTTTCCCCTCGTGGAGTGAGTCTTTTGTGCATCTAAGCTGGCTAGGTAAGCGAGGAATGGTAGTTGCCTTGCTGCTTATTGGTAACAGCATATCGGTTGTCGATATTAGAAAAGTTGGTCTGGGATCCTTTGTTATGGGAATTTTACTTTGGTTGATGGTAAGTACAGCGTCTTTTTTCTTATTGAGATGATGTGGAGGAGGTATCTAAAACAAAAAAGCCCTTGCTATGCAAGGGCTTTTTTGTGGGAATTGCTGGATTCGAACCAGCGACCCTCTGCTTGTAAGGCAGATGCTCTGAACCAACTGAGCTAAACTCCCAATACTTATTTGCTTTGCACAACGCTTTGTGCTTTTGTGGGAACTGCTGGATTCGAACCAGCGACCCTCTGCTTGTAAGGCAGATGCTCTGAACCAACTGAGCTAAGCTCCCTTTTCATCCTTTTTAGAACCTTTTGCTAGTGGCGGGCTTGCCGTCAAAAGCGATGCAAATGTATGCGCTTTTTTCAATTCTGCAAAGGATTCGTTGTGTTTTTTTTCTTTAAAAATCAATGTCGGCAACAACAAATGTGCTACCTCCAATGAAAATCAAATCGTTAGTTTGTGCATTTTTTTTTGCAAATTTTGCAGCTGTCTCAACATCGGGGTAGGTGGTTCCCCGTAATCCGAACTTAGCAGCCTTTTCCTCCAGTATCTTTTCGTCCATAGCACGGGGTATCGATGCTTTTGTAAAGTAGTAAATGGCATCTTTGGGCATCAGCTCAAGCACCCCATCAACATTTTTATCGCCAACCATTCCAAAAACCACATGGAGCCTATTGTACTTTAGCTGCGATAGCTGTAACAGTATCTCCTTAATGCCATCAACGTTATGTCCTGTGTCGCAAATGGTAACGGGTGCATTACTAAGTACCTGCCAGCGACCTTTAAGCCCTGTGGTTTTAGCCGCATTAGCTAGCCCATCTTCAATGTTCTGCTGGCTTATGTTAAAGCCTTTGCCCTTTGCTATGTCAATGGTGTTTAGCACACCAGCTAAGTTCTTTTGCTGGTATATGCCAGGTAGGTCTAGCAGGTAGCTAGTGGTTTGGCCATTGGCGTTAGTAACTGAGAATTTTCGCTGACTGTAGTTTTCCAGTTCTAGTGCTGTTACCTTGTATATTTGGTCGGCAAAGTGAATGCTTGCTCCAACGCTTTGTGCCTTGTTTTGGAAAAGCTCTACAATTTCTGTTTGCGATTGGCTAATTACAACTGGCGTCTTGGATTTTATTACACCAGCCTTTTCTGCAGCAATTAGCTCAATGGTATCGCCAAGAAGGTCGGTGTGGTCAAGCCCAATGTTAGTAATTACACTTACCAGCGGCGAAATTATGTTTGTAGAGTCCAGTCGGCCACCAAGTCCCACCTCTATTATGGCAATATCAACCTTTTCCCGTGCAAAGTAGTCGAAGGCAAGTGCTACCGTCATCTCAAAGAATGAGGGTTTTAGCTCCTGAAAAAAGGTTTTGTGGGCGGCCACAAAACCAACCACCTCGTTTTCGGGAATCATTTGGCCGTTAATTTTAATACGCTCCCTAAAATCCTTTAGGTGGGGCGATGTGTACAAGCCCGTTTTATAACCTGCTTCGGCAAGTACGGCGGCCAGCATATGCGATGTGCTACCCTTGCCGTTTGTTCCCGCCACATGAATGGTTTTAAAGTGCTTGTGTGGATGGTTAAAGTATGCGTCAAGAGCCAGCGTATTGTCTAGGTTTGCTTTGTATGCCGCTTTGCCCTGTCGTTGGAACATGGGCAGCTGTGCAAATAGGTAATCAACGGTTTCTTTGTAGTTCATAACATTTAAATTGCAGTGCAAGTTTAGCTATAAGGCGTTAGATTTTGAATTTTAGAGGGTAGATTTTAGTTGTAAAACGTGAAACGTGAAACGTGAGACGTGAGACGTAAAACGTGAGACGTGAATCGTGAGACGTAAATCGTGAGACGTAAAGTGCAAATCGCCAAAAAAATGAAGCAAACACAAAACACAAAACACCAGACACCAGACACCAGACAGTCCTAGATACCAATACTCAATATAGCCTCAGCGGGCGACATCTTTGTTCAACATTCAATATTCAATAGAATCAGACACCAAGCACAAAGTACTAAACTATCCGATGTTAAGTAAATGTTAAATGTTGATTTTTATTGGGGGTTCACGGCCATTTTTCATATCTTTAAAACACTTCTCTTATAAAATTTCTTGTTATGGCTAAAAAACAAAAAAAGATTTTCGTGCTCGATACCAACGTGTTGCTGCACGATTATAAGTGTATCTATAATTTTCAGGAAAACGACATCGTAATTCCGATTGTTACCCTTGAGGAGTTAGATAAGTTTAAGAAGGGTAACGAGATGATTAACTTTCATGCCCGCGAATTTGCCCGCGAGCTCGATAGACTTTCAGGAGATAACCTTTTTAATGGTGGCATAAGTTTAGGAAAAGGCCATGGTAAGCTGCGTGTAGAAACCGGTAAGCCTTTTTCTGAGGAGATGCTCGAATCCTTTTCCGAGAAAAGCCCCGACCATAGAATACTAGCCATTGCCGATTACATTAAGCGCCAAAATCCTGATGTACCTGTAATACTGGTTTCAAAGGATATTAACCTACGCATGAAGTCCAAATCGCTTAGGATTGATGCGCAGGACTACCTTTCCGACAAGGTTCAGGATGTGGACACGCTTAAAAAGGAGATTGAAACCCTTGATGGGGTTGACGATGCCGTTATTCAAAAACTTTACGATAGCTTTCAGGTTGAGTCAGCAAGCGTTAAGGCAAAGCCCTTTCCAAATCAGTACTTTATTTTTAAAGGTGCTAAGTCAAGCGCATTGGCGCATTACCATGCGGGAACGCAGGTGTACAATAGGGTGGAAAAGATGCGGGCATTTGGCATTGAGCCCCGTAACTCCGAGCAGGCATTTGCACTAGATGCGTTGCTTCGTCCAGAGGTACAACTTGTTGCGCTTACAGGTAAGGCGGGAACCGGAAAAACCCTATTGGCTTTAGCTGCCGCGTTGCAGCAGGAGAGCGGTTTTAACCAAATTCTGTTGGCTCGCCCCATTGTGGCATTGGCAAACCGCGACTTGGGTTTCCTTCCTGGCGATGTAAACGACAAGATTGGCCCCTACATGCAACCCCTTTTTGATAACCTTACGGTGATAAAAAATAAGTTTAAGTCAACCAGTAAGGAGACTATGCAAATAGAGGAGATGCAGCGCATGGAGCGGCTAATGATATCGCCCTTAGCCTATATTCGCGGGCGCAGCCTTTCCAACGTGTTCTTTATTGTTGACGAGGCCCAAAACCTTACCCCACACGAAATTAAAACCATTATTACGCGTGCTGGCGAGGGAACCAAAATGGTATTCACTGGCGATATCCACCAAATAGACCATCCGTACCTCGATATGAAATCGAACGGATTAACCTACCTGTCCGATAAAATGCACGGACAGGAGATATTTGCCCATGTAAACCTAGTAAAGGGCGAGCGTAGCTACTTAGCAGAATTGGCTAGCGACCTTCTTTAGCTTGGTAATACTCAGAAGTAGGCAACAAGAAATTGTTGCCTACTATTTTATTGTGCTGTTAAGTGTACTACTTATACAAACTCAAAATCATACTAAGTAGATGAAACGCCTGGTTGTGCTCCGTCACGCTAAATCCTCCTGGGATTCCGAGGGGGTGAGCGATATCAATCGCCCTTTAAAAACCAGAGGCATTACCGATGCCTACACCTTATCCAGGGAGCTTAAGGAGCGGCTAAAGGGAATGGATTTGGTACTGTGTAGCCCAGCAAATAGGGCGTTGCATACTGCAACCATTTTTTCGGAGGGAGCAGGGTTTTCTGCCGAGAAAATAAAGGTTACACCTCTTATATACGAGGCCAGTGAGTCCGCTCTGCGCAAGCTAATTACGGGGGTTGATAGCGCCGTTAACACCCTAATGATTATTGGGCATAACCCAACCTTTACCTATTTTGTTAATGAGATACTTCCGCATCCAATTTACGAGTTGCCAACTACAGGGTGTGTAATTTTTGATTTTGATATTGATAGCTGGGCTAACATGGCTCCTGCTAAGCTAACCGAGTACACCATTCACACACCGCAACGATAGAACAACTACAGATATCAGCTGTTGTTAAACCAAAAAGGTAATTGCCATTGATATGGTAAAGCAAAAAGAGCTAATAAATAGGGAGGAGAGCTGGCTCTCTTTTAACGAGCGGGTGCTTCAGGAGGCAGCCGATACTGCGGTGCCACTTATTGAGCGTATTAAGTTCTTAGGCATCTTCTCTAATAATCTCGATGAATTTTTTAGGGTAAGAGTGGCAACCCTTCGTAGGCTGCTAGACTATGAGAAGGGGGTAAAAAAGTACATCGGCGAGAAACCTCGCAAAATGCTGGAACGCATTCAGTCCATTGTTATTGGATTTCAAAAAACATTCGACTCTACTTACGACACAATAAAGGAGGCGCTAGCTAAAGAGAATATCTTTATTGTTAATGAAAAGGAGCTTTCCCCCAATCAGGCATTATACGTTCATAGGTTGTTTAAGGAGAGCATAGCCTCGTCAATAGCACCAGTAATGCTTATTAACCTGGAGCGCTTCCCAGAGCTAACCGATAAGTCTATTTACTTTGCCGTTAGGCTTACCAAAAAGCTAATTCCGGGCATTCAGGACTATGCGCTAATTGAAATTCCTACATCCGATTTTTCACGGTTTATTGTTTTGCCCGAGTACGATGGTAAAAAGTACATCATACTGCTTGATGACGTTATCCGCTTTTGCTTAAGGGATATCTTTAGCATTCTTCCCTACGATACATTTGAGGCGTACACCATTAAGATTACCCGCGATGCAGAACTTGATGTAGATAACGACATAAGTGAGAGCTTGTTGGAGAAAATATCTAAAGGAGTGCATATGCGTAGCAAGGGACAACCTGTGCGGTTTGTTTATGATGCCCAGATTGCTCCCGATTTGCTTAGCTTTATTATTGCTGAAATGTCGCTTGATGTTGAGGATAACCTGCTTGCTGGTGGCCGGTATCATAACTTTAAGGATTTTGTAAAGTTCCCAAACCTTGGCGGTAACGCGCTAATTAACGAGCCCTTGCCGCCTGTTCCTATAGCGGATCTTGAGAACGCCACAAGCATTTTGTCCGTAATTGCGCATCGCGATTTTATGCTGCACTACCCTTACCACAACTTCTCGTACTACATACAAATGCTTAGGGAGGCCGCTATAGACCCGCGGGTTAAGGCCATAAAAATAACGCTTTACCGGGTGGCTACGGAGAGCCGTGTGGTTAGGGCGCTAATTAATGCTGCGCAAAACGGCAAAGAGGTAACTGTGGTTATTGAGCTCCGTGCCCGTTTCGATGAGAAGGCCAACATCTACTGGTCGCGCCAAATGGAGGAGGCTGGCATAAAGGTTATTTTTGGCGTTCCGGGCTTAAAGGTACACAGTAAAATGACCCTTATTGTGAGAGAGGAAGGGGGGAAGGAGCAAAAGTATTGCACTGTAAGTACTGGTAACTTTCATGAGGGGAACGCAAACCTTTACACCGATATTAACCTATTTACAGCCGATAGGCGAATAACCAACGAGATTGATAAGGTGTTTACCTTTCTTGAGTATAACTACAAAACGTTTAGCTATAAGCATCTTCTGGTTTCGCCAGTTAATATGCGCCGCAAGCTTTACAGCCTTATCGATGGCGAGATTGCCAATGTAAAAAAGAAGCTTCCCGCTTATATCCTCTGCAAAATAAACAACCTTGTTGACGAGGAGGTTATCCGTAAGCTATATCAGGCAAGTAATGCTGGTGTTAAAATAAAGCTGGTTGTAAGGGGTATTTGCTCCTTGGTGCCTGGAATTCCAGGGCAAAGCGCCAATATAGAGGTGGTTAGTGTTGTTGATAGATTTTTGGAGCACTCCCGTATTTTTATTTTTGGGAATAATGGCAATGAGCTCTGCTTCATATCATCGGCCGACTGGATGACCCGTAACCTAGACTACCGTGTAGAGGTGGCAACGCCAATTTACGATGCCGATCTTAAAAAGGAGCTGCGCTTGGTTATTGATGCAGCCCTACGCGATAACGTTAAGGCTAGAATTGTAAATCATAAACAGAATAACGTGTTTAAGAAGGAAGGCGGAAAACCACCCTACCGCTCGCAGGTTGAGCTGCATAAGTACTATGTTGAACGAGAACTAAAAGCATTAAAGAGTTGAAAGTACTTAAGTTTGCCGCAATCGACATTGGCTCAAACGCCGTGAGGTTGCTATTCACTAATGTTATTGAGGATGGGAAGCGTCCTACGTTTAAGAAATCGTCGTTGGTGCGTATCCCCCTTCGGCTGGGCGAGGACGCTTTTACCTTGGGCAAAATTACCGATAGACGCATTGATAAACTGGTAAAAACCATGACCGCTTTTAAGCACCTAATGGAGGTGCAGGAGGTGATTGCCTACAGGGCTTGTGCCACATCGGCCATGCGCGAGGCATCAAACTCTGCCCAAATTGTGGAGCGGGTTATGCGCGAGTCGGGGGTTGCCATTGAGATTATTGATGGCAAGCAGGAGGCCGAGATTATATACTCCAACCAAATTGTGGAGATGCTTAACGATGATAAAACCTACATTTATGTTGATGTTGGAGGAGGTAGCACAGAGCTAACGGTGTTTGCCAATAGGCAAATGGAAACATCCCGTTCCTTTAACATTGGAACCCTGCGCATGCTCAACAACAAGGTTACAAAAAGCCATTTTGATGAGCTGAAAACCTGGATAAGGGAGCAAAATCTTGATAAGCGCGAAACCTCTGTTATTGGTTCTGGTGGTAATATCAACAAAATACTTAAGGTGTCGGGCAAAAAGGATTTGCAGCAGCTGGAGTACGATGAGCTAAAGGAGATTCACCGTTTTGTTAGCTTCTACTCCGTTGATGAGCGTATTAAAACCCTTGGAATGAACCCCGATAGGGCCGATGTGATTGTGCCTGCTGCCGATATCTTTCTAAAGGTTATGAAGTGGTCGGGCTCTAAAAAAGTGATTATCCCTACTATTGGTGTGTCCGACGGTATTGTGCATCAGATATACCATGAGTACAAGAAGAAGTAGGCTGTTGGTACCTGTTTGTGTTACTTAAGCCGGCACGCATAAAGAGCTTATGGAATTATGAGCGCCTCCCCTTTTAGCAATGGGAGGCGTTTTTTGTTAGGTGTTTTTCCTGTTTTGTTGATGGTTTGGCTTAATAAGATTAACTTATTCCTTCCAATACGTAAGGAATATAACTAAACTATTTGCCGACATGAAAAGTGAACTGCTTGAGCTAATTGGAATATTGATAGTTGGATCCGCTATCGGAATCCTATCAATTAGGTATTTTTTTAAGGGTTCTATTCTCTATGCAATTTCTACTATGTGGGTAGCAAACATATGTATTTATGTTTTGCTATCAAACCTAAAGTATATTTACCCCGATACGGTTAACTCATCCCTAACTCTCCCGTTTGGGGTTGCTACAACAGTTGCAATGTTTGGCTATATTGCAAGAAGGGTTAGAAAGCCTCTCCATAGTGCCATTAATAATTTGCAGCGTATTACCGAGGGGGATTTACACGTATCTGTTGATAAGAAATTTCTGAATAGGAACGATGAATTAGGCCATTTGGCTTTAGCCGTTGAGTCGTTATCCGCTCGCATGCAGGAGGTAATTAGTGGAATAGCTAGCACGGCTAATGAGATTAATAGTGCAGGCGAGCAGCTCTCATCAAGCTCTATCCAGCTTTCCGACTCTGCTTCCCTGCAATCGTCATCGTTAGAGGAAATATCATCATCGTTGGAAGAGATGGTTTCAAGTATTCATCAGAATGCCGACAACGCAACCCAAACCGAGAAGGTTACCGTAACGGCCAGCCATAGTTTAGAGGAGGGTGTTTCCTCTACTAATGTTGCCCTTAAGGCGATGCAGGACATTGCAGAGAAAATTCTGATAATTAACGATATTGCGTTTCAAACCAATCTGTTGGCGCTTAATGCTGCGGTTGAGGCTGCCCGTGCAGGCGAGCATGGCAAGGGGTTTGCCGTGGTAGCGGCAGAAGTACGTCGACTGGCAGAACGAAGCCGTATAGCCGCCAACGAGATAATATCCATCTCAACTAAGGGGGCTCAGGTATCGGTTAAGGCGCAGGAACTGCTAAATAGTAATCTCGATGATATCCGTAAAACGGCCGATCTTGTTAGGGAGATTGCTGCATCTAGCTTTGAGCAGCGTTCTGGCTCGGACCAAATAAACTCGGCAGTGCAGCAGCTTAATGGTTTAACGCAGCAAAATGCTACCGCATCGGAAGAGGTGGCCTCCAGTGCCGAGGAACTATCGGAAAAGGCCAACTCGCTAACAAATTTGATAGCTTACTTTAAAATAAAATAGCCCTGAGTATTTGCTACGCTAGTCTTGTTTTATAGTAAAAAAGCCTACCCTTTAGTTTTAAGTGGTAGGCTTTTTGCTAAAAAAGGTATTATTGCAATGCGTTGTATATCAGGTGTAAGGGAAAATAATTCTTCTTGAGTACAGCGTTGCCTTTACTTTTATAAACCTTAAGCAGCCGCTAATAAATTGCCCAAAAATTAAAGTAATCGATTGCTTATGTGGTTCTCTAATTTTTTCTACTTTCGAATTGCTTTTCTTCTTGGCTCCACGGCTGAATTTTAACTTCGTAATGAGAATAGTTGCCACTGCTTTTCTGCTGCTTTTTGGTTGGTTTGCTCAGGCACAGCAAGCCAATAATGCTTTGCTAAAGCTTAATCCCCTAATTGATAGTATTTATGTACAGGACTTTTCCGATAAGCTAATTATTGGGGTTTATCTGCCTCACAAGTTTTTAGATTTTGCTGTGGCTAATACAAAGAGAAGTACAACCGAATTGGAGTACGAGCCTAGTAGCAGGGCGAGTATTGGTGGGTGTTTTGGCTATAAGTGGTTTGGGGCAGGTGCCTCGGTAAGCATTCCGCAAAGCGATAAGGATAGGGCAATGTACGGCAAAACCACTCGGTACGATTTTCAGTTTAACATTTACCTGCGCAAGTTTGTTGTTGATGCCTACTTTCAGTCCTACAAGGGCGTGTATAATGCCAATGTTGATGAGTTTATTGGCGGATGGAACTCGGATACCCCTTTTCCGCAACGTCCTGATATAGGATTGGTAAACATGGGATTAACGGCTCGCTACGTTTGGAATAACACAAGGTTCTCCTATAAATCGTCCTTTGATTTTAGCGAGAAGCAGCGGAAAAGTGCGGGTTCGCTTATTTTTGGCCTATACGCATTTATTAATGGCGTTGCGGCCGACTCATCGGTAATACCCCATTACGCCCGGTCTTGTTTTGACGAGAATATTATGTACTCCTCCTATTCGGGAATCCACCTAGGGTACTCGGTTGGCTATGCATACACATTCGTAATAAAAAAGAATTTATTTTTTACGCTGAGCGTAATCCCTGGTATTGGTGCTTTTGCCTCGGAGCTTACCTTGGCCGATGGTAGCGTTGTGTATCCCGGAGCTAAGGCGTCAATTGTAATTTCATCGCGCTTCTCCTTGGGATACAGTAATAACAGATTCTACTTGGCAATAAACGGTGTAAATGGCACAACCATTGCCGAAGCTAGCAAAGCGTATAGTACCGAACTATCGTATGGTAACGCCAATGTTACCTTAGGCTATAGGTTTAATGCTCCTAGGCTGCTAAAGCAGCGCAAATAGGCTTAGTTTAAAAGTGTAGATAGAACGAAAATTGTAATAAATCTCATGCCATAGGATTATATGGTTATTTCAATGTAATTGCCTTCTGGATCAAGCGCTACGCTCTCGTAGTAGCCATCGCCAGTGGTTCTGGGCTCGGAGATAATGGTGTTGCCCTTGGCTCTTAGCTCGTTGGTGAGATTGTTAACCATCTCCTTGCTCCCAACGGAAAAGGCCAGGTGGGTTAAACCCTGGCCAAATTCATGCTGATGTTGCTCCTCTAGGTTTACCGTGTGCATAAGCTCAAGCCGTGCTCCATCAGCAAAGCTTACGAACTGCGATGTAAAACCCTTTTTGGGGTTATGGTAAATATCGCTTGCAACGCCATTTAGGTACTGGCAGTAGAACTCAACCATTTTGTCAAGGTTTTTAACCCAAATGGCTATGTGATCAATTCTCATAGGTTTTACGGTTGTTGTTGAAGCCAAATATAGCGCATTCAGCTTTAGCTGCCTGTTTGGTTAAGGAAAAGGTTGGGTGTAAATGTTGGCTTTTAGTGCTCTTTACCACGCTGTTTTAATAATACCTCCATCAACTGCCAGCGATTGGCCTGTAATGTACGAAGCATCGTCGGAGAGGAGGAATGCAGCAGCCTTGGCCAGCTCCTTAGGATTCCCATACCTACCTAAGGGTATTTTTTCCTCAAATTGGGCTTTTATCTCCTTTGCCGATTTGTTTGCCCTTTGGGCTGCTAGCGTATCTAGCTCAACAATGCGCTCGGTGTTAAATCTGCCTGGCATTATATTGTTTACGCGTATGTTATACTTGGCCATCTCGTTGGATAGGCTTTTAGCCAGACTGGTTACCCCTGCTCTAAATACGTTCGATAGTAGTAGAATATCAATGGGTTCCTTTACGCTTAGCGAAGTTATGGTAACAATTGCTCCAGAGTTATTGCTCTTGAAATGTGGGATTGCTGCATTTATTAGGTTTACTGCGCCCATTAGCGTTAACCTAAAGCCTTGTTCCCAATCGGCAGTGGATAGCTGCTCAAAGGTTCCCGGTTTTGGCCCACCTGCGTTTACAACAAGTCCATCTATGCTGCCAAGTGTAGCTGCACCTTCGTTAACCCATTTTGCAATAGATTCCTCGTTGGTTACATCAAGTAGGCTCCACTCAACCTTACCCGTTGCTGTTTCCTTAATCTTTTTTGCTGCGGCCTCTATTGCAGTTAGGTTTCTGCTGCCAATGTAAACGTTTGCTCCTTTGCTGGCCAGCTCCTCGGCAATGGCATATCCCAAGCCTTGACTCGACCCTGCAACTAGTATATTCTTGGTTCTCATTAGGGGTGTTATATTTTGGTGTGGTAGCAAATTTAGGGTTTGGAATAGACTCAATGCAATACCTCATTATCAATTTGGTAGCTACTGCTTGCTGTATGGCATTAACTTTTAGTAAAACATTTTTTTGCACATAAGGTTTTGCTGCTAAAGTGCAGAAATGCCTTGTTTTATGCGATATGTAAAGATGTGCATATTGATAATAATCATATTACATAACTATATTTGTGAATACATTTGGATGATTCATGTATTTCCTCAGACCAAAACGAAAAACCAAAATACACACAGTATGAATATTGCCGAGATGAAAGCCAAGCAAAAGCAGCTTGTACGCTGGGAGTACCAGTGGAAAGCGCTGTATCGTGGTTACACCGACAAGACTCTTTACATCAACCTATCGAGTAACGAGATTAAGGAAAAACCAGTTCCTGCTCAAATGAAAGAGAAGTTTGTTGGCGGAAAGGGTTACGGACTACGTTTACTTTGGGATGCAACAACCCCAACCACAAAGTGGAACGATCCTGAGAATGAGCTAAACATAGCATCTGGCCCTGTTGCTGGCATTACTCAGTACTCTGGCACAGGGAAATCGCTTCTTGTATCCATATCGCCACAAACCGATTCTATTATGGACTCGAACGTGGGTGGATTTTTTGGCCCATTCCTTAAGTTTAGTGGTTTTGATGCCCTTGAGATACAAGGTAAAGCAGAGAAGGATGTTATTATTTATATTGATGGCAAGAATCATACTGTTGAGATTTTTGAAGACCCAGGTTTTTCTACCGATTCCCATATCCTTGCTGAGGAGCTAACAGAGTTTTATGCCGAGAACGAGAAGGATGCTAAGAACATTGGTATTGTTTCTACTGGTGCTGCTGCAGAACACTCTCTAATTGGTATGATTAACTTTACTTTCTACGATCCTAAACGTAAAAAGGTAAGGCTTAAACAAGCAGGTCGCGGTGGTTTAGGAACCGTTATGCGCGACAAAAAGATTAAGGCTATTGTGGCTAAGGTTGATGGCGTTGGCGGTAACCTTAACAATGTTGCCGATCTTGAGGCTATTACCGCTCGTGGTCGTAGCTACCAGCAGGAGATTCGCGAATTGGACGACCACCAGTGCCAAATGCGTAAAAAGGGAACTGCAAACATCGTTAACGTGATGAACGATTACGATTTGCTTCCTACCCACAACTTTAAGTACGGTAGCCATGCCGATGGTATTAAAATACATAGCGATATCCTTCGCGATAAGTACTTTACCCTAGGTGTGCCAGATGGTTGCTGGATTGGTTGTGCCATGTCCTGCTCAAAGGGTGTTGATGATTTCGAACTAAAAACTGGTCCGTACAAAGGCCAAAAGGTTATTGTTGACGGTCCTGAGTACGAAACTGCAGCAGGTCTTGGTTCTAACCTAGGCATTTTTGACTACGATGCCATTATTGAGGCCAACTTCTACTGCGATACCTATGGTATTTGTACCATCACTTGGGGTACCTGCGTGGCATTTGTTATGGAGTGCTACGAGAATGGTATTCTTAACAAGGAGCGTACAGGTGGCCTAGAGCTTAACTTTGGTAATGCCGCAGCAGCGCTTGAGCTTATGCACCAGCTAGCTCGTGGCGAAGCTTTTGGTAAAATTGTGGGTATGGGCGTTCGCCGCATGAAGCAGTACTTTGTTGAGCACTTTGGTGCCGATGCAAAGTTCCTAAACGATATTGGTATGGAGGGTAAGGGACTTGAGTACTCTCAGTACGTTTCAAAGGAGTCTCTTGCGCAGCAAGGTGGTTATGCCATGACCAACAAGGGGCCACAGCACGATGAGGCTTGGCTTATCTTTATGGATATGGTTAACAACCAGCTTCCAACCTTTGAGGCTAAAGCAGAGGCTTTGCACTACTTCCCAATGTTTAGAACATGGTTTGGTCTTCAGGGATTCTGTAAATTACCTTGGAACGATGTTGTGCCTAAGGATAATAAGGAAAAGCCTGAGCCACATAAAATTCCTGGACACGTTGATAACTACGTTGCCGTTTACAACGGTGTAACCGGAAATAATATAGATAAGGACGAGATGATTAGGCAGTCGGAGCGAGTGTATAACTTCCAGCGCATATTCAATATTCGCCGTGGTTATGGACTACGTAAGCACGATGCCCAGCCATACCGCGCAGCGGGTCCTGTAACCAAGGAGGAGTACCTAAGCCGCCAGGAGCGCTACGATAAGCAGCTTAAGGAACAGGTGGGTGTTGATCCAACCAACATGACCCTTGAAGAGAAAATGGCTGCTACCCGTAAGTATCGAGAGGAGCGTTACGAGATGCTACTTGATGCCGTTTACAAGCGCCGTGGATGGACAAAGAATGGCGTTCCAACCATTGAGCATCTTAAAAGTATTGGAATGGACTTACCAGAGCTAATTGAGGTTGTAAAACCTTTGCAATAGATTTGGTTGATATAAAAAGAGGTTCGGTAATTATTTACCGAACCTCTTTTTATTTGATTGATGCTATGTTGCGATAACTAGTACATCTTATTTATTATCTGGCACCAAGAGTCTCTATTCTTTAGTAAAAACTTAAGTTCCGAACCCTCTTTGGTTACAACGTTTAGCCCATTGGGTATTATCTTCCAAGTGTTAAAGAATAGAATTTCCCGTATTTGCGAGAAAAGAATCTCAAAATCTACTCCATTGTTGGTTTCCTCTATAGACTTAAAGTAGATTCTTTGGTTTGTAAGAATAAACTTCCCTGTTACGCGCGATTGGGGCTCAACATAACTTGTGTCGGCCACTTTAATCACGGTCTCGTTCTCTTTTAGGTTTACTTTCATGGCTTGTGGTTTTACTACGATGTGTGTATTTTCATAACTCGTGCCGTTGGTTTTTTTGTACTGTAAAACAGTGTGTTAAGTTTGTTTTAAGTTGCGGCTGTTTGTCCGAATTCGCACAGCCCTTGTTCGATTTTGGTTCAATCCCTCTCCCTTTTTGTTTTGCATACGACGCGTTAATGACCCCTTAAGTAACACTTTTGCTGCATCTGTTTTGTTAACTAACGTTAAGAGGGGGCTATTTCTTTGCTTTTATAACACTTCGACCAAGAGCGTATTTATTGCCTTCAGTGGGAAGGACTTGTTACAATGGATAAGTTATTCCCTGCTGAATAACAGGACTGGTGTACGCATTGAAGCCACTACTCCCGATGGATGGAAGTTTATTCTAATTAAGGGTATTGAAGGCTACCGCTTTGGCTCCTGGTTTTACAAAAAGATTTAGGCAGGGAACTCCCTAAGCAGCTCGTGAGCTCCTTTGTGTATCTCGTACCAGTAGTCGAGTGCCGCCGCGTTCTTGTCCTTCTCAAAAGCGTCAATCCACTTTTGCAGCTCGGGGGAGTCGCATCCATCCTCATCGCGTTTTTTTAGGAGGAAGCGGAATACAAAATCGATGTTGCGTTCGCTTTCCCAGAAAATGGACGAGTTGCGGCTATTGGTTCTACTGGCTGTTAGCTCAAGTGACTCAAGAAACTCCTTGCGGCAGCAGAATAGTGAATCCATAACATCGGGCATAATATCCTCGGCCCAAGCGCGATGGAACCTACAAATGCCAAGGTTATCCATCATAAGTTCCTTGAGCATCCGCTTTGCGTTTTCGCGACCCAGCTCGCGGGGTGGTAGAAACTCCTTGCCGTAGTTCATGTAGTACTTACCCATTATTGGCATGGGCGATAGCACGCCTGGGCTCCAGTACTGGTTTGGAACAATCCAACCCTGACGGGCAAATGCGTTGTAAACAAAGAGGTCTAACACCTTTTTCCCCTTTTTACGGGCAAGATGGCGTGCAAACTTTCGGGCACCTTGCGATAGGTTAATGGGACTGTTGGGTTTAACCATTTGAACAAGGAGCGCTAGGCCGATGTTGGCGTTGTGCCACGAATCCTCAACTACTCTAAAGTTTTCTATGGTAAAGTTTGGAATATCAGTTACCCCAAGTTCCTCGGGTGTAATTAGCCCTTCAACTAGGCACTCCATAAGCCATGCAATTACACCACCAACCGATATGGCATCAAAACCCAGCGTATCGGCAAGGTGGTTGAGCGCCTCGGCTGCGCGCTGGTCAAAAACTCCACATAGCGGGCCCATTGTTTGGTATGGCTCGTAGTCCTTTTTGTACTTGCCATTCATTTTTTTGCAAACGGCAGAGCAGGGTTCTCCGCAGGTTTTTTGCTGCTTGGTTTTTATGGTTTCCTCGTTAAACTGCTTAAGGTAGTGGTTTACAACAAAGTTTTTGTGAATATATAGACGTTGCTCACGGGTCATGAAAATGGAGCGGTAGTTAAAGGCAATAATTCGGTCTTCTAGGGTGGCAAAGTTTACACCAAAGGTGCCGCCAGTATCAAATTTGGGATCGAACCTATACTTGGTTGTTGCCTCCATATCCTTTGCGGCAAGTTTTTTCTGGTACTTGTCCTGGAACCATGCATCGGCAACGCTTCGGTCGCGAAAGTCCTCGTCAATATATGTGCCCCCGTAAATAACTCCAATAATGCCGTGCTCCTTAAAGAGCTTTGTGCCAAAACCGCCCCTTCCAGCCCATGTGTCAACAAAGGTTAGCTCGCCTTTTTTTATGGGCGCCGAGGCTATGCCTGCAAAATCGGTGTGGAGTGCTGCTGGGCCTACGGCAAGTACACGTGGGTCGTTTTCGTACCTATCGGCAAAGTGGTTTATGGCGTATTCCATAACAGCGTAAACGCCTTTGCGTCCCGATTCCCATATGTCGGTGGGGGTAATAGGGTGTAGCTCAACCTCAATCTCCTCGCCGTGGCTCCGGTTTAGGTAGAGTATAGATGGTGTTTGGGCTTTGCCCTTTATGCTAAGCATGTTAATGCCAAGGTTGTCGAAAACTAGCCCCGCTCCCCCCATGGAGGAGATGAAGTACCCATGCCACGAGGGCGATATCCCGCTAAAAATAAGCCGGTTTGAACCAGGAAAGATGGATCCTGCAAGTAACCCTACGCCAATGTTAAGGCTGTTATGCTTGTGGGCAAGATGGATGCCTAGGTCAACGGGGCCAAAAAAATCGCCAACCTTAAATCGGTTCACTTTGTAGAAACTGGTTTTTGCATCAACAGTAAGTACTTTGATTTGGGTTATTTGCTGTATCATCTCCTCTTGGTTTTTTGCAATATAGGTAAATAGTGGGATTGAACGTACTTGAATTAGGCGTTGTTGATAACAAAAAAGGCCTCAGCGTGCACATGCACCTGAGGCCTTATGTATTGTGACTTGTTAAACTACTTTAGAAGTTCGGCAAGCTTTGCTTCTAGTTGCTCGCCGCGGAGGTTTTTCTCTATAATAATACCATTAGGATCGATAAGTACGGTATGGGGTATTCCTGTTATAAGGTAGTCCTGAACAGGTTGTGTCTCCCATCCTTTTACCTCAGAAACCTGAATCCAGGTAATGCCATCATCTTTAATTCCCTTTAACCAGCTCTCGCGATCGTAATCAAGCGATACGCCAAAAACCTCAAATCCTTTATCCTTATACTGGCTGTAAACCTTTACTACATTTGGATTTTCTTTGCGGCAAGGGCCACACCACGCTGCCCAAAAATCAATTAGCACGTATTTGCCTTTTAATGAGCTAAGGGAAACCATGTTGCCATCTGGATCAGGAAGGGTTATTTCTGGCGCAGGTTGTCCTACGGCCACTTTCTTTTGCTTGGCAATGCGCTCGCTAAGGTCTTTTGCGTAAACGGTTTCGCTTGCTGGAGCCTTAATTGATGCGGCAAGGTTTTCTAGCCTTGATATATCCATTGTATCGGCAAGCTGATTGATGATAATGTAAGGAGCAACTACCGATGAAAGGTTCTCGTTAACAAATCCAACAATGTAGGTTCCTAGCTCTTTTGCAATAGCATCGTATTCACCCCTAAGGGCTTCTTCGCTTTCGGGAGTAAGCGTCCCATTGTAGTATGCTTCTTGGAACTTTGCGCTAATGGCTTCCATCTTGGTTTGGAACTCGCCAAGTTTATCGGAGTAGCCCATCATAAGGTCATGAGCCTTAGAACCCTTAATCTTTGCTGCTTGTAGGCTGTCGAAGTTTGCCTTAATGTCAATTTTCCCTGCCTCAATAAATAGGGCAATGGTTTTGTTCTGCTTGCCAAACTGAAGTACGTAAATTTCAGGTTGTTCAACAATTCCTTCAAGGGCAAATTTTCCGTTCTCAATTAGAACCGAATCTATAGGCTTAGGCTGATTCTCGTCAATCTTAAGTAAGTAAACGGTTTGGTCTGGGGCACCGCTAATATCACCTTTAATGGTGAATGAATTGCTTGGCTGGCAGCTGTAAAGGCCAATGGCAGCAAGGGCTAGAAGGGCAATTTTTCTCATGTGTGTACTTTTAGTTTTAACACAGTAACCCCAAACGGGGGTAAAGGTTCAATTGGTTTGTTAAAGATTTTGGTATAAATCTAGCAATTTTCGGGCAGCCGCAAAAGAGGTAATTTTATCGTTAAGGATATCATCCTCGGTAATAGGTATTTCTTTTTCAACTTCTGGGTGGTTGTAGAATGCCTCGCGTAGAGCCTCATTTATTGTTTCGTACATCCAGTACTTGGCCTGTTTGCGCCTTCTGTTGTCGAAGTAACTATTGGCCTTGGTGTATTTTACGTACCCTAGAATTTCGTCCCACAGCTCCTTTATGCCCATTTTTGTTAGCGAAGAGCAGGTTTTTACGCGCGCTGTCCACCCCGATTCTGGGGCAGGGAATAGGTGTAGCGCGCTTTCGTGCTCGGCTTTGGCAAGGTTGGCTCTGTCGGCATTGGCGCCATCGGCTTTGGTTATGGCTATCATATCGGCCATTTCCATAATGCCTCGCTTAATGCCTTGCAGCTCGTCTCCTGCACCTGCCAGTTGTAGCAGGAGGAAAAAATCGACCATGCTGTGTACGGCAGTTTCGCTTTGCCCTACGCCAACCGTTTCAATAAAAATGGTGTTAAACCCTGCGGCTTCGCAAAGTATAATGCTTTCTCTAGTTTTGCGGGCAACCCCGCCTAGCGAGCCCGCCGAAGGAGAGGGTCGGATAAATGCGTTGGGGTCGGAGCACAGCGTTTCCATTCGTGTTTTGTCGCCTAGAATGGAGCCCTTGCTGCGTTCGCTGCTAGGGTCTATTGCTAAAACGGCCAGCTTGCGTCCCGATGCGGTTATGGTCCCCCCCAGCGCCTCAATAAAGGTGCTTTTGCCAACTCCTGGTACACCTGTAATCCCAATGCGGATGGATTTTCCAGTGTGTGGTAGGCAGCGTTCTATTATTTGCTGTGCTACTGCATGATGTTCTGGTAGTGCACTTTCTATAAGCGTAATTGCCTGACTTAGTATGGTTATGTTACCCTTGGTAATGCCCTCAACATAATCGTTAACCGATAGATCTTGCTTGCGCTTGCTTTTAAAGCGCTTTACGGCATCCATATTGATTGTTGGGGGCTGGTCAACCCCTGGGTTTACCGTTAACGCACTTTTAAATTCCTCTGTAGCCATTACAAAAGTTTTAAAAAACATTGTTGAGCTAAGGTACAGAATGTATTTGAACCTTTGCTCTGGAAAGTTTTCATAATGCTGCAAAGCATTATTGTATAAAAAAACCGGGTTAACCCGGTTTTTAGTTTAGCCCTCGGTTGTTACCGTTCCGGTTAGCCGCAGTACCACGGTTGATGCTTTGGGGTCGTTTGTAATAACCGTTATGGATTTGCTTTGGCGCCCAGTGTAGCCATTTGTACGGAAGGAGGCCTTAACTAAGCTAGATTCGCCTGGTTTTAGCACGCTAACGTTTGGTTGAACAGTGGTACAACCGCATGAGGCTTTTATTTTGCGAATTACTAAGTCGCTCTTCCCTTCGTTTTTGAATACAAATTCGTACTCAATGGTAGTTCCCTGTTTTACCGTGCCAAAATCGTAGCTGGGTTGGTTAAATACAACTTTAGGCGCCTTTTCCAACTCCTTTTCCGAAAGATTGCTAAAGTCTTCCTCTAAATTGCCGCTAACGCTTAAAAAGTTATTCTGTATAGTTTGGTCGTTAATGGTTAGGTAGAAACGGTCTATTACAAATCCCCAGTCATCATTTTTAGAGGCATCGTACTTAATTACTATTATTCCCTCTTGTTGTGGCTTTAGTGTTTGAGGAATTGCAGCAATGGTAATGTGCTTAGGTACATTAAAAAAACCAATTTTTGCAGGATTCTCGCTCGGGTTATATAGTCGCATGGTATCGTTTACAATCTTGTTTGTAAAAACTCGTCCAAGCGATATGTGGTTATTTATAAAATTCACAGAGCCAATTTGTCGGCGGTAAATCTCCTCTTTCGTTTTTTTACGCTCCAGCACGTTTCCTTTTACTGCAAAAATTGTGGTAGCGTTCTCCGCATTGGTGTAAACCGTAATGGTTTTATGAAATGGGCCAGGGCGACCCTTGGGGTCGTAGGTAACGTTAACGCTACCTTTTCCACCAGGAGCAATGGGTTCCTTGGTCCATACGGGAGTTGTGCAGCCGCATGTTGCGGTAACCCTATGTATAATAAGGGGGGCGGCACCAGTATTGGTTATGGTAAAGTCATATGCAACAGGCCCGTCATCCTCTTTTATAGTTCCAAAATCGTGCGTGTTGCTGCCTATTGATACGCTAGGCGTTTTTTGTTGTGCGCTTACCTCTAGTGCGCCAAAAACGAATAGTGCTACAAGAATTGTTACTAATTTTTTCATTGTAAAAGCAATTAGTTGTTGTTTGTTGCAACGGCTAGCATTGTGTGTTTGCCTATGCTTGATATTTAAACAGCATTTAAACCTTGTGGTTCAACGCTGCTTGTTTTTGCAGTTTTAAAAGCTATTCCTACAATTAATCTATAACCCCCAAAGATATAAAGAATTATTTCTTGGTTACAATTGGCTTGCCAAAGTTTAACTCTGAGCCCAATGATATTATTGTCCCATATAAAATACTTTGTTTTATGTTGATACGCGTTTCTGCCCTAAAAGGGTGGCTGACTTTGGTTGCTTTTGTGGCTATTATTTTCCCAAGTTGGGTTAGTTTCATACATTTGTTAGGTTCCTTACAAACAGTAAACGCATGGCTACTACTACAAGTTCACATCCCTTTGGTTATAATCAGGCCGATATATTTTCATATATGATGTCTCTGCGGAGGCATTTTCATGCTAACCCAGAGCTGTCCTTTCAAGAGAGCCAAACGGCAAATTATGTTGCTAATAGGTTAGAGGAGCTTGGACTTGAGGTACATAGGAATGTGTCAGACCATAGCGTTTTGTGCGTACTTAAAGGGGCTAAGCCGGGTAGGTGCATTGGGGTAAGGGCAGAGCTGGATGCGCTGCCTTTAACGGAGCAAACAACCCTGCCTTTTGCGTCTGTGTTTAATGGCGTGATGCATGCCTGTGGGCACGACATTCATATGGCTGTGGCATTAGGTGTTGCCAAGGTTCTTGCCGATAATAGGGATAGCCTTTGTGGTACAGTAGTGTTTGTTTTTGAGTCGGGCGAGGAGCTGCTCCCTGGAGGGGCAAGGGGTATTTTGGAGTCCGATATCTTTAAGCGTAACATTCCTGATATTATGCTGGGTATGCATGTGCTTCCTGAACTGGAGGCGGGTAAGGTTGGCTTTAGGGCTGGGCAGTACATGGCATCGAGCGACGAGGTGTACATAACTGTTCACGGAAAGGGGGGCCATGCTGCGCTGCCCAATACTGTTGTAGATCCTGTGCTTATAGCCTCACACGTGGTAGTGGCATTACAACAGGTGGTTAGTAGGAATGCGCAGCCCATTGTGCCCACTGTTCTGTCCTTTGGTAAGGTTACGGCAAACGGCGCCAACAATGTAATACCTAACCAGGTTTTGCTGGAAGGCACTTTCAGAACTATGGATGAGCACTGGCGTGGCCAGGCGCACCAGCGGATTGCATCAATTGCAAAGGGTATTAGTGAGTCCATGGGGGGGACGTGTACTGTTGATATTCGCTCCGGTTATGCCTCTGTTTATAACAACGAGGCGCTAACACAAAGCGCAGTTTCTATTGCCTCTGATTTGTTGGGAGAGGCTAATGTAGTTGCCCTTGAACCACGTATGACTGCCGATGATTTTGCCTTTTTCTCCCAAACCATCCCGTCCCTGTTTTTTAGACTAGGTGTGGGCTTTTTTACGGGCAGTAAGTACGGATTGCATAACCCCAAATTTAACGCTAACGAGGATTCTATGGGCACAGGGGTTAAGGTTTTGCTGGCTATTATTAGCCATAATATGTGCAGGTAGCTGGATTACTGCCTGTTCTAGGAGTTCGTTTGCCCTACTTCTATTGGTATTCCTTGCTCTGCATTTATTGTTGATTTAGTATGTTTATAAATAGACGTAAAAAGTGTAATATTTTTTTGGGTTTAAAATAATGAGTATAAATTTGTAGTGCATTTGATGCACATTACGTTTAACTAAAATACTTGAAAAAATGGCTTACAAAATTTCTGACGATTGCACCGCTTGCGGTACCTGTATCGACGAGTGCCCAGTAGAAGCGATTTCTGAGGGTGATATCTATAAGATTGACCCAGAGGTTTGTACTGACTGTGGTTCTTGCGCTGATGTTTGCCCTGTTGAGGCAATTCACCCTGCATAGTTGGTCTAAAGTAAGAAACTTTATACTAAGAAGGGGCTTGGTTTACCAAGCCCCTTTCTGATTTTTTAAAGGGTTGTTAGAATATCCTTGCTATAACTTCCCTAATTCCTCTCTTCTTTCCTTTGCATCGAACCTGATTCATTGTGCTTTTCTCCTTGCACAGCCCATCGTCATATACAAACATTATTTCCCACTCGGTTAAGCTTTCGCTGTTCTCAATAACAACGCTGGATTTATTTGTTGACTCTTGTTTGCCCCTTTTATTGTGAGGTGTAGCAATCTTTTTGATAGCAAAATCGGTGCTAGAAGGTAACTTGTCTGTTTGTAGCGTGTCCTTTTTAGTGTTGGTTGGTTTAACATTCTCCTTTTTGTCCTTTTTCTCCATGCTGTTTTTTGCGCTTGCCCAGCTGTTGCCCCAGCTGACTAACGTGAGGGATAGGATTGTAAACCCCAGCAGCACTCTGTTCTGTAATGCCATGCTTTACCCTTAGTTTGTTTCGGTTATTTGCTATCCAATAATTGTGCGTTTAGTTGTAATGTGCAGATATGTAGTTTTTTATGTCTTTTTTTCTGTCCTTTTGATGTTGTTTCTATCTGTTTTTGTTCGATTCCGAACGACTTGCTGTTCGTATTAATACAGCGCTTGACTTGTAAGCGTTGTTTGGTGTCTTATAACGGCTATTTATTAACCTTTTTTAGCGTATGATTGCGTTGTTTAGCTTATGCAAAAGCAAACGCCTCAGCTTTTGGTGCAGAGGCGTTTGGTATGCTAGTGTTTGCTTTGCTAAATTCGCTCAAGCAGAACCACATTTTCAACGTGGTGTGTGTGGGGGAACATATCAACGGGTTGAACCTTTAAAACCTTGTATTTTACCGATAGTAGATTTAGATCGCGGGCTTGCGTTGCAGGGTTGCAGCTAACGTAAACAATGCGCCTAGGTTCGGCATTAAGAAGAGCATCTGCAACATCCTGATGAATCCCTGCACGAGGTGGGTCTAGTATCACAATCTCAGGATAACCGTTCTCTTCGAAAAATGGAACGGTGAGTAGGTCTTTTATATCCCCAGCGTAAAAGGCTGTATTTGTGGCGTTGTTTAGCTTGGCGTTAACCCAAGCATCCTCAATGGCCTCGGGAACGTACTCAATACCAACCACTTTTTTGCAATCCTTAGCAACAAAGTTGGCAATGGTTCCTGTGCCTGTGTACAGGTCGTAAACCAGTTCGTTTCCAGTTAGCTCTGCAAACTCTTTTGTTACGCGGTATAGCGTAAGTGCTTGCTGCGTATTGGTTTGAAAAAAGGATTTAGGTCCAATTTTAAACAGGATACCATCCATATTCTCAACCATGTGGTCTTTACCGGCGTATAGCATTATATCTAAATCGCCAATGGTATCGTTAGCCTTAGGGTTGATAACGTACATTAGCGAGGTGATTTGTGGAAACGCGGTTTTTAGGTGCTCCATCAGCTTTGCTATGTTCTCGGAGTCGTTCTCGTAGAACACTACAATTACCATAAGATCCGCTGTAGAGGTGTTGCGAATAATGATATTTCTAAGTAGCCCTTCGCGGTTGCGGATGTTGTAAAAGCTCATGTTCTGCTCAAGGGCAAAGCGCTTAACCTCATTCCGAATTGAGTTTGATGGTTCGGGCTGTAGGTGGCACTCATCCAAATCCAAAATCTTGTCGAACATTCCCGGAATGTGGAACCCAAGGGCTGGTGTAGCTTTAAGCTCAAGCCTTGATTCAACCTCTTCGCGGGTTAGCCAGCGGCTATTGCTAAAGGTAAACTCTAACTTGTTGCGGTAGAACTCCGTTTGAGGGGAGCCTAGTATGGGATTTATTTCTGGCAGGTCTATTTTTCCAATTCGGGTTAGCTGGTCGGTAACCTGTTTTTGCTTAAACTTAAGCTGTTCTGCGTAGGGCAGGTTTTGCCATTTACAGCCGCCACAAGTGCCAAAATGCTTGCAAACAGGTTCAACCCTTAGCTTAGATAGCTCATGGTACTTTGTTATATACCCTTCCATAAAGCTTTTTCGCTTACGGATAACTTGTATGTCAACTATATCGCCAGGAACGCCATAGGTAACAAACACAACCTTGTCGTTTACTCGGGCTATGGCTTTTCCCTCGGCAGCAACATCTTCAATGGTAACTCTCTCCAGAATAGGATTCTCGCGACGTCTTCTCACTTTTTTGCTTCTTATCGGTAAATGGCTGAACCTTTAGGTTCAAACTGCGTTTAAAATCTGATGCAAAGTTAATAATATTGCAATGAGTACGATATGCGTAAATCGTGAGACGTGAAAAGTGAGACGTTAAATGATTAGGTAGTTGCTTGAAACGTGAGACAGCTTGTCTCCTTGCCTGAGGTTAGCTTGTCTCGGCTATGACGAGAAGGCAACCTGCCCTTAGGCGAGATGAAAAGTTAAACGTGAAACGTGAAACATGAATTCTGAACCTTAAACCGTGAATTTTAAACTTTGAATCTTGAACTTAATCCTTTAACCTTAATTCTTCCCATCCTTGGATTCACTAACACAAGTTGTTCTAGGTGCTGCTGTAGCAGAGGCGGCTTTTGGCAAAAAGATTGGTAATAAAGCCATTCTTTGGGGCGGTGTTGCTGGTACTATACCCGATTTGGATGTAATTGTTTCGCCATTTTTCGACCCAGTCACTGCGCTGTTCGTGCATAGAGGGTTTAGTCATAGCCTTTTATTCCCTTTTATTGCTGCTCCACTGGTTGGTTGGCTTATAAGCAAAATAGAGCGGAATGCAACGGGTATGAACTGGCGCCAGTGGACCCTACTTGCGTTTTTATCCATTTTTACCCACTCGTTTATAGATTACTTTAACTCTTACGGAACGGGTATCTTTGAGCCCTTTAGTAGTTACCGCTTGGCGTTTGATTCCATTGGTATTATCGACTTCTTTTATACAATTCCCTTCCTTCTTTTTACGGCTTGGCTAATGTTCTACCCTGCGGGTCATAAAATGCGGAAGGTGTTGGTTTGGACTGGAATTATAGTTAGCACGCTGTACCTTGGTTACACGGTAACAAACAAGTTACAGATTGAGCGTGAGGTTAAGCAGGAACTAGCTGCAAGAAGCATTGATTACGATAGGATTTTATCGTCGCCTTTACCTATGACCAACTTTTTATGGATGGTTGTTGTGCAGGATAATACAGGGTTTTACATTGGCTACCGAAGTGTTTTTGATGGGGATACCCCAACCCAGTATGAGTATGTGAAACAAAACGATAACCTTTTGCGGCGATTTGCTAACGATAAGTCAGTTAGGGGGGTAAAACAGTTTACCAACGGCTTTTATGTGGTTGAGGTTGACGATGATGGTCGCCTTTGGCTACACGATTTGCGGTTTGGAGGACTAGCAACAGGAGCCTACGTTTTTTCTTTTCAGCTAAAGCCCTCCCTAAATGGGGTTGAGGTTACCCGGGAGCATCCCAATAGGCGATTCACCCCAGAAAATGTAAGGCGCTACTGGAAACGTATTGGCCTTTAATTGCAGATAGGGAACTGGCTATCTCAGCATAAGAAAATCGCCATCAATAATCATAAGCTTAACGCCATGCTCTGCGTACAATCTGTGTGAACTTAAATCGTCGGACACTACATCGGTCATCCCCTTGGTAAGCAAAAACTTTTTGCCATTCTGCAGCTCGCTAATAAACTCGCCTTCTAGGCAATGTACAATTGATGTTTTTTTGATTTGTTTTACTCCGTATGCAGTTGTTGTGTGCGCGCTATGGCTTGGTTTGCTGCAGAAGTTTCAAGGTGTGATCTATAAGCTCTTTCCCTCCCCATAATCCGTGATGAGGAATCACTACCGCTGCATTAGGAAATCTCTCTTTTACTTTTTTTACAGATAATGGCCACTCATTAATGTTAGCATCGCCAGTAAAGCCAAGGTTCTTACTGTCGGCACTTTTTATCATACAGCCCCCAAACAGAATGCCCGACTTGGGGATGTAAACCACCACATTATCGGGCGAATGCGATTCCCCTGGGTAGTACACCTCAAAGTCAATCCCTCCAACGTTAAGCTTTAATCCCTTCTTTATGGGGTAAGTTATGTTGGGTTCCACAAAAACAAGCGACTGGTAGGTATCGTAGAATCGGTTTAGCGAAGGGGCTGTTAACCACTCTAGGGTCTGCTTTCGGGTCGATTCGCTTCGCGATTTAACCAGTTCAACCGTAAGGTCTGCTCCGTAAATATCTATGCCCATACTTCTTAGAACCTCATTTCCTCCTAAGTTATCAATGTGAAATCCTGTGTTTATGGCTGTAATCTTGTTGGGCGAAAGATTTTCCTTAATCCAGTTAACAAGCTGCTCTGTAGCCAATGGTTCGTAAGGCGTATCTATTAGTACAACCTCTTTGCCGCAGTTTACTACTAAAGAGTTTGATGGCCAAGGAAAGTTGTGGGTAACCACGTAAATGGTATCGTTTAGCCCGTTAATGTATAGCTCCTCGCTAAGGGTTGCTTTGGATTGGCTGTATCCTGTTGCTAGAATACACGTTAGTAAAGCAAGGAGTCGTATCGCTTTTTTCATGTTTACGGTAAGGTTTTATGTTGATGACTATCAGTCAGGACGAATCTCAAAAGTAACATTTAGGCCGATACGTGAAGCGAATCCGTAAGATCAATGTTTTGTTATCTTCTTTGATGTTGATAATCAGTTGGTACATGTAAAAAGGGGCTACCATTTCTGGCAGCCCCTTTCGTTAGCAGAATGTAGCGGTTAACTACTCCTTCACAACCTTTTTAACGGTACGC
>JAFGDZ010000015.1 GCA_016931855.1 Bacteroidales bacterium
CCCAAATGTATGAAAAAGTTGCCTGTGTGTGCATGTTGCTGGCGCGAAGTTATCTATTGCTGGCGCGGACTTGTAGTCCGTGACATTCTCGTTATAACACATAAAATTTCCTGTAAACGCAAAAGCCTAACTGGTTACAACTAGGTTTTTGGCTACTAACCCATTACTACATCCGCACGGATTGCAAATCCGCGCTAGCGGGTTCTGGCAATGCTGATTCTCATATACAAGAAAATGAACGGTATAGGCTATAAAACGGCAGTTAGACGATTCCTTGTTGAGATGGACGAACCCTACATGACCCAGATCATAAGAATTAGCGGGGGTGATCCAGATCTAGTGTTCAGGTGATACACGGATTTTTTCAACTTGTGGAGTAAAAAATAAGCACTCCTAATCGTTCTTTTTCATGTTTCGAACACCCAAAATTGCAAATCCGCGCTAGCTGGTTACAAATCCGCGCTAGCGGGTGTTTCGAACACCCAAAGTTACAAATCCGCGCTAGCTGGGTGGTTATGACTTCACCTTAAAGAATATAATCGCAATAACAACTGCTATTATGATTCCCAAATTCATATATTTAGTTAGTTTTGAAAACAAAATGACTTTATTTATTAACCTTTTTTCTTCTATATTTTCTGTTTCTGATTCTTTCTCTTTTAGATGCTTCAAACTTGCTGTTAAGAATTTAATCCTTGGCTTAAAGTTATGTTCCCTGTATAATTGATTAATTAAGTACGTTCTGTAAATAATTAATATCATATAAACTACAAACAATAAAAATATTAACCCCATTATTTTGAATTATTTGGATTTTTCTGCATCTTAATCTGAACAGGATTTTGTTCAAAAAACGCCTTAAGTTCTTTCCCCATTGTTTTCATTTCTTCATTATATTTTATTGCTTCAGAAGGCAAAGTCCAACCTTTTTCTACCATCTCATCGATTGTTAAATGCTTTTTATTTTCTTCCTCTACATATTGCTCATAAATCTTCTTCGCAGTTCTATATTGTGTTTGGAGGAAATCCTCGACATCTTCTTCATACCCTAAAGCCTCTGCTACTTTTTTTATTGTATTTTCACTTAAATCAAATACATTTCCTTTTAAACCAGAAAAGTAATGAGTATATGATACTTCACCATATACGCCAATAAATTCACCAACTAATGGTCCTCCGGATCCTCCACTTTTTCCAGTTCCGGTTCTATCATATTCACCAAAATATCCTGATCCAAAGGGAGTCCATATTACACCCGCCGCCCAACCAAAACCTGAAATATCTTCGATAGAAGCATTAGGAAAAACAACCCAAGAACTACCAGCTAATCCTCCTGCCCCGGCACCAACACCCAATGTTGGGACAACATATAAACCAAAATTACCGGTGGTTACTTCTATGGTTAGTCCTATTGCACCACTATGTGTTATTGACATAACTTCTGTACCACCCATAACTCTGTACTCAAATTGTTTACTTACAGCTTCAAGTCCATCCAAATCAATAGCCTGTATTGGAGTGTTACTCGCAAACTGGTAAGGCGTTAACATAGGATAAGATTTCGTCAGCGGATCCACACTCAGGAATCTGGCAACACGGGCATCGTAAATACGGAAGCCATAGTCGTAAGTAACCCCTGTTGTACCAGTTACATCATCATCCTTTTCCTTTCCATTGAACCCGTAGCGGTACCCTCCCTCCCCAACGCTATTGCCGGTGTAGAGCCCGGGCATTAGCATACCAAAGGGGTAGTAATTGTATGCGGCTAGCAGGCCAGTTTTGTACACATTGTCGGGTTGCTGGGTTTTAACGTCGCTTACCACAGCGCGCACGTTGCCTAGGTGATCCTTTAGCTCGTACTTTTTAAGGCCAACAGCACGGGCGTAAAGGGTTGCCGGGTTGGTTTCGGTGCTCTGGGTACGGTAAACCCTTTGGGCCAGGCTACCCGTAAGGGTACCGCTAAGCGCAACGCTATAGCCGGGGGTAAGGTCGGCCCCGTAGGTTTGCAGGGTCTGCGTGCCACTCTGGCTTACGTACACGCGGCCATCGGAGAATAGCTGCGGGTCGCCGGCATGCTCTGTAAGCAGCGGCTCCAAACTCTCGCTTATTAGGTTATAGGAGTAGAGCTTATTATGGGTATCCTCTTTGGTTTCAACCACAACGCTGCTGCCATCGGCGCTAAAGGTGGCCTTACAGCCAACACCTGTTTGCGGTAGCGCCTTAACCTTAGGCTCTCCTTGGCCAAGCGTTAGGTTATTGGCTAGGTTGTACACCCTAATTTCGGCATTGGAGGTAAACATGGTGGGCTGACTGGTTAGGCTGTAGAGCAGCATTTTTTGCCCATCGGGCGAGAGCTGCACGCTGCTTAACCCGTAGCAACTGTTAAGGTTAAGCATGGTTTCGGCCACAGGCGTTTGGGCTAAAGTACTATCGTTGGCATTTAGCGCTCCCACGGTTATTTTTTGCAGCGTGAGCTGCCCCGCTGTGGTAGATTTTGATACCAGTAGCATTGTGTTCTGCAAGCCGTAATCCTCGGCAGCAAGCAGAACGCTCTGGTAGCCACCATCGGGCAAAAGGAGCTGGTTTCTAGCAATTACATCGCCTGTTCCATTATTACGATCCATATCTACCACATGGTAGTACAGCTTACCATCGGTGCCCACGGTAAACAGCATATGCCTATTCCCGGTGCTACCCAGCGCGCTAACCACTTGGAACTGCTGGTTGGGGTCAAAGTTTAGCCCATCGGAGTTTGGCATTAAAACGCCACTCTGGTTGTAAACCAAAAGCACATCGTTAGTGGCAGGGAATGGCTGGAAGGTTGGCACCACGTAGAACTGTGGAGCGCCATCGCTATTCTCGGCAACAGCAATACGCCCGGTTATAGTACCACCATTCCTCGCTCGCGCGGACTTGCAGTCCGTGAGCCAATCCATACGCCAACAGCCAATTACCCGCCGCATTGAACCTATTTTCATCTTGTCCGTCACGCATTGCAGTTTACCAAATGTAAGAAAAAGTTGGCGGTATTTGGCGTGCAGTTAATTCTAAGAAATAAAAATGGGCCGCCTAAAAAATAGACAGCCCATTAGAATTATTTATATCGATATTTACCTTACTACAAGTCGCTTAGACACTGTGCCCCTATCTGTTACCACTCTAATTATGTAAACGCCCGATTTTACTCCAGAAAGGCTTAAAGTAGTTACCGACTGCTGTGCATCTATGCTCAGACTTGAGAGTCGAATACCTACCAGATTAAACAGCTCAACGCTACTAACAATAACGCTAGCAGGAGTCTCAACCACTACTTTATCGGCAGCGGGATTGGGGTAAACCTTAACATCCAGCGCTCGTTCAACATCATCAATACCCGAACCAACAGATACCTCGAATTGCTGAGCTTGCGACGTTGCTATTTCACCCCTTAAGTCCGTAGCTTTAACATAGAAATGGATTGTTGCCGCTTCCGATTGTGAGGGTATGCTTCCAGAATAAGAATTTCCCTCGCCTGCCAACATATTAACGGCATTAACCATTGCAGCACTAGATGTACCCCAGTATAGCTGAACTAAATTTAGGTTTGATTCATTATCGACAACAACAGCAGAGACAGCCACAGGCTGATTTACTTTTGGTGCCGATGGCGTGAAGCTTACATCGGAAATAACAGGAGCCGTATTAGCTGGCATAACCTCAAAAAATAGCGCAGAGCTGCTAGTAATATCGGAGCCAACATCGGAAGCCTTTACCCTAAAATAGTATTTCCCAGCCTCTGCGATTCCAGGAATAGTTCCCTGATACTTTCCTTCGGACAAAGACATATCAACGCTATTCACAAGAGAGGAGGCTGTTGTACCCCAATGAATTCTTACGGATGTGATATTATCCTCAGCATCGGTAACTTCTGTAGTTATGGTTATACTCTGATTTACCTCTATAGTCTCTGGGCTAACCTCTATATTACCAAGAACTGGCTTGGTATTAACCAATGATACAACAACAGAACCAACAGTAGTTACTACTAAACCGCCATCGTTATCCTGAGCAGAGAGTCTGTAGTAAACTGTACCGCCAGTAGTTAACGCTGGAATGGTTGCACTATACACCGACTCCGAACTAGTAAGGGATAACCTATTGGCTAAATTGTCCTGCGTTAACCCCCAGTCAACATAAGCCGAAACAATGGTTCCATCGCTATCGGTAATAGTTGCCGAAACAACAATATTATCGTTGCTTGTTGGGTTTTGAGGCGAATTTGATATAGCAGAAATTACCGGGATCTGATTTTCGGCATCGGAACCAGATATGGTAATACTATGCACACTTGATTGGGCAACACTTCCCTTATCATCCTCAGCATATACACGATACTCTAAAATTCCAACCCTATTAGTAGCAAGAATCTGTGCGGTGTAAGTTGATTGAACCAAAACTAAATCTACTCTATTATCCATGGCCTCTCCAGCAAAACCCCACATGATGTATGCCGCATCTATAGTTCCATCGGCATCAGCGATGGCTGCTGTTATGGTAATAGCATCTGTTATGGTTGGCGATGTGGGAGTGCTACTCACCTCACTAATAACAGGAAGCTCATTGGCTGGAGCAACAACGCTTATGCTACTCACCGCGCTTTGGGTTACACCATCAACATCATCGGTAGCGCGAATTTTAAAGAACACATTACCCTCAGCGTTTTGCGAAGGAATAGCTGCGGAGTAAACGTTGCCATTAGCCGTCATAGCAACCTCATTTGTAATATTACTCTCAGCTACGCCCCAAAGAAGAACAACAGACGCAATTGTTCCATCGCTATCGGTTACCGTTGCCGATACAGTAATAGCATCAGCGGGAGTAGGCGATGTGGGAGTGCTACTCACCTCGCTAATAACAGGAAGTTCATTGGCTGGTGCAACAACGCTTATGCTGCTCACTGCGCGTTGAGATAGACCACCATCATCATCGGTTGCGCTAATCCTGTAGTAGATTATTCCCTCTGCATTTAAGGCAGGAATAACTGCGGAGTAAATGTTGCCGTTGGCTGTCATGGCAACCTCATTTGTAAGATTACTCTCAGCTACGCCCCAAAGAAGAACAACAGACGCAATTGTGCCATCGCTATCGGTAATCGTAGCCGAAACGGTGACCTCCTCTGTAGGAATGGGAGACACTGGCAAATAGGATACATTTGATATTAATGGTAAACTATTAGTTGATGTAGAGCCACTAACCCACTCAACATCATCAATTACAATTCTTGATGCACCGTTAGATTCCAACTTTATCACAAAATCTCCAGACACACCCGAAACGGCAATTTGCGCTAAGCCTTCAACATCTGTAACCGCAACAGGTTCCCCTCTTTGGGTGCCGTTTATGTAAAGCGTCAATTCTCCTCCACCACCCGTAAAGGCTTGTTTGTGCTTAAACTGAATGGAGGTAACGCCACCCGATAATGTACCCGATTGGACGTAGCTACCAGCTACAGCTTTTAAGCAAATTGCGGCCTCATTAATTGTTTGGTCGGTTCTTGCATTGGTTGCTGTCCATGTTGAGCCATCATCGCCAGTCCAACTCCTTGATGAGTAGGATGAGCTAGATGCTGGAATATTTGTAAAGGTTTCAACATTTGATGCCGATGCCTCAGAAACAGTAACCACAAACGATTGGTTTGTCGAGGCTAAGCCAGATGTGGCCACAAGCGTAACATTGTGCGTTCCCACATCGGTAGAAGCTGGCGTTCCTGTTAATGTAGCAGTTCCATTGCCTGTTGATGTAAAGCTTAGCCAAGCGGGTTTCTGCGAACAAGAGATGCTAACCGATGCGCTTGGGTTATTGGAATCGGTTGCAGTAATGCTGTAAGTGTAAACCCTTTCTGCTGTTGCAGATGTAACTGCTAATGAGGTAAAGGTTAAGTTAGCACTCACCTCCGAAACGGTAATAGTAAAATTTTGATTTGCAGAGGTTGTACCATCGGTTACCAAAAGTTTTACGCTAGCTGTGCCCAAATTTGCAGCACCTGGAGTACCCGATAAGATTGCTGCACCATTTCCAGTACTAGAAAATGTAAGCCAGGTTGGTTTCTCTGTACAGGAAACCGTTCTTGTTGATCCAACTGTTCCACCAGTGGTTGTAACGCTGTACGAATAGGAAACACCAACATTTGCGCCCGTTATTGGCGATGAGGTGAATGAAACGGGCTGGTCTGTTGAGCACGAAGCCCAAATACATTCCGCGTACTCAGGATGATCGATAAAGGGATTTCGGTTATGCTGAAAGTTATTATAGATAGCATTATTCCTGTCAAGCTCTTTTTGGCTCACGGGATCCTGACGGTGCCACTCTATGAGCATATTTTTAGACCAAGTTGTGAATGCTGGATATTTTGAGCCATCGAGCATGGCCGAATTCCAGTTCATAACAACGTTTTCGTAACGAGTAACCATGTAAAAGTAGGAACGAGCAAAATCGCCCTTATACTCATCGATAGGTTCAAACACGGTTCCCGAATAACCAGGATAAGAGCAAGAACCAACCTTTGAACCATTCATAGAAGTCCAAGTTGGGGAGCTAACCTCACCAAAGGGGTGGTTTCCGCGTTTACCGTTTACATAACCATCGGTAGGATAAAGATGGTAAAGATCTGAATACATTGGTGTTGCTTCGCTAAACCAGCTCTTTGGGAAAGAGTGCTCACGGTTGTAGCATGAGTTTTCGCCAGAGTAGTTCCCGCACTGATCCGATCCAAATGTAAACTCATAAGGAGGAGTGCCACCAGGATTATCGGAGTACATATCCCACACCTTGCCGTTTGGCTTTTTATCGGTGGTTTCAAATGCAGTCCAAAGGCCAGCATAGCTCAGCGCATCGTGATCCTTAATTATTAGGTACAGCGCCGTTTTAAGCTCGGCACCCGATTTCCCATCGGCTGTACTGTAGTATCCAGCGGGAATTTGAGCCAGTACAGGAAGTAAAGTAAAGGCTAAAACAAAAAATGCTATAAATCTTTTAATCATAAATAGTATGATTGAATGTAAAACAACTCCTAGCAACCAGAATAAAACAAACCTTTTAGCTCCGTATTCGGCTGGCGAAATTGTAACAATAAATAGATAAATCCATGATGCTAAATAGGATTTAGCTATTACTTAACAACTAGTCGCTTTGAAACAGTTCCTTTATGGGTAACAACTCTAACAAGGTAAACACCAGGTTTCACTCCCGATAGCTGCAACGTAAACGGAGACTGCTTCCCCTCAACATTATCGGAATAAATACGTTGCCCAATTAAGTTAAAAAGCTCTAATTGGCTCACCGTAAGATTATCGGGCGTTACAACGGTTACCATGTCGGATGCAGGATTAGGATAGAGACTTGCATCTAACCTTTCCGTAACGACATCAATACCAGTTGGATCGCCATTTGGACAGGTTGCCCAAATGCACTCAGCATAATCGGGATAGTCGATAAACGGATTGCGGTTGTGCTGGAAATCGTTGTAAATAGTATTATTCCTATTCACCTCCTTGGGGCTTACGGGGTCCTGTCGGTGCCACTCTAGCAGCATATTCTTTGTCCACGTTGTAAAAGCAGGATATTTTGATCCATCGAGCACATCCGAATTCCAGCTAGTAACAACGTTCTCATAGCGGGTAACCATGTAAAAATAGGTCCGGGCAAAATCGCCCTTATACTCATCAATTGGTTCAAATACAGTCCCTGAATAGCCAGGAAAAGAACTTGTTCCTAACTTAGAGCCATTCATGGATGTCCATGATGCAGAACCCACCTCACCAAAGGGATAGTTGCTTCTCTTCCCATTCACATACCCATCGGTTGGGTAAAGGTGAAACAGGTCTGTGTACATGGGATATCCATCGTTAAACCAGCTCTTTGGGAAAGAGTGCTCGCGGTTGTAGCAAGAGTTTTCGCCAGAGTAGTTTCCGCACTGGTCGGCAATAAAGGTGTACTCGTATGGTGGTGTGCCACCAGGGTTATCGGAGTACATATCCCACACATTGCCGTTTGATTTCCTATCTGTAGTTTGAAACGCAGTCCAAAGGCCAGCATAGCTCAGCGCATCGTGATCCTTAATTATTACGTACAGCGCCGTTTTAAGCTCAGCACCCGTTTTTCCCTTGGCTGTATTGTAGTATCCAGCAGGGATTTGAGCCAGCACTGGTAGTAAAGTAAAGGCTAAAGCAAATAAAGATATAAACCTTTTAATCATAACATTATGATTGAGTGTAAAACAATTTGTCAACTTTTATATCGAAAGGTTCCGTAGGAACCTTATCTACAACCTGAATGCCTAGGCACACGCCTGCCTTAAATGCTCTTGTTTCGGCAAGGGTTTTATCGTAGTAACCGCCACCGCGCCCCATTCTATTTAGCTGTAAGTCGAACGCTACGCCAGGAACAACAACAAAATCAACCTCACTAAGCGATGCCACAGGGCCATTTGCTGGCTCTAGTATCCCATACGATGGGCCAACAACCATAGAGTCGGGGCCAGTGTACTGGCGAAGCTCAAGGTTGCTACCCACAACTAGGGGAAGTAGCACCTTTTTGGTTTTATACCACTTTTCCACAAACCGATGGGTTTCCAGCTCATCGGATAGCGACCAGTAGGCCATTACACAACTTGCCTCAACAAACGCAGGCTCCTGCTCTAAGAGCTTAAACACCGCTTCCGATTGAAGTAGGCGAACCTCATTGGGCAGCTCCTTTTTCCGCTGACGGATTAACCGCCGTAGCTCTTTTTTCTCTTCAACTATAGTCATACCAACCTAATTACCTTTCAACTATATGTGGTTTACTTTTTGCCATTTGCGGCTCAACCAATAGTTCTTTTACGCCACCAAATCCAAAAAGTTGATTTATATCTACCGAAAACACAACCTGGCTAAACGGCTCAAAGTCCTCTCCCACAAAACCTTGACGATAACCAATTCTTAGGGGATATCGGGTACGGAACAGATTAAAATCTGCAAAAATCTCGGCACCATACGACTGCATTGTGTTCTTTACCGTTACAACTTGCCCCTCATTACGAGCAGGGTAACGATTAACGCCATAGTCGAAGAAAACATTGGCAAAAAAGCGCTTAACGTAAAGCAATGAGCCAACATTAATATCGGGATACCAAAATGGGAATAGGTAATTGGCCGATAGTGTATTCAACTCTTGCGATACAAAGTCAGCATAACCCCTAGGAAATACAATCTTATTAGCCAGATAAAACCGTTCAAGGCCCTGCTTTTGATAAGAGTAGCTTAGCATTAAGCTGTGGTTTCTGGCAAACCCTGGGAGGAAAGCTCTAACCGTTGAAGCCGACAGCCAGCCAAAGTTAGAATCGTCGAAAGGTGATGACACCAACTGACTATGAAGTGTTACTCCAATTTGCGGACGTATATCCCTATGGGACATGCGTGTATGTGAGTAAAACCACAATGAGTTCTCCACTATGGATAACCCGTGCCTAAATGCGTTAAGATCGGGTTTATACAGCATATCGTTGGAGTAGGTGTATTTACCTCTAACAGAAAATCCCGTTAGGTATGCGTTTGCCGATAGAGTAACGGGCACTAGAACCGAAGCAGATAAGCTAAACCTGTCGCGGTTAGAGTAGTATGGAGCTATTCCGTTGGGGGAATAGGTGCGCGCATTTACATCGTACTTATTTGCCGTTAGGGTTATTTTAGGATACATCCCGCTATACAAAATGCTGGAGTGTAGCGCATTCCCCTCTGATTCGATGGAGTAACCTGCACTTGCAACAACAGTCCCTGTTAAATTTTGCGACAGCACCGAGAGCCCTGGATAGGCTGTAATAGTGCCTGAGGCAATATCGTCCAAATCGTAATATATTGGCCCCCAGCTGTGAATCCTGAAAAGGTTTGCTGTCTTTGAGTATCGTTGAGACTCTGCTCGTAATGGCGCGCTTTCAACCACTGGCTTTCTGCTGGCAATGGTAAAGGGATCAGCATACGCTTCAATTTCAGAGACAGCCACACTAGCAGGAGTATAAAGGGCTGCTTTGTAGCCATTGGTGGTGAACGATGAAACAAGTAGCTGATTATTTTGCGACAAGAAGAAAGGGTCGGTAACACCTAAGTTAGACTCAAGCTCCAAACTTAGAGCACCATTTTCTGTATCAAGAGAAAAAATCTTCTCCGAAGTTCCTGAGGCAGCAGAAAAGAATATACGTCCATTGGAATAGGAGATGGAACGAATATAGCGCATTAGCGGAGGAGTAACTGGTTTTAGCAGCATGCTTTCTGCATCCAAGCTAAGAATATGAGCGCCACTATTGCTATATGCAAGCACAGCCAGCTGATTTTCCGAGGTCAACACCAGCTCTCTTGGTTCTAGTCCTTGCTCGAAGCTAACCGACTGCAAAACGTTTCCACTGCGTGGATCTACTCTTACAATAGCCGATCCATCGGTACTATATGATATTGCAAATAAATTCCGGCCAAGAAGAACGGGTGAAAAAAACTTTCCCCTTCTTGTTAC
The DNA here is from genome assembly GCA_016931855.1 of Bacteroidales bacterium. Taxonomy (GTDB): domain Bacteria; phylum Bacteroidota; class Bacteroidia; order Bacteroidales; family Tenuifilaceae; genus UBA5206. Next base: position 10,522 of record JAFGDZ010000015.1, read on the forward strand.
CACATTATACTCGCCAGTTTTAATGTTTAGGGTTCGAATGTTGGAGTAGTTTAAATACTCCCATCGAGGATGCGGATCAAATTCTGCCCAAACTACTATACCATCACATATGGATACTCTACTATCTATATAGCCAACTCTTTTAATAGTTTTAACATCACCACTTAAAGTATTAATAAAAACAAAAGAGGGTGTTTTACCTATTGATGTTTGGTAGGCAAACAGCGTTGAATCATTCAGCTGCTGAGGATATCTAATATCGGCGTAAGCCTTTTCTTTTCCCAACACTTTAGAGGGAAGAGGTTCTTTAGCCCTATTGGCGCTCCAAGTGCTACGGAGATAAGCAAATGTACTCTGCGCTAACCCCTTTCTTGAGAGCCCCGTCTGCGCTTTTATAGAAAAGTAGCTGGGTATTAGCGTATATGGATATCCAGAGGTAAACCTAAGCATATTGCTCCACAAGGAATCGCCATACTGTTTTCGGCCATAGGCCACTATAGGGTAACCAAACTGATAATGATTAGGAATGTTGTGCTTATAGGAGCCAAGCAACAGCTTATCGTAAGAAAAATTGGTTTGTGAGTTAGCAAAGTACGCTCGGTACTGCTGAAGAAACTGCGGCTCGCGCCCACGACCAAAATCGCTAATCTCGGTCTCGGCATAAACCGCATCACCCTCAAGGAACCAAGTTGGTACAAACGCTGTAACCCCACCTACAACTTGCTCACCAAAAAGGAAGTACAGAACTCTTGTAAATCGATTATTCAGCTTATCAATTTGAACGGCATGCCTAAACTCATGCGATGCAACATTGTTTAGCCAATTGCCCTGATACCCATCGAATGCAGGTTGCGTAACCAGCTCCATTCGCTTTGGTGCCCAAGAAACATAGCCATTTGAAAGGATACTATTAGGATGGAGAACAACAGGAATACGCCGGGTGTTATGATGCAAGCCAAGCTGAACCGAGTCACGAATGGACTCAAGGTAGCTAGCTGTTTGCAAAGCTTGTTCTTCTACACTGGCTGGGTAGATTACCCTGAAATTGCTAGTCCTAATTTGCCGCCACTTTTGACCATAACGCTCCTGCCCGGGGTTAAAGAACTGCCCTAGAGTAATTGTACTTATAAAGTTAAGTACAACAATTGTGGATATGGCCAACCGTTTCAAAACATCAACATTAGCTAATTCTTAAGAACCTTTTTTACAACACTTTGCCCATTGCTACCTGTAATACGAATTAAGTAAATTCCCTTTGCAATATTACCTGTAGGAATCTCAACCTGCGATGCAGATGGGTTAACATTTGCTCTATAAACCAAGTTTCCAATAACAGAGTAAATCTCTACCCTATATGCTGAAGATTCCATTCCATCGGCAAAGCGAATTCTAAAAAAGTCGCTAACAGGGTTTTGCGCCGTAATGCCTAACCCGTTCATATTTGTTTCCACTGCTGTTGCAGGCGATTGATCTATGGCAAGCTTTAGGGTAACGGGAAGGTGATCGGACATGTAGTAGAGTGCATTTAGCACATCAGTTGGTACTGTGCTGTTGGCTGGGCTAAGCAGCGATCCATTGAATCGTTGACCATCTTGCCCAACAGCCCAGTAGGAGTCTGGAACGTAACCAACAAAGCCCGTTGCACTGAAAACGCTTGGCGAGGCCAGTATAAAATCGAACCTATCGTCCATCCCACCACCAGCATGGCAGCTTCCCGATGTGTGCGTTGACTGGGTGTGAACGTACCTATAGTTAAAGTTATTATTCCAATCGCCCACCTCGTTTACAGGATCAAAAAACCTAAAATTATCACCAGAGGTTGATGTAAACGATACAAATGCTGGCTCCGATGCTGTGTACATATTCATGTCTCCCATCAAAAGCACATTTCCTGTAATCCCTTTTACCCGCAGGTAGCTCATAATGGTTTGAGCTGCTTGACCCCTTTCGTAGGCGTAGCCCAAACCTGCTTTTAGGTGGGTTACAACGCATGTAATGTAAGCGGTATCGCCATTGGCCAGCTCTGGCGACTTGTAGTAGAGCCGGTAAACATCGGTAAGCCGTGGACTGGTTTGAATATACGACTGGCTTTTAAGTACCAGTTTTTCGGTGTTATAGTAAAGCATATTAACTAGATATGATCCGCTATATCGTGCAATAGCATATTTACTTACACCGTTTACATTAAGTGCATTATTAAGTACACGCTGAACGCTTACACTTGAGCCATTAATCTCGTTGGCAGTGAAAATATCGGGCTTTACGTGATTAATGATCTTTGTTAGGTAGCTATCCTTGCTAGAAACATTGTTGTTGGACGATGTACAGAACTCGGTGTTCTTATCGTAGTAAAGCAAATTGTAGTGCATTACCTTAAGCGTATCCTTAGCCAGAACACCCAGTGCAGCAAAAAGAAAAATCGATACAAAAACTAAATGTCTCACCTTTTCAAAAATAAAGCGTTAATAATATCTTTCCCCCTCATCACAAAACCAACAAAAAGAAAAGGTTACACAGCTACAAGTAAACAAATTTACTAGCCCTTCTTAGCACGGTAGCCCATCTCCCTTAAAATATCATGAACCTTATCCTTAAGGTTACCCTGAATAATAATCTCACCATCCTTAGAACTCCCACCAACACCGCACTTGGTTTTGAGGGCTTTGGCAAGATCCTTCAAATCGTCGTCGGAGCCAACAAATCCCTGAACAAGGGTTGCCACCTTGCCCCCACGGTTCTTTTTCTCTATTCGCACAATCAGGTTCTGTTTTGCTGGGGCCAACAGCTCCAATTGAGTTTCCTCATCGGGTTGAACGCTAAAATCGGGGTTTGTAGAGTAAACCGCACTCAGCTTATCTTTCCAATCACTCTGCTTCATAAGTTTTAAAAAATGGGCGTTAAAGTTAGCGTATATTTTTGTTTAGTAATGTGTTTTGACAAAAAACGACAAATTTTAGAATCATCCAAAAACAATTTTGCTTACGCAAGTACGTTTAAATGCGCAGAACTATTGCAGCTATATGATAGGATTGAATAAAACGTTATTTTAGCGGTTCTGTAAAACAAGTTAAAGATGAGCAGGTTTAAAAAGATTGATTCCATTTCGGGCTGGATAGCGTTTGCTATATCGGCAGTTGTTTACTTACTAACCATTGAGCCCACAGCCTCTTTCTGGGATTGTGGAGAATTTATTGCAACAGCATTTAAGCTAGAAGTTGGGCATCCTCCAGGAGCACCCTTCTTTATGCTGGTTGCTCGGTTTTTCACGCTATTTGCTGGCGATGTTGAGAATGTTGCCATGATGGTTAACGCTATGTCGGCACTGGCAAGCGCATTTACCATTCTTTTCCTTTTCTGGACCATCACGCACCTTGCCCGCAAGTTCTTTGTGCCCGAGCAGGAGCTTAGCAATGCCCAAATTATTGGGGTTATTGCCAGCGGATTTGTTGGTGCCTTGGCCTACACTTTTTCCGATACCTTTTGGTTCTCGGCAGTAGAGGGCGAGGTTTACGCCATGTCGTCGCTGTTTACAGCAGTGGTTTTTTGGGCCATTCTTAAATGGGAAAACGTAGCCCATGAGAAATACGCTAACCGTTGGCTAATTCTTATTGCCTACCTAATGGGGCTTTCCATTGGCGTTCACCTGCTAAACCTACTTGCAATACCTGCCATTGTATTTGTTTACTACTTTAAAAAATATGAACCAACCCGTAATGGCATTATCGCTGCTCTTGCAATAGCTGTTGCGCTGTTAGGCGGTATTATGTATGTTATTATACCTGGGGTTGTAAAGGGTGCCGCTGCCTTTGAGCTGCTTTTTGTTAATAGCTTTGGGCTACCCTACAAAAGTGGTTTCCTATTCTTTTTGGCGCTAATTATAGGTTTGCTAATTTGGGGAATATGGTTTACGCTAAACCGCAACAAGGTTGTGCTAAACACCATTCTAACTGGTATAATTGTTATTCTAATAGGATACTCATCGTTCTCGCTCATAGTAATCCGCTCCATGGCCAATCCACCCATGGACGAGAACAACCCAGCAAACGTATTCTCGCTGCTTAACTATCTTAACCGTGAGCAGTATGGCGATAGACCACTATTTAAAGGACAATACTTTAACGCACCTGTTGTTGACGATGGCGAGGCTCACACCTACATACAACGCAACGGCAAATACGTTAAGTCGTACCTAAAGCCAACATACGAGTTCGACGAGCGATTCGAAACCGTTTTCCCAAGGATGTATAGCCCTCAGGATGGACACGCCGAGGAGTATAAAAAGTGGGCTAACATTAAAGGCATTCCCGTTAAAGTGCAAAACCGACAAACAGGAGAACAGGAAACCCTTTACGTTCCAACATTTGGCGAAAATCTAAAGTTCTTCTTCACGTACCAAGTTAACTTTATGTACTGGCGGTACTTTATGTGGAACTTTGTTGGACGCCAGGACGATATTCAGAGCCAGGGCGGCGTACTTAATGGTAACTGGATTAGCGGAATTCCTTTTATTGATCAACTTTTCCTTGGGAATCAGGAGCACCTTACCAACGAAATAAAAAATCACCCCGCTAGGAATAAGTACTATTTCCTTCCACTTATTCTTGGATTAATTGGACTTGTGTACCAGTTTAAGCGAAACCAAAAAGATTTTTGGGTGGTTATGCTCCTTTTTGTACTCACTGGACTAGCCATTGTTGTTTACCTTAACCAAAATCCGCTCCAACCACGCGAAAGGGACTACGCCTATGCTGGCTCCTTCTACGCATTTGCCATTTGGATTGGCTTTGGGGTACTAGGACTCGCCAACATTATTGGCAAAAAGCTAAAACCATCGGCTAGCATTGTTACCGCAGCGGCACTATCGCTTTGCGTGCCTGTGCTAATGGGTGCCGAAAACTGGGACGATCACAACAGAGCTGGCCGTTACACCGCTCGCGATTTTGCTCATAACTACCTCAACTCCTGCGAGCCCAATGCAATTATCTTCACCAATGGTGATAACGACACCTTCCCGCTTTGGTACGCTCAGGAGGTTGAAGGTATTAGAACCGATGTTAGGGTTGTTAACCTTAGCCTATTGGGAACCGACTGGTATGTAGATCAAATGAAAAACAGAGCCTACAAGTCGGCACCGCTGCCAATAAGCATGGAATCGGACAAGTACGTTCAGGGTACACGCGATATTATTTACTTTATACCCCGCGTTGATAGGGCAATTGACCTAAAACAGGTTGTTGATTTTATTGCCTCCGATAAACCCGAGACCAAATACCCGCTTCCCGGCAACGAAACAATAGATTACATCCCAACCAAGCAGTTTAAGCTTACTGTAGATAAAGAGCAGGTGCTTAAACATGGCGCTGTTAAAGAGAAGGATGCAGATTTAATTGTTCCCGAAATTGTATGGACCGTTAATAAGTCCTACATCCAGAAGAGCGAAATGATTATACTAGATATCATTGCTAACAACAACTGGGAACGCCCAATTTACTTTGTATCTCCTTACGGCGATAGCGATGTTGGCCTACGCGACTACCTACAGCTTGAGGGTTTTGCTTACAAGCTGGTTCCCATAAAAACGCCTAGCCCCGATATTCTAAACATTGGCCGTATTGATTCCGACAATTTGTACAAAAAGTACATGGAAACATACATGTGGCGCGGAATGCAGGAAAAAGACGTATATATTGACCACAACAACCAGCGTACCGCAGGCGTACTAAGGTTAAGACACAACTTTACCCGCCTAGCCAACCAGCTTATTGCCGAGAACAAAAAGGACTCTGCAATTAAGGTGCTAGACAGAATAGTTGAGCTAATGCCACAGGAAAAGTATCCATACGACTTTTACATGATTGGCATTGCCGAAGGGTACTACAAGCTTAACGAAACCGAAAAGGCCGACAGCCTCCTGAACGAGTACATTAAGTACACCGAAGATAATTTGAAGTATCTGTTTAGCTTAACGGGTAAGTTTAGCGACCTTGTTGACTACGATAAGCAGCTTAACCTGCAAATAATGCAAGAGCTAAGCGGCATAGCCGACAAGTACGGACAGCCACAAACCAAAACGGACCTAGAGCAAAGTATGCGCAAGTACATGGAGCTCTACTTCCAGGGTTACTGATAAAAAGAGACGCATGGTACTTTTACCATGCGTTTTTTCTTTATAACTTGTACAAAATCATTACCATAGCCTTATGAATAAATTATACCTATCCATTACCCTTTTTTGTGCAGTGATTACAGCTAGTGCGCAGCAAAAAATAACCTTTACAGCTACCGATGGCTTAGAGGTTACAGCCGATGCATACATATCGTCCACATCAAACCCATACATAATCCTAATGCACCAAGCAGGCTATAGCCGTGGTGAGTATAGGGACATTGCCCCAAAACTGGCAAACCTTGGCTATAACTGCATTGCACTTGACCAGCGATCGGGCAAGGAGGTAAACTTTGTAACCAACGAAACAGCCCAACGCGCTGCCCATAAGAATTTACCACAGAACTACATAGATGCTCTTAGCGATATTAGAGGTGCAATTAAATACATTAAGGAGCAGTCTAGCAAACCCATAATACTGTGGGGCAGCTCCTACTCGGCATCGCTAGCACTTGTGGTTGCTGCCGAGGAGCTAAAGGTTAACGCGGTAATAGTTTTTAGTCCAGGCGAATACTTTCCCGATAAGGACTACGTTAAGAACAGCATTAAGAAGCTAACCATACCCGTTCTAGCGCTAACCTCAAAACCCGAAAAGGAGAAGATGGAAGAGGTGTTTACCCTAATGCCCAAAAAGAATCTAACCCTATTTACCCCCACAACAGGAATTGGCACACACGGCGCAAAAGCCCTATGGGACAACAACCCAACTAGCAAAGAGTACTGGATGCAGATAACCCAATTTTTTAGCCAACTAAAAAACAAGTAGCTATGGTAGGATTTCTGGTTGCAACACCCGAATCAACAGAGCAAGCACTACTACTTACCAAAGTGGTTAGAGCCATTAAAGCGCAGGTTGATGAGTCGCAAGTGTTTGTTATATCGCCCGCAAGCACCATGTTTGTGTTTGAGCACAACCCCAACGTTAAGCTGGTTATGAGCACCAACAGCAAGCTAACCGATATACTTAGCAAGCTCGAAAACGAGGAGATACACTACCTAATAAACTTTACAACAATTAGATACATTAACCGCATTGGCCGTAAACTGGGGCTTATACCCTTTGCCCCCTACCACCTCTCGGTTTTTAACCGATTATTTAAGAAGAGCTACATAAAGCGCATTACCACAACCGACTATACCAAGGAGGCCTTTGAGTGCCTAGAGGTATTTGATGTTACCGACGACAACCAAAACCCAGAGCTCTATTTGCCCCAAGCGCAGCAAGAGCCCAATTTGGCCATGCTTCCCTTTGCGGTTGATGTAAAGAGGGTTTAGGGTGCTTATCTAAAAGCAAGTTGTCTTTCAAATGCTTAAAGTTGAATTAATGAGAGAAATTGTAAACATATACTGTGATGAAAGTTGCCATCTACAAAATGACGGAGAAAACGTAATGGCAATTGGAGCGGTGTACTGTCCCGCTTCAAAGAAGAAAAAGATATTTGAAAGACTATTCGAATTAAAAGAAAAACACAACCTTATTCCTAAACATAAAAAGAACGAAAAGGAGAACCGCACTTACTACGAACTAAAGTGGAATAAAGTGTCAAATGCTAAGATCAACTACTTCAAAGATGTAATTAATTACTTCTTTGATGATAATGATTTACACTTCAGAGTTTTGATAGTACCAGATAAATCAAAACTTGATTATGAAAAATTTCACCACACACACGACACTTTCTACTACAAAATGTATTTTGGTATGCTAAAAGCTATACTTAACCCAAGTTTTGCTCATTTTATTTACATAGATATAAAAGATACCCATAGTCGAGAAAAAGTGCATAAACTAGAACAAGTATTGAGAAATGACAAATACGATTTTTCAAAAGAAATAATCAAGCATGTTCAGCAAGTCCGTTCTCATGAAGTAGAACTAATTCAACTTGCAGACTTACTTATAGGGGCAGTAGCCTACATTAACAGAGGCAAAAATGAAAGTAATACCAAAAATGAATTAATAGAACTAATTAAGCACCGCTCAAGATACACCCTTGTAAAATCAACACTTCTAAGAGAATCAAAGTTCAATATCTTTATTTGGGAACCACAAAAACCTTATTTCTTATGAACAATGATAGAAAGTTGGTTTTCCCAGAATTACTGTATCTCAATGATTTTAACGGAAACTTTCAGAACTACCTATTAGCGGCATATGTTATTTTCGAATACGATTTTATCAAAACTCAACCGCTCTACGACAAAATAAAAGTAAATGTCAGAAAGTATCCCGAAGTAGAAGGTTTGCACCGTACTTTTTATCATATAACCCACGAAGGGGAGGACGAACAAAATAGAACGCCTGATATTAGAAGGATGGAACAAATTAGATTTCCTAGGTTTGTAATCGACAACAACAAGCACTGCGAAATATTAACATGGAGAAATACTAGGGGCAACGATGAGCGAGTTTTACTATTTAACAAAACCGAAAACTACTTAGTTGTTTTAACCAAAAGAAAGGAGTACTATCTGTTTATTACAGCATACTATGTAGAAACAGAACACCGTAAACGAGCTTTATTGAAAGAGCATGAAACCTATATAAAAACCAAAACCGCTTAGGGTTACTAAGCGGCTTTTTATACTCCTTTAACGCTTACAACCTTGCGGTATGGTTACTGAGCTGAGACAAAGATAATGCTAAAAAAGTTACAATAGCAACTATTTTAACAAAAAGAGCGTTCGAGAGTTAGCGTAAAAAACTTAGGATTTCTTTATAGGATAAAAGACGCAGTAACTAATTTGTTTTTGCTATTGCAAAAGTCCCGACATCAGTTTGCTGCACCCCCGCTGCCACACGAACCAAGCGTACAGTGCAAACTCGCCGAAGCCACTCCCTCATATTACTTTGCGATAGCAAAACATTATCTAGCCCCAATAGCACTTATGGCTATTTTACAAATTAACTAAAACCTTTGCTTGGTTACCACGCGTGAGGATAGGCGCAGTAGCGGGGTGTCACCCCCGCCCGTAAGGGACTTGCACCCTCTGGAATAATCTCATGCATCACGTTTGCGGTTTAATCCAGAAAATTTGTATTTTCAACATTTTTACAGAGCTTTCACAAAAGTGTGCACATGATCATGCTGGGCACACACACGGTATTGCCATCAAGCGGATGAAGAGGTAGGCGGTAGCTTACTGCGCCGCAGCAGCCGCAGTGCAGGCTGAGAGAACGGAAGCCCGCAACGCTTGCCGGCCATACCGCCAAACGTTAGCAAACATAAATTATGACAAATATTATGAATGAGCATCCAAGTAATTTAATCGTTCAGATTCAAGAAATTCATTGTGATTCAAAAATTGGGAAATCAAGACATTTTATTGCTGCTGATAGAAAGGCTAAATACCATAAAAGATTAGGTATTTCAATAATATTAATAAGTGTTTTTGTTGGTTCCACAATTATTAGTCAATTTGAAGACAAAGAAATCCAAAAGTTAATAATGAGCATTTTAGGTTTTCTTGCAGCTTGCCTAGCTGCAATGCAGACTTTCTTTAACTATTCAAAAGACATTGAGAATCACAGAAAGACGGGAAATCTGTATTTAGAAATTGCTAGAGATTGCGATAATTTAATTTCTAAATTTAAAGATGGTTTTATCACAAAAAATGAATGTCAGATTGAGTTTGAGAAAATTCTTAAAAACTACAAAATTGCTAATAAAGAAGAAGAAATATGTCCAAATTCAGATAAAGATTATAAAAAGGCATATAAAAGAAACAAAGAAAATAAAGAAAGAGTAAGAAAACTCAAAAATGATTCGTTATATAAAAATGAATTACAAACTGAAGAAAATTCAGCAAGTGTTAATTGATATGAATATTTACGTTTGCTAATCGAGTAGACTGCCCCGCCAGCTAAGCTTACGGGGAGAGCCTCTCACACCCCACCCCCGCACAAGTCCCCTCGTGTAGCTTTGCGACAGCAAAAGCAATACCTAGCCAAAATTGCACTTTACAAACTAACCAAACCCTTACTTGGTTACCACGCGTGAGGCACGTGCGGTAGCAGTGGCAATAGGAGAAGCCCTACTTACAATAGCCCAACGGCGACTCTGCCGACCACTTAACGCTAAAATACTGGCCTTTGGAGCCTAAGCCGAACGGAAATTGTTGTGAAGAGAGAGTAACGTATTCTCCTCTTTTCAAATTCTGAAAAAACAGAAACAAGTTCAAACCAACTTAACCTGAACTTGCGGATACTTATTTAATCACCCAAATTAAATAAGACGAGTAACCAGTAAGTCCATTTTTACTACCTTAGCATAAACAACTCATAAAAACAAGATACAATGGAAATACAATTTTGTGGTGCTGTACGCGAAGTTACTGGTAGCAAGCATTTAATTACTACCAACTTAGGCAAAAAAATACTACTTGATTGTGGAATGTACCAAGGTAAAGGCCTTGATACTGATGCCATGAACCGAGATCTAGGTTTCGATCCTAAAGATATTGACCACATTATACTTACCCATGCACATATCGACCACTCAGGCCTAATCCCATATATCTTTAAATTGGGATTTAATGGATCTGTAATTTGTACCTCTGCAACCCGCGATTTATGCTCAATTATGCTTGTTGATTCGGGTTTTATTCAAGAGCGAGATGTGCTCTACTTTAACAAGAAACGTATTAGCAAGGGACTTAAACCCATTGAGCCTTTATACTCCAAGGACGATGCCATTGCAGCCATGAAGCTGTTTATTGGTGTGCCATACAACCTTAAATTCAGTATCGATAGTAATATCAAAGTAAAGTTTACCGATACTGGCCATATGCTTGGAAGTGGCGTTGCTAACATTTCAATTACCGAGGATGGTGTTACTAAACGAATAGCCTACACAGGCGACATTGGAAGACCTTACAACAGAATTCTCAGAGCACCACAACCATTCCCTCAGGCAGATATTCTAATATGCGAATCGACCTATGGCGATAGGCTGCATAGCGATAACGATAGAGGCGAAGAGGATTTGCTGGCTGTGGTTAAGGAAACATGTGTTGATAAGGGCGGCAAGCTGATAATTCCCTCGTTTAGCGTGGGGCGTACTCAGGATTTGGTGTACTCACTCAACAATTTTTACAACGAGGGTAGGCTCCCCAAAATTGATATTTTTGTTGATAGTCCTTTAGCCACAAACGCCACTGATATTTTTAGAATGCATCCCGAATGTTTCAATGCAGATATTCTGGAGATAATGCAAACCGACCCAGATCCGTTTGGTTTTAACTCGTTGCGCTACACCAAAAGCCTTGAAGAGTCAAAAGCGCTTAATACCTACGACAAACCGTGCGTTATAATTTCCGCATCGGGAATGGCCGAGGCTGGACGTGTTAAGCACCATCTAGCCAACAATATCAGCAATCCCAAAAACACCGTGCTATTTGTTGGTTATTGCGCACCTTCTACACTGGGCGCAAGGCTAAAGGACAAGCCCAAAACCATATCAATACACGGCTTTGAACACGCAGTTAATGCAGATATTAGAAGTATTGAGTCGTACTCGGGACATGGTGATTATAAGGAGATGATAGAGTTTCTCAAGTGCCAAGACTTTAAAGCAATTAAAGAAACAGTATTAGTACATGGAGATTTAAAGCCAATGGAGTTCTACAAACATAAGTTAAAACAGGAAGGACTAAATAACATTCATATACCCAACAAGAACGACACATTATTCTTTTAGATGCGATAACTTGGCCTAATTCCCCGCTGCCGCACGAACAAAGCGTACTGTGCGAGCGCGCCGAAGCCAATCCCTCGAGTGGCTTTGCGACAGCAAAAGCAATACCTATCCAAAATAGCACTTTACAAACTAACCAAAACCGTTACTTGGTTAGCACGCGTGAGGATAGGTGCAGTAGTGTAGCCGACCGCCAAAAGCGTAAATACTGGGCTTTGAATTCTTGGCTCAACTGGGAAAATATACACACAACAACCCAAAGCATACAGAATATAAAATACCCATTTGATGATAGGTAAATATCTTAGGTGTAGGTGTAAGGATAAGTGAATTACCATGTATTAATAAACAACAGCAAAGCCCTGACGATTAATCAATCTGGTAAGTTAGAAGAACTTTCAACAACCGAGGAATCCTCGGTTGTTCAACAAGTGGGCAAAAGGCAAGTAAAGCGAAAAGTAAAAATATATAATTTGGATGCTATTATATCCCCGCTGCCGCACCAGGGCAAACGCATCTAAAATATTTTAGCATTTAATTACCTGAATATCAACAAAGTAGTTTGTTTTTAATGAAAAAAATCGTATA
>JAFGDZ010000016.1 GCA_016931855.1 Bacteroidales bacterium
AAGGAAGTGAATGGAGATGAGGAAGATGAGGAATACATACAATCCGTGTTAATTCGTAAAACCCGTGTTATCCGTGTTCCATGTAACCAGTAACGCGTCACAAATTGAGGAATTAGGAGGAAGATTGTAGCGCCACAGCACGCTGTGGCGTGTTTGGGATTATCAGAAATCCACCATCAATCCCAACGCATATGCAACCCCAATAAGCTCGTGTAGAACAAACCCCGAAGGGGTGACATAATAGAGGGGAGGCAGATTGACGAAGAGGAGGAATGAGACGAATAGTAGGAATTGATATGTAGATTGCCGTAGCGCCACAGCACGCTGTGGCGAATATTAGAATTATCAGTATCGGAATTTACAAGGATACCAACAGTTTGCCCCTTCTTAACAAACTGCTTAATGCCACCAAGTTCATCAATGGCCTTTTGGGTGTTGGCGTAGTAGTCCTGTCCTTTGACCATCGATACCGTTGTTACGGGGTTCTGACCCTTTACCGTTGGCGTAATAAGATGCAAGCATAGTAGGCCTCCAAGTAGAGCGAGCAAGCGTTTCATGGTTTTAATTTGGGGTTAAGTTGGCGGGGAAGTTCCTTTTTTAATGGATTCAATAAACCATGATTTAATCGTGTTAGTTATATTACTAGACTTTCACGGACTTAATTAAGTAGTAAAAAACGTATCTTTGTAGATTATAATTTGAAAATAGAGATAGTAATACACAAAAAAAGTGCATGGACGAGATCTTTTTGAAGTTTCTAAAATTTTGTGTTGTTGGTGGTAGTGGTGTTTTTGTAGATTTTGGTTTTACTTATGTAAGCAAAGAGGTCTTAAAAATAAACAAATACATATCAAATTCTATTGGGTTTATTATTGCAGCATCTTCAAATTATATCTTGAATAGGATATGGACATTTGCGAGTAATGATGTGAATATATCAGGAGAGTATTTTAGGTTTATGATAGTATCTGCAGGAGGACTTTTGATTAATAACGCGATATTGTGGCTACTTCATGGCAAGTTTGGGTATAATTTTTACCTATCAAAGATTGGAGCTATTGCAGGAGCAACACTTTGGAACTTTTTATTAAACTATCTATTCACATTTAACTGATTATCATTTAATTTTTTTTATGAAACTTCAATTACATCATTATTTCTTTATATCTGTTGGATTTTTATTCCTTGGAATTACTTCTGTTAACCTTTTCTCTGAAGGAATGTTTTTAGATGGTATGTTATACGCAGATATCTCGCGTAACATGGCTAGAGGGTTAGGTTCTTTTTGGCAGCCCCATCTTACCAATACGCTTTTTAATGAATTTTATGAGCACCCTCCATTGGCTTTAGGTTTACAAAGTTCTTGGTTTTTAGTTTTTGGTGAATCGATTATGGTGGAGCGTTTTTATTCTTTATTTACCTTTATTGTTGTAGGGTATTTAATTTTTTTAATATGGGGACAAATAACAACCGATAAAAAGAGCGCATGGCTACCTTTGCTATTCTGGATTATAATACCCGATGTTGCTTGGGCTGCTGCTAACAATATGCTTGAGAATACAATGAGTGTATTTGTTTATTTATCGGTGTTTTTTTACATGGTTAGTCTTAAACACTATAGGTTTTTGTGGATTTTTCTTGCGGGGCTTTCATTATCATTAGGCCTTTTAACAAAAGGTTTTGTCTGCTTATACATTTGGACTCTTCCCCTCTTTATCTGGATATTTACTCGTAAGGGGAGTTTTATAAAAATTATTACCGATACTGTTGTACTAATTATTGCAACGGGATTACCTTTGGTTATTGTCTATTATGCCATTCCTGCTGCTCAGCATAACTTCCAAATGTATTTCACCAAACAGGTTTTGGGAAGTATAGAAAGTGCACAAACGGTTGAAACAAGATTTGCAATTTTAGGGGCCTTTTTTAAAAATGCAATTATTCCAATAGTATTAGGTGCTATTGCCATTGCTGTTGCTATTCGTAAAGGATTTCAAAGGAGATTACTCAATCAAAACCGCAACTATGCCTTAGCTCTTTTGTTAGTTGTTCTTTCAGGAGTATTCCCAATTATGATAAGCATGAAACAGCGCAACTTTTATATACTAACAGTTTACCCTCTTTTTGCCATAGCGTTATCATATTATCTATATCCATTATTTGGTTTTATTAGGACAAATATAAATTTTACAAATAAGAGCATCCGATCTTTTAAAATAGCAACTGTAACGCTTGTAGTTATTAGCATTCTTTTAGCTGTTTTGAATACAAGCAGAGTTGGTAGAGATAAGGTCATGATAAATGATTGCAAGGCAATAATTGGTGTTACTGGTGAGGATACAACTATAGGTATTTGTCCTGATATGTATGGTATTTGGTCTTTACATGGCTATTTTTCTAGGTATGGGAACGTAAGCCTAGATTATGGTGAAGATGGAAATCATCAGTATTTCATTTCTCTAAATGGTTGTGGTGATGAGTTTATAAAAAAGAACTACTCTCTAGTAGAACTGGATACCAAGGAGTATAAGTTGTATAAGAGAGTGGTAAATAATTAGTTGAATTTTCATCTACATTGTTTTGGCTATAGGCTATTTAACCAACTTTTCACGTATCTATAAGCTTTATCCGTTTGGTTTTGTTTACCTTTATAAGCAATTTAATGCTACGGTTTTATACTTTATCTGTGTAAGGTTATTTGTCGTAGCATACATAAAATCAATACACTACTATGTCTAAGAAGAAGGAGAAGAAGGGCAAGGAAGAGGGAGGCCCTGTATATAATAAGAAATCACTGGCTAACGCAATAATCACAATTCTTAGCGCCGAACCTTCGCTAAGCTTTAACTATAAGCAGATTGCCAAAAAACTAGGCATTACTAAATCATCAACAAAACAACTTATTTCTGTTGCTTTTTATGAGCTAGTTAATGAGGGCATTGTTCGAGAAAACTACACGGGTAAGTTCCAAATAAGGGTTAAGAGCGATTACGCACAAGGTGTTGTTGCTATGAACCGCAATGGTACCGCCGAGCTTGAGACCGATGATAACCGCACCGTTTACATCTCGGAGCGAAACCTTAACCATGCCCTACACGGCGATACGGTTAGGGTTGCTGTAACCCTATCGCGCCGCACTAAGCAGCTTGAGGGTGAGGTGGTTGAGATTATTGAGCGCGCTAAGCGCACCTTTGTGGGCACCATTGCGCTGCAGCCAAACTTTGCGTTTTTGCTGCCCGATAATAAGCTAATGCCCTACGATATCTTTATTCCAAAGGAGAACCTTAAGGGTGCTCGCGATGGACAAAAAGTTATTGCCCGCATTACCGATTGGCCCGCCAATGTTAAGAATCCTAATGGAGAGGTTATTGAGGTGCTTGGTGACCCTGGCGTTCACGAGGTGGAGATGCACGCCATACTTGCTGAGTTTGAGCTGCCATACCGTTTCCCCGAGGAGCTAGAGGTTCTTGCTGGAAATATGAGCGATAAGATTACAGCTGCCGACTATAAGGAGCGCCGCGACTTTAGGGGTATTCCCACATTTACCATTGACCCTGTTGATGCTAAGGACTTTGACGATGCGCTTTCGTTCCGTAAGCTGGATAACGGCAACTACGAGGTGGGCGTTCACATTGCCGATGTAACGCATTACGTAAGGCCTGGCTCACCAATAGATAACGAGGCCATTGAGCGCGGAACATCCGTTTATCTTGTGGATAGGTGCGTGCCCATGCTCCCCGAGCAGCTATCGAACGTGGTGTGCTCGCTTCGTCCCGATGAGGAGAAGCTATGCTTCTCGGCCGTGTTTGAGATTGACGAGAACGCCAACGTGCTAAACGAGTGGTTTGGCCGCACGGTAATTTTATCTACCCGTAGGTTCGCCTACGAGGATGCGCAGCAGGTTATTGAGACTGGCGAGGGCGATATGCTTACCGAGATTCTAACCCTGCACAGGTTGGCTCAGGACTTTAGGAAGAAGCGTTTTAAATCTGGCGCCATTGCCTTTGATAGGGTTGAGGTTAAGTTCCGATTGGATGAAAAGGGCAAGCCGCTTGGCGTGTTCTTTAAGGAGCAAAAGGAGGCAAACCAGCTTATTGAGGAGTTCATGCTACTTGCCAATAAACGTGTAGCCGAATTTATTGGCACCAAGAGCAGCGAAAAAAGTCCGCTTCCCTTTGTGTACCGTATTCACGATAAGCCAAATATTGAGAAGTTTGATAACTTCCGCCAGTTTATTACCCGTTTTGGCTACAACATAGAGGGTGCAACTGAGAAGCAGATTAGCAAATCGCTAAACAAGTTGCTAAGCGGCTTAAAGGGTAAAAAGGAGCAGAACCTTATTGAGACGCTTGCCGTTAGGTCAATGGCCAAGGCGCGTTACTCAACCGATAATATTGGGCACTACGGCTTGTCGTTCCCTAACTATACGCACTTTACATCGCCCATTAGGCGTTTCCCCGATATGATGGTGCACCGCCTGCTGGCTCACTACCTTGATGGTGGCAAGCCAAAGGATGCCGAGGCGCTTGAAAAGCTTTGTAAGCACTCTAGCGAGATGGAGATTAAGGCTTCGGAAGCTGAGCGCGCATCCATAAAATACAAGCAGGTTGAGTACATGCAGGATAAGATTGGCGAGGTGTTCGATGGTGTAATATCGGGCGTAACCGATTTTGGAATGTTTGTTGAGCTAACCGAGAGCAAGTGCGAGGGTCTTGTTGCCATGCGCGACCTCGACGATGATTTCTACGCCTTCGATGAGCAGAACTACTGCCTTGTTGGTCGCCAATACAACCGTAAGTTCCAGCTTGGCGATGAGGTTCAGGTTGAGGTGTACCGCACCAACCTTGCGCTTAAGCAGCTGGACTTTAAACTGGCAGGTACCAGCCAGCTGGAGCCAAGCGAGGATGCTCGCCCTCCACGTAGGAGCTACGGTGGCCCAGCACAGAGCAGCCGTGGTGGCTTTGGCGGAGGTGGTCGCCGTTCATCGGGCAAGGGCTCCGATAAGGGTTATGGCAAGAGCTCCGATAAAGGTCGCGGCGGCAAACGCAGAAAATAGCTACTTTTGACTTACAATAAGGGGTGGAGCAGTTTTGTTTCACCCTTATTTTTCTACTCAACACGTGTAATTTTAATTGTTATGGAACAACCCGTTTTAATGAATTCTCTTTTGGCGCTAATTGGTCTATTTGCAATTGTTGCCAGCATTGCCAATTGGGACTTCTTTTTTGAATCGCGTAAAGCGCAGTTTATTGTAAAGTTTATGGGTAGAAATGGTGCCCGTATCTTTTACGGATTATTGGGAGGTGCAATTTTCTCCGTTGGATTCTTGGCGCTTATTGGGGTTATAAATCTGTAGCCAATCGTATTTAATATCAACAAAATAGGCTTTAACCAGTAAGTGCGTTTACACGCAGAGTGGTTAAAGCCTATTGTTTTGTGGGTAAATAGAGCGTTATTCCCAGCTTAGCAGCCGTTTTTCGCCCTGCAAGCCTCGTGTTTCTGTGGCATCCTGACTAACCTCAAGCACCCCTTTGTACTCGCCTTTTGGGTTACGAAGGGCAACGTACTGGATTAGAATAAACTGCCCCCTCATCTGAATCCAGAAATCGGCCTTATCCTTTTCCCCTGAACGAAATGCGGCAATAATTTTCTCCACAACGTGAACGCTTTCTGGTGGATGGCAGTTTTGCACACTCCGTCCAACAATTGCTGGCGAGCGCGGGAAGAAACGCTCCTTTGCTTTGTTAAAGAACAGAACCTTATCGTTTTCGTCAACAACGGTAATATCTACGGGTAGGTTATTAAAAATTAGCAGGGCTTGCTCGGTGCTAAGGTTCCCCGTTTCAGAAACAATGGTGTTGCTTATTGCTCCCAAAGGTTGTTCTGCTGCCTGCGGAGCTGCGTTGGAACTAGTTTTTTGGGGTGAATCGATAAAGGGGAAGGGGTATTCAAAGCTTTGTATGTGCATAGTTTGCCATGCATCCTTGCTAACGCTGCTGCTTGCCACAGGGAATAGTATTATGTTCTCCTTCTGGAACATCCTAAATACCAAAGAGAAGTACTTCCCTATAAGGATATTAAGCTCCTGCCATTGGGTGCTTTTATCATCAAGCATGGCAATTAGCTTTTTCAGGCTCCGCCTAATATCATCGTGTATGGACCACATTACCTTAAGAGGCCTGTAGCTTGTCCAGTTCTTCTCCAGATATGGGAAAAGAATATTTTCCTTTTTGATGTAGTGGTACTCAAACTGTTCAAACTCCTTAAAGCGGGGTAGAAGCTCTTGGCTAAGGGTGGCAAAATCTGACTGTTCCCGCCCTTTGTATGAGCGTAAAATCTTTTTAATCTGATTTAGCTTGTAGGTAAATGCATCGTTCTCAAGCATCAAGTAGTATAGAAA
This sequence comes from Bacteroidales bacterium, assembly GCA_016931855.1. Lineage (GTDB taxonomy): Bacteria > Bacteroidota > Bacteroidia > Bacteroidales > Tenuifilaceae > UBA5206. Next base: position 6,401 of record JAFGDZ010000016.1, read on the forward strand.
GGAGCCTTGTTTGGGCTTTTCCCACTGGTAGCTGTTTAGGCTTTTAAAGAGTACGTTTATAATCTTCTCAATGTCCCTTTTGATATCGTCGGGCGAAATTCCCATCTCCAGCTGCTTGTCCTCTAGCTTTAGCATGTCGTATGGGGTAACGTTCTCTATGGCCTCTTTGTAGCGCTCAACAAGTTCGGCTCCGTTTTCACCATTCATCATGCCAAGGGAGAATGCGAGTAAGTCCTGTACTCGCTTATCGGAATTGGTAGTAGGTTCAGACATATCAATGGGTTAAAGTTATTACTGGTGCTGCGGTGGTTTTGGCGTTGCCGCATAAAGGTTATTAGTCTAAAGTAGCTAAAAAATTGGAATAAAGGTATTTAAGGTAAAGTGGAACTACTTCTCAATATCGGCAACTACGCTTATGCTCACTCCAACGGGGATACTTTCCCATTGCCCCTGGCTGGTTTTTCGGTAGTATGTTTTGTGTAGAAAGCTAGCACAGAAGAATAAATCCCCTGGCCCTAAATCCTTAACATGCTCAAGGGTAACTAGAAAGTTGCCACTAGTTACTATGTTTTTGTCCTGTAAATCAAGCTCAATTCTTTGCTTAACATCTTTCTTGGCCATTTTTATGTAGATGGGGTCTGTAAGGATATTCTCAAAGTCAAAATCTCCTTTTACGTTATATATGTTAAGCCTGTAAAATATAGTGTCGTATGAGCATCTGGCTATGTTTACAATTATCTTCTTAAGATGTGCATTACCTTTAGTTTTCATCATTATACCGCACTCATATCCTAAACGGTTATCGCTAAACCCTGCTTGCAAGCGCTTTATTTTTGTTGATACGCCTAACGTTTTCTCTTTAAACACGGTTGGGCGAACAATTACTTCGTTTAGGCTGTAAATACGCTCTTTTAGGAATATTGTGTTATTATTTGCATTGCGTAAATCCGATACTTTAAATGCTTTGGTCATGTATCCAATTACAGAAACAAGAAGAGAGTCATTGTTGTAGTTGGAATCAATATCCAATCTAAAGTTTCCATCAGCGTCTGAAACTGTTCCAATGTTTTTTCCAACAATGCCAATGTTTGCGTATGCAACGGGAAGGTTGCTGCTTTTGTTAATAAGCGTTCCCGATATGGTTTGTGCGTAAGAGTTTATTCCGCTTAGGGCTGTTATTGTAAGTATTAGTAGTAGTGTGCGCATAGCCGTTTTTATGGGAGCTGTTTATGTTTTATTCTAATAAAGATAAAAAAAACGCTCGCTAGTTAGTTCTAGCGAGCGTTTCTTTTTGAGTTATCCTTACTTTACTCAAGTATCCTATTCCTCCGGTCGCGGGTGGGGTAAAGCTCAAAGCGGCGAGCGGTCCACTCTACAAGGGTTCCGTTGGCATCGGTAGTTTTTACCTGCTGTAGGCGCTTATCGTTAGGGCGGTATATATACTCTTTGCTCCAAACCTTAGCTTTAGCCTCGTTGTAACGGGTTTCTGTAGCAATGGAATCAATGCTGTTGTAGGTGTACTCGGTGGTTTGGGTTACCTTTCTTGCTGGGTAGTAGGTAATTGTTTCCGTTTTTGATATTATCCGGCCAAGGCTATCGTATGCTGGGATACGGGTTAGCTCAACAATGGAATCAAGCGGAACAGTGTTTTTAACCTTTACCTTACGGGATATTTCGGTGCCCTTGTCATCGTACTTGTGTTTTGCCTTAAATCCGGTTTTACCCCTTGCATCTTTACCCGCTGTAGTGGTTAAAAGTCCCTTTTTGTATGTGTAGCTAATGGTCTGGTAAAGAACTGGTTCTTTATCGGATGCAACAAAGTGCTTAATTTCCGTTACCTTGTTCTCACCGTTCATTTTGTAGCTTAGGCGGTAAGCAAGCTTCTCGTTAACAAAGTAATCCGATGCTTTAAGCTTATTGCCATCGAACTCGTTCCAAACATAGTTTTGAGGGTAATGATTGTCGTTGTAGAATATCTCGGTGTGCATTCTTCCTAGCGAATCGTAGATTTCCTGTTTGGTGGCAAAGAATTTTGATGTTCGTTGCCCGTTCTCAATAACGTACGATGAGGTTACAATAACGCGGCGAACATCTTGTGGCTCACGCTGTGCTTGGCTATACTGCGATGCTAGTGCAAAACACGCTATGCTTAATCCCAAAACGATTCGTTTCATGTGTTTATCTTTTAGTTGTTATCTCAGCATTACACGGCTAAAGGGGCAATTCAGCGGCTGTTGCTAAAAATGCAAAGTACGCATTTTTAGCCAAACGCTAGTGGTTACGTGTTAACATCTACTTGAGTTGTTTGTTGTAATATCTGTTCGCGCTCAAAGGAGAAGGAAATTAGGTTGGCAATGGTTCTAAGCAGCTCTACTTCGCTGCGTTCCCACGTGCGGGGGTAGTTACACTCATCAAAACCAATATATCCAAACAGTTTTTTCTCAATCCACATTGGGAAAATAAGGAACGACTGTATGTTCTGCCTAAGCATAAGCTGAGCAATATCAGCAGGGAGGTCGTGCTTAATGTTGTTTGAAAACAGGTATTCGCTGTTTTTGGACCATTCCCAAATTGATGGTAAGGGAATGTTTTTTAGCGTATCCTTTTGAGGGTCAATTCCCGTATTGCACCACTCGTAGGTATTTGTTGTAAACTTTAAGTTGGTAGAGTTCTCAAAAATATAAACCCTACTGGCATGGGTAAATTGGCCTAGGTTGGTAAGAACCTCTTGGTTCTTACTAGAAAAAGGCATGTTTGTATTTATTATTATTGATATGCGGGAGAGCAGCTCCTGTTGTGCAAGGCTTTTCATAAGCTCCTCGCGATGCAGTATAAGCTCAATCTCGGCTTCCTTTTGCTTGGTAACGTCGGTAAAGGTTCCTGTAATCCTAACGGGGGCACCGCTATCGCTTCTAAATATTCGGTTGTGTGATTCAATCCAAAGGTACTTCCCCGATTTTGCTTGTATTTTGAATACCAGGTCTATACTGGTTCCCGTTTCAAACAGCGCCTCTATGCTTTCTCTTATTCGGTTTCTGTCGTTGGGGTGAATGTGCTTCTCAAGCATTTCAATGGAGGGCTCAATCTCCCAGGGCATGTAGCCAAGCAGCTGAAAGGTTAGCGGCGAGAAGTACTTCTCCTTTGTAACAAAGTCCAGATCCCAAACGGCAACATTTCCTGCCGATACGGCAAGCTTAAGGCGCTCCTCACTCTTCTCAAGCTTGGTAAGCGCTGTTTTGCTTTCGGTAATATCCTTAACGGTGGCGGCAATGCTAACACCCGTTTCTGTTGATATTGAGAATAGCGATTGCTGTATTGTTCTAATCTCTCCCGTTGCTAGGAGTATCTGGCTCTCAAAAACCATTCCCTCCCACGGTTTCTTGCCTGAGTGCGCTAGCGATAAAATGGTGCTTTTTACACGTTCTATGGCTTCGCGCGCCTTCTCGTTCGATGCTAGCAGCAGCCCTTGAACCTCCCACAGGGGTTTTCCTATAACGGTGTTGCGCTTAAGCTGCGATATCCGCTCCAAGGCAGCGTTCCACTCAATAACATCCCCTTTGTGGTTGGTAAGCAAAAGCCCATCGGTTGATGAGCGTATAAAACCCTGAAGGGTTTTCCACATGTCCAGTCGGTCTATCTCAAGGCGCTTCCTATCGTCAATATCCATATGGATACCAACCATTCGCAGCGGAGCACCCGTGTAGTCCCATTCAACCACCCTACCAATGCCCATTATCCACTTATATCCATCATGCTTGGTTCGGGCAAGGTATTCCCAGTTCACAGAGGTTTCTTTCCCCTCAACTATTCGGGCAAACATGCTACTTAGCTTTGAGGCAAAGGAGCTGTGAACCAGCTTGTGCCACGAATCGTAATTCGACTTAATCTCCTCTGGCTTATACCCAAGCATAGCAAAATACTCCTTGCCCAGATATAGGTCGCTTGTTTTTAGGTTATAGTCCCAAACCGCTTGGTTACTCCCTTTAAGCGCGAGCTGTAACCGAAGCTCATTTTTAAGGATATTCTCTGGGTTGGTGTTTGAGGGATCTAGGTCGTTAAGCGACATTACGATGGAGCTCTTCCCTTTCCACAGGTGGCGCTTAAAGGTTGGAACAAACCACTTTCCGCTACCGCTGCGGTTCTCAATGCGTACCGCTATCCTTTCCGAGGGCTTGGTTCTAAACCCGTTTGATTTTGTAACAAAGTTACTAAATGGTAGCTGCTTGTTGGTTTTAAACAAATTATCGATGGAAAGATCCCTTAATGCACGAGTAGAGTACCCAAAGAGCTTTACTGCTTGTGGATTGGCATACACAATTCTATAGTCGGTTAGTATAAGTACCGGACTACTAACCCCATCAATAAACATTTTAAGAATAGCCTCAACAAGTTTGGCGTTCTCGCGAATTAGGGCCAATACCTTTCTGTGCTGCTCCTGGTTCTGCTTTCCAAGCGACATTGTTATTTGGTTTGGGTACGGGTAAAAGTAGTAAAATACCTTATTTTAACATAAATAAAGGGAAAATTTGTATTCGTTTTGCACGTTGCTTTAGTGGTTCAGTTTGTGCCAATTGCTCATAAAAAAGGGAGATACCTTGTTGGCATTTAAAAGTCGTAAGTCTTAAATCAGGAACTTTACCAAAAAACAATTACCTTTGTAGTCTGTTTTCACAGTGGAAAGATTTGTCTGATTGCAACCACACAAAAAAATGCTAAAACTGTATTTTTTACCGCGTGTCAATCTCCAAACCTTCCCACCCTTTTTATTCACTTCAAAAAATAAAAACGATGGGATATCTATTTACTTCTGAAAGTGTTTCTGAGGGTCACCCCGATAAAGTTGCCGATCAGATTTCCGATGCGCTTCTCGATGAGTTTCTTCGTCGCGATGCCGAATCAAAAGTGGCCTGCGAAACCTTAGTTACCACTGGTCTTGTTGTACTTAGCGGCGAGGTTAGAACCAATGGCTACGTTGATGTTCAGCAGGTTGCTCGTGATGTGATTAACCGCATTGGCTACAGAAAGGCCGAGTACATGTTCGATGGTAATTCCTGCGGGGTAATTTCTGCTATTCATGAGCAGTCGGCCGATATTAACCGTGGCGTTGTTCGTACCGATGAGGATGCTCAGGGCGCAGGCGACCAGGGTATGATGTTTGGCTACGCATCTCGCGAAACCGACGATTACATGCCGCTCACCCTTGTGCTATCGCACATCCTGCTTATGGAGCTTGCAAAAATCCGTCGCGAGGGCAAGCTAATGACCTACCTCCGTCCCGATGCTAAGAGCCAGGTTACCCTTGAGTATAACGACAATGGCGAGCCTGAGCGTATCCATACCATTGTGGTTTCCACACAGCACGATGAGTTTGCTTCCGATGAGGAGATGCAGCGCATTATTCGCGAGGATGTGCAAAACATTCTTATTCCTCGCGCAAAGAATAAGCTATCGGAGCGTGTGCAGAAGCTGTTTAAGGATGATTACATCCTACACGTAAACCCAACGGGTAAGTTCGTAATTGGTGGTCCACATGGCGATACTGGCTTAACTGGCCGTAAGATTATTGTTGATACCTACGGCGGAAAGGGTGCTCATGGTGGTGGTGCTTTCTCTGGAAAGGACTCATCAAAGGTTGACCGCTCTGCTGCCTATGCTGCGCGCCATATAGCCAAGAACCTGGTTGCAGCAGGTGTTGCTAACGAGGTGCTTGTTCAGGTTGCCTATGCCATTGGTGTTGCGCAACCAGTGAGCTTTTACATAAATACCTATGGCACTTCCAATGTGGGCAAAACCGATGTAGAGATAGCCAACACGGTATCAACTCTATTTGATATGCGCCCAGCTGCAATTGTTCGCCGATTTGGTTTAAAGTACCCAATATTTGGTGATACTGCTGCTTACGGCCACTTTGGTCGCGATTACCATAAGCGTAAGATAACCCTTATGTACAACGGTAAGGAGGAGGAGCGTGAGGTAGAGTTCTTTGCTTGGGAAAAGTTAGACTATGTTGAGAAAATTAAATCGGTATTTGGATTATAGCTATCCTACCCATAAAAAGCAAGAGGCTGACGGATTTCCGTCAGCCTCTTGCTTTTTAGTGCGTTTTAGCTATTCCAATTCCAGCTCGTTAACAGCAACCTTCTCATTGCTATTCTCAACAGCAGCTTGGTAAAGGAATCGTTTTATGCTTCGCTTGGGCGTTTTTTCAAACTCCTCGGGGTAGAGCTTAACCCTAGAAACCTGCATAAAGTTAGGTAGCGTTGCGTTAAGGGTTTTACGATGCTCCTCCATCACCTTCTCTATATCGGCTAGGGAGAGCCCAGCCTCATCGGCGGTTTCCATCTCGGGGTAGATAAGCGCCACTAGCTTGTGGTTGGATTCAATTACCAGCGATTCCTGCACAAAGGGCATGTTATTTAGCTTAGCTTCAATTTCCTCGGGGTATATATTCTGTCCGCTAGGGCCAAGAATCATGCTTTTGCTACGTCCCCTTATGTAAATAAAGCCGTTGCTATCAACAACACCCAAATCGCCCGTGTGTAGCCAGCCATCGGAATCAATACTTGCTGTGGTGGCCTCTGCATTTTTGTAGTAGCCTTCCATCACATTCTCGCCACGAACCAAAATTTCTCCCACCTCATTTTGCGGATCTACTGAGTCTATTTTCATTTCCAAAGTGGGTAGTAGCTTTCCGCACGATCCCTTTGCCGACTCCCTCCATCCTGCGTATGATATAAGCGGCCCGCACTCAGTCATGCCATAACCAACGGTAACGGGGAATTTTATTTTACGCAAAAAGTCTTCAACCTCGGCATTTAGCGCAGCACCCCCAATCACAATCTCAATAAAGTTACCCCCAAAGGCATTCGTGAGGGTTTTGTTCACCTTTTTGTAAATCAGCCTATTAATTACAGGCGTGTTTATTAGCGCTCTAATTGTGGGCTTGCTAATAATGGGTAGCAGCTGCTTCTTGTAAATCTTTTCAAGAATTAGCGGTACTGCAAGTACTAACCGGGGCTTAATCTCTTGGAACGCCTGTAGTATAATTTTAGGCGATGGTGTTCTGGTTAGGAATGTTACGTGACAACCTACAGCAAACGGCATAAGGAATTCAAAGGCAACGCCATATGCGTGAGCTAAAGGGAGAAACGATACAATTTTATCCTTTGCCCTTACGCCAATGTTCTTGCGCCCAAAGTCGATATTGGCCGCTAGGCTATTGTGCGATAGCATTACGCCTTTTGAGAACCCGGTTGTTCCCGATGTGTAGCTAATAACAGCAAGGTTGCTGTTAGGGGTATTGCGGTAAACAACTTTTTCTGGAGTTAAGCTAGCTGCTTCGACTTCGGCTTTTTTTAGTGCCAATGCAGCCCTTTGTGCCATATCCTTACTGCGCGCCACTAGCGGTTGGAATTTTGCTAGGGAGTATATGGCTCTAACGCCTGGCATCGATTCCTCATCAAGGTTTTCCCAAACAAACTCGCCAGCAAATAGCATTACCGAGTCGGAGTGGGTTACAATGTGGTGTACGTCGCTAGCAGCAAAATCGGCAAGTATAGGAACAACAACTGCTCCATAGGAAATTACGGCCAAGTAGGTAATTGCCCAGTTTGAGTTGTTACGCCCAATTATGGCAATTTTGTCTCCAGGGTTTACCTCCCATGCTTCAAACGTGCGGTGCAACTTGTGAATTTGCATTGCAACCTCGCTGTAAGTGAAGGTTTTGCCTTGGTAGTCGGATAACGAGGGTTGATCCCAGTTTTCACGGATACTTCGTTCAACAAATTCCTTGATGAAGTTGTACTTAATCATGAGCAATCCGTTTTAGTTAATGTTTAGGGGTTTCTGCATCGTTTGTGTTGAGCTTGCGCCTATTGGTGGCGCTATCAAACAGTATCAACAAAACGAGTAGTTGCCCCGTTGTTTTTCTGTTAACCTTTATATAAACGTATGTAACGTTAAACGGTTCATATTTAATTCTGTGGAAACTGGTACAAGAAGCGTTTGATGCTACGTTTAGGCGTTTTCTCAAACTCTTCGGGGTACAGCTTCACCTTGGTTAGCTGGCTATACAGTGGGAGCTCCTTGTTGATATCAACTCGGTTGGTTTCCATCTGCTTCTCAAGGTCGTTGTTTGTTAACCCGTGCTGGTCGGCTAGGTCAAAATCCGGGAATATTAGCGCCACCAGTTTACCTCCTTGGTCAACAACAAGCGATTCCTGTACGTAGGGCATTACGTTAATGCGGGCCTCAATCTCCTCTGGGTATATGTTCTGTCCGCTAGAGCCAAGAATCATGTTCTTGCTTCGTCCTTTAATAAAAAGGTAGCCATCGGAGTCAATAACGCCAAGGTCTCCGGTACGTAACCAGCCATCCTCATTTATTGCAGCGGCGGTGGCCTCTTCGTTTTTGTAGTAGCCAAGCATTACGTTATCTCCCTTAACAAGAACCTCGCCAACAATGTGTTGAGGGTTATCGGAATCTATTTTTATCTGCATGTTAACCACTGCTTTCCCTGTGGAGTAAAGCTTGTTGGTTGCCCAGGAATCGTAGGTAATAATTGGCCCACACTCGGTCATTCCGTACCCTACGGTGTAGCGAAACTCTATCTTTTTAAGGAAGTTATCAACCTCGGGGTTAAGCGCAGCACCGCCAATAATAACCTCAATAAACTCTCCGCCAAAAAGGCTGGTTAGCTTCTGATTTATCTTTTTGCGGATACGCCTATCTATAATGGGAACCTTAAGGAGCAGCCTAAGCGATGGGCGTTTAAGCGCTTCAAGGATATTCTTTTTGTAAATCTTCTCAATAATAAGGGGAACCGATAGCACAACCCTTGGCTTTAGCTCATCAAAGGCATCAAGTATAATTTTAGGCGAGGGAGTGCGGGTAAGGAAGTGAATGTGGCAACCCTTGGTTGTTGGGTAAATAAACTCAAACGCTGCGCCGTATGCATGAGCCAAGGGGAGTATAGATACCATGTTGTCGCCAGCCTTTAGTGGCATTACCTGGCTTGCAAAAAGGGCATTGGACCACAAGCAGCGGTAGGGTAGCATAACCCCTTTTGAGAATCCCGATGTGCCCGATGTGTAGTTTATAAGCGCTAGCTCATTGGGGCTGTCCTTGTAGTAGCTTATATGGGAGGGCTCTAGCCCATTGGGGTACTTGTTGTTGTAAAGCTCGTGTACCCTGTTTCGAATCTCCTGTACGGAGAAGGGGGTGTTCTCATGTAGAATAGAGAAATCGGCTAGCGATATAATGCACTTAACGCCCCGCATGCGCCTTTCGTTAAGATTTTCCCAAATGGGCTCGCCGGTAAACAGCGCACGGGCGTCGGAGTGGTTTACAATGTGGTGCACATTGTCGGGCTTAAAGTCGTGTAAAATAGGCACAAGCACGGCACCATAGCTAACTGTAGCAAGGAATGCTACCGCCCATGTAGAGGAGTTGCGCCCAATAAGGGCAATCTTATCTCCTTTCTGAATACCTGTTTTTTCGAAGATGATATGAATCTTCTCAACTTTTCGCGCTACATCGCTATAGCTAAGCGTAGCACCCTTATAATCGGTAAAAGCGGGCAGGTCCCAATTCTGCTTTATGCTCTCCTCAAATAAGCGAACAAAACTTTTATCCACCATAAAATAGTAATATCAAACAAAAATGCAGCACAACGCAATTCAATCTCCACAAAATCAAACTAATAGAATATGCAGTGCGCTTACAAAAAGAGAAAAACGTGTAAATCTAATAAAAATTTAATAGATGATTTTCTGGAAGGGGATGGGTATAGAAATACCCTATACAATGGTTGTAATGTATAGGATAATAGGTAGTTGGGGGTTTTTACCGTAAAATAGCGTGTGTTATATTCTGATGCCTATATAATACCGTCAGTAATTCTGTTTATCCAGCGGTACATTATGGTTCCAAGGGCATAGCCTGCAATGTTGGCAATGGCATCGCCAAGCTCTGCGCTGCGGCTGGTAAATAGGTGGTACTGCATAATCTCAATGCATATACCATACCCAATGGCTATTACGGCAATGGTTATGTGGTTTTTCTTGGCAAGGCTCTTCTTGTAAGCCTTATGCGTAACGCCAGAGTAGAGTAGTAGTGCAAAAACAAAGTACAGAACAAGGTGTATAAACTTATCGAGGTGGGGGATATTTAAAAAGCCTAACGAGGGTACATCATCGCTGGGCATACCGCATAAAAAAAGGATTATGAGCGCCCAAACAAGCGACTTCCAGTATCTGTTTATAAACGAGGCATTTTCCATTGGTCAAAAAGTTCTATAGGTAAATGTACAAAAATGATTTGTATTAGCTGTTGGGAGGCTGCTTCCTTTGTCTTTTTCTTTGCAGGCTGTGGTGCACAATAATTACAGCAATAGCCCCAATGGCAAGCCCCATAAGATTAAACGCCATATCCTTAGGATTAAAGCTGCGTTTTGGAACCATAAGCTGAATGTACTCCGTGGCAACAGCAAGCGCTACCGACAGGGTGAAAAGGAGGGCAAACCGAAGGCGTTTCTTGCCAAAGTCCGACGATATAAACGCAAACACCGGGAAAAGGGCATAGGCTATGGAGTGCATTGGGTAGTCTATACGTAGCGCATTATGACCTAGATTAATGCTCTGGATCCCAGCGCACGACAGCGATGAAACAATCAGAACTGTTACAAACCAAATCCAGAATAGAAACCTATACCAGTTAATCCTCATAGGTAAAAGTGTTTGCGGTAAATATAGTAATTTCAAACCCGTTTGCTTTATGTTTAGCGGATGCTTTGCTACAGCATATTTTTGTTGTTGTAACAATTCTGTCCCTTTTATTGGGATTTAAATTCATCAAATTAAAACCCTGTTATGAGTTGATATATGTTGCCTAATGCGGTGTAAGTTATTGGTGCAAAGCGACATGAATCTTTTAGTATTTAGCTTCACACCTTTAACTTAAATTAGTAACTTTGCTAACCGAAATAAACCAGCCATGAATTTACCAGAGAAACGGATTGTTGACTTCTTACAGGAACATCATGTACTTACCTTAGCCACTAGCTTTGAGGAAGAACCGTGGTGCGCAAACTGCTTTTATGCTTATATGCCGGAAGAGAATAGCCTGGTATTTACTTCGGATATGGACACACGCCACATTCAGCAGGCCAGTCATAACATATTTGTAGCAGGTAGCGTTGTGCTTGAAACAAGCATTATTGGTAAAATTCAGGGCATTCAGTTTCAGGGTATAATTAGTCAGGCAACTGGCGATTTGCACTCAAAGGCTGAGCGAACATATCTAAAGCGATTTCCCGTGGCAATGCTCATGGAAACCACTCTTTGGGTTGTTGACCTTACCTACATAAAGATGACCGATAATAGGCTGGGGTTTGGAAAAAAGCTAATTTGGAAAAAGGATCTTCTTTTTCACCCAGCAGCAAAATAACTAAATGATCTTACGTTAGCACAAAATCATTATAAAAGGGTTAAATGCCCTAAAGCTATACTCTATGAACTTAGTTACAGGAGGAACCGGTTTTACCGGAGCACATATACTTTACCAGCTAGCAATAGATAGCAAGCCCGTTAGAGCAATCTACCGCGCGGGTTCCGATAGGGATTTCGTGAAAAGGGTTTTCTCCCTTTACACTGCCGATTATAGTCATTACTTCGATAGTATTGAGTGGGTTGAGGCCGATATGCTTCACCATGAATCCATTAAGGCAGCCATGCAGGGTGTTGATGTCGTTTTCCATGCAAGTGCGGCGGTATCGTTCGATCCCCGCAGAGCTAAGGAAATTATAGACATTAATGTTCATGGAACGGCCAACCTTGTTGATGCGGCCATTGAGTGCGGCGTAAAACGCTTCTGCCACGTGAGCTCCATTGCTGCCCTTGGCGATGCTAACGAGGATGGATTTGTTACCGAGAAATCGGCATGGGTTAAAAGCAAGGGCAAATCGGCATACTCTATTAGCAAGTTCCAGTCTGAGATGGAGGTTTGGCGCGGGTCAAACCAAGGGTTAAAGGTTGTAATTGTTAACCCAGGGGTTATACTTGGCTCTGCCCGTTGGGAAAGCGGTAGCGGCCAGTACTTTGATAGGATTGCCAAAGGGCTCCCGTTCTATACCGATGGGGTTACTGGATATGTTGATGTTAGGGATGTGGCAAAAGCACTGGTAGAGCTCTCGCAGCACGACGACTGTGTAAACCAGGGTTACATCCTATGCTCCGATAACCTCTCGTTTCGTAAGGTGTTTAGCATGATTGCCAATGCCCTAGGTAAGCGTAAGCCCTTTATTGGCGTTAAGCCATGGATGATTTCCCTTATTATTCCTTTTGTTTGGCTGCTTGGTAAGCTATCTAAGAATAGCGATGGGCTCTCAACCAGCAGCTTGCGTTCTGGCTTTGAGAAAACGCACTACAGCTCCGATAAGGTTAAGCAGGCTTTAGGGTTTCATTTTATTCCTATAGCAGAAACCATTGCGTTTGTGGCAAATGTGTACCTAAAGGAGAAGCAAGGGAATTAGCCATTGTGCACTATCGGATTATACCCTACCTTTTTATAAGTTTTCCTGATGAGCTTTTGCTGTAGGTAATAGTTGGGTTTCCTGTGTAGTAAACATTTCCGCTTTTTTCTATTAAAACCTCAAGGGCATTTGTGGCTGTTACGTATATGTTGTCTATACTACTTTGCACTACTTTGCACCTTTCCGTTTCGAGATTTTGCGCCTCGATGCGAGCGGAGCCATAACAGTAGAACTTGGCTTCCGTTGCTTTACCGCTAATTTTATAGAGGCCAAAGCCATGCCATCCCATATCAATAGAACAAGTGCTGGCATCAATGTTCACATCTACTTCGGCATAGGCCGCCCTGCCTGTTATGCTAAATTGCTCCCCTTTAAACACCCCTTTGGTTTTCAATAGTACGGGTTTGTGCACAATAAAACTTGGTAGCTCCTTTAAATGGAGCTCAACCTTAACCTTTTCGTAGCTTCGGGTCCAGTTAAATATTATTGAATGGCTAAGTAAAAGCGTATTCTCTTTACTGCTGAGGTTTACCTCGGGCTGCAGGTTTTCGCCACAGGTTACTAAAGCATAGTTCTCGGTATCCTGAACAAGCGTTATTTCAAACATACTATTTATGGTAACATCGGCTATGGTATTGTTTAGCTCAACACGCTGGGTAACGGTTTTGCCCGCGTTAAAGAAGCCTTCCTTTTGGCAGCTGGCCAATAGAAACAAGGGGGCTATTAGTGCTATGCTTACTAGCTTATTCATGTATTCTTTTTTTGCTAAATAGATTTTCGGCATTTAATCTGTAACCTATGCCAAACTCAATAAAATCGGCTTTTGCAACCCAGTGCGATTTAATGGCCATGGAAAAAAGCAGCTTATTGTACACGCAGTACCTTAGCATAAGCTTATTAACCACCTTCCCGTATGGCGAAAAGCTGTGGTGAAGGTAAAAGCCGGGTTGGAACAGGAATGAGAGGCGCCCCATCCTCATCTCGTACGATAGGTTAAGCGCAGCGCTAAACTGCTTGCTGCTACTAAAGGTGGTGTCGCCTATTACCCTAAACTCCTCCTCAATGGATTGATCCGCGTAACCGGATAGTACAACCCCAAGCCATCCCGTTTCGCTTATACGCCTAGAGTACTCGGCGGTAATGCCATAAACGGGGAATAGGTAGTGCTTAAACCTTGAAATATCTTTCCATCCCATAATACCTGCAACGCTAAGCGCAGAGCGGCTTGTGTCCAGCGGAGTAGCAGGGGTATTCCTAATTATAGATTTATGGGCGGTAAGCGAGTGTTGCAGGCCAATACCACTTGTTATTAGGTTAAATCCCTTGTTGGGTTCGCGAATGCTTCCGTTTGATGCGTGCATAAAACCCACCGCCAGCCTAATGGTGGTGCGCGGGGTTACCTGATAGTAACCGGTTAAATCGTACTGAACAAAAACGTTTATTGGGGAGCCAACGGCTATGTTGTTCCTGTTGGATTGCAAGTCGAATTGTTTGGACATGTATGCTGGGCCAAAGGCAATTCTATTGCCAATGTTTAGCCTATTGCTAAGGCTAAGGTAGCGGCGGTCAACATAAAAGTAGAGCACATTCATATTACCGTAAACGGCATCGTTTCCTAACCCCGAGCGTAAAAAACCCAGCCCTATTTGCGGATAGTTGTAGCTCTTGTGCCAAACTTTTGTTCCATTGGTATTTAATCCTAGGTTTAGCTGGAACCCATCGGCGTGCTCGTTAACAAAGTACCCCATGTAGTCGTGATGCGGAATAACAAAGCCGTACCTAGGCTCAAAGCTAAACGATAAGCGCTTTTTTAGCGGTGTTTCCTGAGCCGCTGTGTTAATGGCTAAAAGTAGAAGTAGGGAAAGTAGCAGATTTTTACAACGAACCATCTCTTTTTGTATCATTCGGTTATGTTCTTCTGGGGTGCATAGCCTCGTTCTGTTATAGCGGTTTAAGTATTGCCCCAAAATTATTTGGCAAATATGCTTATGAAATCTTGCCCATCAAACTTTTTTATGGCGATTTTTGAGTAGGGATGCTGATTATAGCTTGTACCTAACCACCAGCTGTAGCACCTGGTTGTATTGTCCTTGGTTTAGCCTGTAGGTAATATTGCCGGTGTGGGGTCTTATGGGAGTTGCGGAGTATGAGAACATGGCGCCAATTACCCATCGCTGGTTGTACTTATAGTCGATACCGGCAACAAAGGCCAGCTCGGCTTTTCTAAACTGACGAGTATCCTCTACAGGAAACTCGCCCACCTCGTTCTCCTCTCTTACCTTAGCAAGGTAACCTCCAGAGAGTCCTAAAAAAGGCGAGGCTCCGTTTGCAAAGCGGTAACCTAGCAGCACAGGAACTTCTATGTAGTGAAGGCGCATGCGGTAAAAGTTTGTGGTTATACCATCAACCTCATTCTTGGCGTAGCTTCCCTTTTGAATGTACCTGATCTCCGAGCGTAGGTATAGCTTTTTGGGGGTTAGCCGCTCAACCCAAATTCCCCCAATGGGGCCAGCCTTATCAAAACCGCCATAGCCATCACCATCAACCTGAGTTGCGGCAACGCCTACAATAAAACCTCCCTCAAAAGTTTGTGCTAGTATAGGGCTTAGCGCTAGTAGAACAATAGCTGTTGCAAGTAGTAGGGCTCTCATTTTTTTCAGATATCTATTTGGTGTGCTAAATGGTTAGGCCAAGCAGGCTAAGCATTTTAGAAACTCCCGTTGATGCGGGTTCCTTAATTACGGTTATGTTTCTGCCAGAAGGGACGCTAACCTCGTTGGGATCAATTAAAAAAACGGGAATATTTTTGGGGGCGTAGCTCACTAATCCAGCAGCAGGGTAAACGTTTAGGGATGTTCCTATTACCGCAAAAATATCGGCTTGGGCTACAATATCGGCTGCCGCAGGAATTTCGGGCACCTCTTCCCCAAACCATACTATGTGCGGACGGAGCTGTGAGCCCTTCTCGCACTTGTCGCCCATTTTTAGTTCCCATCCATCAAGCGTATATATTAGGTTAGGATCAACGCTGGAGCGAACCTTTTTTAGCTCCCCATGTAAATGGAGCACGTTAGTGCTTCCAGCACGCTCATGCAGGTCGTCAACGTTTTGGGTAATAATGTGAACAGCAAAGTACGTCTCGGCCTTAGCCAACGCAGCGTGCCCCATGTTGGGTTTTACTTGGTATAGCTGTTTGCGTCGCTCGTTGTAGAATTTCTGTACCAGCTCTGGATTTCGGTGCCAAGCTTCGGGACTGGCAACCTCCATTACATCGTACTCTTCCCAAAGCCCACCCATGTCTCTAAATGTTCGGATTCCGCTTTCGGCGCTTATTCCTGCTCCGGTAAGTACAACTAACTTTTTCATGCTTAAAAGGGTTTGTTGTGCACGCAATTTGTGGCCACCTGCTTTATTAATATCAACCTAAAAGTACAGCTATTTAACATGAGTTCTACGTACACCTATGGTGTACATACGCTTAAGTGCAGCTGGCCTCACAGCTTCTTGCTGATTATTACAAATATACGAATTGCCGCAGAAACTGAATTCTGGTTAAAAAACACAAACGAAAAGCGTTAAACTATTAACAGGTATTAAGTCAAATATTATAATTTTGCACAAATTATTACATGTAAGCACGTCACGTTTTCAGAGTAGAAATCAACGAATAATAGCAGCAAGATGAAGAAAATTCTAGTTGTAGGCGCAGGTGGGCAAATTGGCTCAGAATTGGTTCCTTACCTAAGAGGAATTTATGGTGAGAGCAACGTGGTTGCTACCGATATCAACTGTAACTCATGCACAAAACTTGCAGAGGGTGGCCCATTTGAGGAGCTTGATGCCCTTGATGGCAAAAGGTATGCTGAGATTGTTAGGAAGTATAACATTGATGCTATTTACAATCTTGTTGCGCTTTTATCGGCAACTGGCGAAAAGAACCCCCAGCTTGCTTGGAATATCAACATGGGTGCGCTTATGAATTCTCTTGAGATTGCCAGAGAGAACAGCTGCTCTGTGTTTACTCCAAGCTCTATAGGTGCTTTTGGCCCTAGCACTCCAGCCGATAATACTCCACAGGATACCGTTATGCGCCCAAGCACCATTTATGGCGTTTGTAAGGTAACTGGAGAAATGCTTAGCGACTACTACTTTACCCGTTTTGGGGTTGATACTCGCAGCGTGCGTTTCCCTGGTATTATCTCAAATGTTACTCTTCCTGGTGGTGGTACTACCGACTATGCTGTTGAGATTTACTACGGTGCAATTAAGGATAAAAAGTTTACCTGTCCGCTACCTCAGGGTACATACCTAGATATGATGTACATGCCCGATGCCCTTCAGGCTGCGGTTAAGCTTATGGAGGCCGATCCTTCTCGCTTAAAGCATCGCAATAGCTTTAACGTTACTGCAATGAGCTTTGACCCAGAGAAAATTTATGCCACAATTAAGAGGCGTATTCCTGAGTTTACCATGAGCTACGATGTGGAGCCCGTTAAAAAGGCTATTGCCGATAGCTGGCCAAACTACATGAACGATAGCTGCGCTCGTGAGGAGTGGGACTGGAACCCACAGTGGAACCTAGAAACCATGACCGATGATATGCTAAAGGTTATTGGCGAGAAACATGCTAAGGGACTTATTTAAACCAGCCTTTGCGAACAGATACTGTACTTAACAAAAAACCTCGGTTACTACCGAGGTTTTTTGTTGTATGTAGGCTGCTAGTTATTTAGCTAAAAGAAAATCGACCATCGATTTTAGGTTTTCGAGCTCATGCTGCTGCTTTTCAAGTAGCGATACATGCTCATCAAGCTCTTTGCGGTACTCCTTTTCTAGCACGGAAACAACATGGCTATCTGGGTGCGAGTTTGCTTCGGCTAGTTCTGCCCGTTCAATTTCTTCAATGTGGTCTAGGAACATTGCCCCATCCCCTTCGCACAGCCAAATGGGGTTTACCTTAAAGTGTGTAATTAACCCCTTTAGGAAGGATGAGGAAAAGCCAGCTTTACCACGCTCAATATCGGAGTAGGAGCCTTGCTTTAGCTCCAACAGGGTTGCCATTTGCTGTTGGGTTAGCTCTAGCTTTACCCTAAGGGCTTTTAACCGCTTGTGCTGCTCCATATAGAATGCGTTTTGCTTAGCCGTTAACTAGTAATACGTTTAGCTTTTGGCTTTGTTCTTAGTTAGAGCCATAAAAACAAATGCTAGACCAATAAGCACAAAGGGAATGCTTAGCCATTGACCCATATTTAGTGCCATACCATTCTCAAAATCAACCTGATTCTCCTTAATGAACTCAATTACAAAACGGGCAGCAAACACAAAAATTAGGAATAGCCCAAATAGCAACCCATTAGGCAGTACGCCTTTCTTTCGGATATACGTTAGGTGAAGAATTCCGTATGTTATAAGGTAAGCAATTGCCTCGTATATCTGCGTTGGATGCTTTGCAACAACCTCACCGCTTCGCTCAAATATAAACCCCCAGGGTAGGCTGGTTTCAATGCCATAAATCTCGGAGTTCATAAGGTTTCCAAGCCTAATTAGAACACCTGCCAGTGCAACGGGAATTACAATGCGGTCTAACACGTAAAGCATGGGCTTCTTGTGCTTTCTAGAGAATAGGTAAATAGCAGTAATAATACCAACTGCCGCACCGTGGCTTGCCAATCCGCCTCGCCAAATCTTAAGTATCTCTATTGGATTACTTAGGTAGTAATCGGGCTCATAAAACAGGCAGTGCCCCAATCGGGCGCCTAAAATGGTTCCAATAGCGGTATAAATGGTAAGTGAGTCCAAGAAACCTTCGGGTAGCTTCTCTCTTTTCACAAACCGCTCAAAAATGTAGTAACCGCCAATAAACGAGAGCGCCCAAAGTAGTCCGTAGTACCTAACCGCCACCGGGCCAATTCTAAATATCTCGGGATCAATATCCCATGTAATTGAGGCTAATGTTATCATGAGTAAATAGTTAGTGTCCTATAAGTTCTGTAAAGGTATAATTTTTTGCTCAGGATAATTACCTAATCTCTAATTGCAACAGGGCAAACGCATCTAATTTTTTAAAACCTTAAAAACATAGTCGTTATTCCACCCGATAATCTTGCGTTTCCCTTTAATGCCAAT
>JAFGDZ010000001.1 GCA_016931855.1 Bacteroidales bacterium
CATAATTTTAAAGTTTTTTCTCGAACTCAAAAATAGGGGATTCTGAGGGCATTTTTAAATTTCGTACTTTCGGATGCTAGTGATAATGAGGCTATTAACAGAATCAGAACAAAATAAGATTAAGGCTTTAACAAAAAATCAAGTTTCTCTTGCCCTTATCGAACCGACATCAACCGGTTTAAAGAAATCAATAATGGATGCAACTGGGTCGGTTAGAAGTTTTCTGAAAGAGAATAATATACATGATTACGATCTTCAACAACAGGGGTCTGAAAACAAGGTTGTTATCCAAGCTGATATATATAGTGATTTTTCTATTATTAGTTCCTATGCCTCTTTGTACAGACCAATTACTAAAAAAGGAGATCCTAGAATTTGGTTTTCAGGATTAACAAAGGTTGCATTGCCAAATGATATAGTTGCTATTGTTTTTTACAATAGCAAATTTCATGTTTTTAATCTAACCCAGTTGGACGTTGATAGGTTACTATACACTAGTATCCATAATCCATTAAAAGAACTTATTTCAGAAATAAATAGTAATGCAAATAGAGTCGCTTTTGAATTGTTAGAAATGCTTCGACAAGTAGCACGTTTGGGTCCAACACCTTCAATGCTAGAGGCTGATACTTCAGTTGGAAGAACTTTGGAGAATGCTCTCGGGATTAGTATTAATTCTTCGAAGCAGCCTGATTATAAAGGAATAGAACTTAAGTCGTTTCGAGGAAGCAGGAAAAATAGAAAGAATCTTTTTGCCCAAGTACCAGATTGGCAGTTAAGTAAGTTTAAGAGTTCTGCTGAGATATTGGATTCATTTGGTTACAAAAGGAAGGATGATTATAAATTGTATTGTACGGTTTCTGCTATTGCTAGAAATTCACAGGGTTTAAGTCTCCGACTTGATTCAGATATTAAACAAATTATTGAGAATTCAGACAATCCAGAAATTGGTGATTTTGTAGTATGGACGCTTGATAAACTTCACAATAGATTGCATGAGAAACACAAAGAAACTTTTTGGGTCGAGGCTGAGAGCATAGTAATTGATGGTAGAGAACATTTTCAATACAAATTCGTGGAGCACACAAAAAAGCCAATATCCTCTCAGTTTGATATATTGGTTGATCAGGGAATAATAACCCTAGATCACTTGATAAAAAGAAATTCGGCAGGAAAGGTTGTGGAGAAAGGTCCTCTTTTTAAAATCAACCCAAAAGGACTTAACTTACTGTTTCCTCCAAGTGAGAAGTATATACTTGTCTGATAAACAAATAGTTTTTCATTAGCATTGCAGTGAAAATAAATTATTGAAGTGCATGTAAGGCTAGATGAAGGGTGTGATATAAGTTTAAAGGGAAATGGCATGATTGTAACTAAATGCCTGCCACTCTACACCTCCTTCCTAAACGGTTCGATAGCCCTATCAAAAATGCCCTGAACGTAGGCAATGGCCATGCCGTAGTTGGTTACGGGGATTCCGGCCTCAATGGCTGGGCGTAGGCGGTTGGTTAGCTGCTTGCGGGTAATAACGCAGCCGCCGCACTGTATAAGCAGGGCGTACTCCTTAATATCGCGGGGAAGCTTATCGAGTCCAGCAACAACCTCGTACTCCAGCTTTTTGCCAGTAAAGGAGTAGAGCCATTTAGGTATTTTTATGCGGCCAATATCATCGCACGATACGTGGTGCGTGCAGCTCTCCAGTAGCAGAACCCTGTCGCCATCCTTTAGCTCCGCTATTTTAGGTGTGCCGTTTAGGTAGTGCTCAAAGTCGGCTTTTAGCTTGGCTAGCAGAATGCTAAAGCTGGTAAGCGGAACATCTTTGGGTACCATGGCATCGGCAAGGGCAAAAATCTGGCTATCGGTTACGGCAAGGGCTGGCTTAATGCCCGTTTTTTTAAGGAATGTTACCACCTCACTTTCGCGTAGCACCACGGCTACACCGTAGTTATCTAGCGCATCGCGTATGGCCTGCACCTGGGGCAGAATCATGCGCCCTGCGGGCGCTTCGGAGTCAATGGGGGTAATAAGTAGCACAATGTCGTCCTTCTTAATTAGCCCGCTAAACATGCTTGGCGTTACGTACGACGATTCGGGTATGGCTCGCTTTATGGCACTTACAAGCGGCTCTAGGTTGGTATCGGTTTTTGCCGATATGGTGATTAGGGCTGCGTTGCTGGCTAGCTCGCTCTCAATGCGGTTTTTTAGTTCGGGGGTAAGCGGCTCCACATCCTGTTTGTTGTGCACTATAATAAAAGGGGTGTCGGTTTTTTTAAACTCAAGCAGCAGCAGCTCCTCAAACTCGCCCCACTTGTTGTGGGCAATAACCAGTATCCCTAAATCAACTTGATTTAGGGTGTGTAGCGTTTTCTCAATGCGCATAAGGCCAAGTTCGCCGCTATCGTCTATTCCAGCGGTGTCAACAAGGATTACGGGGCCAAAGTCCAGTATCTCCAGCGATTTTTTAACGGGATCCGTTGTAGTGCCTGCAATATTTGAAACAATGGCCACATCGTGCCCAACCAAAAGGTTAATTAATGAGCTTTTCCCGTTGTTCCTTCGTCCGTATATGCCAATGTGCGGCTTCTGATCTTTCCCTTTGTGCATTGTAGTAGCTTTTGTACAAATGTAGTATTTAGTTATAAAAATGGAAGGCAGCACGCTACTTGCGTTTGCTTAAAGCTGTGCCCTAGTTAAATAAATGCCATTGCACATATCAACTTAATTAGTAAAAACAGATTGTTAACCCATGGTGTTCAATCCAAAATCTTTGTACCTTGCATTAGAATACCCAAAGAATTAACCTAATCTGTTTGTTATGAGAAAGAATTGTTGGGCCATTGTAATGGTGCTTGTAGTGCTAGTTTCGGCTGGCGAGGCCTCGGCTCAGATAAATCAATTGTTGAAGAAAAAAGCGTGGGAGAAAGTGAACAAAGCGCTTGAGGAAGAGGAAAAGAAAGAGAGTGTTGAGGAGGAACAGGTTGAGGAGGAGCAACCGCAAAAGCAGTCTAAGCAGCGCACAAATCCTGCCGATGCCTACATGCAAAAGCATATGATGGCCTCTTTGGGGCTAAATGCAAACATTCCGCACGATAAGAGCTATAGCTTTACCTCGAGCATGAGCATGAATATCTCCAACTTTTTTGCTGAGAGCAAGGAGCAGAACGATGTTCTTTATACCGTTCATTTCGATAAGAGCACCAAAAACTTTGCTCTGGTTTTTGATGGTAAGGATAAGGAAACGGGCGAGAAGCAGAAGAGCACCATGATTTTTGATATGAAGAATGGTGCCATGCTAATCCTTAGCGATAATGGGCAGGAACGCTCTGGTATGGTGATGGCAATGGCTAAGGACTCTGTTGATGCTGCTCCCGAAGCTGAGGAGCCAACCCAAATGACCGATGAGGAGGCTAAAGCGCAAATGGAAGCGCTAAGCTACTACTACAAAAAGACCGGAAAGAATAAAACCGTTGCTGGGGTTAAGTGCGAGGAGTTTACGCACTCCGACTCTTTGGGAACGGTTGAGATTTGGGCGGCGCCACAAAAGCTAATCGACTATTCTAGTGCTTATTCCCACATGGGCGGGATGCAGTTTCTTGCTACGGGCGGATTGGCCTACGGCCTGGGTATGATTATGGAGATGCACTTTAAGGATGCCAAAACCAACGATAGAACCGACCTTGTGGTTAACGAGATTAAGGAGAATTCGCCCAGTAGCCTCGATATCAACTCGTATCAGGTTATGGGCTTTGGTGCTCCACCAGCGGAGCAATAGTAGTTCGTTTAAGTTTACATGGGGGATTAAAGGGCTAGCTCGTTTGGGTTAGCCCTTTTTTATAACTGGTTCTCTTGATTGTGATTTGGTGCGTTGCTCTCGGACTTAATTCGTACTACCCGTTGAGGGAACGGAATGTTAATGCCCTGTTTTTTGAGCGTTCTAAAAATCTCTATCCTAATGTCACTCTTTATTCGCTCTACCCTAAAAATCTCATCGGAGTAAAAGAAAACGGCAAACTTAAGTGACGATTCGGCATAGTCCTCAAACCTAACAAATGGTTTGGGGTTGTGTAGCACCTTGGGGTGCTTTAGGGGGATTTGTTCCAGTAGGGTTATCAACTTGTCGATATCGGTTTCGTAATCAACACCAAGGGTAATTCTAAATCGCGACGATATGCCGTTGTATGTCCAGTTAACAACCCTGTTGCTGGTTAACTCGGAGTTAGGGAGTATAACGTAGTTCTCGTCGCGACCAATTACGGTGGTTGTTCTAAAGTTTATTTCCTCAACCTTGTAAATCATTCCGTTAACTTCTACAATGTCGCCAACCTTAAGGGTGGCGTCTAGTAGTAGAATTACTCCCGAGATAAAGTCGTTAAACAGGTGCTGCAACCCAAATCCTAACCCAACTAGTATTGCTGCAGAACCAGCCAGTAGCACAGATATGTTAAGCCCTAAAAGGTGCAGACTTATTACTATGGATAGCGTTGCAATGGTGTACTGCGATAGCTTGTTTACGGAGAACTTTTTTGCAGGATCAAGTGCTTTTGACCTGTAAATAACCCGTTTTATTATTGCTAGTAGTACTATTACTATGGCTATAAAAATGGTTAGGTTTAACAGGTGTTGAAACGCTAAGGAGTAGTTTCCGTACTCAAGTATTTTGTAGTCTAGTATATCATTCATTACTCTTTGTTTGTTAGTTTGTTACCACAGTTGCTGCAGAAGTTTGCATTGTCGTTATTTCTGCTTCCGCAGTTGGGACATGGTTGGTTGCTTTGGTGTACGGATCGCGACATCTCAACTGTTACAATACCTGTTGGTACGGCAATTATTGCATAGCCAATAATCATGGAAACCGATGCTATAAATTTGCCAACTATTGTGTGTGGCACAATGTCGCCATAGCCAACCGTTGTAATGGTAATTATTGCCCAGTAAATGCTTTGGGGGATGCTGGTAAAGCCGTTATTCCCATCCTCAACCACGTACATTATAGTGCCCAGTAAAACTACTATGGTTACAACGGAAGAAAAGAATATGCCAATTTTGTATAAGCTGGCTTTAAGCGCTCGTAAAAGGGTTATGGACTCCTTGTTGAACTGGGCTAAGCGCAATATTCTAAATACCCTTAGCAGGCGGAAAATGCGCACCACTAACAGGTAGTGGTATCCGTAGGAGAATATGCTTAGGTAGGTTGGGAGTATGGCTAAAAGGTCTATTATGCCCCAAAAGCTGAATATGTAACGGTTAGGCTTTTTGCTAACTATTATTCTGGTGGCATACTCAATGGAAAAGAGTGCGGTAAATAGCCATTCAATACCTAGTAGCTCAATTCCAATGGCATGGTTAATTGCAGGAACGCTATCAATAATAGCAACAACAATGCTTACTAGTATTAACCATAGGAGGGCAACGTCAAACCGTTTCCCTTCCTTGGTGTGGTTTTCAAAAATAATATTGTATAGCCGCGCTTTGCTAATCATTGCTCCCTGTTGATGTTTACGTTAAATGATGGCACTTTGTAATCCTTTGGGAGGTAGCTTGCTGGGATTGTGGTGATGTTTCCATCGCGTTGCGCCCTGTAGTGTGGCGATAGTATCTCTATTCCCCGCTCAAAGAATATGTCCTGTATGTTCTGGTGCAGCGTTGAGTATATTACTGCCTGTTTGCTGGCCTCTCTTACGTAGGCGTTTAGCTGGTACGATACGTAAAAGTCGTCTAAACTGGTTTGGAGCACAAAGGGCTTGGGCTCCTTAAGTATTAGCTCCGTTTTAAGCGCAGCATCAATTAGCGCTTTGTGGGTTTCGCGCCACGGAACATCGTAGCCTATGGTTACCGTGGTGTGTATTATTAGCCCGTTTTCGGCGGCATCGCTGCTGTAGTTAATGGTGTTGCCCGTTAGTATGGATGAGTTTGGTATGGTAATAATCTCGTTCTTTGTGGTTCGCAAGCGGGTAACCAGAAGCGTTTTTTCCACAACATCGCCAGTAGTGTCGGCAATTCTAATGCGGTCGCCAATTTTAAAGGGGCGCATGTAGGTTATTACCAACCCCGCAACCATATTGGCAATGGCCGACGATGAACCCAGCGAGAAGAGGATGCCAATAAATACCGATACGCCTTGGAAAATATGCGAGTCGGAGCCAGGTAGGTAGGGAAATATCAGCACAAACATAAAGGCGTAGAGCAAAAACTTAACAATGCTGTAGGTTGGCATTGCCCAGTCGGCATGAAAACCGGCTAGTTTTAGCTTCCCCTGCTCTATCTCGTTAAAAATATACCCCACAAAGCGGATAAAGTACTTCATTACAAAGTAAATAACCAGTATGCTAAAAAGATTGGGGAGGTACTCCCATACGGCTGTTATTAGCCCTTTAAACGGCGACCATATAAGGTTGAAAAGCGCATCGGCCCATGTTCTGGAGAATGGGAATATGCTAAATATTATGGGAATAGTGATGTATAGGATGATAAAGTACACAAACCAGCGGAAGATTTTAATTAGGAATAGCACTATGCGCATCTCCTGCTCGGCTGACAGAAAGGTGTAATCCTTGTACGATAAGTCCTTTAGCCACTTGCTTTTGTTATTTGCAATGTATCGGAGTAGCCGCCTGTGCCCCTTGCCAATAAGCCATATTAGTATCCAGGTTATGCCTATAACCACTATTGCCAGCCCAATGCGGAGTAGCAGCCTGAGTAGGCTTGTTTCTTCTTTTGCCTTTTTTAGCGATGTTTTTATGGCCTCGTTATACTCCGATGCCAGTGCCTTCATGCTCTTATTGTACCACAGCGCATCGGTTTCGGAAATGCTCATTATGATATGCTCCCCGTAAACAATATCAACAGTGTTTTCGGCGGAGATGGTAGTAAGGGAATCTATCTTAAGAAAATCATCATCAAAAAGCTTCGCTATTCGCTTGCTAATATTGTCGGCTCTCTCGTTGGGTTTTGATGCACCAAGGCGGGAGTAAACAAAAAAGAGCGTATCCTTTAGCACTCCTTTAGCAGGGTAGCCCTTTGCGGTTAGCCTAAGGGAGTCTATTCGTGCTTTTTTATCGGCAATGCGCTGCCTCTCGTTGTCCTCAATCTGCTTTAGCTGCCTTTGTAGATCTTCCTTTTTTAGGTTGTCGGCAGTTTTTAGGGATTTGAGCTGGATTTCTAGCGCTGCCTTTTTTAGGGAGTCGTTAATGCGCTGTGTCTCAATTTGGGCAATACGTTGGTTGTACGCTTCAAGCACTGCCGCGTTAATGGAGTCGTTCTTTTGCGAGATGCTATCGGTTTGCGCAAAGCCAGTTAGGCTGACTAGTAGGATTGCTATGGGTAGGGCTATTCTTAGCATGGCATAAGGTATTAATGAATAAATATACAACATAGGTTGATTTTATGCGCAAACTATGTTGATGTTTTCGGCGGAGTGGGGTGGGTGAGCTGGGCAAGCGTCCGTTTGCAATAGGCCTCTTGCGTTAAAAAAATGCTCTCTTGTACGGAAATTTAAATAGAGGTAGTTGGGGTTGAACGGGTTTTAGGCCTATGGCTTTCAAGGAAAGTTGGGTTTAAAACCATAAAGGGGCGTAATTCTTTATTTATGTTCAGAGATAATTGACCCCGCGTGGGTTTATGCGTAAATGCTACCTAACCGTTACATGGTAACAGGCCGATTGCTTCTCCCTAAGCACGTAAATCCGCTTCTCCTTTTGTAGCTGAATTAGCGTCTCCTCAAGGGCTTTGTGCGCATTGTGGTTGTACTCCCTGTTGCGGTTAAACTTGGAGTAGGCCAAATCGAAGCTCACGGCATAGGAGTGGCTGCTGGTGTTTGGCGATGCGTTTGGATTTAACTTGGTGAGTTTGGTCTGGTTCTCAATGGTTCTGGTAAGCGAGGTGATAATAAACTTGTGCCCATCACTCTTTTCGGCAAAGCGTTTTCCTATCTCAAAAAGGATTTTAGCTGCATCGGGATGGAGGTATGGCTCGCTATGGCTAAGGTTATCAACAATAAAGCCAGTGCTGTTGCTTATGCGCTTAACCTTGCTCTTGTGCGATGCTTTGCGCAGCTCCGATGAGTTTTTGTATGGCGTGGTAACCCTTTTCTTCCCTTCGGCTACGTGGAGGCGGTAAGGGTTGTTCTTTATTACACTCTTGTAGGTAATGGTGTAGTTGTTACGCTTTTTCCCAGATGCGCTGCTGCTTGCGTTACCTCTAAACGCTTTTATTGCATACGTAAACCCAACCGCTAGTCCTGCTAAAACTAAAATAGAGAATAGGCAGGGTAATCCCTTCCGTTTAAACTTGAATCCCATGTAAACTAATATTTTCCCCCAATTTTGGTGCAAGCTAGCAATAATTTGGGAAACTTTTAGCGGGTAATGCCATGTGCTGCTACAGAAGTGCAATTAGAACCCCAACGCCAACACCACCTGCAAATACTATAATCTTATCGGTTAGCCCGTTCCACCAAATCCAACGCGCTTTGCGCTTTAGCTCCTTTTCAATGCTTTTTAGGTTGGTTACCGTGGTCTCAAGCTGCTTATTGTTGCTCTGCAGCTCCGTGTTGTTCCGCTTAAGCGAGGTAAGCGTGGTGTCTAGGCTATTTAGTAGCGCCTCAAAATCGGCATCAAGGGCTTCTGTTGCGGCCTTTTCATCGGAAATGAGTTTGCCAAGTAGCACCTCAACCCCTTTTATTCCATCTAGTAAAGCGGAATGCTCCTGAGAAAGGTTGTTGTATAGGGTTTTTACGTGCGATAGCTCATCGAGACGCTCGTTTAGGTAGTGTGCTCGCGATTTGCTTACAACAAAGGCGCTATCGGTAGCAATGGTAACAACTGCGCCGCGGGCAACCTTTAGGTAATCGGAGCTGTTGTTGAATACCACGCGTTGCGCAAAACTGGTTGATGCAATAAGGAGTAGCGATGTGGCAATTGCTATTCTTCTAAAACAGTGAAGCATGGGGTAGGGGTGTGTTTGTGGGTTTACTTTAGCCTAAAATCGTTATCGGTGGTAACAAGCCTCTCAATGCTTTGATTTTGCGAATCGATAAGCTTTTTAAGCTCATTTCTTGCTCTGGTGGCGTTTTGGATGTTGCGTTGCATTACGGAGTCCGACTTAACTCTTAGCCTATCAACCTCAAAGCGAACGTGCTGAAGCCGTTCCTGAATCTGTAGGTAAGCATTTGCTAGGGAATCGTACCGTTGCTGCATGGCTTGTAGGGAATCGGCTGTGCTGCGTAGCTCCTTGTGTAAGCGGTTTTCCTCTGGTATGCGTACAATGGTGGTATAGATAATGTAGATAGCAAGTGTGCCAACTATAATGTAACTGGTTGTTTTTATGATGCCGAGATTAGGTGTTTCCATTCTCTGAAAGTATTTTTTACGATGTTGATTTAAAGCGTGCTATGGTTTTCCTTTTCTGAAGCGAAGCTTAAGTTCGGGGCTCATTTTTTCGGTTGCATACTGAAATATAAGCCTAGGGGCTTCGTTCTTCCACTGCATAAGGAATCCCTCAACGGGCTCTGGCTGCTTTTTCCAAGCCTCGCGTAGGAACCAGCCTAACCCTTGGTGCACCACGCGGTCGGGATCCATCATAAGCGGTTCAATAAACTCGAGTAGCGACTCGTAGTCGTTGGTTAGCTTAAGCACCTTGATTAGGGTAACTGGAACGGCTCTGCGTTTGAATGGGCGGCTTGAGGTGCGCCAGTGCGATAGGTTTTGGTACGATATTATGCCCTTTTGGATGAAGTGTGCTATTACATCGCCCGATATGCTGTCGGTGTGCGCCCAGTTGTTTACACCCTCATCAAACCACTGCTCAACATGGCTAAACGTATCCACAGTAAACTGCTTTTTGAACTTAAGCAGCAGTAGCATGGCAATGCTGGTCTCCTCGTACTTCCGATGCTGCACCAGCTGGTGGCTTGCCTCAAGTACATTGGGTAGGGTTACGTTTTGTTCGGTAACCAGTTGGTTTACAAGTTCGGCCTGTAGTTCGGCGGTTAGGCCGTAGGCATCGTAACCGTCTTTAAAGTAGCGGGCGTACTTCTTTACAATGGCCTCGCTGGCGTTGGCCTTGCAGTAATCCTGAATGTGCTTAGCTATATCTATGGGTAGCATAATTTATTTGTATGTAGATTTGAGGTACAAGTTAGCTAAGATTGTTGTAATAGCGTGATATGGCGGCAATAAGATTCATTCTTTGCGCTGTTTGTTTTGTGGTTAGGGCATCAACCTAAAAAAAACACCCACCCTAGGAGGGCAGGTGTTTCGTATGGTGTAATTCCTGGCTGCGAACTAGTCGCTGTACTTCTCAATAAGTACTTCAAGAATTTGCATTGCTGCAGTAGATACAGGGGTTCCAGGGCCAAAGATGCCCACTACGCCGCTGTCGTATAGGTATTGGTAATCCTGATGAGGAATAACCCCACCGCAGATAACCATAATATCCTCGCGGCCTAGCTTCTTTAGCTCTTCAATAACCTGAGGAACAAGGGTCTTGTGACCAGCGGCAAGGCTAGATACGCCAAGAACATGAACATCATTCTCAACCGCTTGCTTTGCTGCTTCCTCTGGGGTTTGGAATAGTGGTCCAATGTCAACATCAAATCCTATGTCGGCGTATCCAGTGGCAACCACCTTTGCACCACGGTCGTGGCCATCCTGACCCATCTTGGCAATCATGATACGTGGCTGGCGACCTTCCTGTTTAGCGAACTTCTCGCAAAGTTCTTTTGCTTTGGCAAAATTAGTGTCGTTCATAGATTCTGCTGAGTAAACGCCAGAGATGGAACGGATAACTGCCTTGTAGCGTCCCGATACCTTTTCGCAAGCATCAGAAATCTCGCCTAGGGTAGCGCGAAGCTTAGCTGCCTCAACCGATAGCTCAAGTAGGTTACCTTTACCGGTTTCTGCGCAACGGGTAATAGCCTCAAGTGCTGCCTTAACCTTAGCCTCATCGCGATTAGCGCGAAGCTCTTTTAGGCGGTTAATTTGGCTCTCGCGCACGGCAGTGTTATCCACATCAAGAATCTCGATAGGATCTTCCTTCTCCAAGCGGTATTTGTTAACACCAACAATAATATCGCGTCCGCTATCGATACGGGCTTGCTTACGTGCAGCAGCCTCCTCAATGCGCATTTTAGGAATACCCGTTTCAATAGCTTTTGCCATACCGCCAAGCTTCTCAACCTCCTCAATTAGCGCCCAAGCCTTGGTTGCAATCTCGTGGGTAAGCTGCTCAACGTAGTACGATCCTGCCCATGGGTCAACCGCACGGCAAATGTTGGTCTCCTCCTGAATGTAGATCTGGGTGTTACGTGCAATACGAGCCGAGAAATCGGTTGGAAGAGCAATGGCCTCGTCAAGTGCGTTGGTGTGCAAGCTCTGGGTGTGACCAAGGGCTGCTGCCATAGCCTCAATACAGGTACGGCCAACGTTATTAAACGGATCCTGCTCGGTTAAGCTCCATCCCGATGTTTGGCTGTGAGTACGTAGCGCAAGCGATTTTGGGTTCTTTGGGTTGAACTGCTTAACAATTTTGGCCCAAAGTAAACGCGCTGCACGCATCTTGGCAATCTCCATAAAGTGGTTCATACCAATAGCCCAGAAGAACGATAGGCGAGGTGCAAAAGCATCAATGTCTAGTCCCGATTGAACACCAGTGCGAAGGTACTCTAAACCATCGGCAAGGGTGTATGCCAGCTCAATGTCAGCAGTAGCACCAGCCTCTTGCATGTGGTAGCCAGAGATTGATATGCTGTTGAACTTAGGCATGCTCTTAGCGGTGTACGCAAAGATATCGGCAATAATTTTCATGGAGAACTCTGGTGGGTAGATATAGGTATTACGCACCATAAACTCCTTAAGGATGTCGTTTTGGATGGTACCAGCAAGCTGGTCAAGGGTAGCGCCTTGCTCAAGAGCGGCTACAATGTAGAACGAAAGCACAGGAAGAACGGCGCCGTTCATGGTCATTGATACCGACATCTTATCCAAAGGAATACCATCGAATAGCACCTTCATGTCCTCAACGCTATCGATAGCCACACCAGCCTTACCAACGTCGCCCACTACGCGTGGGTGGTCGCTGTCGTAACCACGGTGAGTAGCAAGGTCGAAAGCAACCGAAAGGCCTTTCTGACCCGCAGCTAGGTTACGGCGGTAGAATGCGTTAGACTCCTCGGCGGTAGAGAAACCTGCGTACTGACGAATAGTCCAAGGTTTCATTACGTACATTGAGCTGTACGGACCGCGCAAAAATGGGGGAATACCTGCAGCATAGTTCAGGTGTTCCATGTTCTCAAGATCGGCAGCGGTGTACACGGGCTTAACGGGTATCTGCTCTGGGGTTAACCAGTCGCCTTTAGCCTCACCCTTTGCATTGCTGCTGTGATCCTGATGAATGTTTATTTTTGAAAAATCTGGTCTCATTTTAATTGAAGTTTTAACACTGAGTTACAGAGTGACGCTGAGTTCACAGAGTGTTATTTATGTAGTACAATCCTTTCAGACATTATCTGTGGGCTCTGTTTCCTCTGTGTCTCTGTGTTTATTACAAGCCGAGTTTCTCCTGATAACCCCTTAGAGTTTCAAGAAGGTTGCTCTTCACGCTAATGAAGTTCTTGATACCAGCCGCCTCAAGTTCTGGTTTGCAAGCGGGATCGCCAGCAACCGTAAGAATGGCTTTGTTACCAAGTTTTTGGAACGCTTCTGGAGCAAGGGTTGCGTACTCATCGTCCGATGAGCAAATAACCACGATGTCCGATTTAGCATCCATAGCAGCCTTTACTCCCTCGTCGATGCTCTTGAAACCAATATTGTCAACTACATCAAAGCCAGCGCAAGCAAAGAAGTTGCAGCTAAACTGAGCGCGGGCGCGGCGGAACGCTAGGTTCCCTACTGCAAGCATAAACGCTTTGGGGCGGCGACCGCTAGCATCGGTACGGTAGCGAAGAGCCTCCATGGTCATTGCTCCACGGTAAGGTGCAAGTGGTTCGGCAATAGCCTCAGCATTTTCGCAGCCACAGGTGCAACCCCGCTTAAAGGTATCCTTGGTAACAATTTTAGTGTCGGCAACTTCGGAGAAGTTTGGATACTGGTTTGTACCAAGTATTGTATCGCGACGTGTTACGATGTTGCTATCGCGCTTGGCGGCAATGGTTTTAATCTCGTTCTGGATGAAACCTTCCATAAACGCTTTGGTGTAGCCGCCTTTTGCTTCGATCTGATTGAATAGGCTCCAAGCATGGTCGGCAACCGAAGTGGTTAGGGTTTCAATGTAGTAGCTACCAGCCGATGGGTCAACCACCTTATCAAGGTAAACCTCTTCCTTAAGCAGCAGCTGCTGATTGCGTGCAATACGCTCAGAGAACACCGTTGCTTTTTGGTAAGGCTTATCGAATGGGTGTACGGTTAACGAATGTACGCCTGCAATAACGGCCGACATACCCTCGGTTGTGGTGCGTAGCATGTTTACGTAAGGATCGTAAACGGTCATGTTCCACTCGCTGGTTTCAGCATGAATGCACATGGTGCTGTTCTTTACGCCATACGCATCGGCAATTTTAGCCCAAAGCATACGTGCTGCACGGAACTTAGCAATTTCCATAAAGTAGTTGGCTCCAACAGCAAAGGTAAACTTAATGCGGCTTGCAGCCTCTTCGGCATTAATCCCCATGTCGGTTAGCTTAGCCATGTACTCATTTGCCATTGATAGGGCAAATGCCAGCTCCTGAACTGCGGTTGCGCCGCTGTTCTGGAAAATTGCACCGTTTGCGCTAACAGCCTTAAGGTTGGGTAGTGCGCGGCTCATTTCCACAACCTCCTTAACGTGTGCAAAAGAGGTTTCTGCATCTTTGCAGAATTTACCCTTAAGCGATAGCGAGGTAAGTGGGCTGTAGTCGAACGATGCCTTTACCTCTGCAACATTTACACCTGCTGCCTTAGCCTTTTCAATGAAAAGGGGCAGTACACGGCGCGAAATGCCACCAGCAATAAAGTTCACCTCAACTTTGCTTAAGTCGATTCCCTTAAGAAGGGTGCTCATGCCTTCTGCGTTGGGTTCGCACTTGTCGCAAATAACAAATCCAACAGCTGTTAGCCCACGCTCAATGCCTCTAAGGGCTTTTGCATTTGCCTCTGTTGGATTACATGCGTCAAAATCCTGACGGATTAGCCATGCGTTGTTCTTGGAACCGTTACCCCTTACAAAAGGGAAAGTGCCAGGGTAAACGTTCGTGTTTTGTAGCTTTTTCAGGTCTTCGGCGCGATAATAGGGTCTAACACTAATACCCTCCATGGTTTTCCAAACCAGTCTCTTATCGTAATCTGCGCCCTTCAGATCCTGTTGTATCACCGCTTCCCATTGCTCGGTTGTAACCGGGGGAAACTCGGCGAACAGCTTCGAATCTTTGGTGTTTTCTGCCATAACGCGGATTTTGTTTTAAAATCGGAAGGCAAAGTTACAAACTATTGTAAACCAAAGACCACTTTGTTCAAGTTAAATCGAACAGGGCTGCTTTTAAGCATAAAGAAAGATGTTGTATTTTGATGTTGGGTTTTTATGTGATTTGACAAAGTGCTAAATGTGGTGGAGTATTTTGGGGTAATTAGCTTGCTTTATCTGAGATTTGCCCTGTATTCGGGTGTTTTTTATCCTGCTGTATTGTATGGAATGATTCTAAATAAACAAAATAGGCAAAAATTACTGTTAAAAACATGTCACGTTTTGGTGGGTGATGGAATATGTAGGTAAGGGGTGAATTATGCCCTAAACTTTAGCCTTTATTGTTATGACCATAGAACAAGTTGTTGGACTAATTGCCCGCCTTTACCGTAGGTTGCAAGAGGGAAAGACAGGTAAACCTGAGTTACTTGCAGCAGAACTTGGGATTAGTGAGCGTAGGTTGTACCGCATTGTTAGCAGCTTACGGAAAGAGGGAGTGCCCATTGAATATTGCCGAAAGGAGCAAACCTACCGTTTGGCTAAGCCGGTTAGTAATGAGTTTTTGGTGGCGGTTAAGCAACGCGATAGCGGGCTTAAGCACTTAGCCTATCCTCAGAGAGAAGGCCATAAGGCCAGCTAGTTTAATTGTGCTAATTGTTAAGGCTTCTTCTGGAATTTCAGGAGATGGCTTTGCTTTTTTGTAATAATCCTTTTGTTGTTAGTTCAGTTAGTGTGCGCTATGCATAATTTCTTTTGCTTCTAAATAACCCTTGTACTACCTTTAGTTGAAATTTAAAAAATTGATGAAAAAAGTAATGCTTGTATGGCTTTGCGTTGTCATGCTTGGTCTTGGCGGCTGCAGCGATGATAGGGACAATAAAAAAGGTTTGACCGTTGAACGGTATGTGGAACTTCTAAAGCAGAATAGGTACGACTCACTTGACCTCCCAGATTTTTCGTACTCCGATATTCCTGAGTTACTTAAGTATCGAGATGATCAGCATGTTATAACCACTTTCCCTCGAAATCCCATTTCATCATCAATACTTATTGAATGTAAACTGGGAGTGTACATCCTATGGACCATTGAGTCCATAAGGGCTAGGTCAATTAACAGCGAGGCGCTGGTAATGCGCTTTCCATCGCAGAATGCGGTATTGTGGTACCGTAACTCCTACGAGGTTGTTCCAGAAAGCGATATTCTGGTTCACAAAGCGGTATCCGATGCTTACTATAGCTGGTGGTACACTAATACAGAGAGTCTGTTTGATGATTTTAAAAGCGTTGACCCCCTTGCCGATACTGAGTATAGGTGGTAGTTCTAAAGTCTAGCTGTATTTTGCTTTAATTCCCTTGGTCTTTGTGCGTTTTTGATAGTTTTGTGGTATAGTAGTTGACGTAATTGCTCAGCTAATTTTCCTATTAATCCGCATAACTATGAAAACGATTGCTTTAGTATTTAGCGCTTTATGCCTTTCGGTGTTAGCCATTTCGTGTGCGCAAATTCCCATTGCCACAGAAAAACCAGTGAATAATGAGACCTACGATGTTGATTATCTCTTTGAACACGATGGTTGCAAGGTTTACCGTTTTCGCGATCAGAGCAACTACGTGTACTTTACTAATTGTAAGGGCGATGTTACTAGTGTTAGCTCCGATTCAACTAAGACTAGGGTTGTAAACTCTATAAGGAAATAGGCAGTTGTATAATCTGTTCAAAAGGGTAAGGTGAGGGGCTTTGTTGGTTCTCACCTTTTTTGTTGTGTGGTTCTTGCAATCTCGTTTCTACAGTTCTCGCATAGCCTGTGGCTTTTTTGGTCTATATCCTCAACATAAGTGCTTGAGCGCATAACGCACCGCGTGTTGTGGCAATGTATAAGCCCAAAGGCATGACCCAGTTCGTGGATCATCTCCTTTTTAAATCTATCCTTAAGTAGGGCTTCGTTGGGTGTAAGCCCGTAGTGCTCATTGCGTAAGCGGTATGCCGATGCAATTCCCGTTTGCCCGTTTAGGTAGGCTTGCCCAAAAATGTAGGTTAGGATTGGAATGTATAGGTCGATATTGAAAAGTGCAAGCGTTTTGTGTGTGCCCGATCCAAATTGCGAGTCAATGAGCTTAAGCAATGAGTTGCCGTTGTACTGGCGGCGAGCGGTGTCGTAAAAATCGCTTAAATCCAAGTGCCCTTCACGAGTTAGGGTAGGTAGGGCAAATTCCTGCTCAATGTCGTGTGCAACCTGTTCAAGAAGCTCCTTCTCAAAGTAACCAAACGAGATTAGTACTATGCTTTTTTGTTTCATAGCGTTGGCGCTGGCGCAAATCTTAATATTGGCTGTTGGTTATTGACTATTTGGCGGGCTTTAAGTCGTATTTCTTAATTTTATTGTAAAGCGTAACCCTATCAACCTGTAACGCCTTTGCTGCTGCCGATATATTCCAGCTGTACTTGTTTAGTATTTGGGTTATGTGGTTCTTTTCTAAATCGGTGAGACTTTCGAATGTATTGCCTGCAACACCTTCGGTTACGGGTAAATCCTTAACGCTAATTTTTTTGCCGTTTCCCACAACAATAGCACGTTCTATCATATTCTCAAGTTCGCGTATGTTTCCCGGGAAGCTGTATTCCTCTAGAACTTTAAGTGCCGCGTTATCTATTGTTACAAGAGGCTTGTTCATTGCTACGCAGAACTTTTTTATGAAATGGTTCACAAGCAGTGGTATGTCATCGGTGCGTTCCCTAAGCGGAGGAACGGTTATGTTAACTACGTTAAGCCGGTAGTACAAATCCTCACGAAACTCGCCACTGTCAACCATTTGCTTAAGGTTGCGGTTGGTTGCGCAGATAACCCTAAAATCGGAAGTTATCTCCTTGTGCCCACCAACGCGCACAAAGCTGCGGGATTCGAGCACGCGTAGCAGCTCCACCTGCATTTTTGCCGATATGGTAGCAATTTCATCAAGGAAAATGGTTCCGCTATCGGCCATCTCAAATCGGCCCTTGCGGTTGTACACAGCCCCTGTAAAGGCGCCCTTTTCGTGCCCAAACAGCTCGCTTTCAAGAAGGCTCTCGCTAAGGGCTCCGCAGTGTACGCATACCATGGGGAAGAATCGGCGGGGCGAGTTAGTGTGTATGGCTCTGGCTACAAGTTCTTTACCCGTTCCGCTTTCGCCCGTAATAATTACCGATGCGTTTGATTGCGATACGCTCTCAATTTCGCGCAGTACCTGTTGCATGGCCTCGCTTTGCCCAACAAGGTCTTCCATGTTCTCCAGCGATACAACCTTCTCCTTTAGCTTCTCGTTCTCTTCGCTCAGTAGTATTTGTTTTGAAGCGTTTCTGATAAGGTGCGAGAGGTCGTCGGGATCGAAGGGTTTGGTTACGTAGTCGTAGGCGCCATCCTTTAGCGCCTGTACCGCTGTGTTTACGGTGGCAAATGCGGTCATTATAATAACTATGGAATCCTTGCGTATGGCCTTTATCCGCTTAAGCATCTCCAGCCCATCCATGCCCGGCATTTTAATGTCGGCTAGTACAATATCAAACTCCTCTGTTTCTAAAATAGAAAGTGCTTTTTTCGCATCCTCCGCACTTTCAACTCTGTAGCCATCTTCTATAAACCAGTTGTAAAGGGAGTCCCTTACGGAGTCTTCGTCGTCAACAATAAGTATTGAAACTTTTCTAGCCATAGCTTATGCGTTTATCAGGGGTATTGTTATTGATATTGCTGTCTCTGTTCCGCGAACTGATGTTACGTCTATTTTCCCTTTGTGGTTCTCCACTATGCCGTGAACAATGGCTAGTCCTAGGCCAATTCCATTGGCCTTTTCTTTTGTGGTAAAAAAGGGTTGGAATACATGGGGCAAATCCTCCTCGGCAATTCCTGCTCCGTTGTCAATAATGTCTATGCGGATATGCTCAGAATCGGGGTTCGATGTGCGCAGCACAATTTCGCCGTTCTCTGTTACCGCCTCCGATGCGTTTACCAGTATGGCAATACACGCCTGCTTAATTTGGTTGGGGCTGCAAAAAACCATGTCGGTTTTTGCGTTAAAATCGGTCCAGAAGTAGATGTTGGCAATTTTCATGGGGTGAACCATTAGCTCAACGGTTTCCTTAAGCACTTCGTGTAAGTGCCGGTTCTCAAATCCATCCTGATTCTTGCGCGAGAAGTCGAGAAGCCCTTTTACAATGTCGCCGCACCGTTTGGTTTCGCTCTCAATCAGCTTAAGGTTTTTTAGCATTGTGGTGCGCTTGTTGTCGTCAAGGTTTGGGTTGCTGAGCTGCTTGTAAATAAGCTTGGTGTAGATAAGAATGCCCGATAATGGGTTGTTAATCTCGTGAGCTACCGATAGCGATAGCTTGCCCAGCGAGGCTATACGCTCAATGTTGATTAGCTCGTTCTGTGCGCGACCCAGCTCTTCGGTCTTTTTCTGCACTTTGTACTCTAGTTGTTGCGACCAGTTTTGCAGCTCGTTATTTGCCGCTTGTAGGTTGTCCAGCATCTCGTTAAATGCCACCGACACCATGCGCATGTCCGATAGCTGGTTGGGTTTTACTGCTAGCCTTGTGTTGGTGTCGCCTTTTGTAACGGCTTCGCTGGCAAGTATTATTTGGTTGAGCGGATTCTTTATTTTTTTGTTGGTGAATAGAATTAGGAAGACGATTAGCACAAAGGTCATTAGGGCTGCCAGCACAAAGTAGTTTGTGGTTGACTCTTCCAGTGCCTTATCGAGGCTTTTTAGCGGCATCTTGATAATAAGTGAGCCGAGTACCTGGTCGTTTTCGCTATGGTAGTGGCAGCTTGCTGTATGGCATGATGGATTGTTAAGTATTGGCGATTTGATGATTAGGTGGCGAGAGCTGTCGGTGTTGTGTGGATTCATAACGCACTCGCTTTTTGCTTCAATAATCCTAACCGATTTCTCGGTGGGCGAGAACATCTCGTCTAGGTTCTGGTGGCAGCTTATGCAGTCGGGGTTGCTGTGGTTTATTTTGTTGTCGGTAATTGATGTGTACACCAGGTTGTTGTACTGGTCGTACATGTTAACATCATCAATCCCCGACATGGTATTAATGGTGTTTAGGGTGTTCTGGAGTGAGTTTTGATCGTTCTCGAGCATGGAGCGGTAAAGCGCACCCTCAACTAGGTAGCCTATGTTGTTGCCATTCTCGCTAATAACCGACTTCATGTGCCGCTCGTTAACCGATCTGAATATTACGCCGAAGGAGATGAACAGAAAACACGAAGATATGGTGATGATAAAAACCACTCTGCCATATATGGAGGATCGGAACCTAACATAGCCGCTAACCAAGGTGTTTTTAGCGCTATGCTTTAGGAAAATCTTTCTGTACCACTTCATTATACGTTTTGTTTGCTTGCTACTGGCTAAGTTAGTAGCATTATTTATACAGAGGCATAAATGCTGGTGCTTTTATAACATGTAAAGCGGTGATATTTCACCGCTTTACAATAAACTAAACGCATATATCCATGAGGGTAGTTCTTAGCACTACCTCGAAGGATCGATAAACTTACTTTGGAACTCCTCCCAGATTTGTGGTTCTAAATCGGCAAGTACGTGGTCTATAATCTCGCCACCATCCTGGTAAACTACCTGTGCATTAGGCATTGTGTTTACCGCTGATGCGAAGAAATCCTTAAGGCGGGTAAACTCATCCTTAATCCACTCTTTGTACCTATCGCCTAGGAATAGAAACTGAATTTCGCGTAGCCAGTTTTTTGGTTCAATCATGTACACCCATCCATTGCTGTAAGGGGAGGTGTTGATGTGTGCTGTGCTTGATAGTATTGCAGGGTTTTGCGCCTTAATGGTTCCCGATATTGGTGCGTAAATATCAAGCTGCTTGCCGTTGCGGATTAGGGTAACTATTTTTTCTCCACGCCTAACCTCTTCTCCTTTTTTGCGAAGTATAACGCGGGTAAGGGTTCCTGTTACGTGCTGTAAAAAATCATCAATGCCAACCCTAACATTGCCGTCGGGTTCCATAAAGGCCCAGGTGTGGGTTTTGTCAAAGTACAGCCCTTTGGGGGCAGCAATGGCGTTCTCGTCTATTACTGCAAAGGTGTGTGGTGCTGCTTTAGGCGTGGCTGCTCTGCGTTGCTTGCTGCTAGCCACTATCCATCCTGCAACAGCAGCAATGCCTATGGCTGTTAGCAGGTATAATACCCAACGGTTGGATGCGGTTTGGGTTTCCATTGGGTTAAGTTCTCCTGTACTTGGGCTAATGCTATTTAGCTTGGCCAAGCGCTCGCGGCTGCCCAGCTCGCAGTAGCCGTTTTGGTTCAGGTAGTACTGCCCTTCGGTTAGTACCCAGCGTAAAAAGGCTAGTGTGGTTTCGTTGGTTGGCATCTCAGCGGCTGTGGCGTAAACGCTTCCACTTAGGGCGCTTGGGTATTTGCCAATCCATACCCCGCGGGTAAAGGTTTTAAGGTCTTGGTAAATATTCTCAAAGGCATCAATGTTGCCATTGCCGTTCTTGTCAACAGGGAGTATTTGAATACCTTGTATAATGGTGTTTGTGTTAGCGTCGCGTACATCTGTTAGGCGGCAAAAGCCAATGGCGTAAATATCGGCCTTTACAGCTGCTATAAGATCTCTGGTGGCTACCTCTTGCCAGTTATTGTTGTTGGCATCAACCTTAGCATAGCCTAAAACGCTGTTTTTTACTTCGCTTGCATTAGCAAAGTAGATGTTTGCGTTTGCATTAGCTGTTTCGTTTAGTAATGCGTTCCACGATGGTTTGTTAGTTGCCGAGAGCAGCGCATGTAGCGTATTTGCGTTAACTCCAATGCCATTGATTTGTTTAAGTAGTGGGTTCTTTGCGTTAACAATGGGTATTATGGCATTGTGCCCAACAACCATTGTCCATGTGGTATTGTTATCTGAACTTAGCATAATGGCCGCACTGCTGGCGTTTGCGCTTAGACTAACCATTCCCACTGGGTAAGCCTTGTTGTACTGGGCAATCCACATGTCGGCAAGTGCTTGTAGTTCAGGAGAAGAGGTTATGGTAATAGCTCCCTCAGCTATTTGTGTTTTATCGGCTGTTCCGTCGCTAAACGGAGAGGCGTATGCGCCCGCTATACTAATTAGTAGCGCTAGCCCGATTGCGATTTTTAGCATGGTTCTCATGGCTTTAGTATTTTATGTTAGTGCTTTGTTTTAGCAATATGTTTAGCTGTTGCTTTCGTACTGCTATTTGCAAACCCAAAGCCAAAAGGGGTAACCTGTAGTGTGATAGTTTGTTATGTCGTTTTTTGCCTTGTTCGCTTGTACTGGTTGTTGTTTAAAATTTCAGCACTACATTTTTTGTTGTACGGTAATGTGTTGTTTGTCAATGGATGTGAGGTTTGTGTAGAAAAAGTAAGCGATGTTGAGAATTTCAACACAAAAGTGCTCTGAGTGTTTTTGTTCCCCGCCATTACTAGTTTTGTTTTGATGTTGTATAGCAGGAAATGTAGCAAGGGTTAGGGTGAGCATGTTAGCTGTTTGTGAACTTGTATTTTGTTGTCAAAGCGGAGTGTGCGTAATTGCTTTATGCTGATGGTTCTGGGTTCTCCCGTTGGTTGGTAAACCATTCCAGCCCTTATTTGTTATTATATTTGCATTTTAAGGATTTTACAAAAGTTAATAAGCAATGAAGGTACAAGGTTTTAACATAGCGAATTTTAAGATAGATGGCGGGGCCATGTTTGGTGTGGTTCCCAAAATGATGTGGCACAAGCGCTACCCTGCCGACGAGAATAACCTTATTCCCCTATCGCTACGCTCTTTGGTTATTGAGACGGAGGGACGGGTTATTCTTATAGATGATGGTATTGGCGACAAGCAGGACGAGAAGTTTTTTAGCCATGTTCACCTGTTTGGTGGCGATGGGCTGGTTGAGGGGCTTGATAAGCTGGGCTATACTCCCAGCGATATTACCGATGTTATTCTTACTCACTTGCATTACGACCATTGTGGTGGAACCATAAAGCTTAACGCAATGGGTGAGCCCGAGCTAACATTCCCCAATGCAAAGGTGCACATTAGCCGTGAGCAGTGGGAGTGGGCTATAAATCCTAATATGCGCGAGGCCGATTCGTTCCTAAAGGAAAATCTGCTCCCTATAAAAGAGCTTGGGGCCCTTAATCTTATTGAAGGAGAGGGGTGGTTTATGCCCGGTATTGAGCTGCGCTTTTTTGGTGGTCACACCAAAGGACAAATGGTGCCCATAATTCATCACCCTAGCGGGAAAACGTTGGTGTTTGCAGCCGATTTATTCCCCTTCTCCACTCATATTCATCCTGTTTGGAACATGAGCTACGATGTGGAGCCACTTAACACCATGATCGAGAAGGAGGCCTTTGTAAAGGAAGCCTTTGAAAAGGGCTACGTTATTTACTTTCAGCACGATTACTACAACGAGTGCGCAACCCTTATCAGTACACCAAAAGGAGTTAGGGCAGGGGAGTTTAGGAGTTTAGAGGAGGTGCTGGGGTAGTGCGTACCGTTGTATCCTCCAGTAATTGCATATAGCTTGATATTGGTTTCGATTCCTATCCGTTTTACCCATACAGTATCGATGCAGAACTTGTTTGCAACCTAAGTTGCTTAACAGTTTTACTCTACAATTAAGGGCTATCCGTTTTGGGCAGCCCTGTTTATTTGTTATGGTAGAGATACTGTTTGTTCTAACTGCTTTATAAATAATGGTTTTCAAAATCTGCTGTAGGTAAAAAAGTAGGTGGAATTTGTTCATTGTAGAGTTTGTGTATGCCTATATAATATGGAATGTTGATTAGGGTAAAATATTTTCACATTGTTCTAAACTCGTAAACAAACTAAACAATGAGAAAATTTTCCTTAATCTTTTTTCTTCTAACCAGTTTCTGCTTTTCGTTGCTGGCTCAACAAGAAAACATGAGTGAAGGCTTTGAAGTGTTCAATACAGCCACCAAACTCCCCGAGGGCTGGATTGCTTACACCAAGGAGGGCACTCGTCCTTTTACTGTGGTAAAGGACTCAAAATATGGGGTTCCTCATGCACGTACTGAGAAATGTTACGTTTCCTCAACATCTAACCCGCCAAGGTACGATGACACAAAGGTTAGACGCGACAACTGGTTGGTGTCTCCTAAGCTAAAGTACACCGCAGGAGCCTCCTTGTCGTTGTGGGCAAAATCTAAGGATGCTCCCGGCAACCTTTCTGTTCCCGAGGAGGATCCTAGTTCTAGGTTCGCCATTTATCTGTCTAAAACAGAAACGGCTGTTGCCGATTTTACAGTGGAGCTACTTGAGGCCGTTCAGGTTCCAAATTCCTACACCGAGTATGCTGTTGATTTGTCTAACCCTGAGTTTGGGTTAACCGCTGGCGACGAGGTGTATATTGCAATTCGTGTTGTTGATGAGGTTGATTTAAGCACAAACCCAAACACTAATCGCATTTTATATATTGATGATATTGAGTTTGGTGTTCCTGTTACAAACCCTATTGTTGAATTGAGTGGTGCTGCTTGGGCTGCCCAAACAATGGTTGGTGAATCGGTATCGAGCGGTAATGTGTTTGACCTAAAAAATGTGGGAGGAGGCCAGCTTACGGTTACCTCTGTTACCTCTTTAGATGGAACACCTTTCACCACAACCTTCTCTAAGGATGCGGTAAGCCTATCTCGGAACCAGACCTATTCATTCTCTTTCAATTATTCTAGCGATAGCCCCATTTCCATTACAAAAGATTTTGTTATTGAAACAACGGGAGGATCTGTTACCGTTTCTCTATCTGGTACTACAGAACCACTTCCCGTTCCTCTTAATGAGATTAACGAGGATTTTGGTGATGGACTCCCAAGTAACTGGCTTACTATTGATGGCAATAGCGACAAAAACTGCTGGACAATAAAAAATGGGGCGCCAGTTTTAGAGCTAAATGCTGCTGTTCAGAACGATTGGCTGGTGTTGCCACGAGTAAAAATTAGGGACGGACAGGTGTTGAGTTTTGATTATAAGTGCTCCTTGTCCGACAAGGGCGTTATAAATATTAAAGCCTCTAAGCAGGGGCGTGCCATTGGAAAATTCAGCATTACTCTTGCCGAAAATCTGGTTGTTCCACATAGCCCTGTCGATTTTATTACAAAGCAAATTGATTTGGCTGGCTCTTCCTTGGTTGATGGCGATGAGGTTTTTATTGCCATTCAGTGCGTAAGCGATCCCGTTGGTGGTATATTCCCAGGTAAGTTAACCATTGATAATGTTAAGGTTGTAGCACCTAGCCGCGAAGCAGAAATCGTTTCGTGCACCGTTCCAGGTCAAGTGGCTTCTGTTGTTAATGCAGAAGCGGGTACTGTTGATATTACAGTGCCTAGCACCTCAGGTATTACGGCAGTAGAGCCTGTTTTTGTTCTTTCGCCTGGCGCAGCAATTTCTCCATCGGGTGTACAGGACTTTAGTCAGGGCGCTGTGGCCTACACGGTAACCGCCGAAGCGGGGAACACCCGCGTATGGCAGGTAAGCGTGGTGCACGAGGTGGTGCTTAGCGATGCTGCCGCGGTAACAGGCTTCAGCATCGAGGGCGTGAGCGCAGCGGCCGTAATCAGCGCCGAGGCCTCAACCGTTAGCCTAACCGTTCCTACCAGCGTTGACCTCTCCAAGGTATCACCCGTAGTAACCGTATCGGATAAGGCGAGCGTTGTTCCCGCCAGCGGCGCGGAGCAGGACTTTAGTCAGGGTGCCGTGGCCTACACGGTAACCGCCGAAGCGGGCAACACCCGCGTATGGCAGGTGAGCGTGGTGCACGAGGC
This sequence comes from Bacteroidales bacterium, assembly GCA_016931855.1. Lineage (GTDB taxonomy): Bacteria > Bacteroidota > Bacteroidia > Bacteroidales > Tenuifilaceae > UBA5206. The sequence goes on from JAFGDZ010000001.1 coordinate 25,233, forward strand.
GGTGCTTAGCGATGCTGCCGAGGTAACAGGCTTCAGCATTGAGGGCGTGAGCGCAGCGGCTGTAATCAGCGTCGAGACCTCAACCGTTAGCCTAACCGTTCCTACCAGCGTTGACCTCTCCAAGGTATCACCCGTAGTAACCGTATCGGATAAGGCCAGCGTTGTTCCCGCCAGCGGAGTGGAGCAGGACTTTAGTCAGGGTGCTGTGCCCTATACCGTAACCGCCGAGGCGGGCAACACCCGCGTATGGCAGGTGAGCGTGGTGCACGAGGTGGTGCTTAGCGATGCTGCCGCGGTAACAGGCTTCAGCATAGAGGGCGTGAGCGCAACAGCCGTAATCAGCGCCGAGGCCTCAACCGTTAGCCTAACGGTTCCCGCCAGCGTTGACCTCTCCAAGGTGTCACCCGTAGTAACCGTATCAGCCAAGGCAAGCGTTATTCCCGCTAGCGGCGCGGAGCAGGACTTTAGTCAGGGTGCTGTGGCCTACACGGTAACTTCCGAAGCGGGGAACACCCGCGTATGGCAGGTGAGCGTGGTGCACGAGGTGGTGCTTAGCGATGCTGCTGAGGTAACAGGTTTCAGCATCGAGGGCGTGAGCGCAGCGGCTGTAATCAGCGCCGAGGCCTCAACCGTTAGCCTAACGGTTCCCGCCAGCGTTGACCTCACCAAGGTATCGCCCGTGGTAACTGTATCGGAGGGAGCCAGCGTTGTTCCCGCCAGCGGAGTGGAGCAGGACTTTAGTCAGGGTGCTGTGGCCTACACGGTAACCGCCGAGGCGGGTAACACCCGCGTATGGCAGGTAAGCGTGGTACACGAGGAACAATCTGTTGAGGGTATATTTGAAGGGTTTGAAGGGGGTGAATTACCCGCTACATGGAGAATGGTTGATGCCGATAACGATGGTAAAGCTTGGTTTGTTATAAAGTATATGCCATTTGAAGGGAATTATATCATAAAAACAAAACGTAACAAAAACCAGAATAACGACTGGCTAATAGCACCAAGAGTTAAGGTGCGAGAGAACGATGTGCTGTCGTTTATGTATCGCTCATCGGCGGTAAACTACAAGGAGTCGTTCAATGTAAAGGTTTCTAAGAATGGCGTTAATGTTGATTCCGACTTTACCATTACCCTTGCCAGTGTGGTTGATGCTAGTGCCGATGTTGGGTTTACCAAGTTTGAGTATAGGCTATGCGATAACGATAATATTGCTGCTGGCGACGAGGTGTACATTGCAATACAGGTGGTATCGGCTGATAAAGGTGAGCTGCACGTAGATAACTTCTCTGTAGCGCCACCAGCAACTAATCCTAAGCTTTTAATGCAGGGTAACCATTGGCGTTCTGTTGTTGAGGTTAACCAAAAAGCAACCTCGCCCGAGGTGTTCGCATTTGCCAATATCCTAGCGGGAGAGCTAACCGTTTTGAGCTTTGAGCTACCTCAGGGCTTTACTACCTCTTTAAATCCTAGTGCAGTATCGCTAAAAAAGGATGAGGTTTACTCCTTTACCATAAGCTTTGAACCCGAAGCTGCTGGCGATTATTCTGGTAGTATGGTTATTAAGACTAATGGTGGCGATGCCGTAATTGACCTAAAGGGATATGCATATGCAAGCGGTTTGTATCACGAAGGTTTTGAGTCTGAGGCGGCTATTAACGCTTGGGAGGTGATTGATGCCGATGCCGATGGCCTAGGATGGTTCCCTTACCAGAACGATGAGTATGCCCCCGATTTGGCTCATAGCGGAATGGGTTGTGTTGTATCCGAATCGGCTAAGCTAAGCGGTGGCCCTGCAACCCCAAACAACTGGTTGGTATCGCCAAAGGTTGTGGTGAGCAGTGGTTCTAGCCTTACCTTTTGGATAGGCGCTGTGTCCGATATCAGCTTTAGGGAGCACTACTCCGTTTTGCTATCAACAAAAGGAAAGGGCTTAGATAACTTTGATGTGGTACTTATTGATAATGAGGAGCTAGCATCTCATGCGTGGACTAAGCGTAGCATCGATCTTTCGGCATATGCAAACAAATCGGTTTACATCGCATTTGTTCACCATAAGGTGTCGGATCAGTCGCAAATTTTAATTGATGATGTTGTGCTACCCGCTAAGTATGTGGCTACTAATCCTGATCTTACCGTGCTGTTAAAGCAGCAGGATTACACCATTTGCCCGCTATCGCAGGCTGTTTATAACTTTGATGCAAAGGTTAAAAATCAGGGAGCAGCGCTAACGGAAGCGGCAAGCCTAGCCTTTACCGTTGAGGGAACCTCATACAAGGAGCTGCTCTCCATTCCTGTGCCTTTGGCTGCATCGTCGGAGGTGGTACTGGCCGTTAGCAATGGCTTTACTCCCAAGGCTAAGGGTGAGTACACAGTGCGTGTTGAGGCGGCTATTGCCAACGATGAAAATCCTGCCGATAATGTTATTACCTCTACATTTACGGTTTGCGACTCTGTGCTTGCTAGGGATAAGGGAATCTTTACCAATTTTGTTGGTTTAGGCCCTAAGAATGGCGGCGTTGTTGGTCAAAAGTTTACGGTGGTTGTAAAGGATACGCTAACCTCTATCTCGTTCTATAGGGTTGCGGCTAGTGCTGAGCTTACCGTTTCGGCTAGCGTGTTTGGTTTTGATACTAAGCCAACCAAGGAGATTGCTCGTACAGCTAATGTTACTATTCCTGCAGAGTTCGAAGGTTGGGTTACCATTCCATTGGCTAAGCCGTTGGTGCTTGAGCCTAATGCCTACTTTGTTGGGCTTAATGAGAGCGCCGAGGGTAACTTAGGGCTTGCGGTTGATCAGGGTATCTTCCATCCACAGAGCTGTTTTATCCAGTTTATGGGGGAATGGATTGCTGCCGACGAGCTGGAGGAGGCTATGCAAATGGTGCTTCTGCTCCGTGCAAACTTTGCCCCTAAACAAATTGTTAGCAGCGATTTTTACAATAAGTTGAATGTTAGTGTATATCCAAATCCTGCTAAAGGCTGGATTAATATTGATGGAATGAGCGGTGCAACAGCCACTTTGTATAGCTTAAGCGGAACGGTTTGCATGTCGGTTTCCATTGAGTCCGATACCCAAAAGGTAAATATAGAGCAGCTACAGCCTGGTGTTTACGTTTTGCGCATAGCAAAACAGGGCTTGTATTCCTCTATAAAACTAGTAGTTACAAGGTAGTTTTTCTGTTTCAGTTTCCTTGCTTGAGGCTATCCGATTTTAATCGGGTAGCCTCTTTGCATAGCACTCTTTTGCGTTTTTGTTGATGCGTTAGGCGTAAATGAGAACAATAAGGCTATTTTTGCGAAAAGCATAGTTTTATGCGTTATAAGATGTTTATGGGAAAAGCGTTTGGCCGTATTGCTGTCACCGTACTGCTGCTGTTTGGGGCAAGTGGGGCGTATGGTGGTGTTGATACATCTTATGTTAACCAGCTTAACTCAAAGGCTTTTCTGCTCCTCTCTAAAAACGATACTGGGGCAATGCGCTTGGCTAGGGAGGCGCTAAAGGTATCGCTTAGCGGTAACTATAAGCTGGGCTGTGCTTCGGCTTACAACAACTATGGTATCTTCTATAGCAACAAGGGGCTTTTTGATAGCGCCTTGGTTTTTATGCAAAAGGCGTACGAGATATATAGCGCACTAGGCGATTCTGTGCTCATCTCTCGTAATCTATCTAACTTGGGATCGGTGGCTTTCTACTCGGGAAAGTACGCATCGGCTGAGGAGTACTACAAAAAGGCGCTGCATTTTAAACCTAAGGCCGATAGCAGTAGCTACTATGCCACTATCTTCCTAAACCTATCAATGATATACAATATAAAGGGTGATTACGCCGATGCCCTTTTTTACCTTTACGATGGTTTGCGTACAATTGGCACCGATACCTCATCGGTTGTGGCTGCGCGGTTTTATAGTAGCATTGGCAGCCTATACCTGCACATTAGGGAGTTTGATAAGTCGAGTCAGTTCTTTGCAAAGGCGCTATCTGTTTTTGAAGCCTTTGGGCTTAGTAGCGAAATTGCCGAGGTGTCCAATAACCTAGGAAATCTGTACCAAGAAAAAGGGTTGCTTGCCGATGCTTATAGCTACTATTCTGCCGCTCACGATATTAATGTGCGTTTAAATAACTTGCGTGGCGTTGCCACCTGCTTGGGGAATATGGGGCAGGTTTTACGCGACCAAAAGGATTACCTTAAAGCCCTTGGGCTGCTAAACCAGTCGTTGGATCTACGCAGGCGCCTTAACGACCAGCGCGGCATGCTCTTTACCAAGCTGGCTATTGCCGAAATTTATTACGACCAATCAAACTACCCCATTGCCATTCGGTTTGCCGAGGAGGCTCTTGCCCTTGCGCTTAAGCTTGATGTGCAGCGTGAGGTTTGCGCTACCTACCTGCTGCTGGCCAAAAGCAATAGGATGAGCGGCGATATGGTTAATGCCTATAGGTTTATGTCGTTATACTCATCGGCAAAGGATACCCTTTTTAGCACTGAGCGAACCGAGGCTATGGCAAACCTTTCCACCCGGTACGAGGTGGATAAGAAGGAGCAGCAGCTCAAACTGCAGCAACAGGAGATAACCCTGCTTAATAGGGATCAAGCCATAAAATCGCTAACCTTTAAAATGGTGATGCTTTTTGTGCTAATTCTTTTGCTTGTTGCAATGCTTGTTGTTTTTAGACTGAGGTCTAAAAATAGGGTGAACCAGGCGATGCTGATAAAGAATAGGGAGCTGTTTGAGTCCAATCAGGAGCTTAGCAGGGCAAAGCTGGAGGTGTCGGCCATTGAGCGGGAGAAGCTAAGGAATGAGCTGCATTACAATAAGGAGACGCTAAAGCTGCTAGCCTTTCAGATAATCCAGAAGAACGATTTTATATCGGCGCTGCAAAAGGAGGTTGAGCTTATAGAAAAGACGCTGCCAAACAGGGAGAGCGCAAAGCATTTAAAGCAGCTCCATAGCCTAATAAAGGCTCAGTCGATACTCGATAGAGAGAAGCAGCTTTTTCAGGAGGATGTCAACAAGCTGAGCCGTGAGTTTTTGGATAGGCTTACTCAGAATTACCCCGATTTAACCGAGGATGAGCGCCGCTTGTGTGTTTACCTGCGTTTAAACCTTTCGTCGAAGGAGATTGCAACGCTCTTTGGCATAAGCCCCAAAAGCGCCGATATGAAGCGCTTTAGGCTTAGAAAAAAAATTGGAATTGACTCCGATACCTCGCTGTTCGACTTCTTGCAGGAGTACTAGCTTTGTGCTATACGTAAACCTCGCTGGAACTTTCGCTGCTGCTGGTTTGTATAGATTGGATGCGTTTTAGCGTTTCGTCTATATCATCCCTTCTCACAATTACAAAGCCCTTGCGGGTGTTTATGTCCTTTAAACTAGCACATGCAGCGTGGCAGCCGCTAACTACAACTACGCAGTCAAAAGTCTCGTTGCTGTTTACTGCTTTTACTTCGTATTGCTGATAGAGTTCCTTTATCTTGTTGGCAAAGGCAACCCTGTCGTATTTTGGGTTGCACCCACCGCAGTATTTTATGCCTATTTTGGTCATAGCGCTTATTGCTGTGTTGGTTAAAGGGGAGCGGATTCCTCCCTTAGTCGTACCGCAATCATCTGCCCCGTAACGCAAACCTCACCCTTGGCACTTACCGATAGGTTTATGGTAACCTTTCGTGGTTTTACCTCAACTATTTGTCCGCGAATCTCCAGCTCAACGCCGTGTGGGGTTGGCTTGTGGTAATCAACCTTTAGCGATGCCGTAACAAATCTAATGGGGGGCATGGTATCCATTGCTCTGCCCTCAGCTCTAAATGCAGCCGCGGCAGCAGAGCCTGTTCCATGGCAATCCATTAGCGATGCAATTAGTCCGCCATATACATTGCCTGGATATCCGCCCGTGTGGTAGCTCTCTGGCGTGAAGTGTGCCACAGTCTCGTCTCCATTCCAGTAACTCTTAACGTGCATGCCCTGCTGGTTGCTCTTTCCGCAGCCATAGCAGTGGCTAAACTCCTCTATATAGTAATCCTGAAAGGCCTTGTTTTCCATTTGTTGATTCTTTTGAAAAGTGCAGGCAAAGGTAATGCTTCCTTTTTTGAATGGGTATGCTGTAGGGCAGGGAGAAGGGGTAAGGTTAAAGGAGAAAAGTTAAAAGTTAAAGGAGAGAAGCAGATTTTAGACGCTAGAATTTAGATTTTAGACAAAGAACCAAACAGCTTGTCTCGACCTTAGGCTAGACTATAAACCAAACACTAAACACCAACTAGCCCCAGCGGAGCGGGTGGGTATGTAGAAAAAAGGGCCGCCCAAACAAGGCGGCCCTTTATAGATATCAAAAAAGATAGAAATTACTGCTTAACCATTCGTATCACCACAGGTTTGCCTTTTGCAAAATCAACCTTAACTAGGTAGATACCCGGTAGTAGATTTTGTGTTGATATTTGTGCTTGGGGCATGCTTACGTGCTGCACGGTTTTGCCTATGATGTTAATGAACTCCACGCTACGTATCTGCTCCTCGCTCTCAACTACCATATAATCGGTAAATGGGTTAGGGTATGCGCTTACGGTTGCGGTGGTGTTATTGTCTATTCCCGTGATTAGCTCAAACTCGCACTTCACTGTTACGTTGAATGCTGGCATGATAAACTTACCATCGGTAATGGTTACCGTAGTGGCCTCGTCGCCCGTTTTGTGGGCTTTTAGGCTGTTTGCAACTAATTGGTAGCCGTTAGCAGGCGTGATGGTAAGCGTTACCTCTGCGCCTTCCTCCGCCGAACCGCTGGGGTTGGTAGCAATAGTAC
>JAFGDZ010000017.1 GCA_016931855.1 Bacteroidales bacterium
CGAGCTTTGGAAATACCAGTGGGACTTAATTCATAACCCAGAGACCATCCTGCTCGGGTTTATGCAGGATGAGAGTGAGGGGGCAGCTGTCCTAGAAAATGAAGCAGGGGCGTTAGGAAGGCTAGTAAAGTCGATCAACTGTGCTATTAATAGAAAAAGAAGTTCAGTTAAACTTTTCATGCCGAAAACCACTATCAGAGCATCTGTATCAAATATGGTATCAGAACTGTATCTGACAGGAAACCCTTGTAACGATGATACAGAAATAAAAGCTACGCTTTATGAAACGTTCGGGGAGGTTCTGGATTTGAGCAACAATTATATAGAGGATGAATTTGATTTAACCGATATTTCGTATAACCAAACCACTAACAAAATTATTCTTAAAGGCAAGAAATACAAATTGCTCTTTACTGGTGAAAAAGAAGCTTCATGTGCTTATAGCTTTTTTAAGAATAACTTAACTGGCTCATTGCATATTCCTAAAACACCTATAAACTTTACTTCATTAGAAGAGTTTCAGTATGCCTCTCCATGTGATTTGGAATATTTAAGCCTTGAAAACAGAAAAGAATTACTAAAAAAGATACAATCTGAAACTAACTGGTATAATGGGTCTTTAAAAGATTCTCGTCAAAAAATCACCATTAACGTTATTGCAACAACACCGAAAAAGGATAGAGGTAGTTTAATATCATTCTTTTCTTCAAATACCGCATTGCTTAAAACACTTTACGACAGGATAGATGATTACAGGGGTGAATTTATTGAAGAGTTAAATAGTGTATATCAAGATGGACTGGGAAGTCTGTCTGGAAATAAAGTGGTAGCCATGGGCTTACAGCCCGGAGTTATGGAACAGGATATGCCTTGGTACAAGGATTTATCTTTTATGTGGGGCTACTTATACACCATAAAAAAACATACCTATACCAGATATGTGTCAGCCGATAAAATATCTGTTTACATCAAAGAATACAGGGGTAAAAGTATTGGCAGGGAAGCTTTAATGGCTGATGGACAGTTGTTATGCGAAGGAAGTCCTTTTGACGTTATAAAGGGCGTAAAACTAGAAAGCGGTAAGCAAGTAGACATTCCATTGTTTTACTTCCTCTACAAAGCAGAAGAAGGCGAAACAGACGCCATGTACAAAGACATAAGCGCACTTGGTGAGAAATCTGTAGACCTTGCTTTAATTGTGTTTGGGTTGAAGAACCTGCAAGGGGCTTCTTCATTACTGAAAGCTGAAGTAACGGCACAAAACGTTGCAAGATTATTACTTGGCTTTGGTGATTTAACCACATTAGGTTTAGGCGAAATATGCGAAAACGGAACTTCTGAATTTTGCCAGGCTTACAAGGAATACGAGTTCTATATAAACATGGGGCTGCTGAGTGCCAATATCCTTAACGAGTTCCCGCAACTATACAAAAACTTGAGAAAAGGTCTTGACGACCCGGCTTTGACCAAAGAGCAAAAAGACGGGTTGAGAAAAGTTTTAGGTGAAGCTGATGAAATACCTATAAGATATAATCGTGCATCTATTGCATCAATAAAAGGTTTTTCCGATGAATTATCAGAATTGCTATCTAAACAAGGATTAACGATTGATGAATTTAAGGTATTGCAGCAAAAAACATTTGAAAGTATGACTGCTGCGGAGAAAGTTAAAATAAATGCAATTAGGAACAGTATACAAACACCTAATTCTGAAACTCTCTTACAAAAGGTGATTCCAAAATCTGATATAGATAAATATCTTGATGGTACATATAAGCAAGTTGGCGGATATGTAAGTACTGCAAAAGATGCAAAACACTTAAAAACTTATGATGATATTTATTATGGAATGAGGTTAGACTATAAATTGGGTGATGGGGTATCTCAGAATTTTTATTTGTCAGATGGAAGTTGTGGTGTTATCCGCTATAAAACCCCTAAAGCTAACACATTGGAAGTGCCAAAATATCCTACTGTAAATGACCCTCCTCCATTTACAGGACATGGTTTTACATCGGGGAATAATGGTAGATTAGCCGTACCTGAGTGGAAGTCTGGTTATAATACACCGGATGATGGAGCAGAATTATGGGAGGTGTACTCCAATGGTACGGAAGTCTTGAGGGCTGTTTTTTCAAAGGTTGAAAATAAATTTATATCCGTTAAATGATGAATGTCAGAACAGGAAACTATACAAATTATCTTGGGTATGAATGTCAATTGTTTGAAGTTCGCACAGAAGTACCGACACTGGAAAAGGATAAACAATTTTCAATATGTTATTCTTCTGCTGAAAACATAAAACTGGATGGCTTTCAGAAACATGCTTATGCAGATTTATTTTGCAAGACAGTAGGATATAGCGATTTAAAGAATGCCTATACTGTGAAAACCTTCGGAATGTATAAAGGTGTTATAGTCCAAGTTTTTGGGAAGCGATTAGAAAATGTAAATATTGTGGAAGTTGGTACAGATAATAACTATGCTCTTAAAGAATTAGACTTCTTGATGCTAGAAGAAAGTTGGTATATAAAGGATGTGAATATTGATGAAATTAGCGAAATATGGGAAGAGCGGATTGTTTTCCAAAACTTTCCTATGCCTGAAGGCTTGAACGATAAAGTCTATTTGAAAAAGTAAATTTATTTATCCCGATAATGCCTGCTTAGCCCTGTAGTTTTGCACGTAGGCTTCAATAACTTTTAGCAGGGCGTTTTTAAGTTCATCGGGCATGCTGTCAACTTCTTTAAAGAATTTAAGCAAGGTGGTGTCTTTAATGACATCATCTTTTTCGCTTCCCCGTTCGTCCGCGGCTCCAAAGCCCAGCATTACCGCGTTAGGCGGCCGGCTCCCGCTAAAGAACATCGGGACAAGTTCTGCCGCCGTCGGACTATTCTTGCAGGCTCCTGCCTACGGTTATTCAATGCATAGTTTAGTTGTTTAGTTTTAGTACTCATTCCCCCACCCCTCCAATGCCAGTATTCCCACATTCAGCATCAACCTAAACAGCCCTATACAACTCCCCCACCCCGTACATATTGGCATTCAGCATAGGGTTTCACTATATAGCAATGTGCTGCTGGTTTGCGGGATAAGGCAACAGAACACGCAAAGTGCTGCTGGGATAAGCCTAAAATGTTACTTTTGCAGCCGTATAGCAAATAATACCCATTCATGGAAAATCAGGAGCAACCCAAGCACGTTAGGCGGAAACGCTACAAAGGCACACACCCCAAAGCGTACCACGAGAAGTACAAGGAGCTAAACCCCGAACAGTACGCTGCCGATGTGGAAAAGATTAAGGAACAGGGCAAAACGCCTGCGGGCATGCACCGCTCCATCTGCGTTGACGAGATAATGGAGTTCCTTTGCATTAGCCCTGGGCAAACGGGTATGGATGCCACGCTGGGTTACGGCGGTCATAGCCTTGAAATTCTTAAGCGGCTACAGCCCAACGGACGGCTTTTTGCTACTGATGTTGACCCCTTTGAGCTACCCAAAACGGAACAGCGACTCCGCTCGCTGGGGTTTGGGGAGGATATGCTCTTTGTTAGGAAGATGAACTTTTCTCATATTGATGCTATTGTGGCAGAATCGGGGCCGCTGGACTTTGTACTTGCCGACTTGGGGGTATCGTCCATGCAGATTGATAATCCCCATAGGGGCTTCTCCTTTAAGGTGGAAGGCCCGCTGGACCTTAGGCTAAACCCTAAGAGTGGGATTCCTGCATCGGAGCTGCTTAGCACCATATCGCAAAAAACGCTGGAAACAATTCTAATACTAAACTCCGACGAGCCATACGCCCAACCCATTGCCGAAACAATTAGCACTAGGGTGATGGGCGGCATTAGCATTGAAACCACCACGCAGCTAAAGGAACTTGTAGAGGAGGCTCTGCAGTTTATACCCAAGCAGCAGCGCAGGGATGAGGTGAAAAAATCGTGCCAACGAGTTTTTCAAGCCCTACGCATTGAGGTTAACGATGAGTTTGAGGTGCTTGATACGTTCCTTGAGAAGCTTCCCGATGCCCTTGCCTCGGGAGGAAGGGTTGCCATACTATCGTTCCACTCGGGCGAGGATAGAAGGGTGAAAAAATCGTTCCAGCAGCTATTCCGCGAGGGCGTTTACAGCGAGGTGGCATCGGGGCCAGTTAGGCCATCGGCGCAGGAGTACAACACCAACCCCCGCGCGCGCTCGGCAAAGCTTCGCTGGGCAATTAAGGCGTAAACCAGAACCAGTATTATAGCGCTAGGATGCCCTGCTACTGCGGGTATCCTAGCGCGTGGAGATAGAACTACTAAGGCAGGCCGCGTTAATCAAAATAGCATCTACATCACACTACAAAAAATAGGGGGCAAGTTATGAATTTGTCCCCTGCTTTCACCCCAAAAGTTAACCCGCTATAATATATACAGTTAGCTGCTTTATGGCTGTACTTGCCCCAGGCGGATAGAGCTCAAACCGTACCTGCCCCTCCCCTGCTTTTAGTGCGCTAAAAATCCAAATTTGCTTTCCTAGCGCTCCTTCAGCGCTAATGGACGGTTGTAGCATTACCTCCTCAATAAGCTCGTAAACACCAGAATTATCGGATATACAGCGCCATACATAGCCAGCTAACGCATTGCACTCCTGAATAAACCATCCCAGCTCTCCGTTAACACGCATACGATTTTGGCGCTGGCTATCTAAAAGAATTTCGTCGGCAAAGCTCATTTGTGTATCTAATTTAAGCAATTGGTAACCTACGGGCTTGGCTTTTGGTAATAGCTTAGGGATACTAAACATCAAACTGTTTTACCCTTTGGCTATGGGGTGCAAGTACCCACTAAACAAATATAAACCTACCCATAATACAGCAAAGGTAGATTCACACCATGTGTTACTCAATAGCCCAATAGGGCTAGGGATAATGGGTATAGCTGGGTATAGGTATTTGCTCTGCAAGTAGCTATTCTTACTTGATTACAGATTTTAGCTGCTTATCAATGCTAGTAATAAGCTCCAATCTATTACTTGAATATCAATCAAAATCAATACGTAATTCATTGACATCCTGATTAATCAGCATTAACTTACTAAACAAAACCTACCCTTACAACCATGAGAAACTTGCTGATTTTGGCTGCATTGCTGCTTAGCATGGCAGGAACAGCTCAGGAGGATATTGCGCTTAGGTTTACTAGGCCGCGCGGCGATCAGGGAACAAATATCAAATTTAAGATTAGGGTACTAGACTCAATGCACGAGATTGGGGACGGTGAAACCATTACTTTTAGAGCTACGCCTAGCTATACATCGGCGGTTAAAGTTGAGTGCATGGCTCCCAAAGGGGCTCAAAGTGTTTACTTTTTTAATCCCGACAAGGGAAATGCCTACCTTTTTGAGGTGGGGTACAAGCCCGCTGGCGTCTATATTAAGCAGCTTAGCCAAATGAGCATTGCCGAAATGGAGCGCGAGCAACCCAGCCCAAATGCAGAACTGCTGGCTCCCGTTGTAGAAAAAGCTGCTCCTCCCAAAGAATTACCCAATACCGTTGTAGCAGAAACGGTTACCCCACACACACCAACCAATACTAATGTAACAGAAGCTGCTCCAGTTCAAACGCCACCCGATACTATAACGGTAAAAAAGGATACAACCATAGCCAACGAGGTTGACACTAACATTAAGATTAACCGAAAGAAAGGGAGCATTGCGCTTACCTCGGAGCAGATTCACAGCTCCGATACCATTAGGCAGGCTTGGCTTGAGAAGGGTGGAAAAATTAGGTACGACTCCTACCTCCTAACCGCACTATACTTTAGAATGGATATTGAGAATTATGGCCCAATTTCTGGGTACGGCGGCGGTTACTCTGTGGCACAAAACTGGATTGACCTAAAAATACCACAGTACAAAACGGGGCTATCCACATGGAGTAGCCTAAATATGGGCTACGGGCTGGATATGAACCTGTTTTTTACCGATTACACCATGGAAATGGAGTCCTTATCAACAAAAATTAGCAGCCTAAACATTTCCATGCTAATAAATGGGAATTTTGGTTGGACCATTGGTCTAGGGAAGTTCCTAGACGAGGCAAACTGGAAGGGCGTTGCGCTAACGCTTAAGTACAGACCATCAATAAATATGACCAACACCATTTCTACCATCGAAATGAAAAGTGACTCACCCTACTTCCCCGATCAAACCACCAGCGACTCCAATACCGATATCATGCTAAACATGGCTGGTTTAGGGTTTGATATTGAGTTCTCTAACTTTACCGCCACCATGGCGAAGATTGCACCCAAGCCAAAATCTAAGTTCGCATTCTTCCTACTTCCTCCCATTGGCGATAATCCGCTATTTGTATCGGTAAGCTTTGGTATGACCATATACTCCCGATAGGCTGGCGCACACCATAAAAAAAGCCGAGCGGTGTGCTCGGCTTTTTTATGTAAAACAAGGTAATGCTTCTACTTATTGGTCTCCTTTAGTAGCACCTCAACGGCTTTTTCAAGCTGCTGATCGCGCCCCTTAGCAATTTCCTCAGGGGTGTTCTTAACCACATAGTCGGGAACAGCCTCAAGGTTTTCCATCCAGGTACCATGAATATCCTTTGCGCTAACAGGAACCATACCCCAAAGGGTTTCGCCATCGCTAAGCATTTCCCAGCCAGCAAAGCTACAAGTACCAGGTACAGGCATACCAATCATTTTGCCAATGCCCAACTGCTGATATCCGCAGGCAAAGCAGCTAGCATCGCTATAGTTTGACTCACCCACTAGGGCAACGGTTGGCTTGGTCCAACGGAACGATGGCTCGTAGCCCAGTGCGCGGGTCTCGGTGGTGTACTCAATAAACTTGTGACCAGTAAAAAACATGGCAAGATCGGCCACAAGGTCGCCACCGCCATTAAAACGGGTATCAACCACAACGCCCTTACGGTTGTGGTACTTACCCATCATCTCGCTGTAGGTATCGCGGTATGGCCCATCGCCCATGCCTGGGATATGCACGTAGCCCAGCTCACCACCGCTTAGGCGGTCAACCTCTTCCCTGTTCTTCTTAACCCAACGCCTGTATAGCAGCTGGCTCTCCTCGCCAAGCGATATGGGCTTAACAGTAATTTGCTGAGCTTTACCCGTTGCTGGGTCAAAAATATCGAGTAGCATAAACCTATCGGCCTTACGGTTTAGGTATGCAGCATAATCGGTGTTAGCAGCAATGGTCTCGCCATCAATCTGACGGATAATCATACCCGGTTTTACGCTGAAACTAGCCTTATCGAGTGGTCCCTCCTCAAGCACTTCGGCAATTTGCAGCCCGTCGCCTGTGTGGCTATAGTTGGCAAATACGCCAAGCGATGCGGTTCTGTCGCCATCGGATGGGCGGTAGTAGTATCGTGCGCCAGAGTGCGATACGTTAAGCTCGCCTAGCATTTCCGATAGCATCTCAGTAAAATCGAAGCCAGTGCCAATGTATGGCAAGTACTGCTTGTAGTGCTGGGTTAACGTATCCCAGTTTATGCCGTGATAGCTTGATGTGTAGAAGCCACGCTTTGTGCGTAGAACAACATGGTTAAACATGGCCTCGCGCTCGGCATAACGATCCATGCGAATCTCAGAGCTAATCTTTACCCCTTCACGTTTTCCTTTATCAACATCAACTTTATATATTCTACCATCGGCCAAAAGGAACAGATTCTTCATCTCCTTATCCCACTCAAAAGATCCTGAACGAGCATCCATTGCAATTTCCATTTTGGCCTCGTTGGAACGGAGCTTCACGCTCCAAAGGTTGTAGCCCTTCTCAAAACGGGCAAGGTAGTAAAGGGTTTCTCCATCCTTAGATAGCACAGCATCGGCAATTGATGCGGAGTTAATGGTTAGGCGGGCAAAACGCTCGGTTAGGTTATCCCAATCAATCTTAAGCGATGAGTCGGGCTTTGCTGCATCGTCCTTTTTCTTCTTTTTATCCTTACTCTCCTCTTTTTTCTTGGCATCATCCTTAGCTTTCTTCTCCTTCTCCTCTATAGCCTTAAGCAGCTTGTACTCCTCCTCATCAAGCTTAAACTTATCCCACGCATCGCGGGTAAGGAACATGCTAAACACATCAACCTGACGCGAGCCGCTGTTGGCTGCGCTACGAAGTCCCTTGCGGGTTGAGAACCACAAAATTTGCTTGCCCTTGTTAACCCACTTAGCACCATAATCCTCATAACCACTCTGGGTGAGATTGGTAAATGATGCGCTACCATCAACAGGAATAAGTATTACCTCGCCATTGGCCATGGTTGGAGAGTAATCGGCAAGCAGCCATTTGCTATCGGGGCTCCAGGTAAAGTACTGTCCGCCATCGCTCATGTAGTAGAGCTCATTGGGTGTTAACAAAGTACGCTGCTCCTTGGAGTCTAGGTTCATCACCTTTAGGGTTGTACGATTCTCTATAAAAGCAATCATTTTACCGTCGGGAGAGATAAGAGGCTGGTAGTTATCGTTCTCGTTGCTAAGCAAAACCTCCTCCTTTATAAGGGTTGATGCAAAGAAGAAAGGCTCCTCGGCGCGTACCTTGCTTGCCTTAAATACCTGCCAACGGCCATCGCGCTCGCTGGCATACACAACAGATTTACCATCGGGGGTAAAGCTAACAAAGGCCTCCTTTTCTGGAGTGGTTGTAATACGCTTGGTAAACTCGCCATCAACAGCGGCAACAAATACCTCGCCACGGGCAATAAAGGCAACCTCTTTGCCATCGGGCGAAACGGCCATCTCGCTAACATTACCGTTGATACGGATTAGCTGCTCGCGGTTAACCTTTTCGTCGCCCTTAACGGTGATGCTCACCTTTGCTGGGCTACCACCCTCGGTAAGAGTGTAAATCTCGCCATCGAAACCAAAACAGAGTGTTCCGTTGTGGCTAAGGCTTAAAAAGCGAACGGGGTGCTCCTTAAACGAGGTAACGGGCACGCGAGGCGCATTAGGCTGCAGGTTCTGTTTGTAAACGTTAAATGTTCCTGGCTCCTCGGTTAGGAAGTAGATAGCCTTATCGTCGGCAGTAAGCACAGGGTTACGATCTTCGCCCTTAAAGGAGGTTATCTGGGTATGCTTGCCTGTTTCGGGCTCATACATCCATATATCGCGGGCAATGGATGATTGGTGGTGCTTACGCCACTCGTTTTCCCCACCCTTTTTATCGTGGTAAACTATAAATTTTCCGTTTGATGCAAATTTAGCCGCTTCGGCAGGAGTGGTTAACACCTGAGTAACCCTTCCACCGTTAACAGGAACGGAGTAAAGTTCGGGCTGCGAACCTGCTGGGTACTGCCTATGCGATACCAAATCCTGACGTGCAGCGCCAAATAGCACAGCATCGTTGGTTGTGGTAAAGGTTTGGGGCAGCTCATCGGCCGAGTGGTAAGTAAGACGGGTTGGCTCGCCCCCTTTGGCATCAACAACAAACACATCAAAGCTACCAAACCTATTAGAAGCAAAGGCTATGCGTGTACCATCGTTGCTCCAAACGGGCATGTAGTCCTGCTCTGGGTGCGTGGTTATGGCCGATGCAACACCACCGCTAACGGGCACAGTGTAAATATCGCCCTTGTAGGTAAAGGCAATGGTTTGCCCATCGGGCGAAATGGCAGGGTAGCGAAGCCACTTTGGCGACTCCTGTGCCTTTACACACACAGCAACGGCTACCAGTGCAATGAATAGGGTTATTCTTTTTATCATTATAACGTTAATTTAAGTGATACTAATCTACTTACTTTGTAGGCATACCCTCTAATATATGGTATTACCAGCCTAATGCTCATCCTAATTAAACTACACAAAGTTAGTAAGGTTTACTCTGGTTTCTAAAATTAGATTGACGGAACAGCAAAGGCTCAAGAAAAAAGGGTGCGATAAGAATCACACCCTTTTTCTGATATCAATGCATAACCTATTGCTTAATAACCTTAATAACCCTTACAGCAGTTCCAACTCTTACCTTTGCAAGGTAAATTCCTGCGGCAATGCTGTGGGCTGGGAGCTCAACTGTTGAGGTTCCGTTCCCTTGTACCTGTGCAACCTTTACTCCTGTTATGCTAAATAGCTCAACTAGCGTAATGGGCTCTTGGGTATCTATCCTAAGCATATCTGTAAAAGGATTTGGATATGCGCGGGCCACAACAGTGCCATTGCTGCCAACCCCCTGAACGGTTAAATCAACATCAACGGCAACAGCATCATCGGTAACGGTTACCTCGCCATTAACGGTGCTATGGCCGCCATGCGATGCTGTGTAGCCATACGTTCCAGCAGGAAGGCTAAACACTACATTGCCGCTTGCGTTGGTAGGCTGTGAGCCAAACCCATCAATGAATACCGATGCGCCCTCCAGAGCCTCTCCGTTGGCAACAACGCTAAAAGTAACATCGTAGGTTGATGTACCCGTTGGGAGCATTATAACCTTAATTGTGGTATCCTTGTTTAGCGCAACGGTGCCGGTTACGTCCTGATAATCGGCTGCAGCAATGGTATAGCCATAGCTACCAATGGTTAAGCCAGAGAAGGTGTAGTTTCCCTCTGCCTCGGTAATGGCGTTAAAGGTAACCAATGCGTTGGTTATGGCGCTATTATCGGGGGTAACAACGTTAAAAACAACCGTATAGAAATAAGGTACCAGCACTACTTTAACAGTTGTATCCTTATAAATATCCATCGACCCTGTTTTGGCAAAGTACCCTTCGGCCTCAACGCTATACTCTACCTCTGTAGCAGGAGTTCTATTGGCAAAAACATAGCTGCCAGCACTGTTAGTCTCTGCGCTCAAGGTTATAACGGCATTGGATACAATACTACCAACAGTTGACTTAACCTCAAAAGTAACGGTGTATGTTATTAGGGTTAGCGTTACATTATGAGTAACATCGCTACTAGTAACTGTAACCTCCCCTGTTGCCTCCAAGTAACCATCCTTAGTAACGGAATAGGAGTACACACCTGCTTCCATTCCCATAAACAGATAATTACCAACATCGTTGGTGCTTCCGTTTAGGGTGATAGTAGCATCGGTAATGGGCTCGTCATCCGCATTGGCCACGTTAAACGTTACGGAGTATGTAGCCACATTCTCAATGGTTTTAAACCACCAACCATCGGACCAAGGACCAGCGTTACCATTGCTCACACCTGCAACACGCCAGTAGTACGTTGTGTTTAGGCTGAATGGCTGAGCAAAAGTAGTATCGGTTAAATCGGTAGTTTCGGTAATGATGCTGGTAAAATTGGCATCGGAGGCAATTTGAATCTTGTAGGTTTGAGCATTTACCGCACTGCGCCACTTTAGGGTTGCGCTAAGCGCGATATTTTGCGCACCGTTTGCGGGAGTATGCAGCGTTACCTTTTCTGGCAGGTTTGCCACAGTGGTAAACTTCCAAACCTGCGACCAGGTGCTTTCGCCCATTGCCGATACCGCCTTAACACGCCAGTAGTAGCTAGTATTTGAAGCAAGCTGATTTGGGATGGCCAATGAAACATCGGTTAACCCATCCATATCAATAATGGTAGTAGCAAAGCCCATGTCTGTTGATAGCTGTAGCGTGTAGCTTTGGGCACGGGCTGCAGCATTCCAGGTAAGTGTTGGTTGTAGCAATACCGATTGCAGGTTATTGCTTGGCGCAACCAGAACGGGAGCCGATGGTGGATAAACCGTTCCCTCCCACTCGTATGCGCCCATATCAACAGTAGCCGTTCCATCGTTATTGCCATCAAAAATGCGGTTATTCTCGTCTAAATCAACGGTTACGCCACTTGGTAAAAGGGCATTGCTACCAGCATCAATGGCAGGAGATGTGCCGGGAATTCTGTAGTTACCGCTTGCAGGATCAACAAAATCGGGATTTTCAATAATATTTCCAGTTCCCGATACGCCGCCCTTAACATTGCTGTTAACAACAATAAGGGTTCCCGTTCCCGCAACGGTTGATGTTTGCGATTCGCCCCAAACAATGGAGTTCTTAATGCTCATATTGTCGGCGCCACACTTAATGCCTGTAGCTATATTATCGGCAATGGTTACGTTAATAAGCTCAACCGTACCTGTGTTTGTGCCGCCCCTGTATCCCTCGGGTTTATTTTTGGCTACTAGCGTGTTAGCTACAGTAATTTTCCCTCCGTTATTGTAGATACCTCCACCAGAACCACTACTTTGGTTACTGGAAATATCGGCACGGCTAATGGTTACCGTTCCCGCAGCAATGCTTAACCCAGCACCTAAGCTAGAACGATTTCCTCGTACGGTAATACCTGTAAGCGTTACGTTACTATTCTGTAGGTATATTGCACCGCCACCAATGCGCCCCTCGTTTCCATCTAAAGTGATATTTATCAAGCTAATTGGCGAGTACTGTAGAAAGATACCGCCACCATAGTCGGCATAGCAGCCCGATACGCTGATATTACTTATGGTTGCACCCGCTGCCGAGCCATAGATACCCGCGCCAGCCCTATCGGCCGACGACCATGAGCTTGTAGCCTTATCGGCACGACCACTAACGATGTAAAAACCATCAATAACAGCTGTGCTATTGGTGTTTGATGCGGTTACAACGGTGTATGCATTATCGGCGTTGGTAGATGAGCCTGAGCCATCGCCAAGTAAATCGCCGCTAAGGTAAACGGCATTGAGTTTCCAGTTACGCTCGGCACGAGTAGCTTCCTTTCCAGAAAAGCCGCCGTAAATGGCTACGCCATTTTTTAGCACAAACGACAATGTACGGTCAACATTAGCGGCAATAGCGCCTGGTTGCGGAGTATAAGTGCCCGATGCAACCCAAATTTCAGTACCCGATGTAGCGGCAGCCAATGCGGCTTGCAACTCGGTATAAGCGTTAGCCCAGCTCTCGCCCGTATTAGTTCCCGTAGCCGATTTCTTTACATACACTACTTGCTGCGCAACTAGGGTAAATGAATAAAGCGAAACGATAAGAGCTGATAGTACTAACTTTTTGAGTAAACGGTGGTTCATAAGCGTATTTTTAGTAAGCATCTATTTTTTACGAAGATAATTATAAAAAGGATTGGTAAAAACTATAAAAAAGCGATATGGGAGCATTACACCTAATCTTTCCCCTTTAAAGCACGTTCAACCACGCTAAGCATTGCAAGCGATTCCGTTTCCCAGCAAAGCTGTTGCGCTGCTTTTTCTGTATTGATAATCCACTTGTTAAACCTAGCAGTATTGTTAAAAGCCTCCTCAATATCCAGAGCAAGTTCATGAGCATTTTTTGCTTCTGATACTAACCCAACATCAAAGGTGTCAACAAGACTCTTCATATCGGGCAGGTTACTAACCAGAACGGGAACGCGTAGCTGTATGTAGTCGAACAGCTTATTGGGTAGCGCAAAACGGTAATTTAGGCCTAAATCCTCCTCCAACGAAACACCCAAAGAGGCTCTTGCTGTTTGCTCAGCAAGCATCTCAAGGGGTAATCTACCCAAAAAGTGCACCCTACCATGGAGATCAAGCTCGCCAACCAATTTGCGCAAAGCGATACTTAAATCCCCTTCGCCTGCAATAAGCAACGTGTAGCTTGGTAAATGGACCATGCTCTCTATTAACCGCTCTAGCCCTCGACCCACATTAAGAGCACCCTGATAAATTATGGTAAGCGGCTCATGTGTATCACCACTACGTGTGGCGGCAAAGGGAACATTCCTTACAACAGACATAGCGACACCATAGCGCACTTTATACTCGCCAGCAATGCCCTCCGATACGGTAATGCTATGCTCGCAGCGCGGAACAAGCAGTCGCTCAAGTGCTCGCCAAATTCTAGTTGGCACCTTTCTACCAATAAGTTCAGGTAGTTCAGAAAATAGCTCGTGAGCATCAAACACTAAAGGCTTTTGCCTTATAACGCTTGCCAGCTTACAGGCTAAAAGGGTATCTAGATCGTTGGAATAAATTAAATCTACACGAGAAAAGAGCAGTAAAAAGAACATCCGCAAATTAAACTCGGCATAGAATAGGAATCCCTTACCAAAAATCATCCTAAGCAGGCGCACAGAGTAGCCCCGTTGTGGCTTTTGGGTGGTTAGCGGCAACCAGCGCCCATACGCAACCACACTATGCTGCATACTAAGCGTAAACGCAGTGCGATGCACACGCTGGTCGGAGACCAAATCGGTTGTTGCAACAATTGCTATTCGTGCCAATGGGGAGTTTTAGTTGTTAGTTTCTCTCGCAAAGAATAACCTTTCGCTGTTAATCTATATTTTTGCTTACTACTATTCGGCTTTTCGGGTATGGTTAACTCTATTAATTGGTCATCTAATGCTGGCTGCAAATAATTCTTCCTGAAATTCTCTCTATTAGCCAATTTAAGCCTATCCTGCAAATCTTGTCTCGTATGTTCTCCTATAAAAACTCTTAATAACGTCTCAACTTGCGTGGTTACTTGCATGGCTACTTGCATGGCTACTTGCATGGCGTTCTGTCCTATTATACTTAGCGAAATTTTCTCAGATGCAGGAAAAACCATCCGCAAATAATTATCAGAGAACTTGAAACAGTCTTTATCATATGCTTGCAATATTCTTGGCACACCAGACCCCAATTGCTCAACCATTCCTAAGTCTTTGAATACTCGCATAAGTTCCTTGTTTCTAGGCAATGAAAATCCCTCAAAAAAATCCTCTCTTGTCATTCCGTCGAATAATCCACCATAACTAGTTATTTCCAGCCTATCAGAAAAGATCTCAAACTTGGGAGGTATTTCTCTAGTGTAATCGTTATGAATAATTGCATTAATAATTGCCTCACGCAAAGCAACTGCATTCCAAAGCCTTGTATCAATACGTTCCTTAGAAGTAATTTGGGATATCGTCTTGTTTTCTAAATCCAGTTTGTCTAAAACGCTTTTTGTTGCTTTCACTAAAGAACAATAACCGTACTCATTATTCTCCACCAAATTAACTCTATCTACTCCTGAGTATTTTGCCACTTTTATAGATGTCCCATTTTCATCTGCAAGCAGATATGCCACGTAATTAAGGTTATTATCCTCAGTAAGAAGCTCTAAGGTTTTCTTGAATTGACTAGAAAGATCGTACCCTTTTTCTTCATAATAAATTCTAAGTTGTTCAAATGTTAAATCCTGACGATTCGATCTTATTTTACCCAGTGAATTTCTAGTACGTGTGGCAAAAAGTTTTTCAATCATTCCCTGTGGCATTGGCTCTGCTGCTGTTCCTACTCGGATAAAGCAGCCTTTCTCTGTCATTCCAAATTTTTTCTTGAAATATGGTTTTTCTGTTCCTCCGGCAACAATTATCTTAATAAGTTCTTTACCCTCTCTTATTTCGGAAACAACATCAAACAATCCCATTGCTGAAGGTGAAATGTTGTTTTTAATACGGTCTTTAATTTTAAGCATATCACTATCAACATCAGAGATCCCTCGAACGTTTCCAAACTTGTCTATTCCAATATATATTAAGCCGCCCTCGGTATAATTGAGAAAAGCTATAACCTCTTTTTCAATATCAACATCTACATTAAGTTCTTGTTTGTTTTCTATCCGATTAGTTTCCGACATATCCTAAACAATTTCTTTTATACTCAGATACTGGTATTAACACAAAATTAATAAAATAGAAATGGTGCGACGGAAATGCGAGAAATCTTTTGCTCATCTTGCTTGAGTGAAGTGGTCTCCTAAACGCAAGAGGTCTACACCAAATTGCTATCTTTGCAAAAATAGTAAGCAAATGAACACAATAAATACAAATTATCCGCTTAAAAGCAAGAATACCTTTGGATTTGACATTGTTGCAGCACATTACGCCGAAGCCAAAACGCCAGGCGAACTTATAGAACTGCTAAAGCACTGCGCTAACGAGAATCTTAAGCTATATATACTGGGAGGAGGCTCCAACGTTATATTCCCAGGCAATTTTGATGGGCTAGTTATTCACCCTAGCATGGACGAGATTTCCCTTGTTGATGAAACCGACGAGTTTGCAACCTACCGCGTTGGTGCGGGTATTTGCTGGGATTCGCTTGTTGCATTTACTGTTGATAAGGGGTTAGGCGGATTGGAGAACCTTTCGCTAATACCTGGTGATGTTGGCGCTTGTCCCATTCAGAACATTGGCGCTTACGGTGTGGAGGCAAAGGATTGCATTGTATCGGTTGAGGGCGTGCTGCGCGAATCGATGTTCCCCTTTGAGCTAAAGAACCACGAGTGCCATTTTGGTTACCGCAATAGCATTTTTAAGAATGAGCTTAAGGGAAAAGTGGTAATTACCCACGTTACGTTTAGGCTAAGCAAACAGCCCACGCTTATTACCCACTACGGCAACCTTGAGGAGGAACTGACCAAATATCCCGAAAAAAGCATAAAAACAGTTCGCCAGGCGGTAATAGCCATAAGGGAGAGCAAGCTTCCCGATCCTAAGGAGCAGGGCAACGCAGGCAGCTTTTTTAAAAACCCAATAGTTAGCGTTGATTTGGTTAAGGAGCTAGAGGAAAGGTTTGATAGGGTTCCGTTCTACCCTATCGACTCGCAAACCGTTAAGCTACCTGCGGGTTGGCTAATTGAGCAAAGCGGTTGGAAAGGCAAGCGGGTTGGCAATGTTGGCGTACACGCCAAGCAAGCACTGGTTTTGGTAAACCACGGTGATGGTACAGGTACCGAAGTTATTCAACTGGCAAAAACCATTATCGATTCCGTAAAGCAGCAGTTTAGCGTTGACCTAGAGATGGAAGTAAATGTAGTGGAGTAGCAAAGAGACCTATCGAATTCAATTACAGAATGTCTAAATATCAATTTAACTCCTTTTATATGTATAGGCATAACGTAAGTTCAATTAGAAAATACGTAGGGATTTTTGCACTATACGCTTAAATAACGCCAGCAAGAAGCTGCTAATTAAAGCAACGTTTTGTTTTGCCTGAAGTAAAAGTTTTTTGTTGAACTCTAAAACAAGGGATACTGAGGGCTTTTTCTAAACACAAGCTTTCGCATGCTCGTGAAATTTTGAGTTCTGGAATTACCGCAAATTGCATTTATACCTTACCAATGCAATAGGTAGCACCAATGCAATAACAATAACTGAGAAAAAAAGTCCACCAATTACACCCGCAGCCAAGGCTTTCCAGAAAACCTCAGAACCTTTAATTAGAAAGGGAATAAATCCTAAGATGGTTGATATAATAGTTAGCACAATTGGAACAATCATGGTATTCCATGCCTTTATATACCGTTTAGTATCGGTAAGGGTTTGGCGGGTATTATTAAATGCACTTACTAAATATAATGCTGCATTAACAGTAATGCCACTTAGCAAAACAAAGGCTGCATAACCACCTTGGTCAAAATCAATATTAAAAATTGAAAATGTAAGAAAAATTCCTATATACGAAAATGGTATCATAACAATAACCCAAAGAGCTTGCCTTAGCGATTCAAAAAGAATAGAAGTTATAAAAAATATAATTATAACTATAAGTAAAGCAGTACCTAGCAAATTTGGCTCGGTACTATTACTATCGTTAAATTTATTAGCAGCCCTAAACCCTGGAACACTTTTTTGATTAAACTTTCTAATCTGCTCATTTTCAAAAGCAACAGCCATTTCGCCAGACCCCATAAAGCCGAAGCTGATATGCAGCTGATATTGCTGGTTTTGCCGTACTATCTCAAGCGGAACATCAACCTTTTCAATATATCCTAAATTGCTTAGCCTTGCATTACTATTCCCATACTTGTGGTGCTGGTTAAATAGATTATAGTAACTATCAGTGCTAATATTTGGGCTTAGGTAATGCATTAATGTTGTTTCCCCTTTTCGATAATAGCCAAGTGGCATAGGGGTAGCATCTAGGTCTAGAGCCTTGCTTACAACTTCGCGTCGGGCATTTTGTGGCACATTAGGATAAAAAATAAACTGATTTTGCCTCTCCTCGCTGTTATTAGTAAAAAATGAAAAGCGTGATTTTAATTTTGGATTAACAATTCGGGGGTTGCGCAAAAGGCTATCGCATTCGCTTACAGCGTAGCGCAATAGCTCATCAAAATTATAACCATAAAGATTGTACCCCCAACTTTGATTTCGGGTTATTCCGTGTGTAATTTGTTTATTAAAATTGTCATAAGATATACTCCAATCAGTTCCTCCACCAAATTTCTCAAGGTATTTGGCAACCTCATCCATGAGATTGAAGGGTAAATTAGCATGGCTAGCCTTGCTAAATGATATGGAGATTGACGCTCGCCTATTGGGGGAAACCTCAACCTGAAGATTCTGAATGCCTTCAATCTCAAGAAAAAACTGTTCAAGTTGCCAAACTTGTCTATTCAAATGCAAAGCTATGTACTCCTTTTGCAAAACGCCTTGAATATATAAACGTTTTTCCTGAGGTATTCGACTAGTATAACTCGCTAATACCTTAGTAACAAAAGGCCTTAGCATACCTCCCGTGAGTTTATCGAGAACAGGCCTAACTTTATATGAGAAATATTTTCCAGCAAAAACACCATTATATACCTTAGCCAAAGGCATAGAGTCATCAATATTTGACGGGAGTAAAAAAAATGGTGTGCCAAAAGCTAATACAAAAACTGTGATTACCAACCCTTTTCGTTTTGCAGACCAATTAATGTAATGGCAATACAGCTTGTTTAAACGTTGCGTTTTACGAATGCTAACTTTAGACCTACCTGGAATTAACCTCAAATTAAATTTACGCACCAGTGCAGGGATAAGGAATAGCGCTGTAACAAACGAAACTGATAAGCAAACTGTTACAACAGCGGTAAACTGCTGCCAGTAACCTTCCAACTGAGCAGAAAATACACTTATTGATAGCAATGCGCCAATGGTTGTGAGGTTTGCTGCAAGCAATGGTATGAGAATTCGTTTATGCCCAGTTTTTCGCAAATAATCAATAACAACTATACTATTATCGATCATAAGACCCAGTGATATGGTAATGCCCGCCATAGCAAAAAAATGCACCTCGAGCCGGTATAGGTAAAACACTAGAAAGCTAATGCACACGTTAACAACAAGACTAATAGCAATTATCAACAAGTACTTTCTATCGCGATAAATCACCCAGGTTGCTAGCATAAGCAATAGTAAGGTTAGCAACGTTCTAATGGCGATTGAACGAATTTCCCTGCTAATAAACTCAGTAGAATCAGAAACTAGGTAGATATTTACGTTCTGCTTATTTTGCTGCATATACTCGGCCAGCACATTGCGAACTTTTTTTGCTAGGTCAAGATGGTTCTCCCCCATATCAGCATATAAACGAAGGTAAACGTTATCAACCCCATTAACCCTAAATATCTGATTCTCGTTGGTGCGCCTAAGTTGAATTGTTGCCAACTGGCTAAGTGCCACCTTTTCACCTTTATCTGTTTCTACAAATAGCTGGTCTAGATTAAGTACAGTTCCCTTGCCAAGCGATATTTCAATGGAATACTGTTTTTCCTCATCGATATTGGTTATTGAAACATTGCTTAGTTTAAGAGCAGGCTGTAAACCTCTTATAGCATTTACAATTTGACCTGAAGATAGATTGAGTACTTCTGCCTTGTGTTTATCTACTATAATATGCGCTTCTAGGTTGTATAACCCATCAACTTGAACACTTTTAAGCCCTGATACTCTATACAAATGGGGTATCAGGCTTTGTGAGAGGTAAACACTTAGGTCAACATCGCTCGATTGGCTTTCGACCCTATAAGTTAGCATGGCTGTTTCACGCATCGCGTTGAGCGACCTTGTTGATATTTCGGGATAGGTGGCCTCTTCGGGGAAATTAGCCCAAACTTGACGTATAGCCATAGATAAGGCTATGCGAAATTTTTCGGGATTTGCAAATCTATTAAGCTCAATGGAAATCTCACCACTTCCCATTCGGCTTTCGCTCTCAACACCAGCAACCCCATTGAGTGAAGCCACTATACCCTCTAGCCGCGATGTAACCAAACTCTCTACAACTCTGGGTGTGGAATTTGGTAATCGATAGGTTATATAAAACCTTTGCAACCCCTCCTCGGGAACAAGCTTTACATTTAGCAATGGCGTAACAGCCAACCCCATTAGGGTAAACAAAACAAATACCACTATTACCCTAAACCCCGATTTGCCTTTTATATCTGACTCCATTGCCTATTATCTCCTGCAAAGACTTTTCTTTATATAATTGGTTGCTCCATCTAACCACTTATAGAAGAAAGGTAAAAACAGAATGCTAACCACAGTACCTAATCCCATACCTCCAATAATTGCCAATGCCATAGGTTTCTGAATCTCGTTACCTAACCCCTTGCCAAAAATGAAAGGAATAAGTGCAAAAATGGTGGTAAGGCTGGTCATAATAATGGGGCGCAACCTAATCTGTCCTGCTTTATGAACTGCGTCATGCACCGGCACTCCATCCTTTCTTAACCTGTTAATGGTATCAACCTTAAGTATTGAATCGTTTATAACAATACCCGCCATTACCACAATACCAATCATTGAAATTATGTTTATAGATGAACCAAAGAGGAAAAGCATTAGGGTTACACCTACAATATTAATGGGAATTTCTAGCAGAATAATTAGCGGTTGAGTTACAGACTCAAACTGAGCTGCCAGAATAAAAAACAGCAGTCCCAACGATACAAGAAGCACCAGCATCATTTCTTTGAATTGTGCATTTTGCTTAGTGGCTGAACCAATCGCGCTAACAGACCAGCTCTCGTTACCTTGCAGAACCTTTTTAGCCTGGTCTGCAGCCCATTGAGCATTAGCATCACCTAATTCCTGAATTGCTAGCGGAATATACTCGCCCTGCTTGTTAGCATAGATTGCATTCCACCTTACCGTTCGATGCTCAGTGCCTAGTTTGCAAA
Source organism: Bacteroidales bacterium (assembly GCA_016931855.1). GTDB lineage: Bacteria > Bacteroidota > Bacteroidia > Bacteroidales > Tenuifilaceae > UBA5206. The sequence goes on from JAFGDZ010000017.1 coordinate 20,885, forward strand.
GGGCAATTCTTGCATTGCCACCATTAGTTACATATACCTCGTTAGCCCATTCATTTGATAAAAGAGATTCGCCCTTAATTACAATATCTTTTACATCAATCCCTTGCGAAATGGTTGAAACCTTTCTATTGTTGAGCTGGAGCTCAATATTGGTAAGCAGCTGTTGTGGAATTATTTCTAAGGCATCGAGACGTTGTGGGTCAACATTGAAATGTATCTGCTCGTGCATAGCAATATCCTTAACTTGTAAGGGTCTCAATGCCTTTTTAATATTCGTTATCAGAGGTAAAGAGTTGTCAGGCAATGCTTGCTCGGGCTTTGAATATTGCAACTGCAGGGTTAGCTCAGGTTCGTTATCAAGGAATATGTAATCGAACAGGTTTGGAACTATTTCTTGCTCAATTAAAGCCTTAGGATAGTTTAAGGCGAGCCAATTTTGCATAGAGTCTAGGGTAACCAGCCAATTGTTTACGGATTCAAAAGCAAAAAAGCAACGGGTTTCCCTTGCATCCTGGTCGTTTAAGTGATTTAAAAAGTACTGCTGCCTACCAGCCCATGCAAGCTGTTGGCTGGTTTTCTCCTTTGCAATGCTTATCAGCTGTTGTGTACGCTTATAGTTCTCTTGTGGTGTTATAGGGCTGTTCCAATCAACATAAATCATAGCATTTGTTCTGGTTACCTCAGGTATTTTCTCCTTTTTAGAATTGATAAGCGAAATTGCTCCCAAAACAATGAGTAAAGCACAAAGTAGCATTAATGTTTTTTGATGTTTCTCAAAAAAAGTAAATCCCCTCTCGTAAAATTTTTGAAAAATCCGGCTGGCAAAGGTGCTATCGGCAGGATGCACTGACCTGAGCAATTTATAGTAAAGAGGAATCAGAATTATTGATACTATCAATGAAACGAAAAGACCAACCGATATTGCAATAGCCTGTTCGTAAAACAGCGCACCGCTAATTCCGCTTAAAAAAATCAGGGGAACAAATACTGCTGTTGTTGTAAGCACAGAACTAAGAAGCGGCAATAGCACCTCTATGGGGCCCTCAATCACAGCAAGAGATAAATCATGTGTAATGGCATACCGTCGGCTAATATTATCAACAACAATAATTGCATTATCTATCATCATGCCAATACCAAGAATTAAACCCGATAAGGATATTATGTTGACAGATATACCCAGAATATTGAAAAACAGAATGCTTATAAGTAACGATACGGGGATGCTTAGGCCAATAACAATGGGCAATCGGGTGCTACCAATAAAGAGGAAAACCATTGCTACTGCCAGAAGCGTTCCCAAAACAAGCGTAACTACTAGGTTTGAAATGGTTAGCTCAAGAAACTCGCTTTGGTCATTAACCGTGCTAAATTCCATTTGGGGGTAATTGGTTGTCATTTGACTAACCACATCCTGAATGCCCTCTTTAACCACCCCCACTCTAGAGCCATCCTGCCCAATTACTGCCATTGATATAGCAGGCAAACCATTATACAGACAGTAGCCATCGGCTGGTTTTGTTTTTATATCGATACGGCAAACCTCATGCAGCTTAACAGTCCTATTGTCCTTTCTTATTTCCATTTTGCGTAGCTGGGGCAGGGTGTTTGCCAGCGCTGGGAATACTATTTGAAACTCCTGCTCACCCTGTTGTAACCTAACAGTGGTAGCCTTGTTATTTCTGTTTGTGAGTAGATTTACAATATCGCTAATCGTTATGCCCATCAACTCCATCCGCGCACGATTTGGGGTAATAGCCAGCTCATCGTGTGTAATACCCGAAATATCAACAAATGCCACACCGGGTATTTGCTCCAAGCGGCGGCGAACTACATCGTTTGCAAAACGGCTAAGTTCGGTTCCCGTCCAATGGCCTTGCTCTTTCTGCGTTAGATTGAGGTACATGATGGGTATATCACTTGCCCCAATTTGCATAACCACTGGTCGGGTAATATTGCGGGGTAATATCCCCATCACCCTATCGAGCTGCTCGTTAACCTCAAACAGCACCAAATCCATATCGGTACCTATGGGAAATGACAGCTCTACAATACCCAGTCCATCGTACGTTTTTGACGATATCCCCTCAACCTTAGAAATTTGCATCATTTGGTAACGAATGGACCTAATTACCTCATCCTCGAGCTTGCGCGAGCTGTACCCTTCGGCTACAGCTTTTATGGTGATGTTACCTATGGGAATAGAGGGTAGCAACGATACTGGAATTTGTTGCATTGCAACAATCCCTAACAGAACAAATGCCAAAAACGACATGGTGACTGCTATGGGCCGATTAAGAAGAAATGCTAGAGCTCTCAAAAGATGGCTATTTTTCTATAAAACAACTATTAGGGCTAATTACTTATGGTTACAGGAGAGTCTTCGTTTAAGAACAGATTATTGGTAGTAATTACCTTATCTCCAGCACTAAGCCCCTTCGATATGGCAGCGTAGCTACTATTCTCCTTTGCCACCTCAACAAAGTTCCAAACCACCCTGTTATTGTGGTAGGTAAAAACAATTCGCTCATCGTTTCTAATAACAATAGCCTGCTTGGGAATAGTTAGCATGCTGTCGCCTGTAACGCTAAGGTTTACCTTAACCTGCATTCCGTTTATCAACTTATTATGGGCATTATCAATATGAGCAAAAACCGTAAAAACACCACCCTTGCTAATATCGGGGTTTTTAGCAAATACAGTACCCGTAAACTTATGGTTCTGAGCAATGGGCAAAACGCTAACCTGTTGCCCAATGGTTACGGTATGATAATCGTCTTCTATAAGATTAAATTCGCAAACTAGGGTGTGGGTGTAAAGCGCATTACATATTACAGTGCCTTGAGAGATTTGCTGCCCAGGCTCAATGCCGATGTTAGCTACCAAGCCGCTAAACAATGCGGTTACTGCCAGGTTCCTAACATTTTCCTGTGCCACCCCATAGTCGACCAGCGCCTTGTCGTACCCTGAGCGAGAGCAAGCGTTCTTCCACATTTGCGCAGGAATAGATGCCGAATCGGCAATGCTATAATTGTAGCGGAGTAAAAAATCTTCGAGCTCAATACGTGCTTGGTAAAGCTTCAACTTGCTGTCCTCAACATCTCTTGAAACTTGAGGGTTAAGTAGCAAGGCAACCGTATCGCCATTTTGAATAAATTGCCCTGGAATAACCTTTAACTCCTTAACCATACCACCAATCATTGAAATAATCTGATGGTTGCGCTTGGCTCTGAGCGTTCCGTTAGTTGATAGCTCTTGCACAAATGGCCGTATGGTGGCCATAGCTGTATCAACTGGGGTTACTGCAGAAAACTCTCCTACAGTTGGCGAAGAGTTATCTTTTGACGAGCTGTTTTTGCAACCAGCAAGAAATTGGCTTCCCCAAAAAAGAGAAATAATTGTACATAGTACAATTATGCGATTACTGTAGATACTGTTCAACATTTTTATAGTACATACCATTGTTTGGCGAAATTTGTGTTTCGGGGTAATAAACACCACTAATGTATAGCAAATCGTTTACAACAAAAACTACGGGCGAATTTTCTATATCACCAAACGGTAACGCCTGAGCATCGATATGGTAAAACGGAATATCAGTTATGTACCTCTGGTTTATGTTTTCTAGCCCTTGCGTGTTTTGAGTTGTGGTAAGTATTCTCATTCTTTTTACCCCGTAACGCTTCTCAAACTCCTTAAACTGCTGTATGTGCACCTCAACACAAGGCGGGCACATAGTTTCGGTAAAGTAGAGGCATAGCGTTTGCCCTGCACCAAATATATCTGTTATGGGCATTTCCGACTGGCTCTTATCAACAACACTCACTGCCGGGTTAAACGCAATATTCAGGCTTGATACATACCTATTTATTTTGCCATTAAGCATTTCGACCCGATGGTTTAAGTACGACTGCTCGGCCTGGGCTTTGGCAACCTCTATTTGGGTGGCTTTAACCTCTTGGTGCTTGATAAAACATACTGTAGCTAGCACAACGATAGCCAAAGCCCCACCAACTAAAATTAATTTTCTCATATTGTTATGCTATTTATCCTCAACTTCCACATTTAGCACATGTAGGGTTAGAGTACCGAAAGAATCTTCTTTATGATTGCGGAAAAGCAGGCCTTTTTGGGATATTGCATACTTAGGTGAAAGTCCTTCAGGAAGTTCAACCTCGCCAATTTTACTAATACTATTATCAAACACCACCAAATGCCTCTGCGCAGGGTTATCATCAACCCTAGCCTGTGAGTATATCATATAGTATAAATTACGATAGGAATCGTAGGTAATACATTCATAACTTTCGCCCTCAAAAAATTTAATCAACAGCCCATTGTTCCCTTTTTCAGATAGATCAAGCCCCGCAACAACTGGCGACACATTTTTTGCAGTAAAAGCTTTCTCTACAACCTTTCCCGTTTTTTTACTGTAAATATATACCGCCGCTTTGTATGGAAAACTATATATTATAGAATCTCCATTGCTAATAATATTGGGATATACCAGTGACCCGTAAAACCGTTTGCCAATATCATCGGGAAACGCTACCCGGTGCGGGGTTACCTCATGGGTATTAACGTTAAACTCAATAAATGTGGGTTCCTTAAATATGTTTTTATAACCATCCTCCTTGTTAAACAGGCTAAACACAACGGAATGGGTTGTGCTATTGAGCGAAAGGCTCTTAAAATTGGCAATTTTCATACCGGGGCCATCTATAAACGAATGCGTGCTCTCCAAACCTGGTGCTAAATCTATTAGCTCAAAGGTTTGCGCTACTTCTCCTGAAAAATTGATTACATTGATTTTAGTTAAATCTAAACTCAAAACCGTACTGTCCCACACAACATAATCAACAAGCCCGTCAATCTTATTTGCTCCTGTGCTAAAAAAAGTCACCTTTCTATCAAAGCGCTCCTTGTCAATACTATATACAACAAGGCTGTTTGTAAAATTATTGTAATTTGCATAAAACTCCTCACCATTTTCGTTAAAAATTACGGGATGATCGGACATGCCCAAAGGGTTCTTTTTGGTATTTATACTCAGAGTATCCCAAGAGAAAGCTACTGTTTTTTTGCTCCCATCATTAGATTCTGAATTACCGCAACCATAGTAAAATACCACTGCCACAAGCATCAGCATAAAACCAAAAGAAGTTAATTTTTCTTTTTTGTTCATAACTAGCATATTAAATAGTTTTTGTGCAAATACAATCAATAAAAAATTCAACATTTAAGTGCTGTGAAAGGATTTCACAGCACTCTAAACATACGACCATTTCCTCTTCTTGTAGCAGCAGGAATGCTGTTAACACTTAACCTACGCTACTTTAGAGTTGAAATTAAAGAGCTAGCAGCCCTCTATAACGTCCACCATAACAGTATCATGAACATCACAATTTTTCTCAAAATCATCAACAAACTTGTCCCATTGGCTGTCACAAACTGTTACTGTTCCACTACATGCTTGGGTTTGAACGCTAGTTCCAGCAATCAGTGCTACGCCTGCTATTAGGCTAAAAATTAGTTTCTTCATTTTAATTGTTCTTTAGTCAGGATAGAGTAAACAATTCATTTAGTGCATCCCTTTAATGAATCTATAAAAAACTGCAACTACAAAGTTTTAACACAGTTATTAAAAAAACATGCTATTATCATAAAAACATGCATATCAAGTTTACTCAACTTCCACACTTAGCACGTGTAGGGTTAGAGTATCGAAAGACTCTTCCTTAACATTGCGGAATAGAAGACCTTTCTGGGAGATAGCATACTCGGGAGACATGCTTTGCTCCAATTCCAACTCTCCAATTTTTTCTAACTGAGGGTTAAACACAATGAGATAGCGATTTTTAGGGGAATCGTCCTGTTTGGCTTGTGAATACACCATATAAAAGAGGTTACGATAAGGGTCATAGTCTATTTGGTGGTACATCTCACAATCCATAAAAGAAAATATTGTGTTTACATCACCACGCAATGCTATATCCTTCCCTGGTATAACCTGCTCAATATATTTTGCATTAAAATCCTTACGTACTGTCGTTTTATTCTTTTTACTATAAATAAAAACAGATGCTACAAACGGAAAGTTATATATTATGGAATCGCCCTTAACAATTATATTTGGGAGCTCCAACGAAGCATAATAATTACTATTTAACTCATCGGGATATTTCACAGAATGACATATTCCGTTCCCTGTACGTAAGTTGTAGTCAATAAATACAGGGTTACTGTAGAACGAGCTTGTTGTGTTATCGTAATTAAATGTTCTTAATACTAAACGAGGATCGTCCCTGTTTATACTATACATTCGAATATTATTCCCAAACACCACCCCTTTAGGCTGAAAACGGATTAAAGAACTAACTGAGCTACACAAATCTTGAGGCTGATAACAAGATTCAATCTCTCCCCTAAAATTTATTTTACACAGACCTTCTGACGACATATTCCAAATAATATCATCAAAAATTCCATACTCACTTAGAAAATCAACCTTATTAGATCCGGAGGAGAAAAAACTCACCCTGCTTTCAAATCTGTTTGAATCAAGGTTAAAAAGTAGCAGGGTAGAATTTACTTCATTATATATTGAGTAATACTCTGTTGAATCATCCAAATAGAGGATTGCCCTATTACTTGCTCCTAAGCTATTACCTTTTGTACTCAGCCGAAGAGTTGACCAACTATAACTTAACTCTCGGGTACTGTTTCTATCAGAACTCCCCACACAACTTGTAAGAAAGAACAAAATGGAAACCATCAAAAAAATTACATTTTTTTTCATCTGTACAAAAATTCTTATATTATTAATCTACGGTAAGTTAAAACCTCACTTTTAACGCGCTTTAACGTTCGGGTGGAACACCCATATTTTGTTCTTTGGTGTGTACCTCTGGTGAGTTCGCAAAAAACGCTCGGTTGTGCTTGGCACCATCATGGGTGTTTCATAATACTATTTCACAATGATTTGATAATTGTACAAGGCAGGGGCTTCCCCCTACCTTGTGTTTACACTAGCAATCTAACCATATAATAGTTAACGTACCTTCTCCGCCACAATTAGCTGCAATATCTGCAGCAACTTTTTCTTTTTGACTTTTACAAACCGATGCAGTTCCGTTACATGCTTGGATTTGAACGCTAGTTCCAGCAATCAGTGCTACGCCTGCTATTAGGCTAAAAATTAACTTCTTCATTTTAATTGTTTTTTAGTTTGTTAAAATTTTTGTTTCAAGCATTACCATATCCTTGGCGCCTTCACAGATAAGGGTTGCTTAACAAAGATAGGTCGCTCTGCGGAAAGCACATTTCCGTAAACACACTACAGTATGTTATATAACACACAGCAATCAAATAAAGAAGATATGTATAACAATATCAACTATTTATACAAGATTACCTTTAAGTGAAAAGAATTGCAAATTTTTCTACCTTTTCATATCATAGCGACTCTATGTGATTTAATATATGATACTTACATGCCTTCTATCAGTTGCGTTTTTCCTCTTTACTACACAAATGGAACTAACCTTTAATAGGCTCGAACTCGAACCTAAGCTCAACAGGTTGGGTATAGTAGTAGGTTTGGCGTGTACGGGAATACTCAACTTGTGCTCCAAGGGCACGCATTTGCTTCAGGTAGCTGCGTAGGGTTCGGGGGGTAACCCTTAGTGATTTTGCTAATTTTTCTGGAGTGCCAGTTCTTTCATAAATTATTTGCTTGTGTATAGCTTCTAGTTGTTGCTTTGCTTTTAATAAATTCATAGGTTTTAAAGATTAATAATTACACATAGTTTATGTAGAGCTTGATGCCCTTCTATACTATATGTCTTAAAACCCTAAAACGTGACAAGTTTTTTTGAAGAATTTTTGAGTTTTTTTGCGTTCAATGCCTTATAACACTAAATATCAATTGAATAAATTTTTATAAATTTATTCTCTATTATGTCAAATTTTGCATTGATTCCGTACTATTGATATTATTTAGCGTGAACTCTAGACTCAAATGCAACTTAAATTCACCAGTATAAAAAAGGGTGCCCTTTACCGTTAGGACACCCTTTTTACTTTATAACATGCAGCAACGCTTACTTCTGCACGTCGTAAAAGCAGCGCTTTGGAGAGTGTAGCTTTGACTCGGCAACAAGCTTCTTAATGGCCTTGTCAACCTCTTTCTTATCTATACCTATGGCAGTAGCAATATCCCCTGCCTTCATTGGCTCTCCAGCTTCGGCAATAGCCTTAATTACTTTCTCGTTTACGTCCATGATATTTAAAAAGTTAAAGGTTAAAAGTTAAAGGTTAAAAGGATTAAGTTCAAGGTAAATATCTTAACCGTTTCACGCTTAACGTATCAACTAAAACAACTCGGCTACTTCCTTCTTCATAAAATCGATAGCAGCGGTTGTTGGGTGCTCATCAAGTTCCACAAGAACCTCTAGTATCTTTTGGGCAAGGAGCATTCCATCATCCTCGGGGTCAACCTTATCGGCACAAACGCTAATAAGCTTAAGCACATTCCCCTTGGCGTTACGCACCAAGCTCCAAGTCTCTTTGCTAACGTAAAGCTGCTGCGAAAGGTTATGCTCCCACTCGACCCTAATGGCCGATAGCATTGCCGCCTGCAAGCGCTTAACGTTTAGCCCAGGCTGGTTTACCCTCACAACCAACGACTCGGGCGAAATGCGCTCAAGGTAAAGCACCAACCGCTCATAGGCTTGTAGCCTAATGGGCGTTGTAATCTTTTGGTTGGCCATTGCATTCTCGTTTCGGCGACGCTCAGCATCATTCTTTAGCAGGCTGTAAACCGCAGCGTATCCTGCCAAAAAAACGAATAATGAGGGCAAAACTATTGATAGTAAATTAGTAACCATGTTCAAAAACATTTTGAGGGTAAAGGTGCAAATGCTATAAACGGAATACAATAAAATGTATTTTTGATGTTTTAAAAGTACAAAAAGATTAATTACTACAACAAAATACTAACAGAATTGGTCATGGATAAAGTATCTGCCCGTGTGGCTTCGTTGGCAATATCGCAAACGCTAGCCATGTCTCAAAAGAGCAAAGAGTTTAAAAAGCAAGGCGTTAAGGTTATAGACCTAAGCGTTGGAGAACCCGATTTTCATACCCCCGATTTTGTAAAGGACGCGGCGTTTAAAGCAATAAACGAGAATATAACATTCTACTCTCCCGTTGCAGGTTTTCCGGATTTACTAGAGGCTATAAGCAACAAGCTTAAGCGCGAGAATGGGCTAACCTATGCGCCAGAGCAAATTGTGGTATCTAACGGTGCTAAGCAAACCCTATCAAACGTAATTCTTTCCCTTATAAATAAGGACGATGAGGTTATTATTCCTGCTCCATACTGGGTTAGCTACTCGGAGCTGGTTAAGCTTGCCGAGGGTAAAAATGTGATTATCCCCACATCAATAGACGACGATTTTAAGGTTACCCCAAAGCAACTTGCCGATGCCATTACCCCACGCACCAAGCTGCTTATTATGTGCTCGCCATCCAACCCAACGGGTAGTATCTACACCAAGGATGAGCTGGCTGCCATTGCCGATGTTGTAGCCCAACATCCAAACCTTTACGTTATTTCCGACGAGATTTACGAGCACATAAACTTTGTTGGTAAGCATGAGAGCTTTGTTCAGTTTAAGAGCGTTGCCGATAGAGTTATCATCATAAACGGGGTTTCCAAAGGTTACGCCATGACTGGCTGGCGCATTGGCTACATGGCTGGACCAACCTGGATTGCTAAGGCTTGCTCAAAGCTACAAGGCCAAACCACCTCGGGACCAAACTCCATTGCCCAAAAAGCGGCTACCGTTGCCATTAACTCCGATGGAAGCTACCCTGCACTTATGTGCAAGGCCTTTTTAAAGCGCCGCGACCTAATGATTGATGGCCTTTCTAAAATCAAGGGCTTTAAAACCAACGTTCCGCAGGGAGCATTCTACATTTTCCCCGACATTAGCTACTTCTTTGGCAAGTCCGATGGCGAGATAACCATTAACAATGCCGACGATTTTGCCATGTACATCCTAAACAAAGCGCATGTTGCCATTGTGTCTGGTAACGCCTTTGGTGCACCAGAGTGCATTCGCTTCTCCTACGCAGCATCCGACGCGGATTTAACCTATGCGCTGGAGCAAATTGCCAAAACAGTGGTAAACCTTAAGTAGATTGTTGTAGCAGTAACCGCTGCACGCACATTAGCATAACATCCCCTTTCACCTTGTGATTGGGGATTTTTTTATGCTACAACAACTGGAGGCGAAAAAAGTAGGAAGCGAGAATCCAATTAGTCTGCATTGACAACATCCTATGCTGTGATAGTCCTTTTTAGGATTCGGATAAAATATTAAATAGGTCAATATTCAAATAAACTATCTCCTTCCCAATCTTTTCTGGAACTAAAAGCCCTATTTCTTCAAGTTGCTTAAGATATTTCTTGACTGTATTCAGACTCTTTGCATTTTTGTCTAACAATTTCTTCGGGCTTATGTAAGGCTGTTCAAAAAGTTTCTCGATGAATTCTTTTCTTATCGATGGGTACTTTTCATTAACTATTTCAGTAGTTCTTGAAAACAACCTATCAATTTCTTCAATCTTGCTAATTGTATATTTTGATGTTTCCTCAATTGCTCTAAGAATATAAATTATCCACGGTCTCCATTTTCCAAGGGTTGTTACATTTTTTAAGAGTTCATAGTATTCATCCTTTTCTCTAATAATAAATGCACTTAAATAGAGGATTGGAACATCTAATAGTTGCTTTTGAATCATTAGCAGAATACTTAAAATTCTTCCAGCTCTTCCGTTCCCGTCTCTAAATGGGTGAATGGCTTCAAATTGATAATGTGAAATTGCAATTTTCAGTAATGGGTCATAGGGGTATTTTGAATCATTATTAATGTATTCCATTAGATTACTTAACTTCTGTTCTATGATTTGAGTTCCTCTTGGTGGGGTATAAACCACTTCGCCCGACAACAACCCACTACCTCGTTTAAATATCACAGTTTCAGTTTGTGGGGGTCTAATACCATCATTAACCTGCTTTATTTCCTGATAAATATCTATAAGAGTTTCAATTGTTAACGTCTGATTTTTTGCAATATCATGATATCCTTTCCAAAGCGCTTGTCTATATCTTAAAACTTCCTTTGCATTTCCTTTTAGTCCGTATTCGCTAATTGTGAGCGCCTTATAAAGTTCGTCGTCAGTTGTGAATATGTTTTCAATCTCTGTACTTGCTTTTGCCTCTCTAAGCGCAATGGTATTCACTAGCATTGACTGATTTGGTAGTTTTTTTGCAATCCCTTTTAACTCAGCAAGGGCTTTGTTTGCATTGTTTAAAGCGATAAAAACATCTTTCGTCTCAACCTTGTCGTCATCTGGCGGAAGAAGTGGCAAACTATTATAGGGTTTATTCCTATCGTATGGTTCGGTTAGATTTGACATTCATTTTCCTTTTTTGTCAAAAATACGCATATATTGACAATTACGGCATTTTGCTATCAAATTATTATAACCATTCAACACTTTTATCAAATATCATCAATAATTGACAGAAACATTCGCATTGCGCCAATTCTACGTTTAGCAGTAAAAATCCATGAGGAAAAAGCTTTAAGCCACCATATATCGTTAGCCGCACTAAAAATCAACTTATCAGTTTTTCTTATATTTGGCATCCCAAAACCATGGAACAATGACCCAGAAATCTATTAAGATTAGCTCAAACAGTAAGGTATTTATTGTGCTGTTTGCACTTGCCATTATAGGGCTATACTTTTTTTACCGCTCGTACCACAGCATAATGGCTCCCAACGTTAAGGTGGAGAGCAGCAAGGGAAAGCTAATTTACATCCCAACAGGCTCTACGTACAGCTACGTTCTTAGCATACTTAAGGATGAGGATATACTTATTGATACCAGCTCATTTAAGCGAACCGCATCGCGCATGGGCTATCCGCATAGCGTTAAGCCCGGTTGCTACAAAATAACCAAGGGGATGAGCAACCGCAAGCTCATAAACATGCTGCGCGCCGGTTTACAAACGCCAGTTAAGGTAACCTTTAACAATGTAAGAACGCCAGAGCAGATAGCAGGCAAAATTGGAGGGCAAATTGAGGCCGACTCGCTATCCATAATCACCCTATTCCGCAACCCTGGCACTGCCGCAAAGTACAACCTAGCACCAGAAACACTCATTGCCATTTTTACCCCAAACACCTACGAATTTTTCTGGACAACCTCGGCCGAGGAGCTGGTTGAGAGGATGCACAAGGAGTACCAACGCTTTTGGAACGATGAGCGCCTTGAAAAGGCCGCTGCCCTTAACCTGAGCAAGGAGGAAGTGATAACGCTAGCCTCAATAGTTGAGGAGGAGTCCGTGAAAAAGAATGAACGCCCCAGAATTGCTGGTGTTTACATAAACCGCATACGCAAGGGCATTCCCTTGCAAGCCGACCCAACCATTAAGTTTGCCGTTGGCGATTTTGGCTTACGCCGCATCCTTACCAAGCACCTCAATGTTGATTCGCCATACAACACGTACAAGAACAGGGGAATTCCTCCTGGGCCAATTAACTCCCCATCAATATCGGCCATCGATGCCGTTTTAAACTACGAGCAGCACAGCTACCTATACTTTTGCGCCAAGGCCGATTTTTCTGGGTACCACGCGTTTGCTCGCACCTTGGCCGAGCACAACAAAAACGCCCGCGAGTATCAGCGGGCGTTAAATAGGCAGCGTATTTACAGGTAACGGTTAAAAGCGCTCGTAACCATCGTCACCCTTTGTGGTATCGAATCCCTTTAGGTTTATTCCCTTTGTTGGAGCTGTTTTTTTCTCAGGGGCTGGACTTGCAGGCTTTGCAACTTTTGGCTGAGGTTTTACCTGAGGCTTTGGTTGCGGAGCCACTGGCTGGCTTTTTTGCTTTGGTTGCGAATCGAACATCGCCAGATTGGATCCCTTTGATTGCCCTAACTTTTTAACAATATCCTTAACTGAGTCAACCTTAAAGTACTGAATGGCCTCCTTAAGCTGGTCGGCCTGGCTGCTAAGCTCCTCTGAACTTGTAGCCAGCTCCTCGCTGGATGCCGCATTCTGCTGGGTAACCTGATTAAGCTGCTGAATTGCGCTGTTAATTTGGTCGGCACCAGAATTCTGCTCTGTGCTTGCGGCAGCAATTTCCTGAACCAGCTTAGATGTTCGCTCAATTTCGGGTATTAGCTTGGCCATTAAACCACCTGCCTCATCGGTAACTTTAACGCTTTTTGATGCAAGGGATACAATTTCATCGGCAGCCACTTTGCTACGCTCGGCAAGCTTACGCACTTCGGCAGCAACCACTGCAAAGCCACGTCCATGCTCCCCTGCCCTAGCGGCCTCTACCGCTGCGTTAAGGGCAAGAATATTGGTTTGAAAAGCAATATCGTTAATAATGGATATCTTATCGGCAATATTCCTAATAGACTCTAAGCTCTCGCCAGCAGCCTGCCCAACCTTTGTAACCACCTCCGATACGTTTATGGATATCTTTTCGGCTACACGAGAGTTCTCTGTGTTCTGCTCAATGTTGGCCACCATCTCCTCCATGGAGCTGGATACCTCTTCGGCCGCCGAGGCCTGCTCGCTTGCGCCCTGCGATAGCTGCTGCGATGCGGAGCTAACCTCCATGCCTGCAATGGAAATGCTATCGGCGCCCGTCATTATATTCTCAACAATATCCTTTAGCTTAGCAACCATCTCGCGCAGCGCTTGGGCAAGCTCTCCTATTTCGTCCTTTTGGTAAACATCAACGGTAGCCGTTAAATCACCCGCAGCAACCGTTTTGGCAAAATCAACCCCTTTACGAAGAGCAATTACCACCGAGCGGGACACCAACCTTATCAGCAAGAAAATAATAAACACTGCAAGAATGGTTGCAACTATTACACCTAACCTAACCTCGCGCAACGTTTTATTCATATCGTTCTCATAAAAGCCAAGCGAAACAAACAGCTCCATTGGCTCATAGTACTTAAAGTACTGCACCTTTTTATCGCCTTGCCATATGTAAGCATCTCTTGTGATCTGCCCATTCATATTAGATTTCATAGTTTGGAAGAATGTTTCGTTACTAATATCTCCTCCCACACTATTTGGATGAACTATAATTACACCTTCCTTATTTACTATGAACGGGTATCCATTATCAAAGTACTTTTTCCGATTAAAGAATGCTCTAACAGTATTCAAGTCCGTCTCGGGAATTCCAACATAGAGCATCCCCTTTACCTCACCTCCTATAAGTATTGGGTCGTAAGCAGCGGTGTACCAGTCGCCAAGTACATTTGCGCGCCCCCGGTACTGCTGTCCCTTATCTATTGCCTGTGCAACAGGACTTGATGACGGGATAAACGTTCCTACAGCACGAGTTCCATCACTTTGAGTAATATTGGTAGCGATACGCAAATAACCATCTGGGATTTTTTGAAAAACGGTTACCGTTTTTACCGATTGCGCACTAACCGCATCAACAAAAACGCTGCTCCCGTGAATAGCATTACTCCCAAAGTACCATTTAGGCACCCTCACGTTTACATTGGCTCCCGTTTCCTGATTTGTGGCATTATAGGCTATCTCCTGAGTTTTATCCTCACGTAGCTGACCCTGCAACTGGAACTGCTGCTTGGCTACGGCCATTGCCAATACCAACTTCTCGCTACTTGCCTTTTGCTCTATAGATAATAGCTCGGTTAAATCCTTAACCTGTTCTCGCATATTAGCATCGGCACTCTCAAGTATTTGCTGTTGCAGAACTTGGCTGAAATATACTCCAAACACAACAAAACCAAAGATTACAAAACCGCCCATTAACAGGTTAAGCTTAACGCCAATTTTTAGGTTGTTTATCCAATTCATAGTGGTAGTATTTATTTTCTATTTGATCATTATTCGAAAAAACAAAATTTGAACGACTGTTCAATATAGGGTTACGCATTAGCCATTTCAAGGTTTAATGATTGATATCACTTGCCTTTTGATTAACGTACTCTTTTATAACATCAATACTAAACAGTTTTAGAACGCAGTATAAGCAACAAGTCGCACAGAACTGTAAATCAGCACAAAAGAAAAGGGATGCTCAATTCTTACTATTTATGTGAATGCCATTAGTAAATGGCACTTTTTTTTTTCGGAGTAATAATCTATCGCCACACTAAGCACCTCTATTTTTACCAAAGTATTCCAGCCTGAGATACCAGAAGGAAAGAGAACATCGACACCCATTATTTCCTATTTTTATGGCTCAAACCTATTTGCTATGATAACATTCATTATAAGCATTGCCATTCTTATTCTGGGCTACCTTATCTATGGTAAGTTTGTGGAGAAGGTTTTTGGTGCCGATCCCAAACGGGCAACGCCCGCCATAACCATGCAGGATGGAGTTGACTACGTTCCGCTACCCTGGTGGAAAATATTCCTGATACAGTTTTTAAACATTGCTGGGCTTGGGCCAATATTCGGAGCCATACTGGGTGCAACGTATGGCCCAGTTGCATTCCTGTGGATTGTGCTTGGGTGCATTTTTGCAGGCGCCGTTCACGATTACTTCTCGGGCATGCTATCCATAAGCCACGGAGGCCTTAGCATCCCCGAGATTGTGGGCAAGTACATGGGCAACGGCTTTAGGCAGTTTATGCGTGTGTTTACCGTTCTGCTAATGATTCTTGTTGGCGCCGTTTTTATTGTTGGGCCTGCGGGAATACTAGCCAGCCTTACTCCCGAATCGCTATCAAAAACATTTTGGGTGTGGATTGTTTTTGCCTACTACGTGTTGGCTACGCTGCTGCCCATTGATAAGCTAATTGGCCGTATCTACCCCATTTTTGGGCTTGCGCTGCTATTTATGGCTTTGGGCATTGGCATATCCATGGTGTACAATGGCTACCCCATACCTGAGCTGGTTCCTGCAAACCTGCATAACATGAAAGCCAACGCCGATAAGTTCCCCATATTCCCCTTGCTATTTGTAACCATTGCGTGCGGTGCCATATCGGGGTTTCACTCCACGCAATCGCCGCTTATGGCGCGATGCCTAAAGAATGAGATGCTTGGCCGCCGCGTATTCTATGGGGCAATGGTTGCCGAGGGTTTAGTTGCCCTAATATGGGCCGCTGTGGCCATGAGCTTCTTTGGCGGCGTACCCGAGCTTAACAGCGCCCTTGCCCAGCATAACAATGATGCTGCATGGGCGGTTAAAACCATATCGGATACAACGCTGGGGAAACTGGGAGGACTACTGGCCATTCTGGGCGTTGTGGCCGCTCCAATAACATCGGGCGATACTGCCTTTAGAAGTGCTAGGCTTATTGTTGCCGATTTCCTAAACTTTAAGCAGGCCAAAATATGGAACCGCTTGGCTGTGAGCCTGCCCCTATTTGCCATTGGTTTTACGCTAACCCAAATCAACTTTGAAATTATTTGGCGATATATGGCTTGGAGCAACCAAACACTTGCTACTGTTGTGCTTTGGGCCATATCGGTTTACCTAATATCGGAGAAGACGCTTTACTGGATAACGCTAATCCCCGCTATTTTTATGACTGCCGTAATTACCAACTACATCCTTATTGCGCCCGAAGGATTTCAACTTTCGCAGGCCATTGGATACCCCATTGGCATTACAGCAGCAGTGGTATCGGGTGTAATTTTTTGGTGGTACACCAAAAGGCGATTGGGTAAATAGCCATTATTAGGATAATTAGCAAAGGAGCGGACATTCCCGCTCCTTTTTTATTAGGCAAACGGCAATCATATTCCTATCAATAAAATACGCGCATTTTATAAAATCGCTTAAATTTATCTACCCAAAATCCCAAACACTAACCAAATGAGAACAAAATGCCTATCAGCCCTGCTAATCCTAATAGGAATAGCTGCAACCAATACCCTTGTTGCCCAGCAACCCACTGGCAAGGCTATTTACACCTTGGAGCCCGATGAGTACATTGTTTACAGCGAGAGCTGCATTAACCTCACTGCCAATGCCAACGAGATTTACCTTGTTACCAAGCAAAACGATAAGTTCTATGTAATTGACAACGGCGTTAAGAAAGGGCCTTTTGATGAGCTGCCCGAGGATATGAATAGAACCTGCGGTAACGACTACTACAGCTGCGCCATATTTGAGGGGAACAACACCAACGATGAGGATTTATACAACCAAACCGTTACCCAAACCGATGAGGGCTTTGTTGCGCTAAACGTAAAGGGCAAAACCTACGGGCCATACCTTGGAATTATGGATATTCAGTTCTCGCACGAAACCAAGAACTTTTTTGCCGTTGCAATGGATCAGCAGAATAGGTTCCTGCTATTCTCATCGGTAACAGGAAAAACAACGCTGCTTAAGGGTGCACCGCAAAACCTAAAGATTAGCCCCGATGGTACATTTGCCATAATCACTACAACCATAAACTTTAACGCCGAGGATTTTGATGCCAGCGCATACTCCTACGAGGAGCTAATGCAGTTCCGCATAAACACATCAACGGGCGAGAGCTTTGGGCCATTTAGTCAGGATAAGGTAACCGACCGCGATATATGGTTTACCAAAACATCGGGCAGCAACTGGTTTATGCGCGCCCAGGGCAAGCTTTACCTAAACGGGCAGCCCCTTATGACCTTCCCCGAAATGGCCAGCACCTGCGACTTGTGGTTTAGCCCCGATGGCAAACGCGTTGCCATTAGCTCCTACGAAAAGATTGTATTCCCCGATAAATCGACCATTCCAAGCCCTGTGCACATTATCCCAATAGTAAAGAATGGTAAAACAACGCTAAAAATCATCACCCTTGAAAACGAAAAGAATCTGGTGCTTTACTCTCGCGATTTGTAGCATCTTTATTGCACTTGCCACCAAAGCACAGGATTACAGAATAGTTTACCCAGAGAGCTACGGCAATGCCGTGGCTTTTTTCAACAATGCCCCTTGGATTACCGATACCCTAGCCCGCTACGGCATAAACCCATGCGTTGCCAAAGCGGTTGTTTTCCCCGAGGTTATGCGATACTCCGCCCTAAAGGATGCCATTGAAGTTAGGGCGCTAAAGGTTCTCTACATTCAGTACGGGAAGGAGTACGCCAACTTCTCCGTTGGGCAGTTCCAAATGAAACCCTCCTTTGCCGAGGAGCTAGAGCTTGTCTGGAACCAGCTAGTAAATACCAGCAATAGTCCGCTACCCTTTGGGAAATTCGACACCGCACCCAGTGCAACTGCCCGCTTGGAACGAGTTAAGCGGCTGGAATCCGTTAGCGGGCAGCTAAAGTACCTAGCAGCTTTTATTAAAGTGATGCAGGCAAGGTTTAACGCCGATACCGCCAGCAGCACCTGGCTTTTGGCTGCAGCATACAATGTTGGATTCCAAAAATCGGAGCAGGAAATACGCAAGCAGGGCAGCATGCCGTACTTCCACACAGGCACCCTAAAGCCATCGCAATGCCACTGCTACGCCCATATTGCGCTGCAATACTTTACGGAGCAAAGCGGAAACAGGTAGAGAGCAAACTAGTAGAGATACGCTAGCCTAAACTTCAAGAATATCCCAACAACCAAACGTTGTAATGCAGGGCTTTGGAGGGTTGACCAAACGGGCGTAGCACCAATTTACACTGGAGGCAAGAGATATATGGAATGATAGTTCCAAAACCACAGAAACATACACACACGAATCAATCCCAAGCACCCAGAAAATCAAATCTCCATTTGATGATTTGTAAAAAAATATTTTTTTTCGATATTGTGTACCTTTGGTGTACAATACATACTATATTTGGTATGATTAATACACCTTAGGTGTATAGATAAGTAAGTTAGCTGCAAGGCACTCAAGAATGATAATTATTAACTTAAAACAAACCCATCATGAAAAGATTAATGTTTATTTTATTTGCGTCAATAAGTATAACAACTTACGGGCAGAAATTAGCAGTTACACCAAATGGATTGAAAAATGCAGAAGACAATGAAAAGAACTTCATTGTATTGAACCTTCCAGAAATGACAGCACAACAACTTTACGAAAAGACAATAAAATATATCAATAAGAATTACAAGAACCCAGAAGAAGTTATAAAAGGAAAAACAGTTAATGAATACTTGAAATTTGAAACTTACAATCCAAGCATTTTATTTATTAAAAATGGTGGTATAAAGCAATTCTTTTCAGCAAAATACACTACTGAATTAAACTTTAAAGAAGGTAAAATAAAGTATGAAATTATTGAATTAAATATGAATCATACGCAAAATAATATGATTTTGTACTTTACTGGTGGCGGCTTAGATTGGGCAATATACAATAAGAAAGGCGACTTAAAAAGAGAGCAAGCCAAGATAGATATTGAAACATATTTTAATGCTCAAATTACCGATTATTTAAATTTTCTAAATGGAAAGACAGAAGAAGCTAATTGGTAGAAAAAATGCCCAGCAGCTAACAGGTGGTTTAGCCTACTAGGGCTGATGATGCAGATACGAAAGTTTTTAGTAATTTAGAATGTTTTTAACGTGGGATGACGCCGCTGGGGTTTAACTCCCCAGCAGCCCAAACCACCGACCGTTGTGTGCCATTTTGACAATTTCGTTTAACAAACTATGCTAACAAAAGAAAGATAAATCTGATGAAAATATAAATTCGTATTCCATTAAATAACTGTACATAAAATTAAAACTCATTACAATTTAAAAAATAACAAAATGTATATTTCAAAGATTCTTATAAAGAATTTCAAATGCATTCAACAATTAGAGATTCATCCAAATGAGAATTTCAATGTAATAATTGGAGAAAACAACCAAGGCAAAACGACTATATTTGAAGCGTTACAGACTTGGTATAGATGTTATCAGTTGTATATTAGACCAAATAGAACAGACTTCTATCAAGGGAACAATTTATATCTCGCATATAAAAATCTAGACTTTTTAAGATTATCAAAGGATACTGATTTATTTAAATCTTCACCAAATGAAGCAATTATTGGGTTAACAATTAAAGATATTGACAGTGTTGGAAATGGAATTGTTTTCGACCTACAGTTTAAAGTGAACCGCCCACAATCAATTTCTAATGCATACTTAAGGGTTATAAAAAATATTAATAATAATTTTATTCGTTTTGCATCCCACTTAAAGTCCAAGCAAATAAAACTTGATGATGCAATTTTTCTCTATCAAACAAATCCCGTTTCTCGTGTATTAGCACAAGAACCCTTTATGAATGAAGGGCAAATTAGGAAAAAAATCCTGAGGGGTAAATCTCAAGAAGTATTAAGGAGTAAAATTCTTTTGCATAGCAATCTATCAAAACTTGAAAATCAAGTTTCTGAGGTTATTGGTCAATCTATCAAATTTGATATAACTAATCGGAATAGAAAAGACAAGGATGAGTTTATCAATTTGCAAGTACAAAACGGTGGATGCTCATTAGACATTCATCTTCAAGGTAGCGGTTTAATACAAATCACCGAAATCTTTGCAACAGTTGACTACCTCGCATCTAAATTGAACATTCTATTAATTGATGAACCTGATAGCCATATTCACTTATCATTACAAAAAAAATTAATGACAAGTCTGAAGTCTCTAATAGACAACCAAACTTTTATCATATCACACAACGATGGGTTTGTTAACGAAACATCAGATGGTGAACTATTCTATTTAAATCAAGATGCCAAAAACACAAAGGTTTTAAAGCCTCTTGAAGATGCTGATTTAATAAAAAAAGATTTCGGCAGTCCAATCTTAACTTTGGAAAGGCTAAATAGTTCTGACAACATAGTATTTGTCGAAGGTAATGATGACAAAAAGTATATTCAACAATTACTTATTAAATTAAATGAAATTGGAGTTGTTAAAAATCCTGATAGTCTTGACACCTGTTTTTTCTTTCAAATTAGAGGTAAAGATAATTTAATAACAAAACTCGACTATAATAGAAGAACACTTTGCCAGTTATTTAATGACAAAAAATACATTGTAGTTACTGATAAAGACTTTACTTCAATCACAAATAGTTCTTCCTTAAACAATGCTTTAATGCAAAGACTCGGAAGGTCTTCAAAGGCATTTTGCCATAACGGATATTGCATAGAGTCAACACTATTCAGTGATTTAAACAAGTTGCATTCTTATTTAGCGTTTCTCACCTCATCAGAAATTACTTATATTGAAAGTAACTCAGAATCCATACTAGACCAATTCTTAAGAGATTTAAGTAATATAACTTCCAACAGATATCAAAGAATTGAACAACAATTTGAAACACAAAAAAGAAACAGACCAGAATTATCAACTACTATGCTAAGTGATGTGTTAAGAGATGGAACTCAGAATAGAAACACATTAAACAATATTATGAACAAGTACTTAATAAGAGATTATATAGAAACTTTAGAAAATACTTGTTCAGTTTCTATTGTCCCAAATGGTATTAACTTAAGTGATGAAGAGTTTTGTAATAAATTGTTTTTTGACTTTATAAATCAACTTCCATTACATAGTATCGTATTTGACAACCATATACAGATTTTAGAAAACATTTATAATGCTAGATTTTAAAGTCGAGTAGGTAAAGGGGAGTCTCACCCCTAAACCTCTCACAGAACCGTACGTGACAGTCTCCCGTCATACGGCTCTTCCTA